>NZ_JBWKWT010000003.1:322782-566952 GCF_059422365.1 Pseudomonas sp. GW821-FHT01E10
GGAGCCGGATTTGAACCGACGACCTTCGGGTTATGAGCCCGACGAGCTACCAGACTGCTCCATCCCGCGTCTGTGTGGCGGCATTCTACAGGCGAACGCCGTAGTGTCAACCGTTAATCCAAGTATGGGTCAAATAAACCAGAATCAGCGCTGAACGGTCGCCGAGGAACGCTAAGTTTCGGAATCAGAAGGATTTCTCGTTTCTGCTCGGTAAAGCATGAAACGCTGATTTTTTATAAAACAGGCACGCACAAAAAAGGCCACTCTTTCGAGTGGCCTTTTTCGATGTTTGGTTGCGGGAGCCGGATTTGAACCGACGACCTTCGGGTTATGAGCCCGACGAGCTACCAGACTGCTCCATCCCGCGTCTGTGTGTCGGCATTCTACAGAGGATCGCCGGGCTGTCAACCTTCAATCTCGGTAAAATCTGTTCCTGTTCAATCGCTTAGGTGAAAACAGAGGGTGTGGATCGGGCTGAAACGCAGGCAGGGCAAGGCTTTTGGCTCTATCGGTAGGTGGCTTTCGATTGAGAAAATAAATTCCTCCGGTACTTTTCCTACCGCTTGAAAAGAAGATTCAGACTACTGGTGCTATATACAGGTGTCAGTGAGATACTGCCGGTACGACACGCCGATACTTCATTTCTTCGCCATGAACACCGCTTTTATATGACGCAGCGAAAAATCATCCACGTCGATTGTGATTGCTTCTATGCCGCCATCGAGATGCGTGACGACCCGCGCCTGGCCGGTAAGCCTTTGGCGGTGGGCGGCTCGGCGGATCGGCGTGGGGTGATTGCTACCTGTAACTATGAAGCGCGGGCGTATGGCGTGCGCTCGGCCATGTCTTCCGGACATGCCTTGAAACTGTGTCCGGACCTGACCATCGTCAAGCCGCGCATGGAGGCCTATAGAGAAGCGTCGAAGGAAATACATACGATCTTTCGCGATTATACCGACCTGATCGAGCCGCTTTCCCTGGACGAGGCTTACCTCGACGTGTCGGAGAGTGCGCATTTTGGTGGCAGCGCCACGCGAATCGCCCAGGATATTCGTCGCCGGGTGTCCAATCAGTTGCACATCACCGTGTCGGCCGGTGTGGCGCCGAACAAGTTTCTTGCCAAGATCGCCAGCGACTGGAAGAAGCCCAATGGCCTATTTGTGATCACGCCTGATCAGGTGGACGACTTTGTCAGCGGCTTGCCG
Organism: Pseudomonas sp. GW821-FHT01E10; assembly: GCF_059422365.1. Taxonomy (NCBI): domain Bacteria; kingdom Pseudomonadati; phylum Pseudomonadota; class Gammaproteobacteria; order Pseudomonadales; family Pseudomonadaceae; genus Pseudomonas; species Pseudomonas sp. GW821-FHT01E10. The sequence continues at coordinate 323,988 of NZ_JBWKWT010000003.1, forward strand.
GTGAGCAAACTGCATGGTGTTGGCAAAGTGACCGCTGACAAACTGGGCAAGCTCGGCATCATCGATTGCGCGCAATTACGCGAGTGGAACAAATTGGCGCTGGTGCGTGAATTCGGCAGCTTCGGCGAGCGACTCTGGAGCCTGGCCCGTGGGATCGATGAGCGGTTGGTGCACAACGACAGTCGTCGGCAGTCGATCAGCGTTGAAAACACCTATGACGTGGACCTGCCGGATCTGGTGAGTTGTCTGGATAAATTGCCGGAGCTGCTGGAGTCCCTGAATGGCCGAATGGCGCGGATCGACAGCAGCTATCGCCCGGGCAAACCGTTCGTCAAAGTGAAATTCCACGATTTTACCCAGACTACGTTGGAGCAGGCCGGGGCAGGGCGGGATCTGGGGAGTTATCAGCTGTTGTTGACCCAGGCCTTCAATCGCGGCGGGAAACCGGTGCGGTTGTTGGGGATTGGGGTGAGGCTGGAGGATTTGCGGGGCGGGTTCGAACAGTTGGAGTTGTTTGAGCGGTGAGATTTTAAAATCAAAAGATCGCAGCCTTCGGCAGCTCCTACAGGGTGTACTCCATCCAATGTAGGAGCCGTCGAAGGCTGCGATCTTTTAATAGGCCTTAATTCGGCCCCGGATCCGCCACCAGTCGCCCGGCATCCTTGGTCAGTGACTTGAGAAACTCAGCCTGCAACTCGGGATCGTTGCGGGTCAGTTCGATCAGGCTCTGTTCCAATTCGCTGGCTTCTTCTTCCAGGCCCAGTTCCGACAGGCGCTTGACCCGGTGCACCCACTGGCTCACCTCGTCGTCTTCGAGATCGTCGTAAATCAGCCCATGGGCTTCGAGCAGCTTGCCGCGCAAGTTGTTACTGATCGCCAGTGACGAGTCGGTGTGCACATCGTCCTTGTTGTCCTCGACACTGATCTGCAGCTTGCCCAGATGATTGAGGTCATGTTCGGCGAACGGGCTGTCCAGCAGGTTCAGGCGCAACACACCGTTGCGGTCGGTGCTCAGCTCGAACGTGTCCTTGCCGGCCTTGACCTGCACCGGACGCTCGCTCCAGGGCAGACTCGAGTATTCCGTGCGCTTGTCACGCTGGACTTCGTCGATGCCCGCCAGGTTCTGCTGCGCGCGACCGTGAGACTGCACGTTCATGAACGGGTTGAGCCCGGCAAAACCATAGCTGAGCCAATCCTTCGTCACGCTGTCCGGCAGATTACCGAGGGCGAACACGTTGACCACGTTCGCACCGATGCCGGCCACTACGGCCACCGCCCCCAGCGGGATCTCATAGATCTCCCTCCAGGGTTGGTAAGGCGTGTAGCGGTCATAGTGGCGTGTGACTTCGAACTCGGTGACTTCGAAGGTCTTCTGCTCGTGGATTTTCACCCGGCGTTGCGGCAGCTCCAGCACTTTGGGCTCGCCGACATCGATCTGCAGGCTGTGATCGAGCAACTTACGCTCGACCCGCTCCTCGTGCTCGCTGCGTTGTGACATGTGATTGGCACAGCCGCTGACCAGCAGGGTGCCGCACAGGGCGGCACCACCGAGGCCTAAGGTGTTTCGCTTGAACATGACGTCTCTATCTGGTGTCAGCGGCGGATACGGGCCTGGAGGAAAGACAGCACGTCAGCAACCGGCAGCGCTTGCGCCTCGGCTTCGGTACGGCTCTTGTATTCCAGATTGCCGTCGGCGAGGCCGCGGTCACTGACCACGATCCGGTGTGGAATGCCGATCAGCTCCATGTCCGCGAACTTGATGCCCGGGCTGGTTTTCTTGTCGCGGTCGTCCAGCAGCACGTCGAAGCCGGCGGCAGTCAGTTCTGCGTAGAGCTTGTCGGTGGCTTCGCGAACCTGTTCGGTTTCGTAGCGCAGCGGTACCAGAGCAATCTGGAACGGGGCCAGAGCGTCGCTCCAGATGATCCCGTTCTCGTCGTTGTTCTGTTCGATGGCGGCAGCTACTACGCGGGATACACCAATGCCGTAGCAGCCCATTTCCAGGGTGACCGGTTTGCCGTTCTCGCCCAGCACTTCGCACTTCATCGCTTTGCTGTACTTGTTGCCCAGCTGGAAGATGTGCCCGACTTCGATGCCGCGCTTGATTTCCAACGTGCCTTTGCCGTCAGGGCTTGGGTCGCCGGAGACAACGTTGCGCAGGTCGGCAACGGTCGGAACCGGCAGATCGCGCTCCCAGTTCACGCCGAAGTAGTGCTTGTCGTCGATGTTGGCACCGATGCCGAAGTCGCTCATCAGCTCGACGGAACGGTCGATGATGATCGGCAGCGGCAGGTTCAGCGGGCCGAGGGAACCGGCGCCGGCGCCAATGGCGTCGCGCAGTTCGGCCTCGGAAGCCATGACCAGTGGGCTGGCAACGCCAGGCTGGTTGGCGGCCTTGATTTCGTTCAGTTCGTGGTCGCCACGGATGATCAGGGCAATCAGCTTGCCTTTCTCTTCAGCGTGCACCACCAGGGTCTTGATGGTTTTTTCGATCGGCAGGTTGAAGCCTTCGACCAGTTGCGCAATGGTCTTGGCGTTCGGCGTGTCGACCAGACGCAGCTCTTCGGCAGGCAGTGGACGAGAGGTTTCCCGCGGTACGGCTTCGGCTTTCTCGATGTTCGCGGCGTAGTCGGAACCGTTGCTGAAGACGATGTCGTCTTCGCCGGACTCGGCCAGTACGTGGAACTCGTGGGAACCGGCGCCACCGATGGAGCCGTTGTCGGCTTCAACCGGACGGAATTTCAGGCCCAGGCGGGTGAACACGTTGCAGTACGCCTGGTGCATGCGGTCGTAGGTGACCTGCAGCGATGCCTGGTCGGCGTGGAACGAATAGGCGTCCTTCATGATGAATTCGCGGCCACGCATCAAACCGAAGCGTGGGCGGATTTCGTCACGGAACTTGGTCTGGATCTGATACAGGTTGATCGGCAGCTGTTTGTAGCTGCTCAACTCGTTGCGCATCAGGTCGGTGATGACCTCTTCGTGAGTCGGGCCGGCGCAGAAGTCGCGACCGTGGCGATCCTTGAAACGCAGCAATTCAGGGCCGTATTCTTCCCAGCGACCCGATTCCTGCCACAGCTCAGCCGGTTGAGTGCTCGGCATCAACACTTCGAGAGAACCGGCGGCGTTCATTTCTTCACGCACGATGGCTTCGACCTTGCGCATCACTCGCAAGCCCATCGGCAGCCAGGTGTACAGGCCCGAGGCGAGTTTGCGGATCATGCCGGCGCGCAGCATCAGCTGATGGCTGATGACGACCGCGTCGGAAGGCGTTTCTTTCTGTGTGGCGAGCAAAAATTGACTGGTGCGCATGGTTGGCCGTTGTCGGTTGCTGATAACGAGAAGTAATGGGGCATTGTACGGGCGAGATCTGCTGGCGTACAGGCGTGCGGCCGGCTGTGTGGCTGGAGGGCGAGAATCTGCTCGCCCTCTGCGTCCTGTATCAAAGAGGCTGCGATTCTTCCGTGACCGGGGTCTGAGCCGGTTCAGGTGTCGGGGTCGGACCGGCACGGCGGTTTTCCTGGAACCAGTGCAAGGCGATCAACAGCAGCGTCGGAACGCCCAGCAGGGCAGTGATCAGGAAGAAGTTGTGGTAGCCGAATTTTTCCACCATGACCCCTGAATAGCCGCCGATCAGGCGAGGCAACAAGAGCATGATCGAGCTGAGCAGGGCGTACTGGGTCGCGGAGAATTTGAGGTTGGTCAGGCTCGACAGGTAAGCGACGAACGCCGAAGTCGCCAGGCCCGAGCTGAAGTTGTCCAGGGAAATGGTGACGATCAGCATCCGCAGATTGGCGCCCATGTCCGTGAGCATCAGGAACAGCAGGTTAGTGGCCGCCGATGCGGCACCGCCGATGAACAGAATGGGCAGAATGCCGAAGCGCACGATGAGCAGGCCGCCCATACCGGCGCCGACCAATGTCATGATCAGGCCGAAAATCTTGCTGACACTGGCAATCTGATCCTTGGTGAACCCTTGGTCGATGTAGAACACGTTGGCCATCACGCCCATGACCGTATCGGACATCCGGTAGGTGGCGATCAGCCCAAGCAGCAGCAGGGCTTGCCAGCGGTAACGCAGAATGAAGTCGTTGACCGGCGTCAGCACCGGCGCCAGGCCACGGCGGCCCATGGCCGACAAGCACAGGGCGGTGAGCGTGGTATAGAGGATTGCCCGCAGGAATGCGCGGTCTTCGAGCAACAGGTCGAGCAGGCTGACGCCGTTGAATAGCACGCTGGCGAAGTCGGTGTTGTAGAACTGGGTGAACATGGCCGGTACGGACACCAGCAGTACGATCAGCACGAACACCGACGCCAGCTGGTGCACGAAGCTGTAGCGTCCGGCCTGAAGCTGAGTGCGCAGTGGCACCGGCGGTTCGCGCATGAAGAAGGAGGTCAGCAGCGCCGGGATCATCAAGATGCCGAACAGCAGATAGGTGCCAGTCCACGCCGCATGTTTGTAGTTGAAACCGGTGGAGCCGAAGCCTTCGGCAAAAAACAGCGCGCCCGCCGTTGCCAGCAGGGCCGCGACCCGATAACCGGCCATGTAGCTGGCCGCCAGTGCAGCCTGGCGGGTATCGTCGACGATTTCCAGGCGATAGGCGTCGATGGCAATGTCTTGCGTTGCCGAAGCAAAGGCGACTACCACAGCGATGGCGATCAGCCAGGACAGGTGTTTTTGCGGGTCGCAGAAACCCATGCCGATCAGGCCGAGGATCACCAGTGCCTGGGCCAGCACCAGCCAGGAGCGTCGTCGGCCCAGCTTGCCGAGCAGGGGTAGGCGCCACTGGTCGAGCAGCGGGGACCAGACCCATTTAAAGGCGTAGGCCAGGCCGATCAGGCTTGCATAGCCGATGGTTTCGCGGGCAACACCGGCCTCGCGCAGCCAGACTGAAAGCGTCGAAAACACCAGCATGTAGGGCAGGCCGGCGGCGAAACCAAGCAGCAACAGCACGAGCGTCGAGGGGCTGGCATAGGCGGCGAGCGCGGCGCGCCAGGTTTTACGGGGCATGGGCTGGAGTCTGCCTCAAGAATTACGGAAACAAAGCGCGCACTCTAACCGCTGTGCTCTACCGGGCGCCAGCCATGGCGCTGAATATCAACACGATTGTTCAGAACACTGATGCCTTCCATGCGCAATCGGGCCCGCTGTTCATCCCCTGAAGGGCTGCCTGCAGGCAGGCTGATCCGACCGCCGGCACCCAGCACGCGATGCCAGGGCAATTTAGTGTCACCGGGCAGTTGGCTCAATGTTCGCCCGACCCAGCGGGCGGCGCGACCCAGTCCCGCCAGTTCGGCGAGCTGACCGTAACTCACGACTTTGCCCTCGGGCACTTGTGCCAGGGTCAGGTAGAGCGCCGTGCGTCGGATTTGCGCTGCGCTTTCGGTTTCAGCGGTTGAGTCGGTCACGTCCGGGTTCCTGAAAAAAATACGCATTGACCGTCTGTAGGGTAAATCCTGGATTGTCAGTTGAGAAATGAACTCAATAGAAATAGCCGGGTCAGTCCTTGCCAGGGCCTTATTTCCAAGAATAATGCCGATTTTTTTTCGCAAAGTTGAGCTTTTGATTCGCTTATGTTGCCCAGAACCTTACTGTGCCTCGCTGTCGTCAGTGCATCCACTCCCTTGCTCGCCGATACGGTCTGGTTGAAGAACGGTGACAAGCTGAGCGGCAAGATTACGCTCTTCGATGGCGGCAAGCTGTTGATCCAGACCCCGTATGCCGGTGCGGTTCCGATTGACTGGAAAGAGGTCAAAACCCTGGAAAGCGATCAGCAAATGTTGGTCAAACAGGATGCTTACACTGGCGAGAAGGCCAAGTCGCTGCATGCGGCGGAGGACGGCAAGGTCATCCTGGCCAACGGCGATGGCCCCAAGACTGTGGAGTTGGCCAGCATTCAGCAGATGCTCAAGCCCAAGCCGGTGGTCGAGGATTTGGTGTGGAAGGGTAATGTCGACATGGCCCTGGATTATCGGCGGGCCGAAAAAGATACCGATGATTATGATGTCGGCTTCAAAACCAGCGCGCGTCATGGTCGGTGGCGTCATACGGCGGAAGGTGAGTACAACCGCGAGTTCCAGGATAGCGTCGTTACCACTGATAACTGGCGTGCCGAGTATTCTCTGGACCGATTCCTTACCGATAAGTGGTTCTGGCAAGGTCGTTTGAATTACAAGCGCGACAAGGTCGAAGAGCTGTCCCGGCAGCGCACCATCGGTACCGGCCCCGGTTATCAGTTCTGGGATGACGAACTGGGCGCCTTCTCCCTAGGGTCGCTCTTGAATAACACCGACTATGAGTATTCCAATGGCCGCAAGGAAAATTTCTATTCCTTGGCGATGAAGTGGGACTACAACCGTTATCTGGTCGGCAAGAAGGTTGAGTTCTTCACCAAGGGTGAGGTGGGTAAGCCTTTGTCGGGTGTCGCGGATTACGCCCTCGATGCCGAGGTCGGTCTGCGCTACAAAGTCACTGATTGGGCATCGCTGAATCTGAAGGCTGAGAGAGACATTATCAGCGGCAGCGATGAGGCTGACCTGAGCAAGACCCGATATACCGCAGGGTTTGGCGTGGCCTGGTAACACGCTGGAAGATCAAAAGATCGCAGTCTTCGGCAGCTCCACACTTGTGGGTGCCGCCGAAGGGTGCGATTTTTTGTTGCCTCACAAAACACACAGGCACAAAAAAGCCCCGCTTTTAAGGGCGGGGCCTTTTACTAAAGCAAGTACAAGTTAGATAACTTGAACTTCTTCAGCTTGCATGCCTTTCTGACCGCGGGTAGCGATGAAAGAAACCTGTTGGCCTTCTTTCAGGCTTTTGAAGCCGTCGGATTGGATAGCTTTGAAGTGAACGAACAGGTCGTCACCGGATTGTGGAGTGATGAAGCCGAAGCCTTTTTCATCGTTGAACCACTTAACGGTACCGGTTTGGCGATTAGACATGGTGTAACTCCTTGAACAAAGATAACTGCGACTCAGGAAGAACCCTGGCCGAGACTGAGTGCAAAGAGCAGGAAAAATTCTTGTAGATGGTTGGATCGAAATTCAACATATCGTGTAGAGATTCTCAGTGACACAAGCAGCACAGTGGCGCCACCTTAACCCTTTTTCCGGAACGTGCCAATGGTTCTTGCGAAGGTTTCTCTTTTTTAATGACTGACGGTTAATAACATGGCGGTGAGGCCCCGGAATTCACGGGGGAACGGCGAGAATTGTCTCCCAGACTTTGAACCCGGAGCGCCTGCCCGGTAAGATGCCGGACAGAATTTTTCCGCCTCGCTATTCAGGACACCCGCCATGAGCATCAAATCGGACAAGTGGATTCGCCGCATGGCGCAAGAGCACGGCATGATCGAGCCTTTCGTGGAACGTCAGGTGCGCGGCAGTGACGACAGTCGTGTGATCTCCTATGGTGTGTCGAGCTACGGCTACGATGTGCGTTGCACCAATCATTTCAAGGTGTTCACCAACATCAATTCGGCCATCGTCGATCCGAAAAACTTCGACGCTGGCAGCTTCGTCGACATCCACAGCGACGTGTGCATCATCCCACCAAACTCTTTCGCCCTGGCCAGTACCGTCGAATACTTCCGCATTCCGCGCAACGTATTGACCATCTGTCTGGGCAAGAGCACCTACGCCCGCTGCGGCATCATCGTCAACGTGACTCCGCTCGAGCCCGAGTGGGAAGGCCATGTGACCCTGGAGTTCTCGAACACCACCAACCTGCCGGCGAAGATCTACGCCAACGAAGGCGTGGCGCAGATGCTGTTCCTCGAGTCCGACGAGGAATGTGAAGTGTCCTACAAGGACCGTGGCGGCAAGTATCAGGGGCAGCGTGGCGTGACCTTGCCGCGTACCTGAGTCAACCGTCTGACAAACCGTTGGAATTCCTGGGCGGGCGTACACTCTATGGGGTGTACCGCTCCGATTCGCGCAAGGCGGATCGGGCCATCGCTCAGGAGTGCTTCATGAAGATCGATCCGCGAATAAGTGCCGAACTGGCAAGGCTCGAGCCCAATCAGGTTGGTGTGCTGGCCTGGTCCTTGTTGGCGCATCCGCCAGTCAGCATGGCAGGGGGCATCCCCCATCAGCCTGATCCCGACACCCCCAATGAAGATCCGACAGAACCCGGAGAGCCCACCCTGCCGGATGAGCCACCTCCCGCACCTGTGGTCTGATACCCGCTTTTGTGGGCGCGAGCATCGCTCGCTCCCACGGGAAGGTGGCGTTTTACTTGAGGTTGCCGCTCAAGAACTGCTTCAACCGCTCACTCTTCGGATTGCCCAGCACGTCTTCCGGCGCGCCTTCTTCTTCCACCAGCCCCTGATGCAGGAACAGCACCTGGCTCGACACTTTGCGGGCGAAGCTCATTTCATGGGTGACCATGATCATGGTCCGGCCTTCCTCGGCCAGGCCCTGAATTACCTTGAGCACTTCGCCCACCAGTTCCGGGTCGAGTGCTGAGGTTGGTTCGTCGAACAGCATGACTTCAGGTTCCATGGCCAGCGCACGGGCAATGGCCACCCGTTGTTGCTGACCGCCCGACAGGAACGCCGGGTACTGATCCGCCACACGCGGCGCCAGGCCAACCTTGTCGAGGTAACGTCGGGCGCGGTCCTCGGCTTCTGCCTTGGTGCAACCGAGCACCCGCCGCGGGGCCATGGTGATGTTTTCCAGCACCGTCATGTGGCTCCACAGGTTGAAGTGCTGGAACACCATGGCCAGGCGGGTGCGGATCCGTTGCAGCTCATCGGGGTCGGCCACATGGATGCCGTGACGGTCCTTGGCCATGCGGATGTTCCGGCCGTCCATGCTCATGGTGCCGTCGTTGGGTTGCTCTAGAAAGTTGATGCAGCGCAAAAAGGTGCTTTTGCCCGAGCCGCTGGCGCCGATCAGGCTGATAACGTCGCCGGTTTTGGCCTTGAGCGAAACGCCTTTGAGCACCTGATGATCGCCATAGCTTTTATGCAGGCCTTCGATGGTCAGTTTGTACATGGGGCATGCATCCTCAAGGCGAAAGTAGATAGCCGCTGCGATAGGCTTCGGTGCCCGCGACGTGGGCGATTACCATGCCGGCAGTGGCCATGCGCCGCAGCGAACGGGCGTACATCAGCCCGGCGACGGTGCAATGAACAGGGGTGACGCGATCATTGATCGGGTCGATGACTTCGGCGATCAGCTGCCCGGCCTCCAGGTATTCCCCGGGCAGGACCGTAAACACCAGCAGTCCGCCCACGGGTGTCGCGACCGGTTCGACGCCGGCCAGCGGCGTGGCCGGGTAGGGCAGTTCCGGTAAGGGCGCCGGCTCACCGGCAATCGCGCCGAAGTGAATCAGATAATCGATAAGCGCTTGGCAGTCGAGGCTGGCCAACGGGTGATTAACGTCGCCCTGACCGCGCAATTCGACGGTGACCGAAAAGCTGCCCAGCGGAATATCGAAATGCTCGCCGAAGCGTTCTTTCAACTGCCACCAGAGCAGGGTGAAGCATTCATCGAATGACTGGCCACCAGAGTCGGTGGCCAACAGGCTGGCTTCGGCACCGATGTAACGCGCCAGCGGCTCGACCTGAGGCCAGGCTTCGGGCGTGGTGTAGAGGTGTGCCACGGCTTCGAAATCGCAATGCAGGTCCAGCACCATGTCCGCATCGCAAGCCAGTCGTTGCAGGGTCAGGCGTTGGGATTGCAGTTGCGTGCTGGCGGTATGGCGCGCCAATACGTCGCGCAGGCTGCTGCGGATCAGTTCGAGGTTGCGTTGTGGATTGTCGCCCAGCAAGCCTTCGATCTCGTTGCCGACTTCTTCACTCAAGTCGACGAACCAGCGATTGAAGTTCTGCCCGCTTTCCAGCTCGTAACGGCCCAATGGAACGTCCATCAACACTTGTTCCAGGCCGACCGGGTTGGCCACGGGCACCAGCACGATTTCGCTGCGCAGCCGGCCGGCGGCTTCCAGCTCCGCCAGACGCTGTTTGAGGTGCCAGGCCACCAGCATGCCGGGCAGTTCATCGGCGTGCAGGGAGGACTGGATGTAGATCTTGCCTTTGGCCGCCTGGGGGCCGAAGTGAAAGCTGTGGATCTGTCGCACGGTCCCCGGCAGTGGGGCCAGCAGGTCATGAATCTGGTGGCGCATGTACGAATTGTCCTAGTGAGTCGGCCCGAGGAAGGCCAGCCATCGGCGTTCGGCGAGGCGGAACAGGCCGACCAGCGCAAAGGTAACGGTCAGGTAGATCAGCGCGGCGATGCCGAACGACTGGAAGGTCAGGAAGGTCGCCGAGTTGGCGTCGCGCGCGACTTTCAGGACATCCGGGATGGTCGCGGTGAACGCCACGGTGGTCGAGTGCAGCATCAGGATCACTTCGTTGCTGTAGTAAGGCAGCGAGCGACGCAGCGCCGACGGCATGATCACGTAGGTGTACAGCTTCCAGCCGGTCAGCCCGTAGGCTTTGGCCGCTTCGACTTCACCGTGGTTCATGCTGCGAATCGCCCCGGCGAAGATTTCCGTGGTGTAGGCACAGGTGTTCAGGGCAAAAGCCAGGATCGTGCAGTTCATCGCATCGCGAAAGAACGCATCAAGGACGGGCTGCGCGCGCACGGCCGCCAGACTGTAGATGCCGGTGTAACAGATCAGCAGCTGAATATAGAGCGGCGTACCCCGAAACAGATAGGTGTAGAACTGCACCGGCCAGCGCAGGTAGAGCTTGGGGGAAACCCGGGCGATGGACAGCGGGATCGACACCAGAAAGCCGATGAAGATCGACGCACTGAGCAGCCACATGGTCATGGCCAGGCCGGTGATGTTGTAGCCGTCGGTATAAAGGAAGGGTTTCCAGTATTCCTGCAAGAGTTCGATCATCGTACGGCCTCCCGGGCACCGGCGGCGTAGCGGCGTTCGAGCCAGCGCAGGACGACGTTGGAGGCACTGGTGATCAGCAAGTAGATCAATGCGGCCAGCACCAGGAAATAGAACAGTTGATAGGTGCTTTTACCGGCGTCCTGCGCCGCCTTGACCAGGTCGGCCAAGCCGATGATCGAGACCAGCGCGGTGGCCTTGAGCATCACCATCCAGTTGTTGCCGATGCCCGGCAGGGCGAAGCGCATCATTTGCGGGAACACCACGAAACGGAAACGCTGGCCACGTTTGAGGCCATAGGCGGTGGCGGCTTCGACCTGGCCCCGTGGCACGGCGAGGATCGCCCCGCGGAACGTTTCGGTGAAGTACGCGCCATAAATGAAGCCCAGGGTGATGACCCCGGCGCTGAACGGGTTGATCTCGATGTATTCCCATTCCATGAGGTCGGTTAACGAGGTCAGCCAGGTTTGCAGGCTGTAGAAGATCAGCAGCATCAGCACCAGGTCTGGTACCCCGCGAATCAGCGTGGTGTAGATCTGCGCCGGCACGCGCAGCAGTTTGACTTTTGACAGCTTGGCACTGGCGCCCAGCAGGCCGAGCAACACGGCCACCAACAGCGACAACACCGATAATTTGATGGTCATCCAAGTGCCTTCCAACAGCAACGGACCGAAGCCCTGAAGGCTGAAGGCTGAGAGCCCCAGGTTTTGTAATAGGTTTTCAAACATAAATCAGCAACCTGATCGGGTGAAAAAAGCGCCCATCGCGAGATGGGCGCCGGGCATTACTTGCCGCTGTACAGATTCAGATCGCCAAAGTGTTTCTTCTGAATGGTGGCGTAGGTGCCATCGTCGTGTAACGCTTTGATACCTTTGTCCAGAAGTGCCTTGAGGTCTTTGTTACCTTTCGAGATACCGACAGCAGTTTTGGCTGGCAGCAATTCGCTGTCGACAGGCTTGCTGACTTCGTAATCGGCGCCTTTTGGCGACTTCAGGAAGCCCAGTTCGGCTTGCAGCATGTCCTGGATCGCGGCGTCGAGACGACCGGAAGTCAGGTCGGAATACACCTGATCCTGGTTGGCGTAGGCCTGGGTTTTCACGCCGGCCTTGTCCAGCACGGCTTTGGCATAGGCTTCCTGAATGGTGCCTTGCTCGTAACCGACGGTTTTACCCTTCAGCGTGGCGACGTCAGTGGTGAGGCCGGAGCCCTTCTTGAACACGTAGGCGGTAGGGCCGGAGAACAGCTCACTGGAGAAGTCGATGACTTTTTCGCGAGCCGGCGTGACGGTCATCGAAGAGATCACACCGTCGAATTTATTGGCCTTGAGGCCTGGAATCATGCCGTCGAAATCGCTTTCGACCCATTTGCACTTGACCTTCAGCTCGGCGCAGATTGCATTGCCCAGGTCGATGTCGAAGCCCACCAGGCTGCCGTCGGCTGCCTTGGATTCGAACGGCGCATAGGAAGGGTCAACACCAAAACGCAATTCTTTGTATTCCTTTGCCAGCGCGGAGCCGGCAGCCATGCACAACGCCAGTGCAGAAAGGGTCAGCAATGCTTTTTTCATTATTCAATCCCTAAGAACCAATATGAGCGCTTGTGGCGCAGAAGTACTGTTACTGAAAAGCGTAAGACCTATTAAAAGTAGCAATTTCCGAACCAGAGTCCCGAACAAGCGTTTTAAAAGGTGACACAGGAAATGGCAAAGCGCGATTTGTGCACGAAAACGGGCGCTGCCAGATTCTTGCGTCTGGATGGTGCACAGGGAAGCTGATACCCATTAAATCTTGATGCTATTTGTGTAGCAGCTGTCGAGCCTGCGAGGCTGCGTTCGGCTGGGCAGCAGTCGCAAAATCAGAACTTGCGGTGCGTCAGGCGGACCGCATCAGCTGGATGCACGACGGCTGCGCCGCCGAACGCAGGCTTCGCCAGCTGCTACAAAGGCAGGGCCACAAGAGTCGGGTCAAGCCAGTAAATCCCGCAACGTCGCCAGGCTGTCAGCTTCTTCCACCGACTTGTCCTGCCGCCAACGCAATATCCGGGGAAACCGCACTGCAATCCCGCTCGGGTGCCGTTTCGACGGGGCAATGCTCTCGAATCCCAGCTCAAACACCAGGCTTGGTTTCACACGGATCACAGATCCGGACTTTTCCACCGTGGTCTTGCGCACGAGGCTGTCGATCTGGCGGATTTCTTCGTTGGTCAACCCGGAGTAGGCCTTGGCGAAAGGCACCAGTGTCCGCTCGCAGGCACAGGGTGGGCCGTCCCAAACGGCGAAAGTGTAATCAGTGTAGAGACTGGCCTGGCGGCCATGACCCTGCTGCGCATGGATCAGCACCGCATCGACACTGAACGGGTCGACTTTCCATTTCCACCACACACCCGTTTCTTTGTTCCGCCCGACGCCATACTGCGCATCGCGGGCCTTGAGCATCATGCCTTCGACCTTCAGTTTGCGAGAGGCTTCCCGTTGGCGGGCGAGGTCGAACCAGTCTTCGCCGATCAACATGGGCGAGGCAAGTAACACCGGGTTTGCGCAGGTGGTGATGAGGTGTTCCAACTGAGTGCGGCGCATGGCCTGAGTCTGGTTGCGCAAATCCTGGCCCTGCCATTCGAGCAGGTCAAAGGCCTGAATGACCACGGGCACCTCATCGAGGATTTTCTTGTCCAGCGTGTGACGGCTGCTGCGTTTTTGCAGCAGGGCGAAAGGCTGCACCGCCAGCGACGCAGGCGATTGCCGCTCGCAAGCGTTCCCAGAGCCCGAGGGCGCGGTTTTCCAGGCGACGATTTCACCGTCGATCACCGTGCCGTCGGGCAAGTCGTGAATCAGGCTGCCCAGTTCGGGGAACCGTTCGGTCACCAGTTCTTCGCCTCGCGACCAGACCCACAAGCGCCCATCGCGCTTGACCACTTGGGCGCGGATGCCGTCCCATTTCCACTCCACTTGCCATTGGCTGGCCGGGCCGAGCAGCGCTTCGAACTGCTCAACCGGTTGCGACAACGCATGGGCAAGGAAGAACGGGTAGGGTTGGCCACCCCGTTGGTCGTGTTCATCGGGTGCTTCGGGGGCAATCAGCTTCAGGTAACTGGCGGCATTCGGGCGGTGCGACGGGTCGGTGTAACCCACCAGTCGCTGGGCCACGCGTTTGCCGTCGAGCCCGGCCATTGCTGCCACGGCGCGGGTGACCAGCGATTTGGAGACACCGACACGGAAACTGCCGGTGATCAGTTTGATGCACAGCATCAGGCCCTGGCGATCCAGTTGCGCCCACAGCGCGGGCAGGCGTTCAGCGAGGACCCGCGGGGGCGCGCTGCGCAGTGGCAACAGTTTGTCCTCAATCCACACCGTCAGTCTGTCGGTAGACGTGTGAGGCGTTTCGGGCAGCACCAGCGAAATGGTTTCCGCCAGATCACCCACCGCCTGGTAGCTTTCCTCGAACAACCAGGGCGAGAGCCCGGAACACGCGATTGCCATGTCGCGCAGCACCCGTACCGGCACCCATTGCCGAAGCCGCCCGCCGGCCAGCAAATACACCGCCCAGGCGGCATCTTCGGGCGTGGCCTGGGCGAAGTAATGCTGCATCGCCGCCAGTTTGGCGTCGCTTGAGGTGGTGGCATCGAGTTCGGCATACAGCTCGGCGAAGGCTTTCATGCCTGCACCTCGGCGCTCTCGGGTTCGAAGGCTGCATTGTTCTCATCGTCGCCGTATTCGGTGCGCAACCCCATGGCATCGAGGCCCTGTTCGCGCAGATGCCGTACCAGCACTCCGATCGATCCATGGGTGACCTTCACCCGTTCGGCCCCGGACTGTTCGATGGTCCAGAGCAGGCCGGGCCAATCGGCGTGATCGGACAACACGAAACCACGATCCACGCCATGCCGCCGCTGCGTGCCGCGCAAACGCATCCAGCCGCTGGCGAGGCCATCGCTGTAGTCGCCGAAGCGCCGTACCCAATTGCCGGTACCCGTTGCAGGCGGCGCGAGGACCAGAGCTTTGCGCATCATCGGGTCCTGCTTTTTTACTTCGCTGGCATAAATCGTTGGCGGTAAATGAATGCCGCTCTGACGATAAAACTGATTGATCGGCTCAACCGCACCATGCACCAGGATGGGGCCCAGGCCGGCATCGAGGCCATGAAGAATCCGCTGAGCCTTGCCGAAAGCATGACAGAGCAGCACGCTGGTTTTATCGACTGCGGCGTTGGACTGCCACCACTGATTGATCTCGGCAAGGATCTGCGCCTGGGGTTGCCAACGGTAAATTGGCAGGCCGTACGTCGATTCTGTGATGAAGGTGTGACAGCGCACCGGTTCGAACGGTGCACAGGTGCCGTCGGGCTCTGTTTTGTAATCACCGGAGGCGACCCAAACCTCACCGCCGCATTCCAGCCGCACCTGGGCTGAGCCGAGCATGTGGCCTGCGGGGTGAAAACTCAGTTTTACGCCATGGTGCAGCAATGGCTCGCCATAGGGCAGCGTTTGCAGGTTGATGTCCTGGCCCAGCTGCGCGCGCAGAATGCCCGCACCCGGTGCCGCCGCCAGATAGTGTTGGTTGCCACGGCGAGCATGGTCGCTATGAGCGTGGGTGATGATTGAGCGCTCGACGGGGCGCCACGGGTCGATATAGAAATCCCCGGGCGGGCAGTACAAACCTTCAGGACGTGCGATAACAAGGTCCATATTGTTACCAGAATGGAGAGGCCTATTAGCTAGGAGGTTTGCCCGAAACGAGAAGTTCTATTTATTTTCACAGAGATTAATAACAAAAGATCGCAGCCTGCGGCAGCGCTTACAGATGGGTGCGAATCCCCTGTAGGCGCCGCCGCAGGCTGCGATCTTTTGATGTTACTTGCCAGGCGTCAGCGTCAACCGCGTCTTGCCATACACCTTGTCAAAGTTCTGCGGCTGCATCGGCAGGCTCATGTATTGACCCTTGAGCCATGGATCGACGCTGTCGAGATAGTGCGGGCTGGCCGGGTTGCCGGATTGGCCGGTAGCGTTCTGGCCCATCAGCGGTTCGGCCTGGCCGAAGTCGACAATAAAGCGCATGGCCGGGGCCTGCGTGGTGTTGAAGTCCTGACCCCAGGCGAACGAGGCGGTGTTGAGCGTAGTGTGATCGCCGCCGGCCGCCAGCGGACCGCGCACGGTCTGGCCGCTGGCGTTTTTCCACTCGTAGCGGTGCAGTTTGCCCCACTGCCAGGCTTTGTGATCGCCGCCCAACTGGCTGTCACCCGCGCTGATCGCAGCCGCCAGGCTACGGGCCAGGATCGCCGGTTTGTCTTCTTTCTGCGCGGTGCGCACGTCATCCCAGAACGGACTGTCCTCACGCCCAAGCAGATGATCGGCCTGGGCCGCGTAGGATAATTTGCCGTTGGCGATAAAGGCTTTCCACGCCGGGCTGCTTTCCGGGCCCAGTTCGTCGAGGAAAATCTGTTTGGTGCTTTCCTGCAGGAACAGCTCGTAAATCGCCGCGTCGGCGGAGGTCGGGCTGAGTTTGCCGTCGAAGGCCATCAAGCGGGTATACGCCTCGCGAGCCTTGCCGCGATCGGCCACCGGCAACGCTTCGATGGCCTGCTTGAGTGGCTGGGCCATGCCCGGCGCTTCAAACATCTTCTTCAGCTTGGCGGCGAAGGTGGTGGTCTGGTCGTATTGCATGGCGATCAGGCTGCGGGTGTCGTGTTTGCCCACGCCCGCCAGTTCGGCCATGCGTTCGCCACGCTCCGGCGCCGCCCAGGAATTGGACAGCTGCATGCCGTAGCCATGGGGAATGACCCGCTGGTTGGCGGTGCCGAGCCAGCCCTGCGCCGGGTCCTGGTCATACGGATGGAGCATCGGGTCGGCGTAACCGTCCCAGTCGTAGCGACCTTCCCAGCCCGGCGACGGCAGCAAGCCTTCGCCTTCGCGACGGTTCGGGTAGCGACCGGTGACTTGCCAGCCGATATTGCTGGCATCGGCAAACACCAGATTCAGGGCGATGGCGCGGATTTCACGGCTAGCGTCCGACGCTCTCTCGGTACTCTGCGCCCGGGACAGGTCGAAAAAGGCGTCCAGGGTTTTGTCATCGGTGAAGTCCGGCGCCTGCAGGGCCAGGCCGAAACCATTCGCCAGCGCCGTGCCCTGGGCGCTGTTGAGCAGTGGCCCATGGCGGGTTTCGTACACCGCTTCGCGAATCGGCCGCTGGCCTTTGACGAAATAGGTTTCGTTGCGCACGATCGCCGGCTGCCATTTGCCGCCCACTTCGTAGGAAAGGCCATTGCCCTGGCGTTTGATTTTTTCCAGGAACACGTCCTGGTTGTCGCCCATGACCGAGGTCATGCTCCACGCCACTTTGCCGTTGAAACCAGCGAGCACCATCGGTAACCCGGCAATGGTTACGCCGGAGGCCTGGTATTTCGGCGCGCGAATCTGCACGTAACTGAACAGCGACGGGACGCCCAACGGTCCATGGCTGTCGCTGGCCAGCAGGCTCTTACCGCTGCGGCTGCGTTGCGGGGCGATCGCCCAGTTGTTCGAGGAGGTAGCGCTCAGCAGATTCAGATCCGACAGTTGACCAGTGGCTTTGCTGATTTCGCTCAGCCCCGGGATTTGCCCGGTGAGTTTGATGCCCTGAAGTTTATCCGCTTCAGCCACCGGCAGTTTTTCGTCGGGAGCGGACGGGGTCAGCCACGCCAGTTTGTCGGTGCTGACAGTCTGGGCCAGCATCAGCGAGGAAATTTCTTCCGGCAGGTTCGCCGACTGGCTGAAGTTCAGCAGGCAGAACATCAGCGCCGAATCTTCCGGTTTCCAGTACTCAGGCTTGTAGCCGGTGGCCGCGAGGTCCGCCGGCAGCTTGTCGCGGTAGCGGAACAGGTAGGCGTTGACCCCGCGGGCATAGACTTCGAAGAAACGCTTGAGGCGTGGCGACGAGGCCTTATACAGCTCATCCGCGCTTTTCTTCAGGTTGACCGCACGCATGTAGCGGTCGGCATCGAGCAGGTCCGCGCCGGACATTTCCGCCAGACGGCCCTGGGCCAACAGGCGCAGAGTGACCATTTGGCTGATGCGGTCGCTGGCGTGCACGTAGCCGAGGGTGAACAGCGCATCGTGGAAGCTGTTGCTCTCGATCAGCGGCATGCCCATGGCATTGCGGCGAACCGAAACGTTTTGCGCCAGGCCCTTCAGCGCTTGCACGCCGGAGGTGGGCGGGAGGGTGTCCTGGGCGTTCCATGTCTGACAACCGGTCAGGCTCAAAACACCGGCCACTGCTGCGGCAACGCCGAACCGGGGAAGAAAATGTGTAAGGGCTGGCGAGGCCATGGCAAAGCTCCTGCGGGGGTAGTGACGCGACAAAGGCGCTACGTTAGTGAGCAGGAGGTGGACGCGCAAGCGGCGGCTGGGTTATTTCTTTTCGGTGATCGCCGGCATCAGGTCGTCCTGTTTGCGTTTGATGGCTTGCCGGTAGCAAGAGGCGATGCTGAAGTGCGGCAAATTCAATGGCCTCGCATGGGAAAAGTCGGCATGGAACTTAAGACAAACGCGGCGCTGATCATCATCGATCAACAAAAAGGCATCCTGCATCCCAAGTTGGGCCGTCGAAACAACCCTCAGGCCGAAGAGCGCATCCTGGAGTTATTGGGGCATTGGCGTCGCACCGGGCGGCCGGTGATTCATGTGCAGCACCTGTCCCGCTCTGTGGATTCGGTGTTCTGGCCGCAGCAATCGGGGGTGGAGTTTCAGGAGCGCTTCCAGCCATCGATCGGTGAGTGGCTGATACAGAAACAAGTGCCGGATGCGTTTTGCTCGACCGGGCTGGAAGCGAGTTTGCGCGAGGCGGGGATCGATCAGTTGATCATCGTTGGCGTGGCGACGCACAACTCGGTGGAATCCACGGCGCGAACGGCTGGGAATCTGGGGTTTGAGGCGTGGGTTGTGGAGGATGCGTGCTTTACCTTCGACAAGGCGGACTTTTTCGGCAATGCCCATTCAGCTGAAGAAGTGCATGCGATGTCGCTGGGGAATCTGCATGGGGAATATGCGACGGTCGTTAGCGCCGCGAGCATTCTCATGAACGACTGAAACCTTGAACTGACCCCAAAATTAGGATTGGTGTCCAACTTTTGGGGTGCAGATCAACTTGTAGGAGCGAGGCTTGCCCGCGAAGAACGATGACGCGGTTTTTCTGATTGATCGTGGCGCCCTTTTCGCGGGCAAGCCTCGCTCCTACAGGGATTGGCGATTCAACAGGCGAAGAAGTTATTCGCCCGAATCCTCAAGCCCCGTGGCACTTCTTGAATTTCTTGCCGTTGCCGCAGGGGCAAGGGTCGTTGCGACCGACGTCTTTCAGGGCGTTGCGCACCGGTTCCTGGTGGGCGTGGCCGCAGTTTGGGCCGTGGACATGGCCATGGTCGTGATCATGGTGGTCGTGATGGTCATGATCGTGGTTGCAGTCAGGGCCATGGACGTGGGGTTGCTGGGTCATCGGGGTCACTCCGGAATTAAATCGGCGGCGATTATCACGCCATTGCGCGCCAGGTGCACGTAGTGCGCGATGAATAAACCGGTTTCAAGTGTGCCTTCCAGACGATAGGGAATCGGTTGCTCGGGTTTTTTCAGCAGTTTCACCACATCCCGAACCCTGGGCCACAGGTTGGTTCGGATCGGCACCTTGAAGTAGGCACTGTGCTTGGGGCCGACGGTGAACCAATGTTCGTGCTCGCCTTCGGTCAGCAGGACGTCCCCCAGATGAATGCGATATTCCAGGGCGCGCACCGTCAGGTCTTCGTCATTGGGGTTGTCGACGCGAAAATGCAGCAGGAATTTCTGCTCCAGCAACTTGGCCCGGACCACCTCGACCTTGACCAGATGCACTTGCGGGTCTGGCAAGTCGTTGCTGAACCATGAGGCGCAGCCGCCGACTCCTGAAAACAGAAGCAGCAAAGTGAACAGATAGAGCGCGAATCGTCCGGTGATCATGGTCGTGTTTCTCCCTTTGTAGCAGCTGCCTCGCTGTAGCAGCTGCTACGGCCGAACGCAGCTTTCGGCAGCTGCTACAGGGGGCACCTCAAGCGCCGAAATAACTCGCGCAGCACTTCTTGAACTTCTGCCCGCTGGCGCACGGGCACGCATCGTTGCGCCCGGCCTTGAGCGGCACCGTAGGGTCGATGAAGTACCAGCGGCCGGCGTTCTGCACGAATGACGAACGTTCGCGGTGGCTGTGTTCGCCGCTGCCGTCGTGCCAGCGAGCGGTGAAGGTGACGAAGGCGTGCTCCGGCTGGCCGCCGAAGACCTCGGCGCCTTCCACTTCCAGGCCCAGCCAGGTGCTCTGGGCGCTCCAGTCGCTGATCGACTGGCGATCCAGGCCGGCCTGTTGCGCGGGCAGGGTGGTGGCCACCAGATAGTCGACCAGCCCCAGCACATAGGCGCTGTAGCGCGAACGCATCAGGACTTCGGCGCTGGGGGCCGGATGGCCGGCATGGTAATGACCGCAGCAGGCATCGAGCAGCGTGCCGCTGCCGCAAGGGCAAATGGATGTACTCATTGCGTTACCACCAGTATTTCCCGAAGTTTTCCGGATTGGCCCAGAAGCGTGAGTTGAGCCAGTCGGGTACCTGTTTGTAGTCAAGCAGATCGTAGGTAAACAACGTCAACACTTGATCGTCGCGCTGGAAGCGTTCGCTGGCTTGCAGGGCCAGGGAGAAAAAATCCGTCTCCTGCCAACCGCTGGCGGGCAAGTCGGCCAACACCGCAATGCGACTGGCATTGAGGTTGCGTATCCCGCCGAGCAGATTCAGGCCGTCGCGCTTGGGTAAGTGTTCGAGGCAATCGACCACCAGCGCCAGATCAAACCGCTGCGCCGCCAGTTCGGCCGGCAATGCTCCGGGTGCGGCAAAAGCCACGATGCTATCCGGGTGCGCGAGTTTGAATGCCTCGAGCGCGGGGAACTCACTGGCGCCAATCAGCAACAGACGCGTCGGGGCGTAACGATCAAGCAATGCGGCCAACGCCTGCTGGGGCGTGCGCGAAGAAATACTTGCAGTCATCGAAGATCCTCAATCAGAACGCCAAGATTAACGTGTCTTGTCGAGCGTGTTTAAGCAAAAAGCGCCGATCTTCCGTGAACATAAGGCAAAACAGCAATGGCCTATTGCTGGCGGAGATTAAAAGTCCGGTCTTTACTCCTTGAAATCGGTTATTAGCCGATCCCTCAGGAGAAAACTAGATGAGCATAGTTCGGACAGCATTACCTTTGGTTCTGCTAACCAGTGTGTTAACTGGTTGCGCAGGTTTGCAGAAAACCGACTGGCCGACCTGTGCGGCGGTCGGTGGTGTCGTCGGTGCAGGGCTCGGTGCGACAGAGAGCTCTTCATGGGCGGGGTATGGCGCACTGCTGGTCGGCGGCACGGCAGCGGCTTATTGCTGGGTGCATGGCGATGGCGACGAAGACGGCGATGGTGTGCCGGACAGCCGCGACAAGTGCCCTCACACACCGAGAGGCGTGCGAGTCGATGCCGACGGCTGTCCTCCACCCGCGCCTGCGCCGGTGGTCGAAGAGAAGGCGGTGGTCAAGGAAGAAGTCATCGTTATCCGTGATGTTCACTTCCAGTTCGACTCGTCCAAGCTCACTCCTTCCGATAAAGAGGTACTCAACACCGTTGCTACGCGCCTGAAACAGGAGCCCGCCAGCGCCCGGTTGACCGTGACCGGTCATACCGACAGCGTCGGCAGCGATAAATACAACCAGAAACTGTCGGACAAACGCGCCCATTCGGTGGTGGAGTACCTGATTTCCCAAGGCGTGCCACGCAGCAGTTTCGTGTCTGTGACCGGTGCCGGTGAAAGCCAGCCGGTGGCCGATAACAAAACCGCTGAAGGCCGTGCGCTGAACCGGCGTACGGAAATCAAAATCGACCGCTAACCCCCTTGTATTCCGCGGCTTGTGCAGTCGCGGATGCGGGTCTTTACTCCTGTGTGACCGGTATGGGCCGGTGACACAGGAGCATTCACAATGAGCGTTCTCACAAGGACCGTCTTGCCGGTTCTACTGCTTGGTAGTCTTCTGACCGGCTGCGCGACTCACAGCGATGGCACCGCCCCCTTGAATCAACGTACCTGGCCGATCTGCAGTGTCATTGGCGGACTGGTTGGCGGCGGTCTGGGCGCGATCGAAAGTGGCGGTTGGGCGGCAGGTGGAGCGGCGCTCGGTATCTTGACCGGTGGCTTGGTCTGTTACGCCCAGGATGGCGACGAGGACGGTGATGGTGTTTTCGATCGACGCGATCGTTGCCCCGATACGCCTGCCAATACACCTGTCGATCATCACGGTTGCCCGCTACCGCAATATCCGGCCAGCGTAAAACCTGCTGAACCGCCGGTATCCGAAGTCATCACGCTGAGTAGTAATGTGTTGTTCGCGTACAACAAATCCGACCTGACGCCCGAGGCACGCAGCGAGCTGGATTCGTTGATGCCCAAATTGCAGAGTGCCGATGTGGTAAGCGTCAAGGTCGTCGGCCATACCGACAGTCAGGGTTCGGACGCCTATAACCAGAAGTTGTCGGAACGTCGTGCCAGCAGCGTGGCGGCCTACCTGTTGAGCCGGGGGCTGGCGCCGAACAAACTCACCAGCGAAGGACGGGGTGAAACCCAGCCGGTGGCTGACAATGATACGGAAGAAGGGCGGGCAAAAAACCGTCGTGTGGAGTTGCACATCAATCGCTAGGCTCCGTGATCAAGAGGCCCGTGATAGAGCCGTCGGATGGCCGTCAAGGTTGACCCGGCGGCCATTCGATGCCTTTCGGAAGAATTTTCCGTTGCCCTCTGGCTTATCCCGCGTGTAAGCCGTTATGGTGCGTGCAAATAATAATTCTCGACGGGGGAGCGTATGAAGGTGTTTTGGGGGCTGGGGAAGTTGTTGACCCTGCTGTTCTGGTTGGTGGTGCTGGTCAATCTGCTCATACCGTTTGTTCGTCCACTGCACCTGTTGGTCGATCTGGCTGGCAGCCTGTTGGCGCTGGCTCATCTTCTGGAGCTGGTGTTCTGCAATCGTAGCCTCAAAGGTCGAGCCCACCCCTGGCGTGATCGCCTGAAGATTGTCTTTTTCGGCGTTTTCCACCTGCAAACCATTCCGGCCCCGGCCACTGCGAAGGCTTCCCATGCGTAAACTCTGTCTGCTCGCCGCACTTATCAGCCCATTGGCCTGCGCTCAGGTGGTGAGTGTTGAAACCAACTCGCTGATGCGCTTGCCCAACACCGCCAGCTCCCTGCAACTGGAACGACTGGAAGTCGCCGATTACGGCACCTTGCTGATTCCCTCGAACGTGACCGAAGTGACGGTCGGCGAGCTGCACCTGGGACGCGAAGCGCGGATCGCCATTGTGCCGAGCGAACAGGCTCTGGCGTTGAAGGTCAGCCGGGCCGAGTTGGCCGAAGGCAGCCAGATCACCGCGCGGGGCGCCCCCGGGACTTATCTCAAGGCTGCCCGCTCCGGGCGCAATCTGAATCTGCAGATCAAAGCGCTGAAGGCGCCGCAATTGTCGGTAGACGCTCGCGGTGGCGCGGGCGCCCCGGGTTTTGTCGGTCTTGACGGGGCCAACGGCCAAGCACCGGGTTGCACCTGGGGCCAGGCCGGTCGCGGCTTCGATGGCAGTGACGGCAGCGACGGCCAACCCGGTGCGCCGGGGGCGCTGGTTCGACTGGAAGTGCCGCGTGACTATCCGGCGGAGCAGATCAAGGTCGAGGTGGCGGGCGGAGTCGGTGGCGCGGCCGGACCGGGTGGCAAACCGGGGGCGGGCGGCAAGGCCAAGGGCTGCATTGTCTATAAAGCCGATGGCGGCAAGAGCGGTCGCCCCGGTGCCGATGGCCAGCCTGGGCCTGCCGGGGCGGCAGGCTCGGTGAGCATTCAGCGGTTGTAAGAACGACCGAGAACCCCTGTGGCGAGGGAGCTTGCTCCCGCTGGGTCGCGAAGCGGCCCCAAAGCCGGCGACCCTGTTTTTTCAGAACGTGCGCAGTGATCGATTACGACTGCTACGCAGCCGAGCGGGAGCAAGCTCCCTCGCCACAGAGACTATGCATTGCTCAGAACATCGGCCGAGCCGCAGCAATCGCCACCAGCACCAACCCGACCATCAGGTTAATCCCCACCAACCGGCGAATCTTGCCCAGCGTCGCCGCGCCCGTCGGCCAATCCTCAGCCGCTACCGCCGTGCGCAGTTCCGGCAGCAGCAACGCCTGAATCCGGATAAACAACGCGGTCATCACCACATACAATCCCATCATCGCCTGCACATACCGCGGTGCCGCTTCAAACCCGGTGAACTGCAAATGAATCATGCCCACACCGCTGATCGGCAAAAGCACCACCGCGACCCAGACCCAGCGGAAAAAACCTTGAAACACTTCCACCCACAGCTTCAACCGGGCAGGGCCTTCCAGCGCCTTCATCGCAGCGGGGCGAAGGACCATCCAGGCGAAAAACATGCCGCCGACCCAGACCAGGGCGGCCAGGACATGCAGGGTATAAACGATGCCAAAAGGTGTCATTGGGGTACTCCGTTCTGCGCGGGATTAATTAGCGGGGTATGATAGCGGCCGATCCGAACCACTGAAAATTTATCCAGCGTTTTTTGCGCCCGACAATCAATGATCAGCACTGAACTCAAAACCACGATCCAGGGCGCCTACTCGCGTTTTCTCGAAGCCAAGAGCCTCAAGCCACGCTACGGCCAACGCCTGATGATCGCCGAAATCGCCAAAGTCCTCGGTGACATCGACACCGACGACGAAGGCCGGCGCAGTGGCGACCCCGCGATTGTCGCGGTGGAAGCCGGCACCGGTACCGGCAAAACCGTGGCCTACAGCCTGGCAGCGATCCCCGCCGCCAAGGCCGCTGGCAAGCGTCTGGTGATCGCCACGGCCACCGTGGCCCTGCAAGAACAGATCGTCTACAAGGATTTGCCCGACCTGATGCGCAATAGCGGGCTGAATTTCAGCTTCGCCCTGGCCAAGGGGCGGGGGCGCTACATGTGCCTGTCCAAGCTCGACATGTTGCTCCAGGAAGGTCACGCGCAAACCGCTACCGCACAGCTGTTCGAAGAAGAAGGCTTCAAGATCGAGGTCGATGAGGCCAGTCAGAAGCTGTTCACCAGCATGATCGAGAAACTTGCCGGCAATAAGTGGGACGGCGACCGCGACAGTTGGTCCACCGCGCTCGAAGACGCCGACTGGGCGCGCCTGACCACCGATCACAGCCAGTGCACCAACCGCCATTGCCCCAACTTCGGCCAGTGCGCCTTCTACAAGGCCCGCGAAGGCATGGGCAAGGTCGACGTGATCGTCACCAACCACGACATGGTCCTGGCCGACCTGGCCCTGGGCGGCGGCGCGGTTCTGCCGGACCCGCGCGACACAATCTACGTGTTCGACGAAGGTCATCACCTGCCGGACAAGGCCATCGGCCACTTCGCCCATTACACACGCTTGCGCTCCACCGCCGACTGGCTGGAGACCACCGCCAAGAACCTCACCAAATTGCTCGCCCAACACCCGCTGCCGGGGGATCTGGGCAAGTTGATCGAACAGGTGCCGGAACTGGCCCGGGAAATCAAGACCCAGCAGCAGTTCATGTTCAGTGCCTGTGAGCAAGTCGCCGACTTCAAGCCCGGCGAAGACGTCGAAGGTCGCGAGCGGCCGCGTCACCGTTTCGTCGGCGGGGTGATTCCCGAACATATGCGTGAGATGGGCATCGAGTTGAAGAAGGGCTTTGCCCGACTGACCGACCTGTTCACCCGGCTTACCGAACTGCTCAAGGAAGGCATGGACGGCGAGGTCAACATTGGCATCGCCAGCAACCAGGCCGAAGAGTGGTATCCGCTGTTCGGTAGCCTGCTGTCGCGCTCTTCGGGAAACTGGGAGTTGTGGACCGCCTTCACCGTCGAAGACCCGGAAGATAACCCGCCCATGGCCCGTTGGCTGACGCTGGCCGAAAGCGGTTCGTTGTTCGACATCGAGGTCAATGCCAGCCCGATCCTCGCGGCGGAAATGCTCCGGCGCAACTTGTGGAACGTGGCTTACGGGGCGCTGGTGACCTCGGCGACCCTGACCGCTCTCGGCACCTTCGACCGTTTCCGCATGCGCGCCGGCCTGCCGAAAACCGCCGTGACCGCCGTGGTCCCGAGCCCGTTCCATCATGCCGATGCCGGCGTATTACGGGTGCCGGACCTGAAAGCCGACCCGCGCGATGCACCGGCCCATACGGCGGCGATCATTCGCGACTTGCCGGAACTGGTCGAGGGCTCCCGTGGCACCCTGGTGCTGTTCTCCTCGCGCAAACAGATGCAGGACGTGTTCGACGGGCTGGATCGCGACTGGCGCAAGCAAGTGTTCATTCAAGGCAACCTGTCGAAGCAGGAAACCCTGAACAAGCACAAGGCGCGGGTCGATGGCGGGGATTCCAGCGTGCTGTTCGGCCTGGCGAGCTTTGCCGAAGGCGTGGATTTGCCCGGTGCCTACTGCGAGCACGTGGTGATCGCCAAGATCCCGTTCTCGGTGCCCGACGATCCGGTCGAAGCCGCGCTGGCTGAGTGGATCGAAGCCCGTGGCGGCAATCCGTTCATGGAAATCTCCGTACCGGACGCCTCGTTGAAACTGGTCCAGGCCTGCGGTCGCCTGCTGCGAACCGAAGAAGACCGCGGCACCATCACCTTGCTTGACCGTCGTTTGGTCACACAGCGCTACGGCAAAGCTATTCTCAATGCGTTGCCGCCATTTCGTCGTGAAATTTCCTGATGCGCCGGTGGGCAAATTTGCCCACCGCGTTGTCTACCTCACTGCCACTGCCTTTCCACTGGCCCATTGATGGTCGTTAGGGAGAACCACGTTCTTATGATTCGCCGTTCGTTGCCCGCCGTTTTTGCCTTGATGTTCGCAGCCCCTTTGCTGGCGGCCCCCGCCGGCCAGCAGACGCTGTTCAACTTTGTGCGTCCCGCCGACGTGGTTCAGGTGGCGACCCAGGACGCCAGCCTGCCGCAATCCAATGCGGAGCAAACGGCCGAAGGTGAAGTGTTGCGTCGCGTGACCTTCAACCCGGCTGCCCAGCCGACCTTGCGCCTGACACCGCAGACCGGTGCCTGGGACTGGTCGCAGTCGGGCGTCATGAGCCTGCGGATCCAGAGCGCGATGAACTGGGCCGTGACCTTGTACGTGAAAATCCAGAGTAACGACGGCAAGACTCTGGTCAGCCGTGTCGATCTGCCGGCCGGCCCGGCGCAGACCTTACTGGTACCGCTGCAGCCGAGTTCACCGCTGAGCCAGGGCATGAAAGCCGGCCCGCCGATGCCGATCAATTTCGAAGGGCAGCGTGTATTGCTGGCCAGCAGTACCGGTGAGCTGGACCGTAGCCAGGTGGTGTCGGTGACCTTGTCGATGGATCAGCCGAAAGTCGCCCAAAGCATTCTGCTCGAGCGCTTCGGCGTGCAGGACGGCGAGGCCGTGACCAAAGCCGCTTATGGCGGCCTGGTGGACGCTTACGGTCAATCGACCCGGGCCAAATGGCCGGAGAAGATCAGCAGCGACGAACAACTGAAATCCGCCGCTGGCAAAGAGCAGCAACAACTGAAAACCTGGCTGGCGGAGCGCGAGAAGGCGCCTCTGGACAAGTTCGGCGGCTTGAACAAAGGCCCAGAGTTCAAGGCCAGCGGCTTTTTCCGCACCGAAAAGCGTGATGGCCGCTGGTACCTGGTGACTCCGGAAGGGCATCCGTTCTATTCCCTCGGCGTCAACACCGTGACCCCGAGCGTCAACCAGACCTACGTCGCCGGGCGCGAGTGGATGTTCGAGTCCCTGCCTAAACCCGACGAACCCTTGGCCAGTCACTATGGCGAAGGCGATAACCGTGGCGGCAACGGTGTTGATCAGGGCCGAGCCTACAACGCCGGTCGTTGGTACGATTTTTATGGCGCCAACCTGCAGCGGCTGTACGGCAAACCTTGCGCACCGGGCGGAGACATTAAGGCTGGTGTTGCCGAAGCAGCCAAGGCCGAGGCGGTAGAGGCGACGGCTGAAAAGGCCGCCGAGCAATCAGCCGCGCCTGCGCCTACCGAGTCTGGAGCCGGTGTTGCCGAGGCGGCCAAGACCGGGGCTGTTGAAGCGACGGTCGAAAAGGCGGCCGCCGAACCCTGCAAAGTAACTGTCGACGAACAACGCTGGGCCAGTCATACCCTCGATCGCCTGCAAGCCTGGGGGTTCAACACCCTCGGCAACTGGAGCGCACCGGTGTTGGGTAACGCTGACCGTGTGCCGTACACCTTGCCGCTATCGATCGTCGGCGATTACGCCAGCATCAGCACTGGCACCGATTGGTGGGGCGGCATGCCTGACCCGTTCGATCCGCGTTTCGCCATGGCCACCGAACGCGCCGTGGCCATCGCCGCTCGCGACCATCGCGACGATCCGTGGCTGATCGGTTACTTCGCCGACAACGAACTGGCCTGGGCCGGTCCCGGCGATGACCCGAAGGCCCGCTATGCGCTGGCCTACGGCACCTTGAAAATGACCACCGACGTGCCGGCCAAACGCGCCTTCCTCAAGCAACTGCGCGACAAGTACCGCAACCAGGCGGGGTTGTCGAAAGCCTGGGGCATTGATCTGCCTGCCTGGGAGTTGATGGAAGACCCAGGCTTCGTGCCGCCGGAGCCGAGCGCCGAACACCCGGAAATCGAAGCCGACTTCAAATACTTCCAGAAGGTCTTCGCCGACACCTACTTCAAGACCGTTTCCGATTCGCTCAAATGGCACGCGCCGAACCAGTTGTTGCTGGGTGGTCGCTTTGCCGTCAGTTCCCCGGAGGCAGTCGAGTCCTGTGCACAATACTGCGACGTGTTGAGCTTCAACATGTACACCCTGCAACCCCAGGACGGTTACGACTTCGCCAAACTGCGCAGTCTGGACAAACCGGTGCTGATCACCGAATTCAACTTCGGCTCGGCAGATCGGGGCCCGTTCTGGGGTGGCGTGACGCAATTGGCGAAGGAGGAAGACCGCGGCACGGCTTACGCTCACTTCCTCAAACAGGCAATGAGCGAACCGTCGATTGTCGGGGTGCACTGGTTCCAGTACCTCGACCAGCCGGTGACCGGTCGTCTGCTGGATGGCGAGAACGGGCACTTCGGTCTGGTGGGCATTACTGATTTGCCGTTCCAGGGCTTTGTCGACAGTGTGCGTAAAAGCAATGTGCAGATCATCGATCAGCTTGGCAAAGAGGCGGAGAAGGCCAGCGCTGAGGCGGAAAAAGCCAGTCACGATGTCGAGGGTGGCAGGAAGGGCGAGGCAGGCAAAGGCCCGGGCAAGGGCGCAGGGCATGCGGGTGGGCATTCGGGCAATGGCCATTGATTCCTGATACACCTGTGGCGAGGGGGCTTGCCCCCGTTGGGCCGCGAAGCGGCCCCCATGCCTACAGATGCACCGCAAATACAGGTTTTTGCGACCGCTTCGCAGTCGAACGGGGGCAAGCCCCCCTCGTCACGGGGATCGCATCGTTGATGTCTGCGGCATTTCCATAACCGGGCGACCATCCGACCCGATCCTGTTCCAAATCCCTCAAGGGCTGGAACAATGCGGGCCACTTTGTAGAGCGTTTATCCGGGAGAGTTGCGGGTGCAGATTCAGGGTCATTACGAGCTTAAGTTCGAAGCGGTGCGTGAAGCGTTTGCAGCGCTGTTCGACGATCCTCAGGAACGCGGCGCGGCGTTGTGCATCCGGATCGGTGGTGAAACCGTCCTCGACCTTTGGGCCGGTACCGCCGACAAGGACGGCCATGAGGCTTGGCACAGCGATACCATCGCCAACCTGTTCTCCTGCACCAAAACCTTCACCGCCGTGACGGCGCTGCAATTGGTGGCTGAAGGCAAGCTGCAACTCGATGCCCCGGTCGCCCGCTACTGGCCCGAATTTGCCGCCGCCGGTAAAGAATCCGTGACGCTGCGCCACTTGCTCTGCCATCAGGCGGGTCTGCCGGCCTTGCGCGAGTTGCTGCCTCCTGAGGCACTTTACGACTGGCAGACCATGGTCAATGCTTTGGCCGCCGAAGCACCCTGGTGGACGCCGGGCCAAGGTCACGGTTATGCGGCAATCACCTATGGCTGGCTGATCGGTGAATTGCTGCGGCGCGCCGACGGTCGTGGGCCGGGCGAGTCCATCGTGGCGCGGGTTGCCAAGCCCTTGGGGCTGGATTTCCACGTCGGCCTGGCCGATTCAGAGTTCCATCGCGTGGCGCACATCGCCCGCAGCAAGGGCAACGTCGGCGATGTCGCGGCCCAGCGCTTGCTGCAGGTGACCATGCGCGAACCGACGGCCATGACCACTCGGGCCTTCACCAACCCGCCGTCGATCATGACCAGCACCAACAAACCGGAATGGCGGCGCATGCAGCAGCCGGCCGCCAATGGCCACGGCAACGCCCGCAGCCTGGCCGGTTTCTACGCAGGACTGCTCGATGGCAGCCTGCTGGAAAGCGAAATGCTCGACGAGCTGACCCGCGAACACAGCGTTGGCGAAGACAAGACTTTATTGACCCGGACCCGCTTCGGTCTGGGTTGCATGCTCGATCAACCGGACGTACCCAACGCCACCTACGGCCTCGGCCCACGGGCGTTCGGTCACCCGGGTGCTGGCGGCTCCATCGGTTTTGCTGATCCGGAACATGATGTGGCCTTCGGTTTTGTGACAAATACGCTGGGGCCGTACGTCTTGATGGATCCACGAGCGCAAAAGCTTGTGCGAGTACTGGCCACTTGTCTGTAAATCACGCTTAAGGGGGCCAGGGCTGGAACCCGAAAGCCTTTGTGGTTTCAAAGCGTCTGTTTAGCCGGGGGCGCCCCGGCTGACTTTTCATTACCTCATTTTGTGGATACCCAATGTCGTCCAATAAAACCCTCGCCCTGGCCCTGTGCTTCGCTATCACCGGTTGTGCACAAACCCCACAAAATGATGCCGCAGGTGGCAGCAGTTGGTGGCCGTTCGGTTCATCCGACAAGGTCGCGACTAAAGAACCCGCCCCGTCCCCGGCACCCCTGAAACCTGCTGCCGCAGTACCCGTCGCCAAGGCTGAAGCCGATGCCGGAGGCAAATGGTGGTGGCCGTTCGGCGGTAAGGAGCAGAGCACCAGCACTGCCAAAGCAGCCGTGCCGATGCCCGATCCGAAAATCACCCAAGCCTGGCTTGACGACTATGAGCCGCGCCTGCGCGAGGCGGTCAAGGGCAGCAACCTGCAACTCGAGCGCCGTGAAAATGTGCTGGTCGTCACGGCTCCGGTGGAAGGCTCGTTCAACCCGGACCGCCCGGCCATGCTGCTGCCGGTGACCCTCGCTCCGTTCACCCGTGTCGCGAAAATCCTCGAAGCCGATCCAAAGACTGCCGTGCTGGTACTCGGCCACAGTGATACGTCGGGTGCCGCACCGGCCAACGTGAAACTGAGCCAGGAACGCGCCCAGGCGGTGGCAGCGATCTTCCGTCTCAGCGGTCTGCAGCGTGATCGCCTGATGTTGCGCGGCATGGGCGGTGACGCACCGCGCGCCGCCAACGACAGTGCTGAAGGTCGCGCCTTGAACCGTCGCGTCGAGCTGTTGTTGACGCCGCAAGACACCATGGCCGCGCTGCTGAGCAAGTACAATATGCCGGCTCCGGCACCGGTAACCAAAGTCGTCGCGCAAGACGTCAAGCCAGTGGCCAAGCCTGTGACCCCGGAACCGGCTGCGAAAAAAACCGCTGCCTCGTCGAAGAAAAAGGCACCGGCCAAGAAAGCGGCCGCCAAGGCTCCAGCCAAAAAGGCACCCGCGAAAAAGACCGCACCGGCTAAAACCGCTGTCGATTCGAAGAGCGCCACCGCCACCGATGCCACAAAGCAGTGATTCATTAACCAAAAGGAATGCGCCATGACCCGGCCCTTGGCAGATATGCGTCGCGATTACACCCGAGATGGCTTGACCGAGGCGCAAGCCCCGGCCGAGCCGTTCGCACTGTTCCATCAGTGGTTTGCCGATGCGGTGAAAACCGAGCAGGTACCGGTGGAGGCGAATGCCATGACGTTGGCCACCGTCGATCAGGACGGTCGGCCGCATTGCCGCATTCTGCTGCTCAAGGGCCTGGACGAGCAGGGCTTCACCTTCTTCACCAACTACGAGAGCGACAAGGGGCAGCAATTGGCAGCCAATCCATTTGCAGCCATGACGTTCTTCTGGCCGGCCCTGGAGCGCCAGGTGCGCATCGAAGGGCGGGTGGTGAAGGTCACGCCTGAAGAGTCCGACGCCTACTACCAGGTTCGCCCTCTGGGCAGTCGTCTCGGTGCCTGGGCGTCGCCCCAGAGCCGGGTGATCGCCGATCGCGGCGAACTGGAGGCGCTGCTCAAGGACACGGAGCAGCGTTTCAGCGATAGCCAGCCGCACTGCCCCGAACACTGGGGCGGTTATCGTTTGCTACCGGAGCGCATCGAATTCTGGCAGGGCCGTCCGAGCCGTCTGCACGATCGCCTCAACTACCGCTTGCAGGGTGCTGACTGGGTGCGTGAGCGCCTGGCCCCGTAAACGGTCTACCGATCGGGATACCCTGCCGCAGCGGCCTCTAGCCACTGTGGCAGGTCCCGACGCTTGATCTTCTGCGCTTGAGCGTTCGCCAGTTGCTGGAGCATGAAGGCTCTTTTTTGTTCGTCTTTACCCGCCAGTGACAACGCCAGATCGCGGTCCCCCCAGCGTTTTATCCGCACGTACAACCACCAATGGAAGTACAAACCGGCGATGGTCGTGACGACAATGATGAAGTAATCCATGATATTCCTTGGGTCAGCGGCGCAGATTTCGTAATGTGACGCTACTGTATGGTGAGTTCGCAAAGTGCCTGTACCAGGCCTGAATGAAACCAATTTTATCCGGGCGATGCCGTGACAGGCGTCAAGCTGCGGGTTTTAATGGATACCTGTCCTATGGAGTTTGATGCTATGCGTAAGTCTGTTTTGCTGGTTGCTTCCTTTTCCACGATGGCGATGTTGCTCTCCGGTTGCCAATCGAGCCTGACCGGTGACTCCTACTCCCGTGACGAAGCGCGTCGCGTGCAGACGATTCGCATGGGCACCATCGAATCCCTGCGTCCGGTGAAAATCGAAGGCACCAAGACCCCGATCGGCAGCGCTGCGGGCGCAGTCGTGGGTGGCGTCGGCGGTAGCGCCGTCGGCGGTGGTCGCGGCAGCATCGTTGCAGCGGTCATCGGCGCTGTAGCGGGTGGCCTGGTGGGGTCGGCTGCCGAAGAAGGCCTGACCCGCACTCAAGGCGTCGAAATCACCGTGCGCGAAGACGATGGCAGCATGCGCGCCTACGTGCAGGAAGTTCAGCCAAACGAAGTGTTCCGTGTGGGGGAGCGTGTGCGGATCTCCACTGTGGGTGGGACCAGCCGCGTTTCGCACTAAGCGGGAATGTAGGGTAAAAGAAAACCCCGATCAGGTGAGCTGGTCGGGGTTTTCTTTTGGGCTGTGGAGTTGAACCAGAGCATTTACTTGCTTGCATAACAACCGAGCTGAAAATCGTATTGTGGATCGTAAAATGATCGACCGACTAATGTTTCCAGTTTTGTTATCTGCTGGGAATCAAGGTCATAGCCATAGATTTCTTCTTCAGCCTCAGTCCAACTCATTATCGCCCTCAGCTGTGCAATGCCGTCTGCCGGGACAGGCACTTCGAATACCAGCGCTTCTGTTTCTTTATCAAAAGCATAAATTACGTGGTTCACGGTTCTATCCTTCTTTTCGGATCCGCCGGCTTGTTTTGATTACCTGTTTCAGCGTCAAACTCACCCAGATGGCGACCTCGTTTGTCATACATTTCTACTGCTCCATGCTGATAATCCCATTCTAGAATTCGCCCTTCAGCCGTTCTCCAGCGCATTCGGGTGCCTCTACCTTTGACCCGAGTCTTCTGTTTTGCCGGTGTGGCATCAGGAAAAGCGGTAAGCCCGTTTGGCGCCGGATGATATTTGTGGTCCGCAACACTCACCACAATATAAACCGGCAACACCCCCGAATCCGCCGGAAACACAAGAATGAAATCCTTGTACTCCGGCGGATAAACCGGATTCACGATGATGCTGTCAGCCGCCTTCGTCGGCGGGTAAACCCAGATGTGCGGCGCTTGTGGCGCAGCTTCCAAAGCGGGGATGCCGAGGGTGCTTGAACCGTTCTCGGCCGGCGTCCAGATCAGCTCAATGCCGTCCCCGAGATCAGCCACCTGCTGACTGCCGCGCAAGGTGAACTGCACGACATCGACCATTTCCCAATCGCGGTTTTTGCCAGTGTAAAAACCGTATCCCTTGAGACGGCCATCAGCCTGTTGCTCTACCCGCAGACGCACGCGAGTGCGCGCCTGTTTGAGGGATCGCAGTTGGTCTTCGGTGTAGAGCGAGCTGTCGCCAAGGCTCGACGGCATGACCAGGGCCACCAGACCTGCCAGGGTGGCCGCAGCGGTGCTGACTGCGACGGCGGGTAATGCGGCGAACGCTGGGCCACTCAGGGCGAAGCTGCCGAAACCCACCGGAATGGCCGTACCACTGATTTTCTTCAGCGGCACGACACCGCTTTCATCGGCCTCGCGAGCGCCGAGCAGAACCAGTTCGCCGTAGTCTTTCAGGCTGTCGGTCGGAACAACGCCGGAGGGATTCGTGTAGTCGATGATTGCATCGGGCAGTTTGCAGGACTTGGCGAACACGCATCCCGCGCGGACAACGTCGTCTTTTTTCGTCGGGACCAGAACGCTGTCTTCGAAGGCCTGCTGCCTTGCGAGCATGGCGTCGTAGGCGTTTTGTCTGGCATCACGCTCGGCCAATTCGGTGGCCGTCATGAATCGGTGAGTGACGTGATGCCCCGTCACCTGACGGTGGGTTTTGTACCCGGGGGATGTCCTTGTGGCCAGCCACTGATTGTCCTTTCGCTCGTCCATCGGCAACCCCCAAAGAGGGGGCTGCGCGACGTTAACGAACGTGGCTAATCGTGACTGTAGGACGAATCCTCAATGTTGCTAAGAGTGTTCTCTATCGTTCAGGAAGGCAGCGCAGCACTCTTGCGGCTCGCCGCCGCCGTCACCGCATAACCGATCAATGCCGCCAGGATCGAGCCGGTCAGAATACCCATGCGGTCCATCCCGGCATATTCACTGGCGCCCGGCACGAAGGCCAGGGAACCGACGAACAGGCTCATGGTGAAGCCGATGCCGCAAAGGATCGCCACCCCCAAAATCTGGCCCCAGTTGGCGCCTTGGGGCAGGGCGGCGATGCCGATTTTTACCGCCAGCCAGGTCAGGCCGAAGACACCGACGGTCTTGCCCAACAGCAGGCCGACGGCGATGCCCATAGGTACATGATGGGTGAAGCTTTCGACGGTCACGCCGCTCAGGGACAAGCCAGCGTTGGCGAAGGCAAACAGCGGCAGGATGCCGTAGGCCACCCACGGATGCAGGGCATGCTCCAGGATCAGCAGCGGCGAAGGCTCGGCGTTTTTCGTGCGCAGTGGAATGCAGAAGGCCAGGGTCACACCCGCCAGCGTCGCATGCACGCCGCTCTTGAGTACGCAGACCCAAAGGATCAGCCCGATGATCATGTACGGCCCGAGTTTCACCACACCAAGTCGGTTCATTCCGATCAAGGCCGCGATGCAGGCCGCGGCCAGCGCCAGGGACAGGGTCGACAGAGCGCCGGAATAGAAGATCGCAATGATGATGATTGCGCCAAGGTCATCGATGATCGCCAGGGTCATCAGGAACAGTTTCAGCGACACTGGCACGCGTTTACCCAGCAGGGCCAGCACGCCAAGGGCGAAGGCAATGTCGGTAGCCGTCGGGATGGCCCAGCCGCTCAGGGCGGACGGGTTATCGCGGTTGAGGAACCAGTAGATCAGCGCCGGCACCACCATGCCGCCAATTGCGGCCGCGCCGGGCAGGACGATCTGCGACGGTTTCGACAGTTGGCCGTCGAGGACTTCGCGCTTCACTTCCAGGCCGATCAACAGAAAGAACAGGGCCATCAGGCCGTCGTTGATCCACAGTAGCAATGGCTTGGCGATTTTCAGCGCGCCGATCTGAGCCACCACGGGGGTGTCCAGCAGGCCGTTATAGAGCCACGACATCGATGAGTTGTTGATGATCAGGGCCAGGACAGCTGCGGCGATCAATAGCAGACCGCTGGCAGCTTCCAACTGAAAGAAACGCGTGAACGTGCTACGCAGAGGCAAGGTCGCTCTCCATCGATGAATTCAAAAGGTGGCACACCCTAACCCGTACCGTTGGTTGTTAAAACAAAAGTTATATTCTTTTTTGTTATATACCGTTACAACGTGTCCGGTCAGCAAAGGCCTGAGCCTAGCAGTTGCCGGACGTATTGAACCCCAGCTGTATCTGTGCGTGATGTAGGTTTTTTCCTAAGCTTGTGGACTGAGCCTTGCGACAAGGCCGACTCTTGCCTGATTCAACGAGAAAACCATCATGAGCGACAACCGACAGTGGGCCCGCGAAGCCATCCGGATCATCGAAGCCGACTTCCAGCGCAGCGCTGATACCCACCTGATCCCCTTGCCGCTGCCGGGGTTGCCGGGCATCGAGTTGTACTTCAAGGATGAGTCGAGCCATCCCACCGGCAGCCTGAAACATCGGCTGGCGCGCTCGTTGTTCCTCTATGCGCTGTGTAACGGCTGGCTCAAGCCCGGTGCGCCGGTGATTGAAGCGTCCAGCGGTTCGACCGCGATTTCCGAGGCGTACTTCGCCCGGCTGCTGGGTTTGCCGTTCATTGCGGTGATGCCCGCGAGCACGTCCAAGGAAAAGATCGCGCAAATCGCTTTCTACGGTGGCAAGAGCCATCTGGTGGACGATCCGACGCAGATTTACGCTGAGTCCGAACGCCTGGCTCACGAACACGACGGGCATTTCATCGACCAGTTCACCTACGCCGAACGCGCCACCGACTGGCGAGCGAACAACAACATCGCCGAATCGATCTTCCATCAGATGCGCTTCGAGCAGCACCCGGAACCGAGCTGGCTGATTTCCAGCCCTGGCACCGGCGGCACCACCGCGACGCTGGGCCGTTACGTGCGCTATCGCCAGCATTGCACCCGTGTGCTGTGCGCCGATGCCGAGCGTTCGGTGTTTTTCGATTACTACAAGACCGGCGACGCCAGCCTGCGCCTCGATCACGGGTCACGGATTGAAGGTATTGGCCGGCCGCGTGTCGAGGCGTCGTTCCTGCCCAAAGTCATCGACGCGATGGTCAAGGTGCCGGACGCCTTGTCACTGGCAGCCATGCATTACCTGGCACAACGTTTGGGGCGACGGGTGGGTGGTTCGAGCGGGACCAACCTGATCGGCGCCTTGATGGCGGCCCAGCAGATGGCGACGGCGGGGGAGTCGGGGTCGATCGTGGCGATTCTGTGCGATGGCGGCGAGCGCTATGCCGACACCTATTACGATCAGGCCTGGCTGAAGGCCCAGGGGTATGAGTTGAGTGGTCTGATGGATGCCGTGGCGGCCAGCGTTGAGCGCGGAGAGCCGCTGCCGGCCAGCGTGTTGCGCGCCAATATCTGAGATATTTGATCGTTCCCACGCTCTGCGTGGGAACGATCATCTGGGTCAGGCTTCTAGGCCAAGGATATCCCGGGCAACCGCTTCAGCAATCCGAATCCCGTCGACACCCGCCGACAGAATCCCGCCCGCATAACCCGCGCCTTCACCCGCCGGGAACAACCCCTTCACGTTCAGGCTCTGCATCGACTCGTTACGGGTAATGCGCAGCGGCGAAGAGGTGCGCGTCTCGATCCCGGTCAACACGGCGTCGTGCAGCGAGTAGCCACGAATCTGCTTCTCGAACGCTGGCAGGGCTTCGCGAATCGCTTCGATGGCGAACGCCGGCAGGGCCAGGGCCAAATCACCCAAGGCAACGCCCGGTTTGTAGGACGGCTCGACGCTGCCCAATTCGGTGGACGGCTTGCCGGCAATGAAGTCGCCGACCAGTTGCGCCGGTGCTTCGTAGTTGCTGCCGCCCAGCACAAAGGCGTGGGATTCCAGGCGTTCCTGCAACTCGATGCCGGCCAGTGGGCCGCCCGGATAATCGACTTCCGGGGTGATGCCGACGACGATCCCGGAGTTGGCGTTGCGCTCGTTACGCGAGTATTGGCTCATGCCGTTGGTGACCACGCGGTTCGGCTCGGAGGTCGCCGCCACTACGGTGCCGCCCGGGCACATGCAGAAGCTGTAGACCGATCGACCGTTCTTGGCGTGGTGCACCAGTTTGTAGTCGGCAGCGCCGAGTTTCGGGTGGCCGGCGTATTTGCCAAGGCGCGCGCGGTCGATCAGCGACTGCGGGTGTTCGATGCGGAACCCCACCGAGAACGGCTTGGCTTCCATGTACACACCACGGCCGTGCAGCATGCGGAAGGTGTCCCGGGCGCTGTGGCCGAGGGCCAGAATCACGTGCTTCGAATGGATCTGTTCGCCGCCATGGAGTTCGACGCCCACCAGTTGGCCGTCGTCGATCAGCACATCGGTAACCCGCTGCTGGAAGCGCACTTCGCCGCCCAGGGCGCGAATCTGCTCACGCATGTTTTCCACCACACCGGTCAGACGGAACGTCCCGATGTGCGGCTTGCTGACGTAGAGGATTTCTTCCGGCGCACCGGCCTTGACGAACTCATGCAGAACCTTGCGACCGAGGAATTTCGGGTCTTTGATCTGGCTGTAGAGCTTGCCGTCGGAGAACGTTCCCGCGCCGCCTTCACCGAATTGCACGTTGGATTCGGGGTTGAGCACACTTTTACGCCACAGGCCCCAGGTGTCTTTGGTGCGCTGGCGCACTTCGGTACCGCGTTCGAGGATGATCGGCTTGAAGCCCATCTGCGCCAGCACCAGGCCGGCGAAGATCCCGCACGGGCCGAAGCCGACCACGATCGGACGCTGGCTCAGGTCGGCCGGCGCCTGGCCGACCACTTTGTAGCTGACATCCGGCGCCACGTTGACGTTACGGTCATCGGCGAACGTGCGCAGCACCGCCGCCTCATCGCGAACGTTGAGGTCGATGGTGTAGATGAAACACAGTTCGGAGGACTTTTTGCGCGCATCGTAGCTGCGCTTGAACAAGGTGAAGTCGAGCAGGTCATCACTGGCGATGCCCAGGCGCTGCACGATGGCAGGGCGCAGGTCTTCTTCGGGATGGTCGATCGGCAACTTGAGTTCGGTGATTCGTAACATGGCGGGATCCGGTTCGCGGGGCGCACAACTGCGCCAAGGCGTTTGAAGCCCGCGATTATAAGCCTCAAAGGATGATTCCCGTGAGGCTAAAACGATCAGTCGTTACGCGATCCGCCAAAATACCCGCAGCCGCGTTGCACCTGGCCGTCGATACGCAACTCGGCGCTCATGTGCTGCACGCTGCCGGTGCTGCTGTCGACGCAACGTCGCGGCGCGACCCAGAGCTCGATGCGCTGATTATTGGCTTCGGTACTGAGGTTGAAGCGGCCATCGCCCAGTTGTTCTTCAACGTACGGCAGGGCCAGGGGCGGCTGACCAGCGCGGTCGACGATCATGCCCTTGCCACTGACCTTGACGTTCCACTCCGGGCCATGGCCGGCGGCGCGCAGGATCAGCTGCTTGAAATTGGGATCGTCGCACGCCGTGCCCGAGCGCTCGACGCGGTACAGCTGCGTAAGGTCGAGTTGGCTGTCAGCACCACTGGCAACGATCCGGCCGCGCACATCGGCGAACAGCTTGCCCTGATCATCGGCCAGGGTCGCGGCCTCTTGCAGGATGCTGGTGCCAGCGATGTCATTGACCACGAAACTGCGCTGCTCATTACACGGCTGGAACAGCAGCTTGCCGTCGGCCGCCGTCAATTGGCCCTGCATGCGGGTCTGGCCCACATGGGAAGCACTTTGCCGTGGGCCATCGAGCAGTTGGCAAGCGGCGAACAACGGAAGCAGGGCAACAAGTACCAGGGAACGGGCAACACGCATCTTTGAGTCTCCAGACAAGTGTCGCCACGTTACTCAGCCTGACCGTTCATCACAACCCTGCGATGTTCTCGCTTTCCTGTGTGCGAGTCTGGTTTAGCCGACGCGGTAGGTCTGGCCGGTCTGCAGGCCTTCCACGCTTTTGGCGTAGGCCAGCGCCACCTCGGCGGCGGGAACCGGTTTGAAACCACGGAAGTACGGCGCATAGCTCCCCATGGCTTCGACCAGCACGTTCGGGCTGACCGAGTTGATGCGCAGACCGCGTGGCAGTTCGATCGCCGCCGCACGGACGAAGGCGTCGAGGGCGCCGTTGACCAGGGACGCGGAGCTGCCGGTACGAATCGGATCGTGGCTGAGGATGCCGGTGGTGAAGGTGAAAGACGCACCGTCATTGGCGAATTCCCGGCCGATCAGCAGCAGGTTGACCTGGCCCATCAGCTTGTCCCGCAAGCCGAGTTCGAAGTCTTGTGCGGTCATGGTGGCCAGCGGCACGAAGTTGACACTGCCGGCGGCGCAGATCAGTGCATCGAAGTTGCCGGTCTGTTCGAACAGTTTGCGGATCGAGGCGCTGTCACTGATGTCGACCTGGAAATCACCGCTTTTACGGCCGATACGGACGATTTTGTGGCGCTGGGACAGTTCATGGTCAATGGCCGAACCGACGGTGCCGGAGGCGCCAATCAACAGAATTTTCATCGTGCAGTTCCTCAAGTGGGTTGGATTTAAAGTTAAGTCTAGTGTGGTTTTTTTTATAAATAAGCGTGCTAATGGGCAACCTTTGGTTTTCAAATGGAAACAATCCATGAGTGAAATGGACGATCTGGCGGCGTTCGCGGTATTGATCGAGGCGGGCAGTTTCACCCTGGCCGCCCAGCAACTGGGGTGCAGCAAGGGGCAACTCTCCAAGCGCATCAGCCTGCTGGAAACGCGCTTTGGCGTGGTGTTGCTGCAACGCACCACACGTCGCTTGAGCCTGACGGCGGCGGGTGCGGCGTTGTTGCCGCAAGCCCAGGCGCTGGTGGTGCAGGTGGAGCGTGCGCGTCAGGCATTGGCACGGCTGAAAGACGACATGGCCGGCCCGGTGCGGATGACGGTGCCGGTTTCATTGGGGGAAACGTTCTTTGATGGCGCACTGCTGGAATTTTCCCGGCAGTACCCCGAGGTGCAGATCGAGCTGGAACTCAACAACCACTACCGCGACTTGTCCCGG
Source organism: Pseudomonas sp. GW821-FHT01E10 (assembly GCF_059422365.1). NCBI lineage: Bacteria > Pseudomonadati > Pseudomonadota > Gammaproteobacteria > Pseudomonadales > Pseudomonadaceae > Pseudomonas > Pseudomonas sp. GW821-FHT01E10. The sequence goes on from NZ_JBWKWT010000003.1 coordinate 365,040, forward strand.
GACGGTTTCGACCTGGCGATCCGCTCGGAAGTGGCCAACGACGAACGTCTGGTGGCCCGACCGTTGCTGGCCTGGCACGAAATGACCTGTGCCAGCCCCGCGTATCTTGAGCGATTCGGTGAGCCGCTGACGCCTCAGGCACTGGCCGAACACCGCTGCCTGCTCAACAGCCATTACAGCGGTCGCGAAGAATGGCTCTATCACCAACAGCACGAATTAACGCGGGTGCGTGTGTCAGGTCCGTTCGCCAGCAACCATTACAACCTCTTGAAGAAAGCTGCACTGACCGGTGCGGGCATTGCGCGTTTGCCGTCGTATCTGTTGCAAGAGGAATTGGCTGATGGACGTTTACGCTGGCTCCTGCGTGATTATCAGACCCGCAGCATGCCGATGTATCTGGTGCATCCGTATCAGGGCGGGTTGCCGAAGCGTACCCAAGTGCTGGCGGACTATTTGATCGGTTGGTTCAAGCGCAGTGGTGAGGCGTTGGATCGGCTTCAACGATAACGTCTCACCACACTACCTTTATGGGAGTTCTGAGGTTGGTATCAGCGGGCGTAACGCCGGGCAAGCAGGTGATCGATCGACAACTTGCCAGGTCCAGTCGCCATCAAGTACAGCAACACCGCCGCCCAGGTGCCGTGGGTCGGATACGCATCGGGGTACACGAACAGTTGAATGGTCAGGGTCATGCCCAGCAGCGCCAGGGCCGAAAAGCGCGTGGCGAAGCCGATCAGGATCAGTATCGGAAAGAAATGCTCGGCGAAGGCCGCCAGGTGCGCCGCCAGTTCCGGGGAGAGCAACGGCAGGTGATATTCGCTCTGGAATAACGGAATGGTCGAGTCCGCCAGCCTTGGCACACCGAGTTCAACGGTGCCGTCGATCAAGTCGATGGCCAGGCCTTCCACCTTGGTTTGCCCGGACTTCCAGAACACCGCGGCAATGGAAAAACGCGCGATAAAGGCGATCAGGCTGTGGGGGATTTTTTCCAGCAGCGTGATGGCGCGGGTAATGGGGTTTGTGTTCATGGCGATACCTGGTTGTGGTGTAAATGAGTGATGGCGTTGTGGCTGATCAGCAGCGCCAGGGTTTGGCTGAGATCGAAGGCCGGCGCGTTTTCCAGCGCTTGGCTCAGGGGCTGGCCGAGTCGCAGGTTCTGAATGAAGATTCTGGCGCCGTGGTCGATGGCGAAGACCTCAACCTCCAGTTCGTTACGCAGCACCAGCGCGTTTTGCCCGTGGCCGAGGTCGATCCCGGCCAGCGTCGCGTCCTGTTGATGCGCCGCCCAGATTGCGACCACGGCGAAGGCTGAAGTCAGCAGATTGAGGGAGGGATGAAGCCCAAGCGTCAGCTCGCTCAATGCCTGTGGGTCCGACAGCACGGCGGCGATTTGCTCATGGCCCAAAGGCTGCGCATCAGCGGCGTGATAGGCCTGAACGCGCAAGCGCTCCAGCCGCGCCACATCGGCCAGATAAGGCACGCTGGCTGCCGGTTCAAAATTGTCGATGAACTCGGCGAAGTCCTTGCCGTAGTCGTTGATGAGCGGGCTTTGCGGTGGGCAACTTTGCACATACAACCCTGTCATCGCCCGGAAAAATTCATCACCGACCAACTGCGTAACCACCGGATAGCTGTCGGCCAAGGCGTTGATCAGCGAGCTCTGCACATTGTTGCGATACACCGCGAAACGGCTGGCCGGATCGGCACCGTTGGCACTGAACACGCCCTCGGGGCAGGGCCGTTGCGGATCGAGCAGGGCGGCGGAAAAAGCGGCTTGAGTGCTCATGGCCGGCTCCCTGCGCGGTGCAGCAACTCATCGGCATGACGGGCTTCGGCGTGCAACACACTGAAGGCCGGTAACCGGTTGTCGCGTTCGATCAACGTGGCGATCGGGCCGACCCGCTCCAGCACCTGCGAGTACAGCGCCCACACCGCGTTATCGACGGGCGCACCGTGATCGTCGATCAGTAGTCGGTCACCAAGGCTGTCGGTGTCTTCGGCAAACCCCGCCAGATGAATCTCTCCCACCGCGTGCAGCGGCAGGGCGTCGATGTAGGCCAGCGGATCTTTTTGGTGATTGGTGCAGGAAACGTAAACGTTGTTGACGTCCAGCAGCAGGCCGCAGCCGGTGCGGTGAATGACTTCACCGATGAAGTCGGCTTCATCGATTGTCGAGTTCTGGAACGCCAGGTATGTCGCCGGGTTTTCCAGCAGCATCGGGCGTTTGAGGGTGTTCTGTACCTGATCGATGTGCTCGCAGACACGGTTCAGCGTCGGCGCATCGTAGGCCAGGGGCAGCAGGTCATTGAGAAACACCGGGCCATGGCTGGACCAGGCCAGGTGTTCGGAAAAGGAGTGGGGTTGATAGCGCTCGATCAGCGCGGCCAGCCTTTGCAGGTGCTGACCATCCAGCGGACCTTCGGCACCGATGGACAGGCCAACACCGTGCAGCGACAGCGGATACTGCTTACGGATCAATCCCAGAAAATGATGAAACGGGCCGCCGGCCACCATGTAGTTTTCGGCGTGGACTTCGAAGAAACCGATGTCCGGTTGTGCACCGAGCACTTCACGAAAGTGCTCGGTCTTGAGCCCCAGCCCGGAGCGGGGCGGGAGCCCGGAGAATGAATGGTTCATGGTCGACACTCTGGCTGGGGGACTGATTACGACTTGGCTTTGTAGGCTTCCATCTGGCCGAAACCGGTTGGCGAGGTCTTGCTCATTGTGGTGGCGCAGGTGCCCTTGGGGACGAGCTTCCAGGCGTTGGCCTGGTAGTCGGTTTTGGCGGTGCCAGCGCAAGTGGTACCAGCACCAGCGGCGCAATCGTTATGACCTTTCATGGCCACGCCGAAGCATTTTTCCATGTTGGCGTCAGCGGCATGGGCCGTGGAGACAGCGGCGATGCTCAGGGCAGAACCAAGTGCCAGAACCAGGGCGGTGGCGGACAGGGTGCGGGTGGTAGCAGTCATGATGTTTCTCCGAAATTGAGCTTGGTATGGCAAGCGTTTGTGCTTGCTTACCGCTCTAGAGAAACGACAGGGCGGGGTGTTACAGCTGACTGCAGATTTTTTTCAAAAATCCTCAAAACACCATCAATCCCCTGTGGGAGGCGCCGATAAGACAGTCATGCAATGCTGATTTTATTAACGCTAGTGATCTGACCGTTCCAGATCATCTCGTAGTGGGCTGTTTGAATGACTGATGAGACTGGTCTGGGAGTCATCAGCGCCCAGCAGTAGTTGCCATGCATACGCACGGAGTTGTATCGCAGGCCAAGGCTCCCTGCATCCTTGACTGCCTTACCCAAGCGATGTGAGTGCGTGTAGTCGACGGGATCGTAGATAGGATCGTGCATCGGAATGGATACGGCATCCCTCATTGCTTCGTCAACGAAAGTGCAGGATAACCCCCGGAAAACAAACCTCTCGTAATTGAGATTCTGGACATTCGACCAATACTGATTTTGGTGATGCTGTACCTCAGCCAGAGCAGTTTCCATCGAGGCAGCCAAGTACAACACGCCGAAACTGCCATCGCTGAAACGCGAGCCAGTTGGGTTGACGTGGGTGAAAGGGGCTGTCGCATAAGAGCATCCAGGGATGCCAAAGGGAATTTCCGCACGCGGTATCAGCTCAAGCCGACCTACCTCATTTTGCAGCCTCGGATTTGTGAGGGCCTGTATCTGATACAGAACATCAAATTCGTTCGCGTCCGCCACGTCGTCAAACAACGCAATGGGCGGAAACTTTGAATTGATCAATCGGTAGGCCTGCAACTGCTCACCGGCCAATACTGGCAACTGGCTCACCATTACCATTGTGCGCCTCGCAGCACGTCGATCCGCCGAAACGTCTCGTACAAGGAAATCATATCCCCCTGGGACATGATTTCGAGCGGGGTACGCCCGTTGAAGAACTCGTTTTCGTTCGCCATCGTCGGAAAACCATAGACGTTCTCAGGGTTATCAAAGACAAGACGCAGAGCGGCATGGATGTTGAGAATAAAACTGATGCGCTGCATCTGGTCTGAATCCAGGTTTACGGACCAATCGGGATCGCGCTGCTTTGCCCGTGAGTACGTACTGCGGGAAATGCGCAGGATACGACAGGCCTGATCGCCCGATGCCTGCCACTTTTCGAGTATGCCTACAGCTGCTCGCAAACCAGTCACGCACTGGTCTTTGGTGAATCCTTGTGCCTGGGAGGTTGCTGTCATGTTGATCACTTCTTGTTTATCTGTAGACACAAATATATGCAAGATGACTCTATAGATCAATGACGTTTATGAGGCGGGGCTCCTCCGACAGGGCTTCTTCTTTATCATTCAGGTTGTGCTAAAGATACACAGCCCCGTAGGAGCGGCCTTCGGTGAGGTTTGTGCCAGGCACAAAAAAACGGCCCGAAGGCCGTTTTTTGTTTACCGCAAAGGCTTAACCGCCGAGGTACGCTTCGCGTACTTTCGGGTCGGTCAACAGCGCTTCACCGGTCCCGCTCATCACCACCCGGCCGTTTTCCAGCACGTAGGCACGGTCGGCGATTTTCAGGGCCTGGTTGGCGTTCTGCTCCACCAGGAACACCGTCACACCGTCCTTACGCAGTTGTTCGATGATGTCGAAGATCTGCTGGATGATGATCGGTGCCAGGCCCAGCGATGGCTCGTCAAGCAGCAGCAGCTTGGGCTTGCTCATCAGCGCGCGGCCGATGGCGAGCATTTGCTGTTCGCCGCCGGACATGGTGCCGCCGCGTTGGGCAAAGCGTTCTTTCAGGCGTGGGAAAAGTCCCAGAACCTTGTCCATCTGTTCCTGATAATCGCCCTTGTCGGTGAAGAACCCGCCCATGGCGAGGTTTTCTTCCACGGTCAGGCGGGCAAACACCCGACGGCCTTCCGGAACCACGGCGATGCTTTTACGCATGATCTGCGACGAGTCCTGGCCGACGAGCTCTTCGCCCATGTAGCGGATGCTGCCGCTGTGGGCTTGCGGCGAACCGCAGAGGGTCATCAGCAGGGTCGACTTGCCGGCACCGTTGGCGCCGATCAGGGTCACGATCTCGCCCTGGCGGACTTCGACGTTGACGCTGTGCAGCGCCTGGATCTTGCCGTAGAAGGTGGAAACGTTTTCGAACTGCAGCATTTACGCTTCCCCCAGGTAGGCTTTGATCACTTCAGGATTGTCGCGGATCTGCTCCGGCGTGCCGTTGGCCAACGGTGTGCCCTGGTTGATCACGAAGATATGGTCGGAAATGCTCATGACCAGTTTCATGTCGTGTTCGATCAATAGCACCGTCACATTATGCTCTTCACGCAGGGTGCCGATCAGCGCCTTGAGGTCGTCGGTTTCCCGCGGGTTGAGGCCGGCGGCCGGTTCGTCGAGCATGAGGATGCTTGGACGGGTCATCATGCAGCGGGCGATTTCCAGGCGGCGCTGCTGACCATAAGCCAGGGTGCCGGCCGGGCGGTTGGCGAACTCCTTGAGGTTGACCTTTTCCAGCCAGAACTCGGCGTATTCCATCGCCTCGCGTTCGCTGCGGCGAAACGCCGGGGTCTTGAACAGGCCTGCCAGGAAGTTGGTGTTCAGGTGCCGGTGCTGAGCAATCAGCAGGTTTTCCACGGCGGTCATGTCCTTGAACAGCCGCACGTTCTGGAACGTCCGCACCACGCCTTTGCCGGCGATCTTGTGGCCGGGCAGGCCTTCGATCGCTTCACCGTTGAGCTGGATAGTGCCGGCGGTGGGTTTGTAGAACCCGGTCAGGCAGTTGAATACAGTGGTCTTGCCGGCGCCGTTGGGGCCGATCATCGAGACCACTTGTTTCTCTTTGACGCTCAAGGCTACGCCGTTGACCGCCAACAGGCCGCCGAAGCGCATGCTCAGGCCATCTACTTTCAGGATCTCTCTGCTCATTTACGCAGCTCCATGTGAGGACGTTGCATGGGCAGCAGACCTTGAGGACGCCAGATCATCATCAGCACCATCAAGGCGCCGAACATCAACATGCGGTATTCGCTGAAGTCACGCATCAGTTCGGGCAACAGGATCATCACGACAGCCGCGAGAACCACGCCCAACTGCGAGCCCATGCCGCCCAACACCACGATGGCGAGGATGGTGGCCGACTCGATGAAGGTGAACGACTCCGGCGTGACCAGCCCTTGGCGCGCGGCGAAGAAGCTACCGGCGAAACCAGCGAAGCAGGCACCCAGGGTGAAGGCCGACAGCTTGATCACGGTCGGGTTCAGGCCCAGGGCACGGCAGGCGATTTCGTCTTCGCGCAAGGCTTCCCAGGCACGGCCGATCGGCATGCGCAGCAGGCGGTTGATCACGAACAGCGCGAACAGTGCCAGCAACAGCGCCACCAGGTAGAGGAAAACCACCTTGCTGACCGGGTTGTACGTCAGGCCGAAGAACTCGTGGAAGGTCTGCATGCCTTCGGTGGCCGTTCTTTCGAAGGTCAGGCCGAACAGCGACGGTTTGGGAATGTTGCTGATGCCGTTCGGTCCGCCGGTGAGGCCCGTCAGGTTACGCAGGAACAGACGGATGATCTCACCGAAGCCCAGGGTCACGATCGCCAGATAGTCACCGCGCAGGCGCAGCACCGGGAAACCGAGCAGGAAGCCGAATGTGGCCGCCATCAGGCCGGCGATCGGCAGGCAGATCCAGAAGCTCAGCCCGTAGTAGTGCGACAGCAGCGCATAGCTGTAGGCGCCCACGGCGTAGAAGCCGACGTAACCGAGGTCGAGCAGGCCGGCCAGACCGACCACGATGTTCAGGCCCAGGCCGAGCAGCACGTAGATCAGGATCAGCGTGGCGATGTCCACCGCACCGCGTGAACCGAAGAACGGCCAGACCAGTGCCACGACGATCAACGCCATGATGATCCAGCGCTGGGTGGTCGGCAGGGTCAGGAAGTGGCTCGCGCTGGCCGGGATCAGTTTGCCCTTGGGCACGGAGCTCATGGCCGCCGAGTATTCGCGGTCGAACAGCACACGCAGGAACATCAGCACCGAGCAGGTGGCGATGATGATCAGCGTGGAGGTGCTGGCGCCTTCCACTTCGAGGTTGATCCCGGCGATGGACAGTTTCAGGCCGAGTACCGGATAGGCCACGGCCCATACCAGCAGGGCGCTGAACAGCGCCTGTTTAAGATTCCTAGTCATACTTTCTCAACCTCCGGACGACCCAGCAGGCCGGTTGGCCGGAATAACAGCACCAGGACCAGAAGGCCGAAAGCCACCACGTCCTTGTACTGGTCACCGAATATATCGGCGCCGAATGCTTCGGCTACCCCCAGCACCAGACCACCGAGCATGGCGCCCGGAATGCTGCCGATGCCACCCAGCACCGCCGCGGTAAAGGCTTTGAGGCCTACCAGGAATCCGGCGTTAGGGTTGATCACGCCGTACTGCATGCTCAACAGTACTGCCGCCACGGCCGCCAGGGCGGCACCGATGACGAAGGTCAGGGCGATGATGTTGTTGGTGTTGATGCCCAGCAGGTTGGCCATCTTGATGTCTTCGGCACAGGCCCGACAGGCGCGTCCCAGACGTGAACGCGAGATGAACTGGGTGAGACAGAGCATCACCACCAGGGTCACCACGAACACCAGGATCTGCATGTAGGAGATCAGCACTTCCTGTGCGCCGCCTGGACCGAAGCTGAAGCTGCCCGGAATCAGGTTAGGGATCGATTTGTCCTTGGAGTCCTGCGAGAGCAGTACGGAGTTCTGCAGGAAGATCGACATGCCGATGGCGGAGATCAGCGGGATCAGACGGTTACTGCCCCGCAGAGGGCGGTAGGCGATCCGTTCGATACTGTAGCCGTAGGCACTGGTCACTACGATGGTCGCCAGGAAAGCGGCGGTCATCAACAACGGCAGAGAATGGATACCCAGCATGGCCAGTCCGGCAAGGACGATGAAGGCCACGTAGGAACCGATCATGTAGACCTCGCCATGGGCGAAGTTAATCATTCCAATAATGCCGTAAACCATTGTGTAGCCAATGGCTATAAGGGCATAGGTGCTGCCAATGGTCATCCCATTAACCAGCTGTTGGAAGAAGTGATAGATCTCAGGCATTACAGCGCTCCTAAAAACCTGATACGCATTTCACTGGTGGAGTCATGTTCCGGCCCGGGCTGTGTGGTCTGTGGCCACCTTCGCACGAGCGTTTGCCAGCGAACCGCTGGTGACGGTTTTAAGATTTTCAGGTAAGCCAACTCCCGGATCGCGGGACTCTGACTCATTAATCTCGTAAAACAAAGCCCACTGCTTGCGCAGTGGGCTTTATTAATCATGGCGCTAGCTTACTGAGGGGAAACTTCGGTTTTTGGTTTGCCGAAGTGCCACTCATAGACCACGAATTTGAAGTCTTTCAGGTCGCCCTTGCTGTCGAACGACAGATCACCGGTCGGGGTCTTGAAGGTGCCTTTGTGAATGGCTTCAGCCACCTTGGCGGTGTCTTCGCTCTTGGCAGCCTTGATACCTTCGGCAATCACTTCGACAGCCGAGTAGGCCGGGAACACGAACGGACCGCTTGGGTCCTGCTTCTTGTCGGCAAAGGCTTGTACCAGGGCTTTGTTGGCTGGGTCCTGGTCGAAGGATTTCGGCAGGGTGACCAACAGGCCTTCGGAAGCATTCTGGGCAATTTGCGAGATGGAGTCGTTGCCGACGCCTTCAGGCCCCATGAACTTGGCTTTCAGGCCTTTTTCCTGGGACTGACGCAGGATCAGGCCCAGCTCCGGGTGGTAGCCGCCGTAGTAGACGAAGTCGACGTTGGCTTGCTTGAGCTTCTGGATGATCGAGGAGAAGTCCTTGTCACCGGCGTTGAGGCCTTCGAACACGGCAACCTTGACGCCTTTCTTCTCAAGGGTCTGTTTCACGGCGGTGGCGATGCCTTCACCGTATTGCTGTTTGTCGTGCAGCACGGCAACGATTTTCGGTTTTACGTGATCGGCAATGTAGTTACCGGCGGCAGGGCCCTGGGCGCTGTCCAGGCCGATGGTGCGGAACACCAGCTTGTAACCACGGGTGGTGATGTCCGGGTTGGTGGCGGCCGGGGTGATCATGATCACGCCTTCGTCTTCGTAGATGTCCGAAGCTGGCTGGGTGGAGCTGGAGCACAGGTGGCCGACCACGAATTTCACACCATCGTTGACCACTTTGTTGGCGACGGCCACGGCTTGTTTAGGGTCGCACGCGTCGTCGTATTCCTTGGCTTCGAGCATCTTGCCGTCGACGCCGCCCTTCGCGTTGATCTGCTCGATGGCCATCTTGGCGCCGATGAACTGCATGTCGCCGTATTGAGTGACCGGGCCGGTTTTAGGGCCGGCGATGCCGATCTTGATGGTGTCGGCGGCGAACGAATGGCTGGCAACCCCGGCCAGAACCATAGCGGCAAACAGTTTTGAAATCTGCTTAGTAGCCTTAGTCATAGTGCTCCACTCTTACTGTTGTAGTTTTTATAGTCCTGGCGCCGTAGCAGCAGAACCGGGTCAGATATCGTCGATATCCTCCGGAAAATGCCCCCGGCAACTGTACCGGTACAGTGTAGAGCGCCGATTGTTAGCCTGGGAAGCTGGCGCCAGGGGGCAAAACCTGAGGGTGTCGCTTTGTTGAAAGAAAAAGACAGAATCGCGGCAGGATGTTAGCTGGCTAATACTTGAAGCAGCAGCATTCCCTGGCTTTCCCGGTTTTTTCAATCGGTAACGCAATTGCATCCGGGTTTTTCTGGCGCAACACCGACGTTATCATTCACATCGATTTCTTTTGCGGACAGGAACCCATGACTCAAGAACCTAGCACCCTCTATGCCAAGCTGCTTGGTGAAACCGCATCTATTACCTGGAAAGAGTTGGAGCCGTTCTTCGCCAAGGGTGCCCTATTGTGGGTCGACCCAGGCCTGGATTTGATTGCTGCGGCGGAGGCGGTGGCGACCGATGAAGGCGAGAAAGTCGCTGCCTGGCTGGCCGCCGACAAGGTCGCCAAGCTGTCTGAAACGCGGGCGCTGGATCTTTTCGAGCGTGATCCGGAGCTGTGGGCCGTGGTTGTTTCGCCGTGGATTATGATCCAGGAAAGGGCGAAGGCTTGAATGCTTGCACCGATTTGGTGCTTTGTTTTGTCGGGCAAAAGTGTGTAGCCGAGTAGCGTGATGGCACGTTGCCGTGGAGAAAGGCCACAGAAAGGCCGGTATAACGGTGACGTAAACGTAACGGGAACAGTTTATTGAGCAGCCGATGGGCTGCTCAATTGTTTCTGGGTGTTGTGATCGTTCCCACGCTCTGCGTGGGAATGCAGCCCGGGACGCTCTGCGCCCCAAAAGCGGACGCGGAGCGTCCATTGAGGCGTTCCCACGCGGAGCGTGGAAACGATCATCACAAGGCTGCGATCGTTAAAGGCTCGACCTCAATAAGCCGTCTTGCCCGTATGGTTATTCAGCGAAATAACCTTGGTCTTGCCAATCCGGTGACGGTAGATCTCGCGCAGGTACTTGATCGCCTTCTTCACGCAATCGCGCGACAAACGAATGTCATTGATCGAGACGAACTTGTCCTTGTCGTTGATCAGCTCGCGGTACTTCTTCTCGTACATCGGTTTGATCGCGTACCAGTTGGTGTCGAGGATCTTCGCCGGGTTTTCGAATTCGTTGAGCAGGTCGTCGATCCGGTCTTCGTCGAAGTCTTCATGGATGATGAAGTCCAGGATCGAGTTATCCAGCGTTTCGTCGAAGCGATACGGATTTTTTGCGAAGCAACGCTTGATGAACGCCACGATCAGCGTCAGGAAGTCGTCCGACAGGCATGGGCTCTTGGCGATCAGGGTGGTCAGCGACAGGTTGGCCGAGGCGCCGATTACCAATGCATAACGCTTGAGCGTGGTGTTGGGGAACAGACTGTTGAGGTGAGTCTTCAACCGGTTCAGGTCCATGTAGGACAGTTTGTAGTCTTTAGGCAGGGACACGATCGACACCACCGACGAGCAGTTCTTGAAGAAGTGCAGGTCGTGCAAGGCGGCTGCGTCATAGCCCGAATTCTTGTACTGCTCGAGCGAGGCGCGGTAGCGCTTGGACTCGATTGGCAACAGGCTGATGCCTTCAATCGCCTGAGTGACTTTGTTGAAGTGCGGCAGGTCGATGGAACGGAAGAACAGATCGTCGATGTTCAAGCGCTGCGGCTCTTTGTCGAACACCTTGAATTTGTCGCTGCTCGGCGGCGGGGTTTCCGGCACCACGGACTCGGCGTAGGCAATTGCCACCGGGCCGGCCAGGCTCATGAACAGGTCGTTGGCGTCCAGGCGAATGGTTTCGCCGATGTCGATGCCTGCGCGACGGAAATAGTTCTGGTCGTAGTCGGTGGTGACCGCCTGCGCCGTCAGAATGTTGAAGATCTGCTGTGAGATGTACTGGTTGGCGTGCTTTTCCATCGCGTTGACGTCGATATTCTGGATGTTGCCGTCATCGCTTTCTTCGGCATAACGCATGATGTCGTTGGAGATCAGCATCATCGCGTTCCATGGACGGATACGGCCCATGACGCTGGCTTCGCTGCTGTCTTCGTTGGCGAAGTTGTAGGAGAAGTCCCACTCTTCCGACAGGTATTTGCACAGCAGGCGACCGGCGTTGATGTGCAGCGCTTCGGACATTTCACTGCGGTGATCGGAAATGTTCGGCAGTACGCAGATGCCGCTGGTGAAGATCGGCTCGAAGACGAAGGAATGGCCGCTCTTGCCGTCGTGTTCGTCCATCGGCTTGGTGTCGAACGTCTTGTTCATGTACGAGTGCTGCTGGGCCAGGCCGAATTCCGAGGCCATGCCCGAACCGGTACCGCCACCGGCACTGAAGATCGAGAAGTACAGGCGCGACTGGTTGGCCTTGATCCCGCAGCTGTCGATCAGGTACGAGTGAATCATCTTCCAGTCGGGGCTGGAGAAGCGCTGGGTGTCCTTGTTCAGGATGATCTTGGCCAGGTACTGGCCGAGGATCGGCGCGTTACCGGCGCCACCGGCGTGGACTTCCGACAAGTCCATGATTTTCATTTTGCTGTAGTCGCGCAAAAAGCCGCTTTTTTCGCCCTTGCGCGAGAAACGGATGCGACCGGCGATGTCCTTGTCCAGGTCGCCGAGCATCACCAGCGGTTCCACCAGGAATACCGGTTTGGTGGCCTTGTTCGGCCCCAGGCGCAGGTTGTTGCGAATCCACTGCGCCGGGCTGTAGCCCTTTTCGGCGTAGCGTTTATCCGGCGACGGACGGTCTTCGTTGTTGAATTCGTTGAGGTAGAACTTGCGGGCGTTGTACACCAGCTCCGCCACGTCCAGCGCGATGTTCGAACCGCAGCGGCCCAGGCCGATCAGGCACACCGAGGGGAATTCCTGGTCGTTGTGCTGTTCGTTGTCGCCTTCCAGATGGGGCGGGCGCGGGAACACCAGGTCGCGCAGGCCGTCGAGGTTGTCGAGGATGCGGTCGGTATTGGTTTCGGTGAAGTACAGGTATTGCTGAGTCGACAGCGGACGCGACGGGGGCAATGGCTTCGACGATGAGGGGCTGTTCGCCGCGGGGCTCAGGGTCAGGTCGGATACCGCGGTGGCCGGATTGTTTTTAGAAGTCATTGTGCGCCATATACCTGGACTGGTCGGCTCGTCGACAAGTGTCATCGAGTCATCACGGAATGGGATCTCGCGTCTTTTTTTAGCGCGAATGTGGCCCAAGCGTCAGGGCCTTGGCCTGAACATCGCTCGGGGGAATCCTTTCCTTAACCATGATGAATCGGCCAATATTCGATGATCTTTAATCAAGGGGAGGCTAAATGATGGCAACGTTGCCTGCGCTGGGGTTCGCCGGAATCGGCCTGATGGGTTTGCCGATGTGCCGACGCCTGTTGGCGGCCGGTTACCCGCTGACGGTGTGGAACCGCAACCCGGCCAAGTGTGCAGCGCTGGTCGAGGCTGGTGCGCGGCAAGTGGCGACACCGGCCGAGCTGTGTCAGCACGCCGACGTGGTGATGTTGTGCCTGGCCGATACCGCGGTGGTTCGTGAGGTGGTGTTTGGCGCGGCTGGCGTTGCCGAGGGGGCGAAAAGCGGCCAGTTGCTGGTGGATTTTTCCAGCCTGGAGCCCACCGCAACGCGGGAAATGGCCACAGCACTGGCCAATAAAACCGGGATGGGTTGGCTCGATGCGCCAGTGTCCGGCGGGGTGGTCGGCGCCGAGGCCGGCAGCCTGGCGATCATGGTTGGTGGCGAGGCGGCAGACCTGGCGCGCGTGCGGCCGGTGTTGCTGACCCTTGGCCAGCGCGTGACCCACATGGGCGCGGTCGGCGCGGGGCAGGTGACCAAGGCCTGCAATCAGATGATCGTCGCCTGCAATGCCTTGGTCATTGCTGAAGTGGTGAGCCTGGCCGAGCGCTCCGGGGTCGATGCCAGCCTCATTGCCGAGGCGCTGGCCGGTGGTTTCGCCGATTCAAAACCGTTGCAGATTCTCGCGCCGCAAATGGCCGAAAGCCGTTTCGAGCCCGTGAAATGGCACGTACGTACGTTGCTGAAGGATCTCGATACCGCCGTGAAGTTTTCCCGCGAACAGGGTTCGGCCACGCCGATCAGCGGATTGGCCGCACAACTGATGCGCCTCCATGGGGGGCAGGGGTTCCTGGAAAAGGATCCTTCGACGTTAGTGCAGTTGTACCGTGAGCCAGACTCAACGGATTGACGGCATGCGTGTGCTGGTTGATTTCGGCCAGTACCGGCCGCAACTCAGCCAGCGGCACCGGATGGCTAAGCAGGTAGCCCTGGACGAAATCGCAGCCGTGGCGTTGGAGAAAGTCGTATTGCTCGAGGGTCTCGACGCCTTCGGTGACGACCTGCAAATGCAGGGTGTGGGCCATGACGATAATGGCCTGGACGATTTCCATGTCCTGGGTCGCCTTGGGGATGTCCTGAATGAACGAGCGGTCGATCTTCAGCGTGTTTAATGGCAGGCGCCTGAGGTAGGCCAGGGATGAATAGCCGGTGCCGAAGTCGTCGATCGACAACGAAACGCCAAGGGCGCGAATCTGCCGCAGCAACACCAGGGTATTGGAAATATTGCCCATCAGCGCATTCTCGGTCACCTCCAGCTCCAGTCGCTGGGGCGTCACCCCGTAGATGCGCAGGGCGTGTTCGATTTCATCGGCCAGTTCTTCTCGCGCCAGGTTCAGGGGCGAGCAATTCACTGCGATCTTGAGGTCTTCGCAATCGTGGCGGGACAGTTCGCCCAGGTCTGCGCAGGCTTTGCGCAATACCCAATTGTCCAGTTCGGCGATCAGGCCGTTGGCCTCGGCGATGGCGATGAACCGGTCCGGCGTCAGCAGTCCGTGAACCGGGTGTTGCCAGCGGACCAGCGCTTCCAGTTTGGTGACTCGGCCGATTCTCAGGTCATAGATCGGCTGGTAATACAGCATCAACCCGGAGTCTTCGCGCAGGGCGTGACGCAGTTCTTCTTCAAGTTGCAACTCCAGGGTGGCGCGGGCTTTCAGGTTGGAACTGAAAAAGTGCAACCCGTTACGACCGCTGCCCTTGGACTGATAGAGCGCCAGGTCGGCGTTCTTCAGCAGTTCTTCGCAGGTCTTGCCGTCTTCCGGAAACAGGCTGATGCCGATGCTGGTGGTCATGACCATGCGCCGTCCGGACAACTCGATGGGGTCCTTCATTTTCAGCATGATGCGCTGGGCCATATGCCGCGCTTCTTCACGGTCGTACAGGTTGATGAGGAGGCAGAATTCGTCGCCTCCGAAACGCGCCACCACGTCTTCGTGGCTGCGCACTGAGGCCTTGATGTGGCTGGCGAGGACTTTGAGCAGTTCGTCGCCGGCATCATGGCCAAGGCTGTCGTTAATCCGCTTGAAGTGGTCGATGTCGAGGAATATCACCGCGAGCATGCCGCCCTCGTTGGTTTTTTCGATGAGTTTTTCGGCGAAGAGCTGGTTGAAGCCCCGGCGGTTGAGCAGGTTGGTCAAGGGGTCGTAATGCGCCACCTGTTGCAGCGACATGCGTGCCTGATCCAGTTGACCGAGCAGGGCGTTGACCCGCTGCAGGTCGGACTCCTTGTGTTGCAGCTTCTTGTCCGCCAGTGCGGCACTGATGCTGCTGCCGATGATCAACAGCGCCATCACTGCCACTGTCAGCCCCAGTTGCAGGTGATTGTTGTCGCCGGGCAGCGGTTGAAGGCTGTCGTCGGGCAGCACCAGGTTGAGCGATGCCATGCCGGTGAAATGCATGCTGACAATGCCGGCCCCGAGCACCAGGCTGGCGGTGTATTTGAGCAGTAGATGATACGCACCGGTGTCATCGCGCAAGTGACTGGAAATCAACAGGGCAGCCAGGCTGGCACCGATGGCGATCACGACGGAGAGCACGAACAGGGCGGGTTGGTAATAGACCAGCGCATTCGATCGCAGTGCGGCCATGCCCACATAGTGCATGGTTGCGATGCCCAGGCCGATCCACACCGCGGCCCGCAGGTATTGCCAGAAATTCAGTTGGGGATGGCTCAGGGTGTACATGGCCAGCCACGAGGCGGTCAGGGCGAACAACAGCGAGATCAGGGTAGTGGGCAGGTGGTAATGGATTTCGATCGGCACCTGGAACGCCAGCATGCTGATGAAGTGCATGGACCAGATACCGCCCGCCAGACACCCGGCGCCGACCCAGCGCCAGAGTCGTTGAGAGGCGGACTTTTCCACATGACCCACCCGCTCGGTCATGTCCAGCGTGGCGAAACCGGCCGTGCAGGCGACCAGATAGGCCAGCAACACCAGAAACGGGTTATGGGTGCAATTGAGTATGACCTGCCCGCTGTCCGGCAGCCCGGTCATGAAATGCAAACCAAGCCACTCCATAGCATGTCCCGTCTGTGAGTCATCTTGGCCTGCGTCATGCGCGCTGGCGAATGCTGGCAGTATAGAGGGCTTACACGGAGCGCAAGGGATGATAGCGCAATGATGTCAAATATTTTTCGAATGGCTTGATTGCGGTCGCTGCCAAGCCTTAGGCGATCTGCTCAAAAGGCGTTTCGAATTCAGGTTGCAGGGCGGGCAGCCCGAACGCGGCCCGTGCCGCATCGCAATCCACGTTCGCCTCGCCATTGGCCCAAGAGGCGTCGAACTCCCGACAAGTGCTGGAGCGCTGATCGTAAATCGAGCACTGCACGGTGCTGCCCACTTCACCCACCAGACCGACACAGCGAACAGGTTTGCAGTCTGTGCCCAGCATGGCCACCCGGCTGGGGCTGATGGACGTGACCAGTTCGTCAGGCACCGTGCCCCCGGCCGAGGTGCATTCACCCCAGAAAAAAGACACGCGGAAATGAGAACAGCAGGCACCGCAATTCAGACACGGACTGGCTTCGGACATGGGCAATGATCAAAGGAGGAATGGGAACGGGGTGGGCAGACAAGGCCGCTATTCTAGGCTTCGCCATGCCGTTGGGAAGGGGGGCGCAGAGGTATTTTTCCAGCCTGCGACTGATGGTGAAAAACCTGGCTTCCTGACAGCACTGATCCCACAGGTTATGTGTGGCGCCATGGGCTGATATCAGCCTTGCGAATAATGACAGACAGCCCTGACGGGCCTGACTAGATTGGAGGTTCCGGGGACAGTGACGGCCCCAACAACAATAAAAAGAGACGGACCCATGCAGAACTCGACCCAAGCGGCGAATGCCTGGCGCATTCTGTTCCTGTTGTTCCTGGCCAACCTGTTCAACTTCTTCGATCGCACCATTCCGGCGATCATCATCGAGCCGATCCGCATGGAATGGCACCTCAGCGACTTTCAGCTGGGGATCATCGGGACTGCATTCACCATCGTCTACGCTATTGCCGGCCTGCCTCTGGGGCGATTGGCCGATACTGGCTCGCGCAGCAAACTGATGGGCTGGGGCCTGGCGGCATGGAGCGGGCTGACCGCGGTCAACGGGTTGGTGGGCAGTTTCTGGAGTTTCCTGATCGTGCGGATGGGCATCGGCATCGGTGAAGCCAGTTACGCGCCGGCTGCCAACTCGCTGATCGGCGACTTGTTCCCGGCGCATCGTCGGGCGCGGGCCATGGGCATTTTCATGCTCGGCTTGCCGCTGGGCCTGCTGCTGGCGTTCTTCACCATTGGTGCGATGGTGAAGGCGTTCGACAGCTGGCGTGCGCCGTTCTTTATCGCGGCGGTGCCGGGGTTGATCCTGGCGGTCTTCATGTTCTTCATCAAAGAGCCGAAACGTGGCGCGGCGGAAAGCGTGCAGGTTTCACAGGAGCGTGTGGACCGGCCGATCCGTCGAGTGCTGGCGGTGCCGACTTTTCTGTGGCTGGTGATGGCGGGGCTTTGTTTCAACTTCGCCACCTATGCCTGCAACTCGTTTCTGGTGCCGATGCTGCAGCGTTATTTTCTGATGCCGTTACAGGACGCGGCGGTGGCGACCGGGGTGATCGTCGGAGTGACCGGGTTGTTCGGCCTGACATTAGGCGGATGGATTGCCGACAAGATTCACCAGCGGGTGGCCAACGGGCGACTGCTGTTCGCCGCGTTCAGCCTGATCATTTCGACGTTGTGCACGGCTTGGGCGCTGCATGCCGGGCGGATCGAGATCGGGGTATTTGTCGCGGTATTCAGCCTGGGGTGGTTATTCGCCTACAACTTCTACACCTGCGTGTACACGGCGATTCAGGACGTGGTCGAACCACGCCTGCGGGCGACGGCGATGGCGTTGTTCTTTGCCGGGTTGTATCTGTTGGGCGGTGGTTTGGGGCCGGTGGTGGTGGGCGGTCTGTCCGATCACTTCGCCCATACCGCGATGCTCTCGGCGGGTGCCGAGCAGATGACCGAGGCATTCAAGGCTGTCGGCCTGCATGACGCGATGTACCTGATCCCGGTGGCGCTGTTTTTCACCATGGTGTTTCTGTTTTTGGCATCGCGGTGTTTTGTGCGGGATGCCAAGCGGATGAAAGAAGGGTTGGTGGCGGTGGTTGAGCCAAAGGGTGCTGCGGTCACGGCCTGAGGATTGATCGTTCCCACGCTCTGCGTGGGAATGATCGGCGGGCGGGACAAGGCAAACAAAAAGGCCCGCATCGCTGCGGGCCTTTTCATCTTTGGCGATGGAGCAGGGCGGTTTAGCCCGCCACCAACACCCGAATCGCTTCCAGTCGCAATGCCGCTTTGTCGAGCATGGCCAGGCCTTGCTCGCGCTGCTTGCGCAGGGCAACCAGTTCGCTGTCGCGCACGGTCGGGTTGACCGCTTGCAAGGCGGTCAGGCGCGCCAGTTCTTCGTCGGTATCGGCCGCCAGGCGACGTTGTGCCTCGGCCACGCGCTCGGCATGACGCGGGGTGATCTTCTCTTCGCCGGCGTTGATCCGTGGCGTCAGCTGGTCGCGCTGGGCCTGGATGAACTTGTTGGCGCTGGCGCGGGGCACGCTTTCCAGTTGATCGTTCAGGGTTTCGAACGACACCCGGGCCGACAGGTCATTGCCATTGGCGTCGAGCAGGCAGCGCAGGGCGGCCGGCGGCAGGTAACGGCCCAGCTGCAGCGAACGCGGGGCAACCACTTCGCTGACATAGAGCAGTTCCAGCAACACGGTGCCCGGTTTCAGCGCCTTGTTCTTGATCAGCGCCACGGCGGTATTGCCCATCGAGCCGGACAGGACCAGGTCCATGCCGCCCTGAACCATCGGGTGTTCCCAGGTGATGAACTGCATGTCTTCACGAGACAGCGCCTGGTTGCGGTCGTAGGTGATGGTCACGCCTTCGTCGTCGCCCAGCGGGAAGCTGGCGTCGAGCATTTTTTCGCTGGGCTTGAGGATCAGCGCGTTTTCCGAATGGTCTTCGCTGTCGATGCCGAAGGCGTCGAACAGGGTTTCCATGTAGATCGGCAGGGCGAACTGATCGTCCTGTTCGAGAATCGCTTCGACCAGCGCATCGCCTTCACCCGCGCCGCCGGAGTTGAGTTCCAGCAAGCGGTCGCGACCGGTGTGCAGTTCGTCTTCCAGACGCTCACGCTCGGCGCGGGCCTCGTCGATCAGTGCTTTCCACTCGCCATCGTCGGTCTCTTCCAGCAGCGGCAGCAGGCGCGGGCCGAACTGATGCTGCAAGGCGTTGCCGGTCGGGCAGGTGTTGAGGAATGCGTTCAGCGCTTCGTGGTACCACTGGAACAGCCGCTCTTGCGGGCTGGTTTCCAGGTATGGCACGTGCAGTTCGATGACGTGCTTCTGGCCGATCCGGTCGAGACGACCGATGCGTTGCTCCAGCAGGTCCGGGTGCGACGGCAGGTCGAACAGCACCAGATGGTGCGAGAACTGGAAGTTACGGCCTTCACTGCCGATTTCCGAGCAGATCAGCACCTGGGCGCCGAATTCTTCGTCCGCGAAGTAGGCGGCGGCGCGGTCACGCTCAAGGATGTTCATGCCTTCGTGGAACACCGTGGCCGGAATGCCGGAACGCACGCGCAGGGCGTCTTCCAGGTCCATGGCGGTTTCGGCGTGGGCACAGATCACCAGCACTTTGGTGCGCTTGAGCATTTTCAGGGTGTCGATCAGCCATTCGACGCGCGGGTCGAATTTCCACCAGCGTTCTTCTTCGTTGGCGTCCGGCTGGGACTGGAAGCTGACTTCCGGGTACAGCTCGATGTGATCGCCCAACGGCAGTTCGAGGTATTCGGCCGGGCACGGCAGCGGGTAGGGGTGCAGTTTGCGCTCCGGGAAACCCTGCACGGCGGCGCGGGTATTACGGAACAGCACGCGGCCAGTGCCATGGCGGTCCAGCAGTTCGCGGACCAGACGGGCGCAGGCTTCGGTATCGCCATCGTTGACTGCGCTCAGCAGGGCTTCGCCTTCGTTACCGAGGAAGCCGTGAATGGTCTTGTGCGCTTCAGGCGACAGGCGCCCTTTGTCCAGCAACTCCTGAACGGCTTCGGCCACCGGGCGATAGTTTTCGCTCTCGGCGCGGAAGGCATGCAGGTCATGGAAACGATTCGGGTCGAGCAGGCGCAGACGGGCAAAGTGGCTGTCTTGGCCCAGTTGTTCCGGGGTTGCGGTCAGCAGCAATACGCCCGGGATCGTTTCAGCAAGCTGCTCCACCAGGGAGTACTCAGGGCTGACCTGGTCTTCGTGCCACACCAGGTGGTGCGCTTCGTCGACCACCATCAAATCCCAGCCGGCGGCGAACAGCGCGTCCTGGGCTTTCTCGTCTTCCACCAGCCATTCGAGCGCCACCAGGGCAAGCTGGGTGTCTTCGAACGGGTTGGTGGCATCGCTTTCGATGAAGCGTTCTTCATCGAACAGTGCAACTTGCAGGTTGAAGCGGCGGCGCATCTCCACCAGCCACTGGTGCTGGAGGTTTTCCGGCACCAGGATCAGCACGCGGTTGGCGCGGCCCGAGAGCAGTTGGCGATGGATCACCAGACCGGCTTCGATGGTCTTGCCCAGGCCCACTTCATCGGCCAGCAGAACCCGCGGCGCAATGCGGTCGGCGACTTCACGGGCGATGTGCAACTGGTGCGCGATCGGTTGCGCGCGCACACCGCCCAGGCCCCAGAGCGACGATTGCAACTGGCGGCTGGTGTGTTCCAGGGTGTGATAACGCAGGGAGAACCAGGCCAGCGGGTCGATCTGGCCGGCGAACAGACGGTCGCTCGCCAGTCGGAACTGAATGAAGTTCGACAGTTGGGTTTCCGGCAGGGTGACCACTTCGTTCTGCCCATTGAGGCCGTGGTAGACCAGCAGGCCGTCAATGTCGTCGACTTCCTGTACGGTCAGTTTCCAGCCCTCGAAGTGAGTAATCGAGTCACCCGGCGAAAACCGCACGCGGGTGAGGGGCGCATTCCGTAGCGCATACTGGCGAGTGTCGCCAGTGGCCGGGTAGAGCACGGTCAACAAGCGGCCGTCCTGTGCCAGAACGGTGCCTAAACCCAGCTCGGCTTCGCTGTCACTGATCCAGCGTTGCCCCGGTTGATACTGCTGCGCCATGCTGCCTGACTCCCACCTTGAAAAAGCGGGCTATCTTAACGGAATGAGCCTTCAGGGCCAAAGGATTACTCAATAGGAGCTACCGAAGGTTGCGATCTTTTGATCTTCAAGTCCTGAAAAGATCGCAGCCTTCGGCAGCTCCTGTCTGTGCGTTGGGTCACAAGTTTTCGACCGATGGCTCAAGTCGCCATCCCCGCAGCCGACAGCCTGCTGACAGGAGACCAAAAATATGCTGCCACCGATGCTCCCCTTGAGCGCCGTGCCGATCACTTCACAGCAGGATCCGATCCGCCAGCGCCCGGATATTCCCCCCGTGGTGTCGGTGCAGGAAAGCTCCAATGAAAGCACCATCGACCTGCAAAACCGCGACCCGGAAGAGGCGGGCCTGCAGCTGCGCGAGGAGCAGCGTCGGCAACAGGAACGGGAGCGGCGCCGTCGCGAGGCCGATGAGGATCCTGAAGAGCATTTGGCGATCCCCGGTAATGAGCTCAATGCCGACAATACCGTGCCGGTGGTGCCGTTGATGGAGAGTCAGCCACGTCAGGGGTTGTGGGTCGATATCGAGATCTGAAGTGTCGGAGACTGGTCAGCGCCCGCGCCAGACCGCATTATTGGCGCAATCCTGTCGCCTTTAGCCGGCAGCTGAATTCATTTCCAAGCGATGCACTGAACGCCATGAGCCAAGATGACAAGCTGATCGACCTCAATTCTGAACGTGCCAAACGGGTTCATGACCTAAATGAAAAGCGCCTGAACGAAGTGCGCCAGGCATTTGAGCAGGCCATGCCGTTGGGTAAAGCGAAGAAAAAGCCGAAGAACAAACCGAAAAAGCGTTGAAACACCCTGCATCTGTTGATGCAGGTCAGTTATTTCCCTTCCTTTACGCCCAGTCTCGGGCGGCATTGATCCCGGTCAATTTTCTCTCCTGCCCGATTGGTTAACTTAGCCCCATCGCAACAGAGCATGTGCAGGAGGCCAGTCATGTTTTTCGATAACGTGGTGATCGCCGGAGTGCTGACAGTCGGCCTCATGGTTCTGTTTTTTGCAGGGTTTGGTTTTTTTATCTGGAAGGATTCGCATAAGCGGAGAAAACCGTAGTTCTTTCTGGAGCAATGAGCACGCAAGGCATTTTGGGCGACTTCGGTCGCCCTTTTTTTTTGTGCGATCGAAAGGGATGCGGAGCGTCCCGGGCTGCATTCCCACGCAGAGTGTGGGAACGATCTAATACCGAAATGCGGGCAATAAAAAAGGCGCGAACCTCACGGAACGCGCCTTTTTCAGTAGCGGTGTATCAGCTACCCAGTGCCTTGGAGGCCAGCCAGAACAGGCCGGCCGACAGGGCTACGGTGGCTGGCAGGGTCAGGACCCAGGCCAGCAGGATGGTTCTGACAGTACCGCCTTGCAGGCCGCTTTTGTTCGCGACCATGGTGCCGGCCACGCCTGAGGACAGGACGTGGGTAGTGGAGACGGGCAGGCTGAAGATGTTGGCCAGGCCGATCATGCTCGCGGTGGTGATCTGCGCCGACATGCCTTGGGCATAGGTCATGCCTTGCTTGCCGATTTTCTCGCCGATGGTCAGTACCACGCGCTTCCAGCCGACCATGGTACCCAGGCCGAGGGCCAGTGCGACCGCCAGAATCACCCAGAACGGAGCATATTCAGTGGTGGTGGTCAGGTCCTTGCGCAGTTTGTCCAGGTCAGCCTTTTCACGGGCAGCGAGGCCAGGCAGCTTGCTGACTTTCTTCGCCGTGTCGTCCAGGCAGAGCAGGTAACGACGCACTTCGATGCGGCTCTCCGCCGGCAGCGAGTGGTAGTCAGCTACACCCTTGAGGGTGTCGAGCAGGGCGGCGATGGTCGGTTCGGTCTGTTGCGGGTTGCAACGGAATTTCTCCGGCAGATCACCTTCCACGCTTTTGCCCAGGGCCAGGAATTCACCCAGCGTATCGGCATTGCGCTTGTAGAACTGGCTCAGGTGCAGGGTCGCATCGCGCGTCCGTTCGATCTGGTAGGTGGTGCTGCCCAGGTCGAGTACGAACTGCGCCGGGACGATACCGATCAGCACCAGCATGATCAGGCCGATACCTTTCTGGCCATCGTTCGAGCCGTGCACGAAGCTGACCGCCATGGCCGAAATCACCAGTACCAGACGGTTCCAGAACGGCGGGTGTTTCTTGTCGTCGATCTTGCGGCGCTGTTCCGGTGTCTTGTGCATCTTGGATAGCGGACGCCACCATTTAAGGCCGATCAGCACCAGGGCGGCAACGAGGAAGCCGGCCATCGGCGAGAACACCAGGGACGCGCCGATGTCGATCGCTTTCTGCCAGTTCACGCCGTCGGCCAGCGGAATGTCGTTGATCAGGGCATTGGCCAGGCCGACACCGAGGATCGAACCGATTAGCGTATGGGAACTGGAGGCCGGGATACCGAAGTACCAGGTGCCCAGGTTCCAAGTGATGGCCGCGGCGAGTAACGAGAACACCATGGCCAGCCCGTGACCGGTGTTCACATTGATCAACAGTTCTACCGGCAGCAGATGGACGATGGCATACGCCACCCCCACACCGCCCAGCAGCACGCCGAGGAAGTTGAACACACCGGAAAAGAACACCGCCAGATGAGGCGGCATGGCTTTGGTGTAGATAACAGTGGCCACCGCGTTTGCGGTGTCATGAAAGCCGTTGATGAACTCGAAGGCGAGGACAAAGGCCAGGGCGAGCAAGAGGCTCACAAGCACCCAAGCATCCAGTCCGCTGAATAAATCGATCATGAAGGTTTTCTGACCCGTTCGTAAGGGGGCGCGATTATGCCAGAAAAGACTGATAATCGATGCACTTGCTGCTCATCGGTTACATTCTTCAATGAATTAGTGGGTGGCAATCCCCTGAATCCCAGGGTTTTTCAGGGGCCTACAAGTCATTGAATTCGCTTGGAAAGGCAGCTGCCACAAGGGTTTCTCTCGTTGGGACGAGAGGCTTGAACGCTTGTGTGAAATATCTGAGAAGAAGGTCAGGCAAGAGCCGTTTGCCTCATCGAATGGATGAGGAAGCCGCTGCCCGCTTGTAGCGGGCGCGAAAAGCACCATCGATACAACCCGTTTTTAACGGGTGCAGACGCAGGCTCTTGAAAGGATTCAAGTCGAGGCGGTCATGGCTCTTCGGCTTTGAGTTCCTTTTCCATCTTCTGCAATTCCTGGGTGAAGGCCTGATCCTGAACGGTGGCGCGTTTACGCCAGGGTTTGCGTTCGGGTTCGGGCTGAGCGGCGTAGGTGGTGATTTCCCCGCCGTAAACTTCCTTGTAACGTTGTTCCTGGCGCTCAAGTTCCGCGCGCAGTTCGTCTTTCGTCACAGTGCTACCTAATTGAGTTGAGATTAATTCTGGTGAAACGCGCTGCATCGATCTATTGACCATGCTCGTCGAAAGGACAATGCCTGATACGACATCGTTCCCACGGCACAATCAATACTTCAATGTTGCAGGCGGCCACGGCACCAGAGAAAAACAGCTGACGCAGCATCAGTCTCCTGTTTCAGCGAGCGCGTTGGCGGAACATATTAAATGAGCGTCAAGCGCTTGCTGCGGACAGCGGCGATGGATATCGCGCTGCCGGCGGGCGGAATCGGTACAAAAAAACCGGTCGCCTCTGAAATGCATTATAGCGGTCGATTCGAAGAACACTATCTCTTGGCAGTTAAAAGTAGTTCCTCATGTGTGATTGTTTTGTTGCTCGCAACTTGCCGGTAACTACGGTGGACTGATGCCAGTTGCAGTGGTGACTTTCTGGCGCCATTAAGCCGGACAAATTATTACATCGTTCTCCTTTAAACCAGTGACCGAAAATAACAACCGTATTGTGGGTGAGTGAAAGCAGGATGGCTGAATGCACGCAGCACGATTGCGATTATCGGTCTGTGGTTCGATAATCGCCCAATCCTGGCAGCCGCTGGCTTGTGTGTCAGACCGGGGCCGCTTGTAATAGTCGCTGATCCGTGTGGGGAACCTGATATGAACGATCAAATGCGCAATTCCTTCGCTTCAGTGGCGCCGCCGATCGTCGCCTCGCCCGCCAAGCGAATCCAGGCCCTGACCGGTGACCCGGATTTCATGACTTCCCTGGCCCGTGGCCTGGCGGTGGTGCAAGCGTTCCAGGAGCGCAAGCGGCACCTGACCATTGCACAGATCAGCCACCGCACGGAAATTCCCCGCGCCGCTGTGCGACGTTGCCTGCATACGCTGATCAAGCTCGGCTACGCCACCACCGACGGGCGCACCTATTCGCTGCTGCCCAAAGTCTTGACCCTGGGCCATGCCTATCTGTCGTCGACTCCACTGGCGGTGTCTGCCCAGCCGTACCTGGACCGCATGAGCGAGCAACTGCACGAGGCCTGCAACATGGCCACGCTGGAGGGCGATGACATTTTGTACATTGCGCGCTCGGCGACTACCCAGCGGCTGATTTCCGTCGACCTCTCGGTGGGTGGGCGCTTGCCGGCCTATTGCACCTCCATGGGCCGGATTCTGCTCGCCGCGCTGGACGACACGTCGCTGCGCGAATACCTCGACCATGCAGACTTGCAAGCCAAGACCAGTCGCACCCTGCATACCCCCGAAGCCTTGCTCGAATGCCTTCAAGAAGTACGGCGACAAGGCTGGTGCATCGTCGATCAGGAACTGGAGCAAGGCCTGCGCTCGATTGCCGTGCCGGTGTATGACGCTTCTGGCCAGGTAGTGGCGGCGCTGAACGTCAGCACCCATGCCGGCCGGGTCAGCCGCAGCGAGCTGGAGCAACGTTTCCTGCCAGGTCTGTTGAGTGCCAGCCGCGACTTGAGTGCGCAGCTGTTCGCCTAAGCTGTTCGATAAACGCACAGAGTCGCGTTTATCGAATTGACGCTGTTTCTCTCGGATCATTAATGTCGCGGCAGCGTCATCCGGCGCTGCTGGCCTTCAGCCGGTTACCGGACGACGACCCAATAATAATGAGAAGAGGCATCGTCATGTGCACGTTTCCCCACTGTCGCTGTTCCCACCGGCTTAGCTGCCGAAACCGGATCGCCTGATCCCGACCTTCTTTTCTTGTGACAGCGTCAGCCTCGGCTGGCACTTGTTCGACTGCGTTCTTTGCGTGGAATAAAAATAATGAACCAGCCTCAGTCTGCTGTAGGGAACTGCCTCGACGTGCAGTCCTTCATCAACGCTCAACCCATTTCGCGCTACCAATGGCGGGTGGTGATCCTGTGTTTCCTGATTGTCTTCCTCGATGGCCTCGACACCGCGGCCATGGGGTTTATCGCGCCGGCATTGTCCCAGGACTGGGGCATCGATCGCGCCAGCCTCGGCCCGGTGATGAGTGCGGCACTGATCGGCATGGTCTTTGGCGCCTTGGGTTCCGGGCCGTTGGCTGACCGCTTCGGGCGAAAAGTCGTACTGGTAGGCGCGGTGTTGTTGTTCGGTGCGTTCAGCCTGGCATCGGCTTACAGCACCAATGTCGATCAACTGCTGGTGCTGCGTTTCCTCACCGGCCTGGGCCTGGGCGCCGGCATGCCGAACGCGACCACGCTGCTGTCCGAATACACCCCGGAACGCAAGAAGTCCCTGCTGGTGACCAGCATGTTCTGCGGCTTCAACCTCGGCATGGCCGGGGGCGGTTTCATCTCGGCCAAACTGATCCCGGCCTTCGGCTGGCACAGCCTGTTGATGATCGGCGGGATTCTGCCGCTGATGCTCACCGTCGTTTTGCTGTTGTGGTTGCCTGAATCGGCGCGCTATCTGGTGGTGCGCAATCGCGGTACCGACAAAGTGCGCAAAGCCCTGGCACCGATCGACCCAGCGCTGGTGGCCCAGGCTTCGAGCTTCAGCGTGCCGGAACAGAAAACCGTGAAGGCACGCAATGTGTTCGCGGTGATCTTCTCCGGCACTTACAGCACCGGCACATTGTTGCTGTGGCTGACGTACTTCATGGGGCTGGTGATTGTTTATCTGCTGACCAGTTGGTTGCCGACGCTGATGCGTGACAGCGGCGCGAGCATGGAGCAGGCCGCATTCATTGGTGCGCTGTTCCAGCTGGGTGGGGTGTTGAGCGCAGTGGGCGTGGGTTGGGCGATGGACCGGTTCAATCCGCACAAGGTCATCGGCACTTTCTACCTATTGGCCGGGGTGTTTGCCTACGCGGTAGGGCAGAGCCTGGGCAACATCGCCGTGCTGGCGACCCTGGTGCTGGTGGCCGGGATGTGTGTCAACGGCGCGCAATCGGCAATGCCGTCGCTGGCGGCGCGTTTTTACCCGACGCAAGGGCGGGCGACCGGTGTGTCGTGGATGCTTGGGATTGGCCGCTTCGGCGCGATCCTCGGGGCGTGGATGGGCGCGACGTTGCTGGGCCTGGGCTGGAACTTCGAGCAGGTGTTGACGGCTCTGGTGATTCCGGCCGCGTTGGCGACCACGGCGGTGGTGATCAAGGGCATGGTCAGCCATGCGGATGCGACCTGATCCGGCTTGAGAGTGATCGTTCCCACGCCGAGCGTGGGAACGATCTGAAATGCTTTTTTGGGATCGGTAGCGAGGTAACAATCTGTTCGATAAACGAACACTCAGTCGATTATCGGATTGTTTGGGTTGTTCCAGGGGCTTAATCTTCAGTCATTCCGGCGCTGCGCATCGGCGCCTTTTTCCCACACTGTCGGTTCATAACAAAACGGGAGCCTGCCCCATGGCTGAAATCCTTTCGCTGCATGACGCGGTGAAGCAGTTCGTCAACGACGGCGATACCGTCGCGCTCGAAGGCTTCACTCACCTGATTCCTACGGCGGCCGGTCACGAAATCATTCGCCAGGGCAAGAAAGATCTGACCCTGGTGCGGATGACGCCTGACCTGATCTACGACCAGTTGATCGGTGCCGGTTGTGCTCGCAAACTGATTTTCTCCTGGGGCGGCAACCCTGGCGTCGGTTCGCTGCACCGTCTGCGCGACGCAGTCGAGCGGCAGTGGCCGCATGCGCTGGAAATCGAAGAGCACAGCCACGCCGACCTGGCCAATGCCTACGTCGCGGGCGCTTCGGGCTTACCGTTCGCGGTGCTGCGAGCCTACGCCGGTTCCGACCTGCCGAAGGTCAACCCGCTGATCAAGACCGTCACGTGCCCGTTCACCGGCGAAGTGCTGGCGGCGGTGCCGTCGGTGCGCCCGGACATCACCGTGATTCACGCGCAGAAAGCCGACCGCCAAGGCAACGTGCTGCTCTGGGGCATTCTCGGGGTGCAGAAAGAAGCGGCGCTGGCGGCCAAGCGTTGCATCGTCACCGTCGAAGAAATCGTCGATGACCTCAATGCACCGATGAACGCTTGCGTGCTGCCGACCTGGGCTCTGAGCGCGGTCTGCCACGTACCGGGCGGCGCGCATCCGTCCTACGCCCACGGTTACACCGAGCGTGACAACCGCTTCTACCAGGCCTGGGACCCGATTGCCCGCGACCGTGAAACCTTCACCGCGTGGATCAACGAGTACATCCACGGCTGCGCTGACTTCAGCGAGTTCCAGGCCAAGCTGGCCGCTGCTTCGGAGGCCAAGTAATGACTTACACCACCAATGAAATGATGACCGTCGCCGCCGCCCGCCGCCTGAAAAACGGTTCGGTGTGCTTCGTTGGTATCGGCCTGCCGTCGAAAGCCGCCAACCTGGCGCGACTGACGTCCTCGCCCGATGTAGTCCTGATCTACGAATCGGGTCCGATAGGTGCCAAGCCAAGCGTACTGCCATTGTCGATCGGTGACGGTGAGCTGGCGGAAACCGCCGACACCGTCGTCCCGACCGGCGAGATTTTTCGCTACTGGCTGCAGGGCGGGCGCATTGACGTCGGCTTCCTCGGCGCCGCGCAAGTCGATCGCTTCGGCAACATCAACACCACGGTAGTCGGCGACTACCATCAGCCAAAAGTTCGCCTGCCGGGTGCAGGTGGCGCGCCGGAGATCGCCGGTTCCGCCAAGAGCGTGTTGATCATCCTCAAGCAGTCGGCGCGCTCCTTTGTCGACAAGCTCGACTTCATTACCTCGGTTGGTCATGGCGAGGGCGGTGATTCGCGCAAACGTCTCGGCCTGCCAGGCGCCGGTCCTGTCGGCATTATTACCGACCTGTGCATCATGGAACCGGAAGCCGGCACCCATGAATTCGTGGTCACCGCGCTGCACCCAGGGGTGACCCGCGAGCAAGTGATCGCGGCCACCGGTTGGCCGATTCGTTTTGCCGACACCGTTGAAAACACTGCCGAGCCAACCGAAGTCGAGTTGACCGCGCTGCGTGATCTGGAAGCCCGCACTGCGGCGGCCCACGGCCAAGCACCCGGAGAAGCCTGATGCGTGACGTTTATATCTGCGACGCGATTCGCACCCCCATTGGCCGATTCGGCGGTGGTCTGTCGGCGGTCCGTGCCGATGACCTGGCCGCCGTGCCGATCAAGGCGCTGATGGCGCGCAACCCGTCGGTGGACTGGAACGCGGTGGACGAGGTGTTCCTCGGCTGCGCCAACCAGGCCGGCGAAGACAACCGCAACGTGGCTCGAATGGCGTTGCTGCTGGCGGGGCTGCCGGAAACCATTCCAGGCGTCACCCTCAATCGCCTCTGCGCTTCGGGCATGGACGCTATCGGCACTGCGTTTCGGGCCATCGCCAGCGGTGAGATGGAGTTGGCGATTGCCGGTGGCGTCGAATCGATGTCCCGCGCGCCATTCGTGATGGGCAAGGCGGACGCGGCGTTTTCGCGCAACATGAAGCTGGAAGACACCACCATCGGCTGGCGATTCATCAACCCGCTGATGAAAGCCCAGTACGGCGTCGATGCAATGCCGCAAACCGCCGATAACGTGGCCGACGATTACCAGGTTTCCCGCGAGGATCAGGACGCTTTCGCACTGCGCAGTCAGCAACGGACAGCCGCCGCGCAAGCCGCAGGATTTTTCGCCGAAGAAATCGTTGAAGTGCGCATTGCCCACAAGAAGGGTGAAACAGTGGTCAGCCAGGACGAACATCCTCGCGCCGATACCACACTCGAGACCCTGGCCAAACTCAAACCGGTCAACGGCCCCGACAAAACCGTCACCGCCGGCAATGCCTCCGGTGTGAACGACGGTGCTGCAGCGCTGATCCTGGCTTCGGCCGAAGCCGTGAAAAAACACGGCCTGACCGCCCGCGCCAAAGTGCTCGGCATGGCCAGCGCCGGCGTCGCACCACGGGTGATGGGTATCGGCCCGGTGCCGGCGGTGCGTAAATTGACTGAGCGCCTGGGCGTGGCGGTCAACGATTTCGACGTGATCGAACTCAACGAAGCCTTCGCCAGCCAGGGTCTGGCGGTGCTGCGTGAACTGGGACTGGCGGATGACGCGGCCCAGGTCAACCCGAACGGTGGCGCCATTGCCTTGGGCCATCCGCTGGGCATGAGCGGTGCGCGTCTGGTGCTGACCGCACTGCATCAACTGGAAAAGACGGGCGGCAAGAAAGGCTTGGCGACCATGTGTGTCGGTGTCGGTCAGGGCCTGGCCCTGGCGATCGAACGGGTCTGACGCACAGAAGCGACTAATAAGAATTGAGGAAAGCGCAATGACTGACAAACCAGGTTACCGTCGCCCGCAGGCGGGCACTCAGCCGGAATACCTGCACCCTCCTTATCAATCCACCAACCTTCGCTCGCCGTCCAAGCCGTTGGTGTTTTTGCCTCATTCGCTGTCGGAAATCACCGGCCCGACCATCGGCGCCGAGCGTATTCAGGAGCGGGACAACGACCTGACCGCCCAGCACTCGGGCGAGCCATTGGGTGAACGGATCATCATCCACGGCCGTGTGCTGGATGAAGACGGTCTGCCGGTGCCGGGCATTCTGGTGGAGATCTGGCAGGCCAACGCCGCCGGTCGTTACAACCATGCCCGCGATCTGCACGACGCACCGATGGACCCGAACTTCACCGGTACCGGCCGCACCGTGACTGACGCCGATGGCTGGTACCAGTTCCAGACCATCAAGCCTGGCGCCTACCCGTGGGGTAACCACCACAATGCCTGGCGTCCGGCGCACGTCCATTTCTCCCTGTTCGGACCGAGCATTCTGACGCGCCTGGTGACCCAGATGTATTTCCCGGGTGACCCGTTGCTGGCCTACGACCCGATCTACAACTGCGTGCCCGATACCAGCGCCAAAGAGCGTCTGATCGCCAGTTTCGATCTGGAAAAAACCATCCCTTCCTATGCCCTCGCTTATCGTTGGGACATCGTTTTGCGCGGCCGCGACGCCACGCCGATGGAGAAATAAGATGACGCTGAACGCGACCACGTCCCACACCGTCGGACCGTACTACCACATCGGCCTGACCTGGCTGAACCGTGAAGACCTGACCGTTGAACAGACCCTCGGCGAGCGTGTGGCGATCACCGGGCAAGTCGTCGACGGCAATGGCGACTTCGTCAACGACGCCATGCTCGAAGTCTGGCAAGCCAACGCCGCTGGCAAGTACGACCACCCCGAAGACGATCAGGACAAACCTCTGGACCCGAACTTCGAAGGGTTTGGTCGGGTGCCGGTGGATGCGCAAGGGCGCTTTCGTTTTACCACGATCAAGCCGGGCACGGTGGAAGGCCTGAAGGGCACGACCCAGGCGCCGCACCTGGTGGTGCTGGTGTTTGCTCGCGGGTTGGTGAAGCACTTGCTGACGCGGATTTACTTCGATGGTGAGCCAGCCAACGTGGCGGACCCACTGCTCGAATGCGTGCCTGCCGAACGTCGTGGCACCTTGTTGGCGAAGCAGGATGCTGCGGGTGTTTATCAGTGGAATGTGATTCTGCAGGGGACGGATGCGGAGACGGTGTTCTTCGATTACTGAGTGATCGTTGCTCTTGTGGCGAGGGAGCTTGCTCCCGCTGGCTTGCGAAGCAAGCCCAAACCCGGCTGACATGATGTATCAGGCAAACCACGCCAACCGGTTTACGACTGCTTCGCAGCCGAGCGGGAGCAAGCTCCCTCGCCACAGAGATTGCATTGCTCTCAGGTCATGCATCTGCGGAACGGGACTATTGCGAAATATGTCTAGACTCTCACGGTCCCCACAGAGTGAAAAAACAATGACAACCTCCACAGCTGTCTACACCGGTGAAGAACGCAGCAAAAGAATCTTTGCGATTGTCGGCGCCTCGTCCGGCAATCTGGTCGAGTGGTTCGACTTCTACGTCTACGCCTTCTGTGCGATCTACTTTGCCCCGGCCTTTTTTCCGTCCGATAACCCCACGGTGCAGTTGGTCAACACCGCGGGCGTGTTTGCCGCCGGGTTTCTGATGCGTCCCATCGGCGGCTGGATCTTCGGTCGGCTGGCGGACAAGCACGGGCGCAAGAATTCGATGCTGATCTCGATTCTGATGATGTGCTTCGGCTCGCTGCTCATCGCTTGCCTGCCGACCTACAACAGTATCGGTGTCTGGGCGCCGATCCTGTTGCTGTTCGCGCGCTTGCTGCAGGGCTTGTCGGTGGGCGGCGAATACGGCACCACCGCGACTTACATGAGCGAAGTCGCCCTCAAGGGCCAGCGCGGGTTCTTCGCGTCGTTCCAGTACGTGACGCTGATTGGCGGACAGTTGCTGGCGGTGTCGCTGGTGGTGATCCTGCAGCAGTTCCTCAATGAGGATGAGTTGCGTGCCTACGGCTGGCGGATTCCGTTCGTGGTCGGTGCAGTGGCTGCGTTGATTTCATTGTTCCTGCGTCGTGCGCTCAAGGAAACCAGCAGTAAGGAAATGCGCGAAAGCAAGGATGCCGGCAGCATTGGTGCGCTGTTCCGCGATCACAAGGCAGCCTTCATCACCGTGCTGGGTTACACCGCCGGCGGTTCGCTGATTTTCTACACCTTCACCACGTACATGCAGAAGTACCTGGTGAACACCGCTGGCATGCACGCCAAGACCGCCAGCTACATCATGACCGGTGCACTGTTCCTTTATATGTGCATGCAGCCGCTGTTCGGCATGCTCGCCGACAAGATTGGCCGGCGCAATTCGATGCTCTGGTTCGGCGCCCTCGGGACGTTGTTCACCGTACCGATCCTGTTGAGCCTGAAAAGTGTCAGCAGTCCGTTCCTGGCGTTTGTGCTGATTACCGTGGCGCTGGCGATCGTCAGTTTCTACACCTCGATCAGCGGTCTGGTGAAAGCCGAAATGTTCCCGCCAGAAGTGCGCGCCTTGGGTGTAGGCCTGGCGTATGCGGTGGCCAACGCGATCTTCGGCGGTTCGGCGGAATATGTAGCGCTGAGCCTTAAAGCCGCAGGCATGGAAAACTCGTTCTACTGGTACGTGACGGTGATGATGGCGGTGGCGTTCCTGTTCAGCCTGCGTCTGCCGAAACAGCCGAAGTATCTGGAAAACGACCTTTGATCTTTCCGCGGGGGCCGTACTGGCCCTCGCCTGCAAGGACTGTTTATGAATCAGCGACCGGGCAATCAATTGTTCGATGCCTACTTCACCGCACGCGACATGCGCGAGGTGTTCTGCGATCAGGGCCGGGTTCAGGCCATGCTGGATTTCGAAGCCGCATTGGCCCGGGCCGAAGCGCGGGTTGGCCTGATTCCGCAAGCGGCTGTCGCGTCTATTGAAGCGGCCTGTAAAGCCGAGCATTACGATTTCGCCGCGCTCGGTGAGGCGATTGCCACGGCGGGCAATTCGGCGATCCCTTTGGTCAAGGCGCTGGGCAAGCAGATCGCCAAAAGCGATGCCGAAGCCGAGCGCTACGTGCATCTGGGCGCGACCAGCCAGGACGTGATGGACACTGGCCTGGTGTTGCAATTGCGCCGCGCGCTGCAACTGATCGAAGCTGATCTGGCGCAGCTGGGGGAAACCCTTGCGACCCAGGCCAAGCGATACGTCGCCACGCCGCTGGCCGGGCGCACCTGGTTGCAACACGCGACACCGGTCACCCTTGGCATGAAGATCGCCGGTTGGCTGGGCGCGGTAACCCGCAGCCGCCAGCGTCTGCTGGAACTCAAGCCGCGCCTGCTGGTGCTGCAATTCGGTGGCGCCTCCGGCACCCTCGCAGCCCTTGGCGATCAGGCGATGCCGATTGCCGAAGTCTTGGCCGCGGAACTGCAACTGACCTTGCCGGAACAACCCTGGCACACCCAGCGTGATCGTTTGGTGGAGTTCGGCGCGGTGCTTGGCTTGATCGCCGGCAGCCTCGGCAAACTCGGTCGCGACATCAGCCTGTTGATGCAGACCGAAGCTGGCGAAGTGTTCGAACCGTCGGCGCCGGGCAAGGGCGGTTCCTCGACCATGCCGCACAAACGCAACCCGGTGGGCGCGGCGGTGCTGATCGGTGCGGCGACGCGGGTGCCGGGTTTGCTTTCGACTTTGTTCAGCGCGATGCCCCAGGAACACGAGCGCAGCCTGGGCCTGTGGCATGCCGAATGGGAAACCCTGCCGGAGATCTGCTGCTTGGTGTCGGGCAGCCTGCAGCAAGCGCTATTGGTGGCCGACGGACTGGAAGTGGACGCGATGCGCATGACCCGCAACCTCGACCTGACCCAGGGCCTGGTGCTCGCCGAAGCCGTGAGCATCGTCCTGGCGCAACGGGTCGGTCGCGACACCGCGCATCATCTGCTGGAGCAATGCTGCAAGCGTGCTGTGGCCGAGCAACGTCATCTGCGCGCGGTACTCGGCGATGAGCCGCAAGTGACCGCCGAGTTGTCGGACGCTGAACTCGATCATCTGCTGGACCCCGCCCATTACCTCGGTCAGGCCCATACCTGGGTCGAGCGAGCGGTGGCTGAACATTTTGCGTTGACTGCCTGAAGGAGACTGCTGTGGCATTCGTACAACTCGCCGATGGCGAACTGCACTACCAAATTCAAGGGCCGCAACTCGATGGACCGGTGGATGCGCCGGTACTGGTGCTGTCCAACTCACTGGGCACCGACCTGCACATGTGGGACGCGCAGATCCCGGCGTTCACCGAGCATTTTCGGGTGCTGCGTTTTGACACCCGTGGTCACGGCAAGTCATTGGTGACGCCAGGGCCGTACAGCATCGAGCAACTGGGCCGCGACGTGCTGGCGCTGCTGGATGCGTTGCACATCGAGCGCGCGCATTTCTGCGGTCTGTCCATGGGCGGGTTGATCGGCCAATGGCTGGGGATCAATGCCGGTCAGCGTTTGAACAAACTGATCGTGTGCAACACCGCGGCGAAAATCGGCAATCCATCGGTGTGGAACCCTCGGATCGAAACCGTGCTGCGCGACGGCGCGGCGGCGATGGTCGCCCTGCGCGATGCGTCGATTGCGCGCTGGTTCACTCCGGATTTTTCCGCCGCCAATCCGGCAGCGGCGAAGCAGATCACCGACATGCTCGCGGCTACCTCGCCTGAAGGTTACGCGGCCAATTGCGCGGCGGTGCGCGATGCCGATTTCCGCGATCAGTTGTCCTCGATCAAGGTGCCGCTACTGGTGATCGCCGGTACTGAAGACGCGGTAACGCCACCGTCCGGCGGGCATTTCATTCAGGAACATGTGCGGGGCGCCGAGTACGCCGAGTTCTACGCCGCGCACCTGTCCAACGTCCAGGCCGGCGCTGCGTTCAGCGAGCGGGTGCTGGCGTTTCTTTCAGGTCATTGAGGAATTTTTTGTGGACGAGAAACAACGTTACGACGAGGGCATGAAAGTCCGTCGCGCAGTGCTCGGTGACGCCCACGTCGACCGCAGCCTGAACGCGCTGACCGAGTTCAACTCGGAGTTCCAGGAGATGATCACCCGCCATGCCTGGGGCGACATCTGGACCCGTCCGGGCCTGCCGCGCCACACCCGCAGCCTGATCACCATCGCCATGCTGATCGGCATGAACCGCAACGAAGAACTTAAACTGCACCTGCGCGCCGCCGCCAACAATGGCGTAACCCGTGGCGAGATCAAGGAAGTGATCATGCAGAGCGCGATCTATTGCGGAATTCCGGCGGCCAACGCGACGTTCCACCTGGCCGAGTCGGTGTGGGATGAGTTGGGGGTTGAGTCGCGGGAGTGATCCGCGAAAGTTGTGTTGCTTGAGCTGACGTCTTCGCGGGCAAGCCTCGCTCCTACAGGTGGTGTGATCTGTAGGAGCGAGGCTTGCCCGCGAAGGCGTTTTAGAGTCTTACAGCAGGCTGATCGGATAGCTGACGATCAACCGGTTCTCATCGAACTCGTTGTTGCTGAAGTCACGGCGGATGGTGGAGTTGCGCCATTTGACGTTGAGGTCTTTGAGTGCGCCGCTTTGTACGGTGTAACCCAGTTCGCTTTCGCGGCCCCACTCCTTGCCGTCGCTGGTGGTGGCGGTGTGGACGTTGTCGCCGCTGATGTAGCGGTTCATCAGGGTCAGGCCCGGCACGCCCAGAGCGGCGAAGTTGTAGTCGTGGCGCACTTGCCAGGATTTTTCCCTGGCGTTGTCATAGCTGGAGTTGTAGCTGTCGTTGGCCAGGGTGCCGCCGCTGGTGCCGTTGACCCGCATCCATGCGTTGTCGCCGGTGAGTTTTTGCAGGCCGACGTAAAAGGTGTTGCCACCGTATTTGGCCGAGAACAGACCCGACCAGGTCTTGTTGTCCAGCTCGCCCGCCCGAGCGCTGCCGTCATCCTTGCCGTAGAAGAACCCGAGATTGGCGCCCAGCGTCCAGTCACCCAGCGGTTGGGTGTGGATCAGGTTGACGTATTGCTGGCTGTAGATGTCCTTGAGTTCAGCATTCCACAGGCCGATCTGAGTACGCTTGTCGTTGAAGACGTATTCACCGCCCTGGAAGTTGAAGCGGTCTGAGGTGAACGCCGCTTTGCCGGTCATCGACATGTCATTCATGCTGCTATCGTCGCGCGGGCTGTTGGCGCGGAACTGGCCGCCGTAGAGCGTCAGGCCATTGATTTCCTTCGAGGTGATCTGGCCGCCACGGAAGGTTTGTGGCAGCGAGCGACCGTCGTCCGAACGCAGGATCGGCAGCACCGGCATCCATTCGCCGACCTTCACTTCGGTCTGGGACAACTTCGCCTTGAACGCCACGTTGGCGCGACCGAAGTTGTCCGCCGGGCGGCCATCGTGATCCAGCGGCAGCAACTGCGTACCGCCGGTGCCTTTACCGCCGTCGAGCTTGACCGAATACAACCCCAGCACGTCCATGCCGAACCCGACGGTGCCCTGGGTGAACCCGGATTTGGCGTCGAGGATAAAGCTTTGCGTCCACTCTTCAGCCTTGCCCTGGCTCTTGGTCGGATTGGTGAAGTTACGGTTGATGTAGAAGTTACGCAGGTTCAGGTTGACCTTGGCACCTTCGACAAAGCCTGCTTCCTCGGCCAAGGCGGGCAGGGCCGCGCCGGCCAGTGCGATGGCGATCAGACTGGGGAACAAATACTGCGTGGTGGAGGAAGTCATGGACTCGGGTCTCTCTAATTGTCAGGGATAAGGCAGTACACAGCCGCAACCAAGGGGTCGCAGACAAAAAATCGAATTCGGATAAGGGGGCGGGCGAGATCAGCCGGAGCGCAGAGGGCGCGTAGTCATGGTGTCGGACCTTGTTGTTATTGATTTTTGCAGGTGCGGACAATGGTGCGAGGGATGGGCGGGGGGATTCAATTGGGGGGGATGGGGTTTTGGGCGATTAACGAACACTAATCGACGTCAGCGTGGGCGCGGACGGTATGAGGCATTCCTAATAAAATCCCATAGTTATTCGGGTTGATAAGGGGCGTCCGCAGGTGTGTTCTATTAATGGCGCCTTGTTGTTTTTTTTGATGTTAGATGGAAGTGTTTATTGCTTTAGTTGTAAGACGTTTCCTACAGTGTTGGCTGTCATTAAAGGTAGATCAATAGTCGCCGGTTAAACTTAAGAACTGGTGTTGTCGGTTATCGTAAAAAGATTTAAAGAGAACCATGGGCTTGGCTGGAAAAGAAAAGAGGCCTTGCTATATTCAAATTCCTCAGGCGGGCAAAAGAAACTCTCTTGCTTCGTCAGGGGATGTTTTTCGTCATGCCGAAATAACAAGGAGAAGTACCATGGGTAATAAAGTCAATCAGGAACGTTTGGCCTCGGTTCTGGGACGGGCCGTGCTGGACGAAAAATTTGCCAACGCCTTACACAGTGATCCGGCAGGGGCGGCTAAAAATATTGGCGTGCACTTAAGTACTGACGAGATCGCGGCGGTTAAAGGTATTGATGCTGCAAAACTGACGGCAGCTTCCTCCAGCATTCGGAGCAACCTGGGGATACGCGCGGTATTCGATACACAGAACCAGCAGCAACAAGCGCGCATGGATTAACGGTGGGTGATGCCATTTGGCGTGCCACGAAAGGTGGGCTTTTACGGTGGTACGCCGAATGGCCTTATCAGACCCATGACCTGAAGCACTCGGGCACGGAGTGAATGACGCATGTCTGTCACCTTGGCTCCAATGAATGACGCGGACTTTGCTACGTTCGCCGACAGAGCCCTTGCTGAATATGGCGACGGGATGGTCGCCGCCGGCGAGTGGGGCCAGGAGGAGGCGTCGCAAAGGGCACGAAGCGTCTTCGAGCAATTGTTGCCGCAAGGGCGATTGACTGAAAAGAATCAACTCTGGGTAATCCAGGATCAAGCGCGGCGCATCGGTGAATTATGGGTTGCCGAACGACACGCTGGCGCCGGTCGGATCGCCTTCATTCTGGATATTTACATTGACCCCGGCGAGCGCCGCCAGGGTTATGCAAAACAATCGCTGCTGGCCCTGGAATCATGGGCGAGCCAGGCGGGATGCAAGGAAGTGCGGTTGCATGTCTTTGGTCGCAACGATGCGGCGCGTCGTCTTTATGAACAACTGGGTTATGGCATTGCCAGTCTGACAATGGCGAAGCCGTTGCCGCCAACCTAAGGGAAGGTTGAGAAATGGACATCGGTAACAGTGGTCAACGTGAGCTCTCGGTCGAGGATTTATTTCAGGGCACGACCTTCCTTGCGGATTCGGAGCCTTCGCGATTTGAAGTCTTGCTGGAGCGTGTCAGTCGAAATCGATACACCAGCTTTGTTGCGCTGTACACCGAACTTTTTCAGTTGTTTCCCAACGCGCCACATCTGGCAGAGTTTTTTGAACAGGCATTTAATCTTATCGTCCCTCCGACCCGTGAACAGCGCTTGATTATTAATGATCCGGTGTTTCAAGTGTGGAATGTACTGACCGCTCATTATGCCAATCTGGTCATCACGAAAAAGACCGAGGACAGGAGTGAGCTGGAAAAAATGCTGTTTGAATTTCCAGAGATGTTAGTGCGTGTCAAAGCATCCGACAGTTCCCGCGTGAATCATTATTGCCCCCCTGTGCATCGGTTTGATGTCGATCCGCTGGTAGCGATAGTGATGCCGCCCAGTTATGAGTTTCCGGAGGATGAAGCCGTCCGCAAACAGTTGGAGCGTAGCGGTTACTCCGTACGGTTTTTTTGCGACGTGGTGAATATTGCCCTGTTGCGCATAGAGCACACATGGCCCGCCTGCCGTGAGCAAATCAAAAAACTGGTCAAGTCGATTTTCTATTTACCCGATGGTTCATTTCGAAGCTGTTCGGCGTCCCGTTTCACCGGAATCATCCTGCTGTCGAGCCGGGATGATTCGATACTCGATCTGGAAGAGTCCCTGGTGCATGAGGCCACCCATCAGTTGCTCTATCACATTGTCGAGGCGTGCCCGGTCGTTAAGGAAGAGACCTCGCGGGAGCCTTTGTACACCTTGCCGTGGTCGGGACAGAAGCGTGACTTTTATGGCTACTTCCACGCGTTTTACGTGTACATCGCGTTGGTCAAATACCTGGGGCGGGTTCGTTCGCGTTCGACCGATGAGCTGCAACGGGCGCAAAACCGTCTTCTGTACATTCTGCGAGGCTTGATCAAGGCATTGCCGGACTTTGAGGCCAGCACTGAATTCACCCCACAAGGACGTCAACTTCTGGAAAACCTCGCCAAAGAGGTCAGAGCGCAGGAAAACCAATATGCCGGGCTGTTGGCGATATCGGGGACTGATACTGAGCAACAACGCTTGCTGGGTCTGACCGCCTGAAGCCGGGGAGGCTCACATGGGGATGTTTGATGCCTCGTCCTATCCCGAGGCCGGAGTAGGGCTGGAATACCATTTGCCACGGCGCAGGGCACAGGATGACCGGTCGGAGGATGGACTTGACCCGACTGTCGAGCGAATTCTCGCTGAGGGTTTGCCGCATTTCGATTACGTCGAGTTTCAGCCGACCCACTGCATCCTGCAGCCTCGTTTACTTGACGTCAGCGCTCGAGTACCGAGCCTGCTGCACTCGTCCAGTTTGTCCCTGGGCAGCGTGGGCATCGCGATGGATCGCGAATTTCTGAACATGACGCGGAGACTGTGCGACAAAACCCGCTCGCCGTGGCTGGCCGAGCATATTTCCTGGTCGCGTTTCCACGGTGGCGACACGCAGCATTTCATTTTGCCGACCCTGGCCCAAGAGGTGGCTGACACGGTGGTGGCCAATGCCATCGAATTGCGCGAGCTCACGGCCACACTGCTGGTGCTGGAAAACGCACCGCGGTTGTTTTCATTGTCGGGCGCACAAGAGCAGTCCGAAGGCGAGTTCATTTCCAGTGTGGTGGAGCGCAGCGGCTCGGGATTTTTGCTGGATCTTGACAGCGCGATCACGACCGCCAGAACCCAGGGTTACGACCTGAACGACTATTTGCGTTCGTTGCCGCTGGACCGGTTGATTGAAATTCACACCAGCCATCCACGGCGGGATTGGGACATTTTGCGTGAGCTGTTCAGATCATCCCCGGTGAAAGCGATCACCCTGGAGTGGGATATTTCGCGCAAAACCGATGACGCGGAACTGTTGACCTTGATCAAGGCCATCAAGTCCTTGAGGCCCAAGGCCCTGTTCTGGCAGGAGCTTGATCAACAGGGTGATCAACAGACGCCGTCGGAGGACGCGCAGACCCTGCTGAAACTCAGGGAAAGCACCTGGCTCAGCGTTGGCTCGGCGTCGTTTTTTATCCGAGACCGGCAGCAGGACTTGAGCCTGGAGTTTGACGTGACGTTGCTGCCGTTACTGCGCCATTTCCTGAGCCCGCAAACGCTGGAAAGTGCCTTGTTGCTGCCGGGGGTTTTGCAAAGTCCTGCACAGGACGACAACCTGGCGTTTCTGAGAACACTGGTCAGCCATGGTGTTTTGCTGCCCGTGGTGAATCAATCGGGTTCGGTCACGTATAACCAGGGTAAGCATTCGCTCAACCTTTGGACCCGTTGGGATGCAGCGCTGGAGTTTTACCTGAGTACCCGGACCGGCTCGCACACGCCCTACATCAGCGTTGCCGAGCTGGAAACGGAGCTGGAGCAAAAGGCCTCGGCGCAACCTCAGCCGTCGGCGTTCAAGGACTACTGGTCCCA
This sequence comes from Pseudomonas sp. GW821-FHT01E10, assembly GCF_059422365.1. Lineage (NCBI taxonomy): Bacteria > Pseudomonadati > Pseudomonadota > Gammaproteobacteria > Pseudomonadales > Pseudomonadaceae > Pseudomonas > Pseudomonas sp. GW821-FHT01E10. Next base: position 406,383 of record NZ_JBWKWT010000003.1, read on the forward strand.
TCCGTTCATCGCCCTGGAAAACCCGCTGCTGCCTGCCTGTGCGATTGCTCAGCCGACGCTGCTGGACTCGCTGTGCAATCGCCGTACGTCGCGAACCTTCAGTGATCAGCCGTTGAGTTCGGAACAACTGTCTTTGTTGCTCTACTACACTTGGGGCGCGACCGTCGTGCAGCACAACCGCATGGGTGACTATTTCCTGAAGAAAACCTCGCCGGCCGGCGGTTCGCTGCAGGGCACCGAGGTGTATGCGGTGCTGATGAACGTGCAGGGTTTCGAGCGGGGGCTTTACCACTATTCGGTACGCCGTCATGGGCTTGAGCTGCTTTCCCTGGAAGATCCGCGAGCCTGGATCAGCGAGGCTTGTGGTGGACAGGCGTGGATCAAGGATGCGGCAGCGGTGTTCGTTTCCACGGCGCGGGTCGAGCGAATGGCCTGGAAATACGAATTCAGCCGCGCACTGCGGGTGGCGCTGATGGATGCCGGGCATCTGAGTCAGACCTTTTCCCTGCTGGCCACCGCGCTGGATCTGGGCAGTTTCACGACCGCAGCGTTACGCGACGAAATGTTCGAAAACCGCTTGGGGCTCGATTATCTGGAAGAGCCGGTGTTTCTGGTCAATGGAGTCGGAGGGTGAAGCGAACAGGCTGGTTTTTTTCACGACCAACAAAAAGCCCACCAAACGGTGGGCTTCGTGTTTACGGCGCTATCAGAACAACTTCATCTTCGGCGCTTCTTCTTTCAACGGCTCGTTCTTCGCCGTCTGTTCATTCCAGCCACCGCCCAACGCCTTGTACAGGTTGACCGCGCTGGTCAGCTGCGCCAGGCGGTCGGTGATCAGCGCCTGTTGGGCACTGAACAGCTGGCGCTGGGCGTCGAGGAAGGTCAGGTTGCTGTCGACCCCGATGCGATAACGACGCTCGGCCAGACGGTAGTAGTCCTGGTTGGCGCTGACGAAATCACGCTGAGCCTGCAACTGCTCGGTGTAGGTCTGGCGTGCGGCCAGGCCATCGGCGACTTCCTGGAAGGCCGTTTGAATGGACTTCTCGTAGTTCGCCACGCTGATGTCTTTCTGGATCTTGGAGTAATCCAGGCTGGCACGCAGGCTGCCGGCGTTGAAGATCGGCAGGTTGATTTGCGGCTGGAACAACCAGGTGCCCGAACCACCCTTGAACAGACCGGACAGGTCCGGGCTCAGGGAGCCGGCATTGGCGGTCAGGCTGATGCTCGGGAAGAATGCAGCCCGCGCCGCGCCGATGTTGGCGTTGGCGGCCTTGAGGTTGTATTCGGCCTGGAGGATGTCCGGGCGACGTTGCAGCAAGTCCGACGGCAGGCCGGCCGGCACGTCGCTCAGCAGGTCGTCCGACAGTGGCTTGGCTGCTTGCAGATTGGCCGGGATGCCGGTGCCGAGCAGCAACACCAGGCTGTTTTCATCTTGGGCGACCTGACGGGTGTATTTGGCCTGTTGCGCACGGGCGTTTTCCACCGAGGTACGTGACTGGGCCAGATCCAGCGCCGAGGCTACGCCCACTTCGTTGCTGCGCGAGGTGAGCTTGTAGCTCTCCTCGAAGGCACCGAGGGTTTCCTGGGTCAGTTTCAGCAGTTCCTTGTCGGCCTGCCAGGTCAGATAGGCATTGGCCACGCTGGCCACCAGACTGATCTGCGTGCTGCGCCGTGCTTCTTCAGTGGCGAAGTACTTCTGCAGGGCCTCTTCGCTCAGGCTGCGCACCCGACCGAACAGGTCGAGTTCATAGGCGCTGATGCCGACGGTGGCCGAGTAGGAACTGCTGATGTTCGCTTCGCCGGTTTGCGAGGCCCGTGCCGGAACCCGCTGACGACTGCCGCTGCCGGTGGCCGAAACCGCCGGGAACAGGTCGGCGCGCTGGATGCGGTATTGAGCCGCATAAGCGTCGATGTTCAGCGCCGCGACACGCAGGTCACGGTTGTTCTCCAGCGCGGTCTGAATCACCTGCTGCAGCGCCGGGTCGTGGAAAAACTGCTTCCAGCCCTGTTCGGCGGCGGCCTGGTTGGGCGCCTGGGCCGGCGAATACGCCGGGCCTTGCGGGTATTGGCCCGCCACCGGTGCTTCAGGCCGCTGATAATCGGGTATCAGCGAGCAGCCACTCAGCACGAAAGCGGTGACTGCCAGGGAGAGTAGCGACTTGCTCATTAGCCAGCCTCTTGAGGAGTTTCAATGGCGTCATCCTGGTCGGCAACTTTGCGCTGGCCCATGGACGACACGGTGACGAAGAACAACGGAACCCAGAAGATCGCCAGGATCGTGGCCGTGAGCATACCGCCAATCACCCCGGTACCGATCGCATGTTGGCTACCCGAACCGGCGCCCGTGGAAATGGCCAGCGGTACCACGCCGAGCACGAATGCGAGCGAGGTCATGATGATCGGTCGCAGACGCATCCGGCAGGCTTCGATCGCTGCATCGCGCAGGCTACGCCCTTGCTCATGCAGTTCCTTGGCGAACTCGACGATCAGAATGGCGTTTTTCGCCGCCAGACCGATGGTGGTCAACAGCCCCACCTGGAAGTACACGTCGTTGGACAGGCCGCGCAGGCTGGTCGCCATCAGCGCACCGATGATCCCCAGCGGTACGACCAGCATGACCGCGATCGGGATCGACCAGCTTTCATACAACGCCGCCAGACACAGGAACACCATCAACAGCGACAAGGCGTACAGCGCTGGTGCTTGCGAGCCGGACAGACGTTCCTCGTACGACAGACCGGTCCAGGAAATACCGACACCGGCCGGCAGTTTCTTGGCCAGGGCTTCGACTTCGGCCATGGCCTCACCGGTGGAATAGCCGGGCGCCGGGGCACCGAGGATTTCTATCGCTTCCACGCCGTTGTAACGGGCCAGTTTCGGTGAACCGTAGATCCATTCACCCCTGGCGAACGCCGAGAACGGAACCATGGTGCCGGCGCTGTTGCGCACGTACCACTTCTTCAGGTCTTCAGGACTCATGCGAGCGCCGGGCAGGCCTTGCACGTAAACCTTCTTCACACGACCGCGGTCGATGAAGTCGTTCACATAGCTACTGCCCAGGGCAATCGACAGGGTGTTGTTGATGTCGGTGAGGGTCACGCCCAGGGCGCTGGCCTTCTCATCGTCGATTTCCAGCTGGTACTGCGGCTCGTCATTCAGGCCGTTCGGACGGACTTGCGACAGGACCTTGCTTTGCGCCGCCATGCCGAGGAACTGGTTACGGGCTTCCATCAGCTTGTTGTGACCGATGCCGGCACGGTCCTGAAGGAATACGTCGAAACCGGTGGCGTTACCCAGTTCCAGTACCGCTGGTGGCGCAAAGGCAAACACCATGGCGTCGCGGAAGGTAAAGAAGTGCTGTTGGGCACGGGCCGCCAGTTTGAACACGCTGTTGTCGGCGTTACGTTCGTCCCACGGTTTGAGCATGATGAACGCCATGCCCGAACTCTGGCCACGGCCGGCAAAGTTGAAGCCGGTCACGGTAAACACCGAGGCCACTGCATCGCCTTCGCCGCCATCCTTGCTCGGACGCAGCAGGAACTCGCGCATTTCATCCACGACCACTTGCGTGCGCTGGGAGCTGGAACCGGCCGGGGTTTGCACCTGGGCAAACAGTACGCCCTGGTCTTCTTCCGGCAGGAACGCCGTTGGAATGCGGGTGAACAGCCAGATCATGCCGACCACGATAATCAGGTACGCCAGCAGGTACGGAGCCTTGTAAGCGAGCATGTTGCCGACGCCGCGCTCGTAGCTTTTGACGCCACGGTCGAAGTTGCGGTTGAACCAGCCGAAGAAGCCGCGTTTCGGCGTGCCGTGCTCGCCTTTCGGAATCGCCTTGAGCATGGTGGCGCAAAGCGCCGGGGTGAAGATCAATGCAACCAGCACCGACAACGCCATGGCCGAAACGATGGTGATCGAGAACTGCTTGTAGATCACACCGGTGGAGCCACTGAAGAACGCCATCGGCAGCAGTACCGCGGACAGCACCAGAGCAATACCGACCAGCGCACCCTGGATCTGCCCCATGGATTTCTTGGTGGCCTCCTTGGGTGACAGGCCTTCTTCGCTCATGACCCGTTCGACGTTTTCCACCACGACGATGGCATCGTCCACCAACAAGCCGATGGCCAGCACCATGCCAAACATGGTCAGGGTGTTGATGCTGAAGCCGAATGCCGCGAGGATCCCGAATGTACCCAGCAATACCACCGGCACGGTCATCGTGGTGATGACGGTGGCGCGGAAGTTCTGCAGGAACAGGAACATCACCAGGAACACCAGCACGATCGCTTCGACCAAGGTTTCAACCACTCCTTTGATCGACTCGGTCACCACCGGGGTGGTGTCGTACGGGAACACCACTTCCATCCCTTGCGGGAAGAACGGCTTCAGGTCATCGATGGTTTTGCGCAGGGCCTTGGCGGTATCGAGGGCGTTGGCACCGTTGGCCAGCTTCACCGCCAGACCGGAAGCCGGGCTGCCGTTGAACTGGGCGCTGACGCTATAGTTCTCGCCACCCAGGCCTACTTCGGCGACGTCTTTGAGGCGAACCTGCGAGCCGTCCTTGTTGACCTTGAGCAGGATTTCCTTGAACTGCTCGGCAGTCTGCAGGCGGGTCTTGCCGATGATCGTAGCGTTCAGTTGCTGGCCGGGCAGGGCGGGCAAGCCGCCGAGTTGACCGGACGAGATCTGGACGTTCTGCGCCGCGATGGCGGTTTTCACGTCCACCGGGGTCAGGTTGAAGTTGTTCAACTTGGCCGGGTCGAGCCAGATCCGCATCGCGTACTGGGCACCGAAGACCTGGAAGTCACCGACACCGGCGGTCCGCGAGATCGGGTCCTGCATGTTCGACACGATGTAGTTGGACAGGTCGTCCTTGGTCATGCTGCCGTCACGCGACACCACACCGATGACCATCAGGAAGTTTTTCACCGACTTGGTCACGCGGATACCCTGCTGCTGCACTTCTTGCGGCAGCAGCGGGGTGGCCAGGTTCAGTTTGTTCTGGACCTGAACCTGCGCGGTATCGGAGCTGGTGCCCTGCTCGAAGGTCGCGGTGATGGTCATGCTGCCGTCGGAGTTACTTTCCGACGAGACATAACGCAGATTGTCGATACCGTTGAGCTGTTGCTCGATCACCTGCACCACGGTGTCCTGCACGGTTTGTGCAGAGGCGCCGGGGTAAGTCACGGAGATCGCAATGGCCGGAGGCGCAATGCTCGGGTATTGGTTGATCGGCAGCTTGAGGATCGATAAAGCCCCGACCAGCATGATCACCAGGGCAATTACCCAGGCGAAAATCGGACGGTCGATAAAAAATTTCGACATGGTTTACTCCCCTTTGCCGCCGACAGCGACTTTGGCTGCCTGTGCGGGGACCGGGCTCTTGGCGTTGACGTTGGTGGCTTCAGTGGCCTTGACTTCAACACCAGGTCTGACGAATTGCAGCCCTTCAGTGATCAGGCGATCGCCTGCCTTCAAGCCGTCTTCAATCAACCATTGGTTGCCGACAGTACGGCTGGCCTTGAGCTGACGCAGTTCGACCTTGTTGTCCGGACCCACGACCAGCGCGGTCGGGGTGCCTTTGAGGTCGCGGGTCACGCCTTGTTGCGGCGCCAGAATCGCCGCGCTGTTCACGCCGGATTGCAACTGAGCGTGAACGAACATGCCCGGCAGCAGGGTGTGATCAGGGTTCGGGAACACCGCGCGCAGAGTCACGGAACCAGTGGTCTGGTCTACCGAGACTTCAGAGAACTCGAGCTTGCCGTCCACGGCGTACTGGCTGCCGTCTTCCAGGGTCAGCTTGACCGCGGCGGCATTGTCGCCCGCCTTTTGCAGACGACCGCTTTCCAGTTCGCGGCGCAGCTCAAGCAGCTCCACCGAGGACTGGGTCACGTCGACATAGATCGGGTCCAGTTGTTGGATGACCGCCATGGCGTCGCTCTGGCCGCTGCTGACCAGCGCGCCTTCCGTCACCGACGAACGGCCGATTCGACCGGAGATCGGTGCGTAGACCTTGGTGTAGCGCACGTTGATCTGGGCGGTCTGCAGGGAGGCTTCCGATTGCAGGCGGTTGGCCAGTGCCGTGTCGTATTCCTGACGGCTGACGGCCTGTTCGTCGACCAGTTGCTTGTAGCGATCGGAGATCGACTTGGTCGAACGCAGGTTGGCTTCGGCGCTTTTCAGGGTCGCGTCATAGACCGACGGGTCGATCTGATACAGCTGCTGACCGGCCTTGACGTCGCCGCCTTCCTTGAACAGTCGTTTGAGAATGATGCCGTTGACCTGTGGGCGAACTTCGGCAATACGGAACGCACTGGTGCGCCCTGGAAGTTCGGACGTCAGGGTGAAGGCTTGTGGTTGCAGGGTTACGACGCCGACCTGAGGGGTGGGTGCGGCAGGTGCCGCCTCTTCCTTTTTACATCCACTGAGCAGCGATGCCAGGGCGAGGGCAGTAACCAGAGCGGTAACAGCTGGCTTGAATTGCATGAAGATCCTCGGGTCAGGCGCGCAAGTTGCGCACAAGAAAGGTGGAAGGTTAAAAAATTTTACCGGGTGGATAAGTAGCTTGCTAAGGAATATACTTACATTCATGCTTGTTTGTAAATACCTTGGCGGCGTACCCACACCGTTACAAAAGCCGTCCAAAGATTTGAATTGTAGGCCTGAGACGAAGCCCGAAAGCGCTCGCCTCACTTCTATTCAGCGGATGCTCAGACATCGCTGAGGCACCCTGATTGAGGTTTTACTGCCATGGTCCGTCGCACCAAAGAGGAAGCTCAAGAAACCCGAAGCCAGATACTCGAAGCGGCAGAAAAAGCCTTTTTCGAGCGGGGCGTGGCACGCACGACGCTGGCGGATATCGCTACCCTGGCCGGGGTGACTCGCGGGGCTATCTACTGGCATTTCAGTAACAAGGCGGATCTGCTGCAGGCGATGCTCGATACCCTGCACGAGCCGCTGAATGAAATGGCCAAGGCCAGTGAAAGCCAAGACGAACTCGACCCGCTGGGCTGCATGCGCAAACTGCTGATTCATTTGTTTCATCAAGTTGCCATGGACCCGAAAACCCGACGCATCAACGAGATTCTGTTTCATAAGTGCGAATTCACCGATGAAATGTGCGACCTGCGCCAGCAGCGCCGAACGGTCAGCCTCGATTGCAATGTGCGAATCGCGCTGGCCCTGAGTAATGCGGTGAATCGCGGGCAGTTACCGGAAAACCTCGACGCTGCCCGCGCGGCCATCAGCTTGCATGCCTACATCGATGGCATCCTGTATCAGTGGCTGTTGGCTCCCGACAGTTTTCAACTGCACATCGAAGCCGAGCGTTGGGTCGACACAGGTTTGGATATGCTGCGCTTGAGTCCCAGCCTGCGCAATTGAAACAAAATGCGTAATTGGATCCGTTTTTGTCAAGGCATGACGCGGGGAATGTCCCTGCTTCGCGCGCCTTTTTGCAATGGGATGCTTTTATATACGTACGTTCGCCAGGTTGATAGGTAGCGAGCTACGTATTTTGTAGGGATTTTGTGTCGAGTATGTGAATGAGTGTGAACGCCCCGGCTACAAGGGCGCCGAATAGCCGACCAAAGGCATCGCATTTGCCTCAGTGACCTTTGATCTTCCATACGCAAAAGCCCCGGCTCTTTCGAGTCGGGGCTTTTGCATTTCAACGGTCGAGGCTTACAGCGTCGGATAGTCGATATAACCGACCGGGCCCTTGCCGTAGAACAGTTCCGGACGCGGCTCGTTCAGCGGTGCATCGGCCTTCAAGCGCGCTGGCAGGTCCGGGTTGGCGATGAACGGCACACCAAACGCCACCGCGTCGGCCTTGCCGCTGGCCAGCCACTCGTTGGCGCTGTCCTTGGTGAAGCGTTCGTTGGCGATGTACGGGCCGCCGAAGGCTTCTTTCAATTGCGGGCCGAGGCTGTCGGCGCCTTCTTTTTCGCGCGAGCAGATGAACGCGATGCCGCGTTTTCCCAGTTCGCGAGCGACGTAGGTGAAGGTCTCGGACAGGTTGTCGTCGCCCATGTCATGGGAGTCGGCGCGCGGTGCCAGGTGCATGCCGACGCGGCCAGCGCCCCAGACTTCGATCACGGCGTCAGTCACTTCCAGCAACAGGCGCGCACGGTTTTCCAGGGAGCCACCGTAGTTGTCGGTGCGCTGGTTGGTGCTGCTTTGCAGGAACTGGTCGAGCAGGTAACCGTTGGCACCGTGGATTTCCACGCCGTCGAAACCGGCGGCCTTGGCATTCTCGGCCCCCACGCGGTAAGCGTCGACGATGTCGGCGATTTCAGCGGTTTCCAGGGCGCGCGGAGTTGGGTAGTCGGCCAATGGACGAACCAGGCTGACATGGCCTTTAGGCTGGATGGCACTCGGTGCGACCGGTGCTTCGCCGTTCAGGTACGAAGGATGGGAAATCCGACCCACGTGCCACAGTTGCAGGAAGATTTTGCCGCCCGCGCCGTGGATCGCTTTGGTCACATTGCTCCAGCCGCGCACCTGGTCGTTGGACCAGATGCCGGGAGTGTCCGGGTAACCGACGCCCATCGGCGTGACCGACGTGGCCTCGCTGAGGATCAGGCCGGCAGAGGCGCGCTGCACGTAATACTCGGCCATCAGCGCGTTCGGCACACGGCCTTCGTCGGCGCGGCAGCGGGTCAACGGTGCCATGATGATGCGGTTGGCCAACTCGAGGTCGCCCAGTTTGATCGGATCGAAAATAGTCGTCATTTAATAGCTCTCTTTTAGCGATTAATGGGTAGCGGGGGCCAGCTCGGCATCGCCGCTCTGACGGAAAGTAATCAGGGTCACCAGCAGGGCGAGTACTGCCAGTGCGGCGGCGGCCAGTGGCACGCGGGTCAGGCCGAAACCATGGGCGATGACGCTGCCGCCGACCCAGGCACCGAGTGCGTTGCCGACGTTGAAGGCGCCGATGTTCAGGGTCGACACCAGGTTCGGTGCAGCTTTGCCGAAGGTCACCACGTTGACTTGCAGGGCGGGGACGGCGGCAAAGCATGCGGTGGCCCAGAGGAACAGGGTGATTTCGGTCGGGATCAGGGCCACGCTGGTCCAGGTCAGCACGGTGGAGACCACCGCCATGGTGATGAACACACCGATCAGCGTCGCCGCCATGCCTTTGTCAGCCAGCTTGCCGCCGATGATGTTGCCGACTGTCAGGCCCAGGCCGATGAGCACCAGGGTCCAGGTCACGCCACGCGGGGAAACACCAGTGACTTCGCCCAACAGCGGCGCGACATAGGTGAACAAGGTGAAGACCGACGCGGCGAACAAGGCGGTCATGCTCAGGGATAACCAGATACCGGCCCCCTTGAGGGCGCGCAGTTCGGCGCGCATGTCGAGTTTCTCTTCATCGCGCTTGGCCGGCAGGAAGCGGATCAGGCCGATCAGCGCAACCATACCGATCACGGTCACTGCCCAGAAGGTCGAACGCCAGCCGGCTTCCTGGCCGAGCGCGGTGCCCAGCGGTACGCCGAGGACGTTGGCCAGGGTCAGGCCGGTGAACATCAGGGCCACGGCCGACGCACGTTTGTTGGCCGGCACCAGGCCTGCCGCCACCACCGAACCGATGCCGAAGAACGCGCCATGGCACAAGGCGGTGACCACACGGGCAAACATCAGGACGTTGTAGTCACTGGCCAGGGCGCAGAGCAGGTTGCCGATGATGAAAATCCCCATCAACGCTACCAGCGCGGCCTTGCGCGGCAGCCTGGCGGTGGCCAGTGCCATGAACGGCGCGCCGATGGCCACGCCCAGGGCGTAACCGGTCACGAGCCAGCCGGCGCCGGGGATCGACACGCCGAGGTCCGCCGCCACATCGGGCAGCAAGCCCATGATGACGAACTCGGTGGTGCCGATGGCGAAGGCGCTCAAGGCCAGAATGAGTAGCGAGAGGGGCATGGTTGATTCCTTATCGGCGTACTGACGTAAAGGGTCAGAGCTCTTTGCTGAAGGTGCGAAGGAACTCCTGGATGGTTTCCTCGTTGCGTTTGAAAAAATGCCACTGGCCGACTTTGCGGCTGCTGATCAGGCCGGCGCGTTGCAGGGTCGCCAGGTGTGCGGACACCGTGGACTGCGACAAACCGCAACGTTGATCGATCTGCCCGGCGCAGACGCCGTGCTCGTTGCTGTGGGTCTGGTCGGGAAATTCGACGGCCGGGTCTTTGAGCCAGTGCAGGATTTCTCGCCGTACCGGATGTGCCAGGGCTTTTATTATTTCGTCGAGGTCGAGGTCGAGGTTCATGGCTTGGGGCTCGTGATGAGTAAAACGTTATATCGCGATGGGGCGAACTTTAAATCGGTATTTCGCGATATACCAATATGATTTCGGTCTGATGACTGCGTAAATCGGTATATCGGGTTATAACGATATTGGTGAGGCAGTGCTAAGCTGCGTCCATGAACTATCTCGCACATCTGCACCTCGGTGGCCAACGCCCCGGTCAAATGCTCGGCAGTCTGTATGGCGACTTCGTCAAGGGACGGCTGCAGGGGCAGTTCGATCCGGAGATCGAAGCGGCCATCCAGTTGCATCGCAGCATCGATGTCTTCACCGACCGTCATCCGTTGGTGGATGTCTCGTTGTCACGGTTTTCCATCACGCGCAGGCGTTACGCCGGGATCGTGCTCGATGTGTTTTTCGACCATTGCCTGGCGCGGGACTGGGCGCTGTACGCCGACCGTCCGCTGGGGCAATTCACCTCGGATGTTTACCGGGTGCTGCTGGCCGAGCCGCAGTTGCCGGAGCGCCTGGCGAAGATTGCGCCGCACATGGTGGCCAATGACTGGTTGGGGGCTTATCAGGAATTCGAAGTGCTGGAGCAGGTACTGCGGGGGATTTCACGCAGGCTGACGCGGCCCGAGGAACTGGCCGCGGCAATGCAGGAGTTGCGGCGGTTGTATGAACCGTTGAGCGAGGATTTTCGGTTGTTCTATCCGCAGCTTCAGGATTTTGTGCAGAGTCAGCCGGCGACATAAAACCACTGTGGGAGAGAGCAAGCCCGCTCCCACAGAAAAGTGTGTTTAAGCGGCGATGGCGGGGCGAATCGGGACTTGCCGGGGTTCCGGAATCGCCCCAAACAACGCCTTCTGCACCGCCTGTTGCGCTTCGAACGCCAGTGCCGCACGCTCGCGACCTTCGCAAGCGATCGGCTTGAGCAGGTGAATCTCCACCTCACCCCGATCATTGGCGAACAAGCGCATCAGGTGTGACAGCAAATCATCATCGCCAATGAACGGTGCCAGGGTATCCAGCTCGCCGTTGCGCAGATAACGAATCGCCACCGGTTGCAGCGCCACTTCGGAATCGATCGCCGCTGACAGCAAACGACCATGAAACGTGCGCAGCGAACGCCCATCGGTGGTGGTGCCTTCCGGGAACATCAGCAGCGGGTGTTCCTGTTCCAGATGGCGAGTCATCTGTTTGCGGATTAACTGACTGTCGCCTGAACCACGGCGAATGAACAGGCTGCCAGCCTTGGCCGCCAACCAGCCCGCCACCGGCCAGGTGCGCACTTCAGCCTTGGACAGGAACGACAGCGGCGTGAGCATGCCCAGCAGCGGAATGTCGGTCCAGGACACATGGTTGCTGACCCAGAGCATCGGCGCCTTCGGCAATTGACCATGGACGGTGACATGAAAGGGCAGGGCATTGCTCAGCCGCGCCATGAAAAACCGCGACCAGCGCTGGCGACGGACCATCGAATGGGCAATCCCCAGTCGTTCGAACGCGCCGAACACACTGGCCATGGTCAAGCCCAGCGCCACCACCATCAGCACTCGCGCAATTCGCGCGTACACCCGCAAGCGGCTCATTACACAGCCGCCTTGAAGTGCTTGGCGTAACGCGGGCAGAGCTCGTCGCGCTTGAGCAGGATGAACACGTCGGCCACCTGGAAGTCTTCGTCCCAGCACGGCTCGCCGCAGATTTTTGCGCCCAGGCGCATGTAGGCCTTGAGCAGCGGCGGCATTTCGGCGATGACGTTCGATGGAATGTCCAGCGTCGGCAATGGCTTCTTCGGCTCGGCCCGCAGGTGTTCGGTGCACAGGTAACGTTCGCGCAGGCGTTGCATGATCGCGTGGGCCTGGATGCCGCCGTCCTGCATCGGAATGCTCGCGCAACCCATCAGATAGCTGTAGCCGCCCTGGTTCAGCACTTCGGCCAGTTCACCCCAGAGCACGGCGATGGTGCCGCCGTTGCGGTAGGCCGGGTCGACGCAGGTGCGACCGATTTCCAGGATCGGGCCTTTCAGATGAACCAGGCCATGCAGGCTGAATTCTTCTTCGCTGTAGAACTTGCCCAGGCTGCTGGCGGCCGTGTGGTCGAGCAAACGAGTGGTCGCCACCAGGCGCCCGGTGTTCAAGTCACGTACGCCGATGTGGGCGCAGTGAACATCATAGTCATCCATGTCCAGACCCAATTCCGCGCCTTTCAGCCTGGCGTTGAATTCGCCGCTGAACACGTTGAAGCGCAAGGCCTGGGCTTCCTGCAGTGCCTCGGCGCCCACCAGGCGTTCGGCTTGCAGGCGGCGTTCATTGCCGGTGTCGCTGATGCGGGCGATCTGAGTCATTGCGAATCTCCGTACGGGCTGGCCACCCGTCTTGGGTTGCAGCCGATCGACTTTCTTTATGCAGCCGTGTTGTGCAAAGTCAGGCTATGTAGCCCCGGTGTCATCGCCATGAAGCTTTGGTGATGCTTATATGACAGCCCACAAGGAGCCTCTTATGCCCTGGCAAACCCTGTTGAACCGCAGCGATCGCCTGCCCGCCGACCCCGATCTTGGCGAAGGCTTCGCGACCTTGTTGCACCGCTTGGGCACGGTCACCCCGTTTGAATTGGCGGTGAACGGCGGACGGCTGATGGCGACTCCGGGGTTGGCGTTTCTGGTGGGGTATCAAGCGGCGCTGCGGATGCTCTGGCCGAGCGCGCCGCTGAGCCTCGGTGCGTTGTGCGCGACCGAGCAACGCAGCTTGCGGGTGGCGGACATGCAGACCCGGCTGCGGGATCTGCGTCTGAGCGGACGCAAGGATTTCGTCACCGCCGGCGATGCCGCCGACTGGCTGCTGGTCGCCGCTCGCAGCGAAGAGCCAGGCAGCGATCCGCGCCTGAGTCTGGCGGTGGTTTACCCCGGCGAACCGGGCGTGCGTCTGGAGAAACTCGCGCCGTTGCCGTTGATGCCCGAGATCAGCCACGGTCGGCTGTTTCTCGACAACGCGCTGTGCGAATTGTTGGCGGGGGACGGCTGGGATGCTTACGTCAAACCGTTCCGCACCCTGGAAGACATTTATGTGCTGAGTGCGATGACCGCGTGGCTGTTCGGCATTGGCCAGGACAACGACTGGCCGCACACCTTGCAACTGCGTTTGCTGGCGCTGCTGGCCGGGTGCGCGGAAGTCAGCCGCCAGGCGCCGAACAATCCGGCCGGGCATGTGTTGCTGGGTGGGTTGTTTGCGCAATTCGACGGGCTCAAGGCTGAAGTGAATCAGGCCATGACCGACGGCCCGCCGCAGTGGGCGGCGATGTGGCAGCGCGATCAGGCCGTGATGGATCTGGCGGCAGGGGCGCGGGGCAAGCGGTTGGCCAAGGCGTTGGCGGGATCTTCGTTAGGGTGACGGGCCTCCCAAAACTGTCATCAACCTCGACTAGGCTCAGCAGGTTCATCCTCCGAGCGTCCTCCATGTTCAAAGGCTTGTCGCTGATTTCCATCCTGCTGTTCAGCTTCACGGCCCAGGCCGAAAACTGGCCGGCCGAGCAATGGTTGCCCGGCCCGACAGTCACCGGTCCGGCCGTTCAAGCCCTGGAAAACTACGCTTTCCCACTCCGCAACGACACCACCCGCAAGGGCATCCGCACCGATGCCTTGCTGGTGATCCATGACGGCCAACTCGTCTACGAGCGCTACGCCGGCCCGACCCGTGCCGACACCCCGCACCTGACCTGGTCGATCAGCAAAAGCCTGTTGGCCACGGTGCTCGGCGTGGCCTATGGCGAAGGTCTGTTCAAATTGCAGGACCCGGTGGTGCAGTTCTATCCAGCGCTGGAAAAACACACCGCCATGACCATGGCCGACTTGCTGCACTGGGCCTCGGGCCTGGATTGGCAGGAAGACTATGAGTACGCACCGTTGAAATCCTCGGTGGTGGCGATGCTCTACACCCGAGGTCATCGCGACATGGCTGCGTTTACCGCCGACCACGACGCGTACGCCAGGCCCGGTCAGGCCTTCCGCTACTCCAGCGGCGACAGCAATCTGCTTTCCGCCGCGTTGAAAGCCATTGTTGGCCCGGCCCGATATCCGGATTATCCGTGGACCGCATTGTTAGAACCCTTGGGCATTCACGGCGCGGTTTGGGAAGTGGATGCCACGGGGACATTTGTCGCCTCGTCCTATGCCTACCTCACCGCCCGGGACCTGGCACGGGTCGGCCTGTTGATGGCGCGCGACGGTCGCTGGCGCGAGCGGCAGCTGCTGCCCAAGGCGTGGGTCGACTTCAGCCGTGAGCCGTTCGCCCACTACCGAGCCAACCAGGATGAAGCGGTGCCCGGCGGGCATTGGTGGCTCAATCGAGCGGTGGATGGTGCGGCACAACCCTGGCCCGATGCGCCCGTCGACACCTTCGCCGCGCTGGGCCATTGGGGCCAGGCGATGTATGTGATTCCCAGCGAAAAGCTGGTGATCGTCCGCTACGGCGATGATCGCGATGGAAGTTACCGGCATAACGAACTGCTCAAACTCGCGCTCAAGGCGTTTGCCATGAAGGTGCAGCCATGAGCCGTCGCAGTTTCATTCGCCGTCGGCCGTTCAGCACGCTGTTGCTGGTGCTGCTGATCGCCGTGCTCGGCTGGGTCTGGCAGGAACGCGTGGCGCTGTGGGCTTTTCCCGACATCATCAGTGCTTACACCGCCAAGGAATACTGCTCGTGCCGGTATGTGATGAACAATCCGGCGGCGTATTGCCAGGGTTATGTGAAGCAGTATTTACCCACCAGCGGTTTCGTCGATGATGCCGCGAGCAAGCGGGTGACGGTCGGCGGATTGGGGCGCAGCAACAGCGCACAGTGGATCGGCGAGCGCCAGGGCTGCCGCCTGCAACCCTGACGTGGTCGTACTCGTTGTGGCGAGGGAGCTTGCTCCCGCTCGGCTGCGAAGCAGTCGTAATGCCAGCGGCGGAGATCTGATTGGAGGAACTCATTGTCTGATTTCGGGAGCGCTTCGCACTCCAGCGGGAGCAAGCTCCCTCGCCACAAAGATTGGGGCGAAGTCACAGAAAGTTTGCAACCTGCCTCAAGCCAGTTAAGGTTCGCTCAGGTTTATCTGCCCCCGAGTTTCTATGTTCAAGCGGTTCATCTACAAAACCCTCGCTTCCCTGCTGCTGGCCGGTGTCACCGTGTCGGCCCAGGCCAATTGGTATCTGGACGGCGAGTCCTCGCGGCTGTCGTTTGTCAGCACCAAAAACGCCAACATCTCCGAAGTGCAGCGCTTTCTGGTGCTGCATGGCAAGGTCGACCCCAAGGGGCTGGCCGAGGTGGAAGTCGAGCTGGAGTCGGTTAATAGTGGTATTCCGCTGCGTGACGAACGCATGCGCAAGGAACTGTTCCAGATCCAGACGTTTCCCGAAGCGCTGATCACCACGCAGATCGATTTGCGGCCAATCAACGACCTGGCGCCCGGTGCGCAACTGGAATTGCGCTTGCCGGTGACCGTCGACCTGCATGGCAAGCAACACCAATACAACGCCGAACTGCTGGCGACCCGTCTCGATGACCGGCGCTTTCAAGTAGTGACCCTCGAGCCTTTGGTGATCAGCGCCGAAGATTTCGACCTGGCCCCAGGCCTGGAAAGCTTGCGCAAGCTCGCCGGTTTGTCGGCCATCAGTCTGTCGGTACCGGTGGGTGCGGTGCTGATTTTCACGGCGCGCTGAAATGCGTGGTGCAATTTTTCCATGGCGCGAAGGCAATCGCTTCGAACTGCTGATCGACGGCCCGCAGTTTTTCCCGCGCATGCTGGTGGCGATTGCCCGCGCCGAAGAACAAGTCGAGCTGGAGCTGTACCTGGTGGAGGCAGGGGCCTGCGCCGAGGCGATGGTTCAGGCGCTGGTCCAGGCGGCCGAGCGTGGCGTGCGGGTACGCTGTCTGTTCGATGACTATGGCAGCCTGGCCTTCACCCTGACTTTGCGTCAGCGCCTGATGGCCGCCGGGGTCGAGTTGCGTTTTTACAATCGGCTGAGCTGGCGACGCTGGGTGGGCAACTTCTATCGCGATCACCGCAAGTTGCTGCTGGTGGATCAATCCCTGGCGGTCGTTGGTGGCACCGGGGTCACCGATGAGTTCTGGTCGCCGGGCGAAGACACCTGCGAATGGCACGAAGTGATGGTGGAAATCACCGGTCCCCTGGTCATCGACTGGCAATTGCTGTTCGACCGCCAATGGATCGCCAACCGCTATCGGCGTGCCTGGAAACCCGTTTCACACTTCGGTCTACCGCGCCTGCCGCGAGTGCCGGTGATGGGCGAGGGCATGGGCCGGGTCGCTTATGCCGACGCCCGCCAGCACCGGGACATTCTGCAATCGCTGATTCGCGCGCTGAACAGCGGCAAGCAGCGAATCTGGCTGGCCACGCCCTATTTCCTGCCAACCTGGAAAGTCCGCCGCTCGCTGCGCCGGGCGGCGAATCGCGGCGTCGATGTGCGTCTGCTGCTGACCGGGCCGCGTACCGATCACCCGTCGGTGCGCTACGCCGGGCATCGCTACTACCCGCGATTGCTCAGGGCCGGGGTGAAGATCTTCGAATACCAGCCGTGCTTCCTGCACCTGAAAATGGTGTTGATCGACGATTGGGTGAGCATCGGCTCATGTAATTTCGATCACTGGAATCTGCGCTTCAATCTGGAGGCCAACCTCGAAGCCCTGGACCCAGGGCTGACCCGAGCGGTGGCGGCGAGTTTCGAGAATGACTTTGCCTTGAGCCAGGAAGTCAGTCTCGAGGCGTGGAAGCGCCGACCGTTGTGGCGGCGGGTCAAGCAGAGGGTTTGGGGATGGGTGGATCGGGTGGTGGTGAATCTGCTGGATCGGCGGGGGTAGGTTTTTTAGATCCAGATCATTCCCACGCAGAGCGTGGGAATGATCAATTAAGCGGGGTTACAGCAACTCAAAGCTCTGCTGCGTCACGTCCTGGGAGTCCAGGCCGATCTCCACGTTGAACTTGCCCGGTTCCGCGGCGTACTTGAGCTGGGCGTTGTAGAACTTCAGGTCATCCTCGGTGATGGTGAAGTGCACGACTTTCTGTTCGCCGGCCTTGAGCAGCACTTTCTGGAAGTTCTTCAGTTCCTTGACCGGGCGGATCATCGAGCCGGTCACGTCCTGGATGTACAACTGCACCACGGTTTCGCCGTCACGCTTGCCGGTGTTCTTCACCACGACGCTGGCGTCGAGCTTGCCGGTCTTGTTCAGCGTGGTCGACGACAATGCCATGTCGGTCAGGCTGAACTGGGTGTAGCTCAGGCCGAAGCCGAACGGGAACAGTGGCCCGGTGGTGTCTTCGAAATACTGCGAGGTGTAGTTGCCCGGTTTGCCGGGAGTGAACGGCCGGCCAATGCTCAGATGGTTGTAGTAGGTCGGAATCTGACCCACCGAGCGCGGAACGGTGATCGGCAGCTTGCCCGACGGGTTGTAGTCGCCGAACAGCACGTCAGCGATGGCATTACCGCCTTCGGTGCCGCTGAACCAGGTTTCCAGAATCGCGTCAGCCTGCTCTTTCTCTTCGAGAATCGACAGCGGACGGCCATTCATCAACACCAGCACCAGCGGTTTGCCGGTGGCTTTCAACGCCCTGATCAGCTCGCGCTGGTTACCCGGGATGTTCAGGTCGGTGCGGCTCGACGATTCGTGGGACATGCCACGGGATTCGCCCACTGCAGCCACTACCACATCAGCATCCTTGGCAGCTTTTACCGCTTCGTCGATCAACACGTTGGCCGGGCGCGGATCGTCCACTACTTCCGGGGCATCGAAGTTCAGGAAGTTCAGGTAATCGAGGATTTTCTTGTCGTCGGTGATGTTCGCGCCACGGGCGTAGATCAGTGTCGACTGCGCGCCGAGGGCATTTGTCATGCCGTCGAACAGGGTGACCGATTGCGCAGGTTTACCGGCGGCAGCCCAACTGCCCATCATGTCGATCGGTGCTTTTGCCAAAGGGCCGACCAGGGCGATTTTCGCGGTTTTCTTCAGGGGCAGGGTATCGCCCTGGTTCTTCAGCAACACCAGGCTGCGGCGCGCGACATCACGGGCCTCGGCGCGGTGCAGGCGGCTTTCGGCGTAGGTGTCGGCCGGGTCATCCTCGGCCTTGCCGATGCGCAGGTACGGGTCTTTGAACAGACCCATGTCGTACTTGGCGGCGAGCACTTCGCGCACGGCGTTGTCGATGTCTTTCTGTTCGATCTCGCCGGATTTGAGCAGTCCCGGCAGCTCTTTGCCGTAGAGCGTGTCATTCATGCTCATGTCGATGCCGGCCTTGATCGCCAGCTTCGCCGCTTCACGACCGTCGCGGGCGACGCCGTGTTTGATCAGCTCGAAAATCGCCCCGTGGTCGCTGACTGCCAGGCCCTTGAAGCCCCATTCCTTGCGCAGCAGGTCGTTCATCAGCCAGGTGTTGGCGGTGGCCGGTACGCCGTTGATCGAGTTCAGCGCAACCATCACCCCGCCGGCACCGGCGTCGATGGCGGCGCGGTAGGGCGGCAGGTAATCCTGGTACATCTTGACCGGGCTCATGTCGACGACGTTGTAGTCGCGACCGCCCTCGACCGCGCCGTACAAGGCAAAATGCTTGACGCTGGCCATGATACTGTCGGCCGCGTTCGCACCGCTGCCCTGCAAGGCCTTGACCATCACACCGGCAATTCGCGAAACCAGGTAAGTGTCTTCGCCGAAGCCTTCGGAGGTGCGGCCCCAGCGTGGGTCGCGGGAGATGTCGACCATCGGCGCGAAAGTGATGTCGAGGCTGTCAGCCGCGGCTTCCTGGGCGGCGATGCGCCCGGACCGGCCGATGGCATCCATGTCCCAGCTCGAGGCCAGGGCCAGGGGAATCGGGAAAATGGTGCGGTGGCCGTGGATCACGTCATAGGCGAAGAACATCGGGATCTTCAACCGGCTGCGCATGGCCGCGTCCTGCATCGGACGGTTTTCGGCGCGGGTGATCGAGTTGAAGGTGCCACCGATATTACCGGCCGCGATTTCCTTGCGGATCAGCTCCCGAGGCATTTCCGGGCCGATGCTGATCAGGCGCAACTGGCCGATCTTTTCATCGAGGGTCATTTGTTTCATCAGATGGCTGATGAAGGCGTCCTTGTTCTCTATCGGTGCGGGCGTCGTGGCGGCCAATACGGTATGACTGGCCAGGCTGACGAACAGGCCCAGCAAACACAGCTTCTTCATGAATGTTCTTCTCAAAAGGCCCAAGCGGCAGTGAATACGCGCCGGTCAGCCAAAATTTGGGGAGCGACTATTGTTGTTTGGGTATTGCTCAGAAAAATGCAGCACACTTCTTACTGCTTTTTCGCTGGGCATCTTTTAGCCCATTGGCTCGATGCAATCCAGTAGCGGCGCAGATTATGCCCCAAGAGCCGGGGTCAAAGTTCGCCGGTTGTTTTATCAACGCAATGTGCAAGGGAGCATCAACCAGATGAATGTACGACACCCCTATCGGTCGAGCCTGCAGGTTGCAGCCTTGATGTTGCTGACCGCTCTGCTGGCCGGTTGCGGCATCAACACGATCCCGACCCTCGACGAACAGGCCAAGGCCGCGTGGGGCCAGGTGCAGAACCAGTACCAGCGCCGCGCCGACTTGATCCCCAATCTGGTGGAAACCGTCAAGGGTTATGCCCGGCATGAGGAAGAAACCCTGACCGCAGTGGTCGAAGCCCGGGCCAAGGCGACGTCGATCCAGGTGGATGCGAGCACGCTGGATAATCCGGAAAAACTCAAACAGTTCCAGCAGGCGCAGGATCAGCTGACCGGCGCGCTGAGTCGGTTGATGGTGGTGTCCGAGCGTTATCCGGACCTCAAGGCCAACCAGAACTTCCTGGCGCTGCAATCGCAACTTGAAGGCACCGAGAACCGCATCGCCGTGGCGCGTCGCGACTTCATCCTCGCGGTGCAGAAATACAACACCGAGCTTCGCACCTTCCCCGGTCGCTTGTGGCACACCGTGTTGTACAGCGACTTGCCGATCCGCGAAACTTTCGAGGCCACCAGCCCCGGTGCCGAAAAAGCGCCTGAAGTGAAGTTCCAGTAGGCGCCGGACCGGGTTTGAAGTGCCACCAAGGAAGAGGTTGCCAATGCGCGTGATGAAAGTGGGCCTGATGCTGTTGTTCTGGGTCTTTGCCCTGACGGCCCAGGCCGGGTTGAAGTTTCCGGAACTGACCGGACGGGTGGTGGACAACGCCCAAATGATCGAGCCAGCGGTGCGCGAGCAGCTGGTTCAGCAGCTTAATGCCCACGAGAAGTCCACCGGCGAGCAGTTGGTGGTGGTCACGTTGCCGGACCTGCAGGGCGCCGACATCGCGGATTTCGGTTATCAGCTGGGACGCTACTGGGGCATTGGCCAGAAGGACAAGAACAACGGCGCGCTGCTGATTGTCGCGCGTGCCGAGCGAAAATTGCGGATCGAAGTCGGTTATGGCCTGGAAGATCGCCTGACCGATGCGCAGAGTTCGGTGATCATCAATCAGGTGATCACGCCGGCGTTCAAGGCCGGCAATTTCAGCAAGGGCATCAGCGATGGCGTTTCGGCGATGCTGGTGGTGCTGGGGGGCAATCCGCTGAACGAGCCGTCGACGGTGTATGAGCCGCGTGGCAATCAGGAGAGCGATTTCGTTGCGCGGCATCCGGGAATATTCGTGTTCCTGGTGCTGCTGTTTATCCTGACGATATTCGTCGGCCAGATGTTCGGTATTCTGCCAAGTGGAGGGGGTAGAGGCCGGGGTGGTTTCGGTGGCGGAGGTTTTGGCGGCGGTGGCGGGGGCTTCAGTGGCGGCGGGGGCAGTTTCGGCGGCGGTGGTTCGTCGGGCGGCTGGTGATGACACGGCGGGAAACACAACAACAATAGCGAGCAGGCATTCATAAACATGGCATTACTGACTGAACACGAACAACGCAAAGTCGCCGAGGCGATTGCCCGGGTCGAGCGCGACACCGACGCCGAACTGGTGACAGTGCTCGCGGCCCGCGCCGACGACTATGCGTATATCCCGCTGCTCTGGGCCAGCCTGTTGGCGCTGGTGGTGCCGGGTATCGTGCATTACCTGACCGGTTGGCTGACCATGCACAGTCTGTTGCTGGTGCAATGGGTCAGCTTCATCGTGTTGTGCCTGGTGTTCCGGATTCCGAAAGTCACCACGCGCCTGATCCCGCGCTCGGTCCGTCACTGGCGTGCGTCGAACCTGGCGCGTCGGCAGTTCCTGGAGCAGAACCTGCACCACACCGTGGGCGGCACCGGCATGCTGATTTTTGTCTCCGAGGCCGAGCGTTACGTGGAAATTCTGGTGGATGAAGGGATTTCCAAACGGCTGGACAACAAGAATTGGGACGCGATTGTGGCGACGTTTACCCAGCAGGTGAAGCAGGGGCAGACGTTGCAGGGGTTTGTGACGTGCATCGAGGCGTGCGGCGAGTTGCTCAAGGTGCACGTGCCGGTGACCCAGGTGCGCAATGAATTGCCGAATCGGTTGGTGGTGTTGAGCTGAATCAAAAAATCGTCCGAACGCGGCCCGAGCTTTCGGCAGCTTTTGTGGCGAGGGAGCTTGCTCCCGCTGGGCTGCGAAGCGGCCCCAAAACCGGCAAACACACGCTGTCAGACACACCTCGTTGTCTGCTTTGCGACTGCTGCGCAGCCGAGCGGGAGCAAGCTCCCTCGCCACAGAATCTTTGCCGTTTGGCAAATAACAGTGTTCCTGAACCGCATCCCCCCTAAAATACCCGCCATTCCCCGATTCGCACCGCCCGAGGCCGTTTTTTCCATGTCTGTCACCGCCACTCCCGCCAGCCTCGCGCCGGATCACCACGCCCAGTTCATCGACCTGCTGCAAACCAGCCTGGACGCCAATGCCTTCATCAAACTGGTGCTGGCCAAGTACGTTGGTGGCGAAGCGGACTTGCAGCGGTTGATCATCAAGCAGCTGACGGTCAAGGATCAGCCGTGCCTGTCCTTCGTCTACCGCTACAAGACCCGCGACATCACCAAGAACCTGCCGATTGCCGAAGGTGTGGCGACCATTGCCGCGCTGTTGCCGGCATCGTTCAAAAATGCGCATTTACTGTCACTGACCGACGAAGCCCAGCTCGAATACAGCAAAAAGGGCAAATCTTCGCTGTTCAAGAGCAAACCTCAGCAATTGCGTGAAGTGCCGTCCGCCGAGCACAACCGCGAGAAGAACCGCTTCCTCGACCTGAACCGGCCGTTCCTCAAAGACCTCGGCGTGACCAACGCCCAGCATGAGCTGATCCCGGCGATGTCGCGCAAGTGGAAGCAGATCAACAAGTTCATCGAAGTCTTCAGCCATGCGCTGACCTCCTCGCCGCTGGCGCTGGACAAACCGGTGCGGGTGGCGGATTTCGGCTCGGGCAAGGGTTACCTGACGTTCGCGATCCATGACTACCTGCGCAGCACCCTGAAAGCCGAGGGTGAGGTGACCGGCGTCGAGCTGCGCGAAGACATGGTCACACTGTGCAACAGCGCGGCGGCGAAGCTGGAGCATCCGGGGCTGGTGTTCAAATGCGGTGACGTGCGCAGCGTGGCGCCGAGCGAGCTGGATGTGATGATCGCGTTGCATGCCTGCGACATCGCCACCGACTATGCGATTCATACCGGCATCCGTTCCGGCGCTGCGATCATCATGTGCTCGCCGTGCTGCCACAAGCAGATCCGCCTGCAGATCCAGAGCCCGGCGCTGCTCAAGCCGATGCTGCAATACGGCCTGCACCTGGGCCAGCAGGCGGAAATGGTCACCGACAGTTTGCGTGCGTTGTTCCTGGAAGCCTGCGGCTACGAGACCAAGGTGTTCGAGTTCATCTCACTGGACCACACCAACAAGAACAAGATGATTCTGGCGGTCAAACGCGCCGAGCCGGTGGACCCGGCTCAGTTGTTGGTGAAGATTCAGGAACTGAAGGATTTCTACCACATCAGCGAGCATTGCCTGGAAACCCTGCTGCGGGCTGACGGGTTCCTGGTCGCTAAGGCTTGAGCTGAACCCCCGCCGGTAACGTGCCCGGTTGCGCCGGGCGCACTGCGGTCTTGCGCCCGAGCATCACCGTCACGATCACCCCGGCCGCAAACAGCCAGGTAATCGGCTCGACGTGCTCACCGAAGAACAACGCCGAAAACGCGATGGTGAAGAAGATCTGCAGCAACTGGATCTGACTGACCCGGGCGATGCCGCCCATGGCCAGCCCGGCGTACCAGGCAAAGAAGCCGATGAACTGCGAAAACAGCGAGACATAACCGAAGGCCCACCAGGTCCTGGCCGAAATCTCGCCCTGATGTTGCAGCGCCAGATACAACACCGGCCCAATCAGCAACGGCGTCGACAGCACCAACGCCCAGCAGATCACCTGCCAGCCGCCCATCTCCCTGGCCAACCGGCCGCCTTCGGCATAGCCCAACCCACCCACGGCAATCGCCCCGAGCATCAGCAAGTCACCGGCCTGAATACTGCCGGCTCCGCTGATCAGCGCATAGCCGAGCACCAGCGCACTGCCCAGCGCGGCGCAGGCCCAGAAGGCTTTCGACGGACGCTCATGGGACAGCCACGCGGCATACAGCGCCACGCACAGTGGTTGCAAACCGTTGACCAGTGCGCCGTGGGAGGCGGGCAGTGTCTGCATGGCCCAGGCCGACAGCACCGGGAAGCCGAGGATGACCCCGGCGATCACCAGTGTCAGGCCTTTGACCTGTTTCCAGGTGGGCCATTTTTCCCGGCGCCACAGCAATAACAGCGCAGCCGGAATTGCCGCGAACAGCGCCCGGCCAAGGCCGTTGAGCAGCGGATGGAGTTCCTGCACGACGATCCGTGTGAAGGGCAGGGTCAGGCTGAAGATAACGACGCCGAGCAGGCCGAGGGCCATGCCGGTGTTTTCGCGCGAGGACATGATGGATGACCAGAATTCAGGGTGGCGGGAAGTTTCTTTATCTAGCCATAAACCTGAGGCTTTCCGCTGTTACAGCTGGGTGCAGAGTTATCCGTACAGTTAAGCGCGGTCCCTGTGGCGAGGGAGCTTGTCGGATCGCCGCACCGTCCCGTTCGGCTGCGCAGCAGTCGCAAAACCAGAGACCATCGATTGATTGACGAAGCCGGTAGGGCCGCTTCGCGCCCCAGCGGGAGCAAGCTCCCTCGCCACAAAAAGCCAATCCAGTTCATATCGTCCGTAGTAGTCGGTTATTACCCGACCCGCCGGATAAGGACTACCTTGAATACTCCTGCAGGCCCACGCATTTTCCAGAGGAGTCCTCCCCATGGCTGCTAAAAAAATCCTGATGCTGGTTGGCGATTACGTCGAAGACTACGAAGTGATGGTGCCCTTCCAGGCGCTGCTGATGGTCGGCCACACGGTGCATGCCGTTTGCCCGGACAAAACCGCCGGCCAGACCGTGCGCACGGCGATCCATGACTTCGAAGGCGACCAGACCTACAGCGAAAAACCCGGTCATCTGTTTGCCCTGAACTTTGATTTCACCAAGGTCGATGCGGCGGACTACGACGCGCTGCTGATCCCGGGCGGTCGTGCGCCGGAGTACCTGCGCCTGAACGAAAAAGTCCTGGCGCTGGTGCAAGCGTTCGACAAGGCTGGCAAACCGATCGCCGCCGTATGTCACGGCGCGCAATTGCTGGCCGCCGCCGGTATTCTTGAAGGTCGCGAGTGCAGCGCCTACCCGGCCTGTGCCCCGGAAGTGCGCCTGGCTGGCGGCACGTACATCGATATCCCGGTGACGGAAGGCCACGTTCAAGGCAATCTGGCCACAGCCCCGGCCTGGCCGGCGCACCCGAGCTGGCTGGCCGGTTTTCTCGGGTTGCTGGGCACCAAAATCACGCTGTAACGAGGGACCTGCCCATGTGCGAGCTCTACGTCAAGGCCGATCCGATTCTCTACGAATCGCGCTCCCGCTCGCTGCGCATCTGCGGGGTGGTGACCACCCTGCGGCTGGAGAACCAGTTCTGGGACATCCTCAGCGAAATCGCCGAGGTCGACGGCATGACCACCAATCAGTTGATCGCCAAACTGTATGAAGAGGTGATGGACTACCGCGGCGAGGTGGTGAATTTCGCCTCGTTCTTGCGGGTCAGTTGCATGCGCTATTTGAGCCAGCGCCGGGTGCAGGCACCTGAGTTGTCGGTGGTGCGGACGGGGGTGAAGTAGGGCGGCTTTTGTATCGGCCTCGGGGGCGCCTTCGCGGGCAAGCCTCGCTCCTACGGATGTACGCCATATCCGCGATCACAGATATCTGTAGGAGCGAGGCTTGCCCGCGAAGAGGCCGGTACAGGCGACAGAAAACCTGGCTTGGTCTTTACTCTGACGCGCGAAACCTCTCAATCGCCAAGGAGAACAAGCATGTCTGGATGGTACGAAGTGAGCAAAACCAGCAATGGTCAGTTCAAGTTTGTGTTGAAAGCGGCCAACGCCGAAACCATTCTGGTCAGTGAGCTGTATACCACGCGCGGTGCGGTCGATAGCGGAATCGCCTCGGTCCAGGCCAATAGCCCGCTGGACGAACGCTACGAGAAAAAAGCCACCAAGGATGGCCATCCTTACTTCAATCTGAAGGCCGGTAACCACGAGATCATTGGCAGCAGCGAGTCTTATTCATCCGATGCCGCGAGGGAAAAAGGCATCGCCAGCGTCAAGGCCAACGGTCCGACCACGGTGATCAAGGACAAGACCTTGCCGGTGTTTTAAACACACCGCATACCCACTGCGGGAGCGAGCCTGACGGCTCGCTCCCGCAGTGGTTTTGTGTGTTCCCGACGATCAGCGCAACGCGTTCAACAAACCCTGCAACTGACTGCGGCCAGTCTCGCCGAGTGCAAACACCGGCAACCGCGGGTCGCCCGCTTCCAGCCCGACCAGGCGCAAACCGGCCTTGATGGTCGCTGGCAGACCGCCCTTGAGGATGAAGTCCAACAACGGCAACTGGCGATAGAACAGTTCGCGAGCCTTGCTCAGATCATTGGCCAATACCGCTTCGTACAAGTCGAGATTGAGCTGCGGGATCAGGTTCGGCGCCGCTGTGCACCAGCCTTTGGCGCCGGCCGCGAACGCTTCCAGTGCCAAGGGATTGCAGCCGTTATAGAACGGCACCCGGCCTTCGCCCAGCAGTTGCAGTTTGTGCATGCGCTGAATATCGCCGGTGCTCTCCTTGACCATGGTGACGTTGTCGACCGCGTTGAAAATCCGCAGGATCAACTCCACCGACATGTCGGTGCCGCTGGTGGCCGGGTTGTTGTAGAGCATGATCGGCACGCCGATGCTCTCGCCGATGGCGCGGTAGTGGGCGAGGATTTCCGCCTCGCTGAGTTTCCAGTACGACGCCGGCAGCACCATCACCACATCGGCACCGTGGGCCTCGGCGAAACGCGCGCGGCGCACGGCTTTGGCGGTGGTCAGGTCGGACACGCTGACGATGGTCGGGACGCGTTTGGCGACGTGGCGGAGGCTGAATTCGCTGACTTGATCCCATTCCGCGTCGCTCAGGTAAGCGCCTTCGCCGGTGCTGCCCAATGGGGCGATGGCGTGGACACCGCTGTCGATCAGGCGGTCGATGGAACGCCCGAGCGCGTCGAGATCAACGCCTTCGCCCTGGGCGGTGAACGGGGTGATGGTGTAGCCGATGATGCCGTGAATGTTTACGGTCGACATGGCGTCTCTCCTTTCAAGAATGAGTGGGGTCAGTTCAGGCAATCGGCGTGTTGGCGCAGGTTCTGCCGGGCGTAGTAGTTGAACGCGGCGGCGTGGCGCTTGGGCTTGGATATCCAGTCGTGGGCTTCACGGCCCAGCTCGGGAAGAATCGGTTTGATGACACCGGCGGCCATGGCCAGCAACTGCAACTTCGCTGCGCGTTCGATCAGTTGCGCAATGACACAGGCCTCTTCGATGGTCGCGCCGGTGGACAACTGGCCATGGTGGGAAAGCAGGATCGCCCGCTTGTCGCCCAAGGCCCCGGCAATCAGTTCGCCTTCTTCATTGCCCACGGGCACCCCCGGCCAGCCTTCGAGAAACGCGCAGTCGTCGTAGAGCGGGCAGAGGTCCATGTGGGAAATCTGCAGCGGTACTTCCAGCATCGACAGCGCCGCGACGTGAGTCGGGTGCGTGTGAATGATGCAGTTCACGTCCGGCCGGGCGCGGTACACCCAGCTATGGAAGCGGTTGGCCGGGTTGGGCATGCCGTGGCCTTCAAGCACTTCCAGGTCTTCGTTGACCAGCAACAGATTGCCTGAAGTGATCTCGTCGAAACCCAGGCCCAGTTGCTGGGTGTAATAGGTGCCCGGTTGCGGGCCGCGAGCGGTGATTTGCCCGGCCAGGCCGGAGTCGTGGCCGTTTTCGAAGAGAATGCGGCAGGTCAGGGCCAGCTTTTGCCGGTCGGTCCACGTATTATCCGCCAGGGTGTTTTGCATCTGTGTCAGCGCTTGCTTGACCAGTTGCTCTTTGGGTAGTGCTAATGTCTTGGCCATATCGGTGTCCTTTGGGTGGGGCATGCAAATGACACTAAAGAGGCTATATGACACTTTGTGTCATTGGCAAGGATAAATCGTTGCCTCCTTGATGGGTTAATCGCTCTACATGTCTATCCGTTTGAAATTATTGAGAAAAAAACTTGGCGTGACGCTGGAGGCCCTGGCCGAAAAATCCGGCATGACCAAGAGCTATCTGTCGAAAGTCGAGCGCGGGTTGAATACCCCGTCGATCGCCGCCGCGCTGAAACTGGCCAGGGCGCTGAACGTGAAGGTCGAGGAATTGTTTTCCGAAGACAACGTCAGCCTCGACAGCTACAGCCTGGTGCGCAACGACGAACGCCAGTCCCTGGCCGCCAACGACCAGAGCCCGGGTTATGCGGTGTTGGCCCATCAGGTCAGTGAGCGCAGTCTGTTGCCGTTCATCATTTACCCGCCGAGCGAGTTCACCGACAAAACCTTCAAGGAACACCTGGGGGAAGAGTTTCTGTTCGTCCATGAAGGGCAGGTGGAAGTGGACTTCATGAACGAGCGGGTGCTGCTCAATCGTGGGGATGCGCTGCACTTCAACGCGCAGAAACCGCATCGCCTCAGGTCAGTGGGCGAGGTGCAGGCGCAGTTGTTGGTGGTGGTGCATAGCAGCGAGGAATGAGGTTATCGGGCTTTTGTGGCGAGGGGGCAAGCCCCCTCGCCACAGGTCAGACCTCGACCGGCACGGTCAGCTTAGGGTTACCGAGCGCATGCGTCTTCGAATCAAAAAAACGCAACGCCACACCCGTCCCCTCGAACACCTTCGCGTAATGCCGCTTTTGATGCTGGATGAACGCCTTGCTGCGCGGGTAAATCGAGATCGCTACCACCTTCGGCTTCGCCTGTCGCAGTGCATGAGCGATGTGACTGTCCTGCTCGCCAAGGGCATGCCCGAAGATGCACAACCCGTCACCGTGGCCGAGTAACTGGTCGTAGCAGAACGACAGATAATCCGAACTGCGAATCGTCTTGAGCTTGTCTTGCGCTGGGCCTTCGTTGACGAACAGCGGCACGTCGTCGAGGGTCTTGATCGTATTGTTGATCGCGAAATTACCGAGCAACGTTCCCTCGGTCGACATCAACTTGCGCGCGGTGCCGTCCTGATTGCGCACCAGATGCAGGCCGCCGTGCAGGTACAGCAAACGTGGTTTGTCGGTGGCGCTGGCACTCAGATCGAAGCCGGGTTCGGCACCCTGGAACAGGTCGGTCACGACGTCCGGCCGATGCTGGATCGCCCAATAGCTGAGCAAGTCGTAGTTGGTGGTGAACACCGTCCGATAGCTGCCCAGTTCCTGATTGATCGTCGCCAGCGTCGAAGGCTTCACCAGCCGCCACGGGATATGCACCGCGTGCACGGTGTTGATCAGCGCTTCCTTGATCGCGTAGTAGCGATTGCGCGGTGCCGCAGAGCTGACGGCCAGGGCCTTGTTGACCCGGCTGGTGGTCTTCAGCGCCCCAAGCACTTGTTCAAAACTGCGCGTCTGCATCGCGTCGAACACGCTCAGCTCGGACTGGCTCAGCGGTTTTTCTTCGACGGTGCGGGCATTTTCGAACAGCGAGTCGTAGCCGAAGTCGTCCCACACGGCGCGGCTGGCGCCGTTACCCACCAGCAGGCCGCCGAATGAGGCGGTGGTGCGCAAGGCGTTCCAGTCTTCAAGTTGGGCATCGACATCCTGGAAATCGGTCATTGCGTTTGTCGTCTCGAAGCAAAAGGTCTGATGGACGGCGACTTTATCACGCCCGGGCGTTGAGCCAGATCAACATACCTCGTGACTGATCGGTCGACCCTGTGCGCACCCGCCGAATCGGCATTGCCGATTCGGTTTCAGCCAGGAGACTCGCGCATGAGCAGTACGTTTTTCATCCCCGCCGTGAACATCATGGGCACCGGTTGCCTCGACGAAGCCATGGACGCCATTGGCAAGTATGGTTTTCGCAAGGCGCTGATAGTCACTGACGCCGGGCTGGCCAAGGCTGGCGTGGCATCGAGGATTGCCGAGAAACTGGCGTTGCAGGACATCGACTCGGTGATCTTCGACGGCGCCAAGCCGAATCCGAGCATCGCCAACGTCGAGCACGGCCTGGGCCTGCTCAAGGAAAGTCGCTGTGATTTCGTGGTGTCTCTGGGCGGCGGTTCGCCTCACGACTGCGCCAAGGGTATCGCCTTGTGCGCCACAAACGGTGGGACGATCCGTGACTACGAAGGTGTCGATCGGTCGGCCAAACCCCAGCTACCGTTGATCGCGATCAACACCACCGCCGGCACTGCCAGCGAGATGACCCGTTTTTGCATCATCACGGATGAATCGCGCCACGTAAAAATGGCCATCGTAGACCGCAACGTTACGCCGCTGCTGTCAGTCAACGACCCAGAACTGATGGTCGCCATGCCCAAGGGCCTGACCGCCGCCACCGGCATGGACGCATTGACCCATGCCGTCGAAGCCTACGTCTCCACGGCAGCCAACCCGATTACCGATGCCTGTGCGCTGAAAGCCATCACATTGATCAGCGACAACCTGCGCCAAGCCGTGCAGGACGGCAGTGACATGATCGCGCGGGAAAACATGGCCTACGCGCAATTTATGGCGGGCATGGCGTTCAACAATGCGTCCCTTGGCTACGTTCACGCGATGGCCCATCAGTTAGGCGGGTTCTACGACCTGCCCCATGGTGTGTGTAACGCGGTGCTGCTACCTCACGTGCAGAGCTTCAACGCGCTGGTGTGCGCCCCTCGCCTGACCGACGTTGCCCACGCGATGGGGGCCGACATTCGCGGGCTCAGTCCGGAAGAGGGCGCGCAGGCGGCGATCGCGGCGATCCGCAGCCTGGCCAGGGATGTGGACATTCCCGCCGGTTTGCGTGAGCTCGGTGCCAGGCTCAATGACATCCCGGTCCTTGCCAGCAATGCCCTGAAAGACGCCTGTGGACTGACCAACCCACGGGCGGCGGATCAGCGGCAGATCGAGGAGATTTTCCGCAGCGCGTTCTAAGCGGTTCGACGGCCGGGCGCGAGCACTACGCAAAGCAGCGCGCCCAAGGCCAGCAAGGTGCATAACAGCGACAAAGGCCATGCCTGCTGGCTGGCTATCAGGCTGGCGATACCGCCGATAACGGCGGCCATCAGTTGATGAATGAAACCGCTCAACGCCATCGCATAAGCACCGCCGACCGGGGAACCGTGGTTGGCCAGGGACAAGCTGATTGGGTAAATCAGCGATTGGCCGAATACTGCAAAACAATAGGGCAACCAGAACAGCAGCGCGATAGACGTGCCTGCGAGGCTACCCAGCAACATGACTGCGCTGCCGGCCAGTATCAGCCCGACGCCCGCCGTCATCAGCCATTGCTGACCGGTATGCAGTACGAAGCGATTGACCGCCACGGCCCCGAGAAAGTACGCCGCGCTGATGGGCCAGCCCAACAAGCCGTATTCCACTGCCGACCACTTGAAGGCGCCTTGCAGAATCAGCGGTGCAGCGGTGTTGAACGCGACAATCACCCCATACCCCAAGCCACCGGCGAGGGCCGGTAACAGGAAGGCCCGATGCCGCAGAATGTGCCCGTAGCTCGTCCAGGCGGATGATGGTGTGTTCTCTTCTGCCAGCATCGGGAACGTGACCCGCACCACCACCAGCGCCATCAACAGGCTCACACCACCCAATAAGTAGAAAATCGCTGACCAGCCCAGTGTCACCTGGATGATCGACCCCAGGTATTGACCGATACCCAGCGCCACCACAAAGGAAATCGATATCCAGGACAACGCCTTGGCCAGCAGATCGCCGCGAAAACTGTCGCGGATCAGCACCCGGGCCATGACTGAAATCCCGCTGGCGCCAATCCCCTGAATCAGGCGAAAAACCAGGAACGATTCAAGTGTCTGGCCCAGAGGCAGGGCCAGGTTGCCCAGCCCATAGAGGCCGAGCGCCGCGAGCAATACCGGCTTGCGGCCAATGCGTTGGCCCAGGCTGCCCCAGAACAGCATCGGCAGCGCCATGCCGATCAGATACACCGCCAACCCCCATGAAACCTGTGAGGCATCTGCGGACAGATCCCGGGCAATATCCGGCAGCGCCGACAGATAAATGCTCATGCCCAATTGGGCGAGAAAAACCGTACAGCAGGTGATCAGGAGGGTGGTGCTGCTCTTCATTTAATCTTCCCTGTTTTTTCAGCCGCCGATGTCCCGGCCGTGAGCACGTAAAAGCTCGGTGATGAGTCCACAGAAATGGCGGATCAGCGTTGTCCCCATGTCGGCGCGCAGGGTGATTCTGATGGCTGCCTTGCCTTGTGCAACCACCGGGAAAAAGACTGCCGAGGTGAAGAATCCGTGATTGGCCAGTTCAATGGCGATGTGGTTGGCCAGCGATGCCTCACCGCAATTGACCAGTCGAATCGCCATGTTGCTGTTGTGTTGTGCGGTTCGTATGAGGCTGTCAAAGAGGCGGATATTAACCTGAAGCTTTTCCTGCAGCTCGGCGAATTCCAGGGTGTGGTGTAGCTGGATGGATGCCCGGCCCGCGCCAATGGCTGCACTGTTCAGGCTTTGCGACCAGTTGCTGGGGCCGCCGTAACGCGCAATGAGCTTCTTCTGCCGTTCACTGCCCAGCATCACCAGACCGCCGCTGGCGCCGAACGACTTGGCCAGCGAGGCGACGATGAGGCAGTCATCATCCAGGGTATGCAGCCTGGGACGCACAAGACCGGCGCCGAATGTTCCTACAGAGGAAAGCGCGTGGGAGTCGTCCAGATAGAGAAACAGCCCATAGCGGTCCTTCAGATACAAAAGGCTGTCCATGTCCGCAACCCCGCCCATGCTGTAGGCGCCGTCGGCGACATACGCGACCCTGGTGTGCTGTTGACACAGCGTCTCGAGGAAGTCCATGTCGTTATGCGGGCACGTCACGACCTTCGTTTCATCGGCACAGGCGGCTTTGAGGTGGCTTATCGAGTAATGCGCCGACCGGTCGAAAGCCATCACCGGAGGGCTATTTTCCGTGAATACGCCGCTGGCCAGCAGTGGCAGGATCCCGGCACTCGCCGCGCTGCACGACAGAGTGCTCAGGCAACTGGCGCCGAACAACTCGGACAGTTCGGTTTCGTATTGGTCCAGAATCGCCAGCTTGCAGCGGTTCTTGGAATTGGCGATGCGAAGTGTGCCGGTTTCCCACAGCGTGGTCATGGCGCCGTCGAGAATATCGGGATGGTGATCCAGCCCCAGGTATGACGTCGTACAGAAATCATGAAACGCTCTCCCGTACTGATCCAGCATGCGGTTGGCACTTTTTATCTCAACGTTGAGCCCCGCGATTTTTCCGGTTTCGGCGGCCTCCCAATCATGGTCAGCCAATGAAACGAGTTTGCGGTAGTTGGTGAAGGTGTGCGCCGTGTACGGTATCTGGCTCATGTGTAAGTGACATTCCTTGAATGAATCTATCCGTGGGTTTGTTGCAGTTTGTGTGTGTTGCCAGACTTTACAGAGAGTCCCGATGGGCTTTGAATCGGCTGTTTCCGGTAGTACTGAGAGTTGTAAGAGAATTAGTTGTAGGGCGATGCCCTGGGGTGCTGTGGGTAATTGGATGGCGGGCACGAATCGAATCCGGGCTATCCTGCCGACTCAGTCGAACCGAAATCATCGAGCCCTGCCATGCTGCAAAAAAGCCTGATCCGCCGCCTCGACCTGATCACTCTCCAGCTGTTTGTGGCCGTTCACGAAGAGGGCACCTTGACCCGTGCCGCCGCCCGCGAAGCGATCGCGGTGTCGGCGGCCAGCAAGCGGTTGATGGAGCTGGAGGAGGCGCTGGGCATCAGCCTGTTCGTACGCCAGGCCAAGGGCATGACGCTGACACCGGCCGGTGAAACCCTGCTGCACCATGCCCGGCAGATGCTGTTCAACGTCGAGAAAATGGGCCTCGAACTGGGCGAACACAGCCACGGTGTGCGCGGTTATGTGCGGATGCTCGCCAACCTGTCGGCGATCATTCAATTCCTGCCCGAAGACCTGCGGGACTTTTCCGCGCGCCATCCGCAGGTCAAGACCGACCTCGAAGAGCGCCCCAGCAGCGGGGTGATTCAAGGCGTGCTCGATGGCGTGGCGGACCTCGGGATCTGCTCCAGCGACAGCGACGTCAAGGGGCTGCACAGCGTTGTTTATCGCCAGGACAAACTGGTCGTACTTATGCCGGCCGATCATCCGCTGGCGAGTCGTTCGGCCTTGGCTTTTGCCGACACGCTGGACAGCGATTACGTCGGTCTGCATTCGGCCAGTTCCATCAACATGCGCACCCATGCGGCCGCGCGCAAGGCCGGCAAGGTGCTGAGGTTGCGGATCCATGTGCCGGGGTTCGACGCCATGTGCCGGATGGTCCAGGCCAACATGGGCATCGGCATCCTGCCGCTAAAGGCCTACGAACTGTTTGGCCGGGCGCTGGGGTTGCACGCGGTGCCGCTGACGGATGACTGGTCGGATCGTGCGTTGATTCTGGTGGTGCGCGATGAAGTGGCGCTGTCGCCGGTGAGCCGGATGTTGTTTGAGCATTTGCGCGGCCAGACCTGACAGTTCTCGATTGCATGGACGAGCATTCGCGTTTCGCGAACGGTCGTTGCCAACAGAAGGTTGGATTCCATGCCACTCGGTCCTCTAGCCTTGGCGCATATTCCAAGAACAAGAGGTACCCCCGCGATGACTGCCCCCTTGAGTGCAATCAAAGTGATCGAGATCGGCACGCTGATCGCCGCGCCGTTTGCCGCGCGCATGCTGGCCGAGTTCGGCGCCGAAGTGATCAAGATCGAAGCCATGGGCCAGGGCGATCCCCTGCGTAAATGGCGCAAGCTGCACGAGGGCACTTCGTTGTGGTGGTACCTGCAATCGCGAAACAAGAAGTCCCTGGCGCTGAATCTGAAATCCCCTGAAGGCATCGAACTGGTCAAGCAACTGGCGAGCGACGCCGATGTGCTGATCGAAAACCTGCGCCCCGGCGCCCTGGAGAAACTCGGCCTGGGCTGGGACGTGTTGCATGCCCTCAATCCCAACCTGACGCTGGTGCGCATTTCCGGTTACGGCCAGACCGGCCCGTACCGTGATCGTCCGGGTTTCGGGGCGATCGGCGAGGCGATGGGCGGGATTCGCTATACCACCGGTACTCCCGGTTCGCCGCCGGCCCGAGTGGGGGTGAGTCTGGGGGATTCCCTGGCTTCGCTGCACGCGGTCATCGGTGCCTTGATGTCGCTGCTGCGGGTCAAGACCGGGCAGGGCGGCGGGCAAGTGGTCGATGTGTCGTTGGCCGAAAGCGTGTTCAACGTCATGGAAAGCCTGGTGCCGGAATACGACATGCTCGGTCATGTGCGTGAGCGCAGCGGCGGGGCGTTACCGGGTATTGCGCCGTCCAACACCTACCTGACTGCCGACGGTGCCTACGTGGTGATCGCCGGCAACAGCGACCCGATCTACAAGCGTCTGATGGCGGTGATTGGCCGGGCCGACCTGGCCGAAGCGCCGGAGTTTGCGCATAACGATGGCCGCGCCGCCAAAAGTAATGTGCTCGACGCAGCCATTACTCACTGGACCAGCAGCCTGCCCATCGATGAGGTGTTGGCGGCTCTGGAAGCTGCCGAAGTCCCGGCCGGGCGCATCTATTCGGTGGCCGACATCGTTGCCGATCCTCACTATCAGGCGCGGGGCATGCTGCTCAACGCCGAACTGCCGGGCGGTGCCACGGTGAAGATGCCGGGCATCGTACCGAAAATGTCCGAGACCCCTGGTTGCGTGAACTGGTCGGGGCCGAGTCTGGGTCAGCACACCGACGGCATCCTCGCGGGGCTGGGCCTGACTGACCAGGACATCGAACGGTTGAAAGCTGAAGGGGTGGTGCAATGATCATTGATTATTCCCAGACGCTGATCGTTCAGGAGGTTTCCCCGCGTGACGGCTTGCAGATCGAGCCTACCTGGGTCGAAACCGCCGACAAGATTGCGTTGATCGATCAGTTGTCGCTGGCGGGTTTCAGCCGCATCGAAGCCGGTTCGTTCGTGTCGCCCAAGGCGATTCCGGCGCTGCGCGATGGCGAGCCAGTGTTCAAGGGCATCGCCCGACAGCCGGGCGTGATCTATGTCGCGTTGATCCCTAACCTCAAAGGCGCACAACGGGCACTGGACTCGGGGGCTGACGAGCTGAACCTGGTGATGTCCGCCAGCCAGACCCATAACCTGGCAAACATGCGGATGCGTTGCGAGGCGTCATTGGCCGCGTTTGGCGAGATCGTCGAGTTCGTTCGCGGCACGCCGGTGCGGCTCAACGGCAGCATCGCCACGACCTTCGGATGCCCGTTTGAAGGCACGATCGATGAGGATCGCGTGCTGCAGATTGTCGAGGCTTATCAGGAGCTCGGCATTACGGGCATTACCTTGGCCGACACCACCGGCATGGCCAATCCACGTCAGGTCGACCGCTTGGTGCGACGGGTGTTGCAACGGGTTTCACCGGCTGATCTGACCCTGCATTTCCACAACACGCGCGGCCTCGGTCTGTGCAACGTACTGGCAGCTTACGAGGCCGGAGCCCGGCGCTTTGACGCAGCCCTCGGTGGTCTTGGCGGTTGCCCGTTTGCACCGGGTGCCTCGGGCAATATCTGCACCGAAGATTTGGTCAACCTGTGCGATGAAGTCGGCATTCACACCGGCATCGACTTGCCGTTGTTGCTGCGATTGTCGCGAGGCTTACCCGCATTGCTGGGCCATGAAGTGCCCGGGCAGCTCGCCAAGGCCGGACGTAACTGCGACCTGCACCCGACACCGTCCTGAACCCACCGAACAAACACTGTAGGAGCGAGGCTTGCCCGCGAAAGCGGTCTGACATTCAGTATCGATGGAGGCCGACACACCGCCTTCGCGGGCAAGCCTCGCTCCTACAAAAGCCGCAACGAACCAGACAACAAAAACAATCGGACGCCCACGGGACGTCTGCCTGGAGAAACCACGATGAGCCTCAATGTTCTGGAGGCGGGCGTGAGCCCGTCCGTTAGTCACGACGCCGAAAAAGCCCTGGTCCGCAAAGTCGCCTGGCGACTGATGCCGCTGATCATGGTCTGCTACCTGTTCGCGTTTTTCGACCGCATCAACATCAGCTTCGCCAAATTCCAGTTGCAGGCCGACCTGAGCCTGAGCGATACCGCTTACGGCCTCGGCGCCGGGCTGTTTGTAGTCGGTTATGTGATCTTTGAAGTGCCGAGCAACATGATGCTTTACAAGGTGGGTGCCCGGCGCTGGATCGCCCGGATCATGATGTCGTGGGGGCTCGCGACGGCGGCCATGGTCTTCGTCAATAGCGAATGGCAGTTCTACGCCCTGCGTTTCGTGATCGGTGCGATGGAGGCGGGTTTTGCGCCGGGCGTGCTGTATTACCTGACGTTGTGGTTCCCGCAGCACTATCGCGGGCGCATCACCTCGATGCTGTTTCTCGCGTCGGCGTTTGCCGGGCTGGTTGGCGCACCGTTCTCCGGGTTGGTGCTGCAACACCTTGATGGCTTCCTCGATATGCGCGGCTGGCATTGGCTGTTTCTGCTCGGTGGCGTTCCTTGCATCGGCCTTGGCTTGTTGGTGCTGACCGTGCTCAAGGACCGCATCGAAGATGCCCATTGGTTGACCCCGTCGGAGAAGACACTGCTCGCCAGCCGTATCGCGCACCACGAACCCCACAAGAGCGGCGGCTCCTTGCTGGCCGCACTCCGGATTCCGGGTTTCCTGATGCTGGGGCTGATCTACTTTCTGATTCAGGTGGCATCCTACGGCTTGAATTTCTGGGCGCCGCAACTGATCCGCAGTGCCGGCACCGAGAGCCCGGTGATGATCGGCTTGCTGACCGCCATTCCCTACATCTGCGGCGCCATCAGCATGGTGGTGATCGGGCGGTTATCCGACGCCACCGGTGAGCGGCGCAAGTTTGTCGCAGGTCTGGTGGCGGCAGGCGCGGTGGGTTTCTTCTGCGCAGGAATTTTCGCCAACCACACGACTTTCCTGATTGTTGCCCTGGGCTTGCTCGGTGCCGGGATCATCGCGTCCATCCCGAGCTTCTGGACCCTGCCACCGAAACTCCTGGCCGGTGCCGGGGCAGGCGCCGCTGGCGGGATCGCGGTGATCAATACCCTTGGCCAGTTCGGTGGGATCGTCAGCCCGGTCATGGTCGGGCGGATCAAAGACCTGACCGGCAGCACCACCCCCGCGTTGTACGTCATCGGTGTCGCCGCGCTGATCGCCGCTGCGTTGTTGCTGTGGGGGTTGCCGCAGAAGCTGCGCACGCTCGACAAGTTCTGAAGTTCGCGGCGTCAGAAATACCGCTTTCGCGAGCAAGCCCGCTCCCACATTGACCGCGTCGGGCACAGGATTCGTGCCCGCCGCCACTCCCTGTGGGAGCGGGCTTGCTCGCGAAGACTGACTCTCAGCCAACAAAGCCCCCGTCGGCTGTACGCTCAAGGATGTTTAAGCTTTACTCTCCGCTCGCGACCACCCAGAGAGACTCAAGGTTACCCAACCCATGCTAACCGGCCTCAACCACCTGACCCTCGCCGTCACTGACCTGAACCGCAGCGTGGCGTTCTATCGCGATCTGCTGCAACTTCAGCTTTCAGCCACTTGGGACACCGGTGCCTATCTCTCGCTACCCGGTCTGTGGCTGTGCCTTTCTTTCGATCCACGGCGCGAATCCACGCCCGCCGCCGACTACACCCATTACGCCTTCAGCCTCGAAGCTGTGGACTTCCTGCCGTTCGTCGAACGCCTGCGATCCGCCAACGTGCGGGAATGGCGGGATAACCGCAGCGAAGGTGCGTCGTTCTATTTTCTCGACCCGGACGGGCACAATCTCGAGGCGCATGTCGGGTCTCTGGCGTCGCGGCTGGCGGCTTGTCGGCAGCGACCCTATGCGGGGATGAAGTTCTTCGACGATCAGTGAGTCGATGTTCGGCGTCCTGAGATAGAATTGCGCCCCTTCACCCGGCGTCCTCAGGAATTTCCATGACTCCATCGCTGCTAATGGCCGTTCTCGCCTCGGGCTTCATTTATGGCATTACTCCGGGGCCCGGTGTGCTGGCGGTGTTCGGCATCGGCGCGGCACGCGGACGGCGGGCCGGGGCGGGGTTTCTGTGCGGGCATTTGCTGGGCGACGTGGTCTGGTGCAGCACTGCACTGATCGCGATTGTCGGTGCGCGGGAAATCGGCAGCACTGCCTTCGATGTGCTGGGTGTGCTCAGCGGGCTTTATTTGTTCTGGCTGGGCCTGCGCGCGGTTCGCGCTCGTCGCGCCAGTGCCGAGGCGCCTCAGGGCCCGGCGCGGCAGCCATTCTGGCACGGCATCCTGTTCGGTCTGACCAACCCCAAGGCATACCCGGTGGCGGTGGCGACCTTTACTGCGCTGTTGTCCAGCCGTGCAGAGTTGCTGCATTGGTCCATGTTGCCCTGGTTGATCATCTTGAGCTTCATTGGTGGCCTTTTGGCCTACGCTATTCTCATTGGCATCGTCGGTGCGCGTCAGGTGCGCACGTTGTATCAGCGTCATGAACTGGCGATCACCCGCTTGTGCGGGGTTATGTTCATCGGTTTCGCCATCAATGCCCTGGTACATGCGCTGCCAGGGCTGGTGACGAACAAGGCTTGAGGCTGAACGCAGGGAAGCGTCGGCTGCACAGTCATCGCTCGGGCGTATGACCGGTCAGGGAGGGTTGTTCAATGTTGCATTGTCCGGACATGCTCTCGGCATCATGGAAACCAGAAATTCCGCGCCACTGGCGAGTTACATCGATCTCTTGCTGGACGCCGTCTGTGCGGTGGACAAACAAGGTCGCTTCGTATTTGTCAGCGCGGCCTGCGAGCGCATTTTCGGTTACACCCCCGACGAGCTGATCGGCCAGTCGATGATCGACCTGGTTCACCCTGCCGACCGACAGCGTACCCTCGACGCCGCGCGGGAGATCATGGGGGGCGAACCCAAGCTCAACTTTGAAAATCGTTATCTGCGCAAGGACGGCCGGGTGGTGCACATTCTCTGGTCGGCACGCTGGTCGGAGGTCGATCAGTTGCGTATCGCCGTGGCGCGCGACATCACCGAGCGCAAACAGGCCGAGTCCCGACAAGCGGCGCTGTATGCAATCTCCGAAGCGGCCCACGCGGCGGAAGATTTGCTGGCGCTGTTCAAACGCATCCATTCGATCATCGGCGAATGGCTGCCGGCGTTGAATTTCTCCGTGGCACTGTATGACGAGCACTGCGCGCGGCTGAATTTCCCCTATCACGTCGACGACCATGAGCTGCAACCCGAGGATCCCGGGACTGTTACCGGGCGTTTGTGCGCAGAAGTGATTCGCAGTGGCTTGCCGATTCTGCTGACCCCGGATCAGGACAATCTGCCGGAAGGGTTTGCGGCATTGGTCAAGGGCCAGGACTCACCCTGCTGGCTGGGCGTGCCGTTGAGTTCGCAAAACGGCACCATCGGCGCTCTGATCGTCAAAAGCGTGCCGGGCGGCGAGCGCTACACCGAGCAAGACAAGGAGTTGCTGCAGTATGTTTGCGCTCAGGTCGCGACCGCGATCGAGCGTAAGCAATTGCACGCCCGGCTCCAGCGCATGGCCCAGTACGATCAACTGACTCAGCTGCCCAATCGCGAATTGCTGCGCGAACGCCTGAAAGCTTCGCTGGCGCTGGCCCGGGCAGACTCCGGTCGAATGGCGTTGCTCTATGTCGACCTTGACCGCTTCAAGCAAGTCAACGACACCCTCGGTCATGCGGTCGGCGACATGTTGCTGCAAGCGGTCGCCAATCGGCTCAAGGGCTGCGTGCGCGAAACCGACACGGTGGCGCGCATTGGTGGTGATGAATTTGTCGTGTTGTTGCACAACATCCACGCCGCCGAAGATGCCGAGAATGTGGCGGGGAAAATCCGCCAGGTGCTGGTTCAGCCCCTGCGTCTGGACGGGCACAACCTGACGATCCAGCCGAGCATCGGCGTCGCGCGATACCCCGAACATGGCACCGAAGAAAAGCAGCTGTTCAGGCATGCCGATGAGGCAATGTACGCCGCCAAACGCCAGCACCATTCACGTCTCGAGGTCTGAAAATCCGTCACCGTTCGTCGCGACGTTGCCAGGTTTTCTAAACCTTTTCAGGCATGGAAATTCATATCCTATGCGGGCGTCTGCTCGCTGTGATCATCACCAAGAGGATGAGAACCATGCCTACTTCAAAAAATCCGAGCCCGGGTAGCGCCATCGATCGAACGAAGGCGTCTGAAGCCGCTCGCAAAGGTGGGAAAACTACCACGACGACTGTTGATAAAGACCCTGCCAAAGGCGGCATGGGCCGCAAAGGCGGTCAGAAAACTCCGTAATAGGTGAAGGTAGTTTTGTTTAATAGACGGGGGCGCAAGCTCCCGTTTGAATTTTCAGGAAGGAGGGCGCGACCATGAGCCGGATGGCCACCCGTTTACGCAATGCCGGTTTTGCCACGTTACTGGGCCTGTGCGCCAGCAGTGCCTTTGCCCAGTCTCCCGCCGAATTCGTCAATGAGGCGTCGGCCCAAGGCATGGCCGACATCGAAGCCAGCCGCCTGGCGCACCAGAAAACGGCATCCAAAGAGGTCAAGGATTACACCATCGTGGTGATCAACGATCGCACCACCGCCAACCAGCATCTGGCGAAAATTGCCAAGCAACTCGATTTACCGGTCGCGCCACGCGAAGAGGTGGTCGACAAGGCCAAAGCCTTGATACCGGAGATTAAGGACGATACCTCTTTCGATCAGGCGTACGTCGACAGTCAGGTAAAAACCACCCAGGAAGCCATCGAGCAACTTCAACAACAAGCGCAGACAACGGACGTGCCGCAAATCAAAGCCTTCGCCGAAGAAACCCTGCCCAAGCTGCAAAACCATCTGCAAATGGCCAGGGCGCTGCAAGCCAGTCGTTAGTCAGTCTGTTGCGCGGGTGACGTCGGTCACCCGCTGCCGGGATCAATCCTGATTCGAATCCTTCTTGGTTTCCTCGACGACCGTGCCGTCCAGGGAAATCGTTTCCCCCTCGCCGAGGGTGCGATATTTCTTTCTCAACGCTTCCAGCTGTTTGAGGTCCAGGGACTCGAGCCCCAGCATCGCGTTCTGCGCGTCCTTGGTCACCCGCAATAACTCATCGATCTTCAAGTGCAAAATGTCCGTGTCACGGTTCTGGGTGTTCTGGATCAGGAACACCATCAGGAAGGTGATGATCGTGGTCGAGGTGTTGATGATCAGTTGCCAGGTATCGTTGAAATGAAAAATCGGCCCACTCAGGCCCCAAAGGACAATCAGAATGATCGCGCCCATAAATGTCCGGGGTTGGCCCGCCCATAGGGAGAGTTTCTGTGCGATTTTCGCGAATTTCATTGCCGTGCTCCTTATAGGGATGCGCCTGATTTTCAGACCGCACGGGTGTCATGAAAATTCTGTTTGAAAGCCCCGTGGTTGATGAAAAGCCGG
Organism: Pseudomonas sp. GW821-FHT01E10; assembly: GCF_059422365.1. NCBI lineage: Bacteria > Pseudomonadati > Pseudomonadota > Gammaproteobacteria > Pseudomonadales > Pseudomonadaceae > Pseudomonas > Pseudomonas sp. GW821-FHT01E10. Next base: position 448,648 of record NZ_JBWKWT010000003.1, read on the forward strand.
GGCTTTGAAGGGCACTTGCTGCGTTTGGAATCTTTAGAGGTATAGAGGCCTGACGTTTGACATGAGAGCCTTGGCCAGGCTTGCCAGAACAGCCTTACGATGGGCGGGTTAGACCTTAGGGGCAGGTAGCCAGAGGCCAACCGATGCGCGCAGCACTGCGGAGGCTGGCCTTAACAACCAAGCGGTGAAATGGGGCAATAACGAAGATGTAGGCCCGGCCTAGACGGTTGTGGCACTGGACCACGGTTGAAAAAACGAGTTGGCGACTGCCTTCTGGCTCTGCCTCTCCAGAACATAGGATCGATATCCGGAAGTCGAGGTGCTTGTCGTCCTCTCCCAACACGATTTCAGTCTGGTTCGTGCTGTAGACCTTGAAGATTCCAATCCGATTAGCAAGTGATGCCAGATGTTTGGTGGTTTTGAGACCAAAACAGGCAACGATAGTGTCTCGGACTTTCATGAGCCATCCGATCCAGGATGGCTGGTGGGAAAGGATGAATCGAGCTAGCAAATCTGGATTGCTGGATGTGCCCGCAGGGAGCCGAATCGCAAAAGCGTCCGCCAGGTTCATCGACTTGTAAAGGTGGGTGATGCCGGACCTCGAGGGGACTGGCACGGACATAATGAGCTCAAATTCTCGGGGCATCGGGGATCTCTCCTGAGTTCTAACTACCAATTAGACGACATGCCATGTCGCGTTTCTTGTTGCGATGGTTTGTCGTGTAACGCTCCTTGTCGCCCTGTAAGTGCTTGTCGGATACTGAACCCGATCAAGGCATCATATAACGCTTGCTGCCCAGCTGGCAGAACAGGGAGCAGCGTCGCACGGCGCTTGTCGACATCGAACCAGGATTCAACCAACCATCCCACCAGATAGAGCGCCGAAAGGCATCCGCCAGCGGTTGCGACGTTCCCCTGGCATACAAGAGGCTGGTCCATGGGCTCAAGCCCCAGAGCTTGCAAGCTCGATCGTGCATCCGGGTGTGTAGTTGCCTGGCCGCTGAGCAGCCCAAGCCGTTCGAGAATGAAAGCTCCGGCGCATATTGAGCCGATTCGCTGGCGTCTGGAGTCAAGTTCAAACGACGGCAGGAAATCTGGGGCGGCAAGTGCAGCGGGTATCCCTTCCTTGCCGCTGACGAACAATACCGCGTCGGCGCTATTGGCCTCGGAAAGCGGACCGTGCACCGAAACAGGCAGGCCGTGCGCCGATCTCACGATAGAGCTGGAACCCAATATTCGGACGTGCCAGTCCTCGGTGTTGCGGCCTAAGATGTCCCACATCAGGAATAGGTCGATATCAGTGAATTGGTCGAAAGCAACCAGAACGATTTTCTTCAAGGCGAGCTCCATGAAAAGTGCTGGCGTGCAAAACGCAACGGCCATCTTTGCTGGTGTTCGCAGCGTATCAATCGGTTGCGCACCATACACAGTCTGTATGGCGCTAAACATGGAGCGAAATAACGGGTGAGAAAACTAACTCGTAACCATTGGATCGCGGCTGGTTTTGAGGCCCTCGACCAAATAGGGCATATCGGCGTTTCGGCCGAGAGTCTATCGCGCCGATTGAATGTGACCCGCGGATCGTTCTATCACCATTTCCGCAATCGCGAAGACTTTGTCCGCACCTTGCTGGCCGCTTGGGAAGAAGACTACACGGAGCGCATGCTCGCTTATGCGGCGCAGGGTCGTAGCGCGGGCGAAACCTTGAAACGCTACTTGAGTATTGCCGCTGAGAAACAACCTGGGCGGGAAATTTCCATCCGAGCCTGGTCGCTGCATGATCCGTTGGTAGGCGAGTTTCAGCAGCGTGTTGACACAAGACGACTGGATTTCGCGATACGCACGTGCCGCCGCTTGGTCCATATGCCAGGCCAAGCAGAAGTGATTGCTCAGGTGGCCCATCTGTGCCTGATTGGAGGTCAACAGGCAGGGCTGCGGCGTGATGCCGCTCGCTTCAACAGTTTCCTGCATCGAGCCTTTTCACTTTTCGAAGGGGCTCTTCCACCGTGGCGGGCCTAGGTCATGAGCTAAATGGGGTAACTGAATAAATAGAGTTCGCGTGCCACTGCAAATGCGCGCCACTGCTCTCCTGGGTCTAAAAACAGGACAAATGAGGTGAGGGTTGACTGGCGAATGCAATCAGGTGCGCAACTGGCATGCAGTTTCGCACCTGAAAACTATTGGAGGTTGATTGACACTCCAAAGAGACCTGACGAAATGCTGGATTAATGTAATAACGAGCGGCGTCTCGCATAGGCGAAGTAGATCACCAGGCCAATTGCCAACCACGCCCCAAATGCCAGCCAGGTTGTCTGCTTGAGGAAGGTCATCAAGGTTACGCAGAACGCGATGGCGAGCAATGGAACAATGGGCACGCCCGGGCATCTGAATGCGCGAGGAAGATCGGGTCGGGTCTTGCGCAAGACGATCACTGCCACCGAGATCAGACTGAATGCGGCCAACGTACCGATGTTGATCAGCTCGGCGAGGACGTTCAGCGGAATCAGTGCCGAGATCAGCCCGAAGACTATTCCGACCATCCAGGTGGCGAAAAATGGGGTGCCGAATCGTGTATGAACCCTGGAAAGGCGCTGGGGAAGCAGTCCGTCGCGCGACATCGCGTAGATGATCCGGGTTTGACCGTAAGCCATCACCAGAATGACAGTCGTCATGCCAACGATTGCGCCTAAATCAACGAACCCGGCAACCCAGCTTTCACCGGCATGTTGCAACGCCAATGAGACCGGATGATCAACGCCAAGGAATTGGGCATAGGGCACGATGCCGGTCATGATCATTGAAACGGCAACGTATAACACCGCACAAACGGCCAAGGAACCGATAATACCGATGGGGAGGTCACGCGCCGGTTTTTTCACTTCTTCGGCGGCAGAGGAAACCGCATCGAAACCAATGAAAGCAAAAAAAACCAAGGCCGAAGCACTCAAAATGCCATGGCCACCGAAGGGCGCGAATGGTTGCCAGTTAGCCGGCTGAACATGTCGCACACCAACGGCGATGAAGAGCAGCACCACGGCGATTTTGATGATTACCATCACGTTGTTTACGCGCGCGGATTCCTTGATGCCCATGGAAAGCATCCAGGTAATTGCCAGCATAATCACCAGCGCGGGTAGGTTGAACCAGGTTTCCACGCCGGGCAAAGAGCCTGGCGCCGCCGTAAGCACAACCGGAAGATTCAGCCCAAATCCGCTCAGCAGGGACTGGAAGTAACCCGACCACCCAACAGACACAGCCGAACTGGCCAGTCCGTATTCGAGCATCAGATCCCAGCCGATCATCCAGGCCACCAACTCTCCCAGCGTCGCGTAGCTGTAGGTGTAAATCGAGCCTGCTACCGGTACAGATGAGGCGAACTCGGCATAACAGAGTGCTGCAAATGCACAGGCCAACGCCGCTATCAGGAATGAAACCATGAGGGCCGGTCCCGCAGTCAATGCGCCGGTTCCGGTCAATACGAAGATGCCCGTCCCCACGATTGCACCGATACCAATCAGGACCAAATCCATCGGCCCCAGCACTTTTTTCAACCCTGCAGGCGCTCGGGCAGCAGCAATCATTGCGTCCAGGTCTTTTGTTCTGAAAATGCTCAATATTGCCTCCGTTGTTACTTATTTTTATTGTCAGAGCCAGTGGCTTGGGTGTCGGAAATGACAAGAAATTGTATTTCAGTGCCTTGAAAATTAGTTTTCGAAACGGGTCTGTATTTAGTTATTTTTCAGTCGTTAATTATCCAAAATGTGTTCTTTACGTAATTTTCTTTCTAGTATTTGTAGTTTCTAGAAATGGATGCTTGATCAAGGACCTGCGGGATGGGGCCAATCGCCCTACCGCGTACGCATTGTTAAAGGGAGAGAACACATGGCGGAAATGGATAAGGTTGATCGTTCAATTCTGGAAATTCTGCAAATGAATGGTCGCCTGACGAACGCCGAGATCGCCGCTCGTGTTTGCCTGTCAGCGCCAGCCTGCTGGAAGCGCCTGAAGCGCCTGGAAGAGGAGGTGATTGTCGGGTATCACGCGCACTTGAACCCGAAGACCATAGGGCTGGGACTTTTCGCTTTCATCAGCGTCACCCTCGATAGTCACTCCGAGCAAGCCATGGAACATTTCGAAGCGGGCGTTCTGGCGCTGCCCAACATTATTGCCTGTCACAAAGTGTCGGGGAAATACGACTACCTCCTGCAGGTAGTCGTCAAAGACATGGAGGCATTCCATGAAGTCGCCATGCATCGCATACGTACGCTCGGCAATATCAAGGAAATGTACACCGGTTTTTCGCTCAAGGAGATCAAGCACTGCAATACCTTGCCACTGTAAATGCCTGGACTTGCTTGTTTCTGTACCTACGGTGGTGTGAGAGGACGACGGCTGTGAAGCCGCCTCCTACTCGATAATCTTTATTCACGCCGACAGCGTCACCTCAGTCTTCCACCTGAAATACCCGAGCGCTTCGCAGCGCTGGTTGATCAGCATGAAGCTCAGTTCGCAAGTTGCCACGCCCGTGCTCAGTTGCGAGCACTCCCAATAATGATCATCGGCCTTGTGGCTGCCCGGCTGGTTCGGGTTGGCGGGGTCGGGCGCGGGGACGGTCTGGTCGCCGTGGACGATCAGCTTGGGCGGAGAAAGGATCCCGGTATCGTCCACCGTGATGTTGTGGAATACCACGCTGTGTTCGGCCAGCAAACTGACGGTCCTGCCGCGAATATGAAAGACTTTTCCGTTGTGGGTGGTCAGTGTAATTTTGCTGTCATTTTTAACATTTTTCGTTTTTGGTGTAGCGCTGATGCCGAAGATGAAACCATCTTCAATCACGGTCGGCTTTTGCGGGTCAAGGCTGGGTTGCGCATAGCGCGAAAGCAGCGATTCGGCATCGACGACCAGCAGCACGCTATTGGCGGTCAGGGTACTCGCTGAAGGGGGGGTAATCGGTTCGGAAGTCATCATGGATTCCTTTCATGATGTTGACGCAAAACGGTAACCGCTTCGGTTTCAAGCAAGACATCCTGTTCCAGCCGAGGCGGCAACGGACTGGAGGTGACCCCTCGTTGCCAAGGGGTCGATTCCATCATCAGTTATGGATGGAAATGAACGGGTCCCACGAGCAGCAGCCGACAATCTGACAGTTGCGGTCGACGATCAGGAAGTTGAAATGGTAGGTCACGCGACCACACGCCAGGGTCTCCGAGGACCAGTAGTGGTTGGCAACTTTCTGACAGCTAGGCACCGAGGGATTGCTGGGGTTGGGTACCGCAACGCTAGCGGTAGCCGTGCGTGGCGAAGGCGGGGAGATCAGATCGTTGCCTTGGTTGCCGATGAATTTGTAGAAGATCACGGCCTGTTCGAAGCTCTGGGACAGGCTGGTTTCACGCCAGCGAATCAGATCGCCAACCTGGGCCTTGAGGTCCAGCTCGCCACCGGCCTGGCCACTGATCACGTTATCCTGGTTGGTGACCATGTAGACGTGCTTCCAGTCGATCAGCGTCGGTGAAGCAGGGTTTTTGCTGATGTTCGGGTAGTTTTTCAGAATGGTTTCAGTGTCGATGGAAACAAGTACATCCGTGACTCGAGACATAGTGAAGCTCCTTTTAACATAGTGATTGTCTGGCTACTTACCAGGCACGACAACGCTTGCTTGCCTTGTGGCCGTTGCGAACACACTACTGGGGAACCCACTCGATCACGGGTACGAGCTGGCCTTGCTCCTTGCCTTGAAATGACGGGTTGGGTTCCTTCCAACAGGCCGCGATAGGACTATAGATGCCATTTTCATACTGTCAAAAATGCTTTGCCGGTCGGTCGACGAACGGTCATTTCGGTTATGGCTTCCTACGATTTGGCGATAAAAAAGGCTCATCCGGATCCCCTGTGTTTTCCGATCGTCAAGTGATCCGGGTTCAGGCAATAGACAGACAAGACCTGTTAAAAAAGCAGTGAGCCAGGCAGGAGCATGGTGGAAAAGGGGGCGTTTTTTTGCTGGTTCACTCAACTTGGCTTTCAAGCCAGAGGAGGCGGCATGTTGTTACGTTACATGGTGTTGCTGGCAGTGGTGGTTACCGCAGCGGGTTGTGTGCAGGAACGGGTCGTTCATGACCGGCGTCCGGTGGAGCGTGAATATGTTGAGGTCATCGCACCGCAGCCGCCGCCGGAACGCGTTGTCGAGGTAGAGCCCGCGGGGCGACCGGGTTACCTCTGGTCCAGGGGGTACTGGCGTTGGGAAGGCGGGCGTTATGTCGCGGTTCATGGCCATTGGGTCCCGGAGCGACCGGGGTATCGTTATGTGCATCCGCACTGGGAGCAACGTAACGATGGTTGGCATTGGCGGGTGGGGGCGTGGGTTAACTGACGCGGACGATGTATCGTAGCCAACCGGTTGTCTGCCCCTGGCGACAACAATGCACCCGACAGGAGAGCGATATGAGTTGGTCCGCCAAACAATACGTAGCTTTCGAAGATGAGCGCACGCGCCCGGCGCGTGACTTGCTGGCCGCCATCCCAGCGGTGGACGTCCGTTCGGCCATCGACATCGGTTGCGGCCCCGGCAATTCGACCGAGTTGCTGGTGCAGCGTTTTCCCGATGCCGCGGTGCGTGGGTTGGACAGTTCGACCGATATGATCGAGGCCGCCCGCAAGCGTTTACCTCAGGTACGTTTCGACGTCGCTGACATTGATACCTGGAGCGACACCGGCCCGTTTGACGTGATCTTCGCCAATGCGGTGCTGCAGTGGGTGCCGGATCACGCCAGGCTGCTGCCGTCGCTGGTAAACAGGCTCACACCCGGCGGCAGCCTGGCGATCCAGATGCCCGATAACCTCAACGAACCGTCGCACCGGTTGATGCGCGAGGTCGCAGCGAACGGCCCTTGGGCTGACAAGCTGGCAAGGGCTGCCGGCCTGCGAACGGAAATGGAGGGTGCAAGCGGCTACTACTCAATGCTGCGTGGCCACTGCACTCGCGTCGATGTATGGCGCACCACTTACTATCATCCGCTCGCGGACGGCGCATCGGGCGTGGTCGAATGGTTCAAAGGCTCCGGTTTGCGGCCTTTTCTCGAACCATTGGATGACGTGGAACGGGCGCACTATCTCAAGCAGTATCAGGCGGCAATCGAGCAGGCCTATCCGGCGCTGAGTGATGGTTCGGTGCTGCTGCCGTTTCCGCGGTTGTTCATGGTGGCAACGCGCTGACGAATCAAAGGGGACACATTCGTCCCCTTGATTGATCCGATTTTCAGGCTATCAACTTTGCTGCAAGACCTTGAGCGCCGCCGAGGCTAGAAACCCTGAGCGACTTTTCTCTTCCGGATGGTGCAATACGTACTCATCGATGCGGTTGAGCAGATAGCCGGGCAGGGTGATGTTGAGTTTCTGCGCCTTGCCCAGGTATTTGGTGATATCGATATCCACCACGGCCCACGTGCACCCTGCGTACTGTGGATTGGCCGCATGCAGGGTCACTTTGTTGGCGGGCGGAATCGGTGATCCGTCTTCGGCCAGAATCTCGAAATGACCTTCGATGGCTTCGCGAGCCATGGCCATGGCGTCATCCAGATCTTCACCGGCGGAGAAGCAACCCGGAATATCCGGAACTTCTACGCCCCAGGCGTGTTCGTCATCACCCATGGAAATCGCGATGGGGTAAAGCATGTTCGTTATCCTCCGAGGGCGCAGTCCATCGGTTCGTCAGAGCAGCGCCTGTTGCAAAATACTAATGGCCGTTTTCTTGAGCAGGTCCTTTTTCGGGTGAGGAACCGTCACCAGTCCAGGCTTGGTCGGATGCTTGAAGTGGTGATGACTCCCTCTGATTCGTACCAGATACCAGCCGTCCGCAACGATTTGGCTTATCAAAAAACGGCTATTCACATCACCTCCCTGTGGTGTGCTTATGGTTACTATACCTACTGAAATTCACTAATCAACACTATAACCACCAACGCACCCTGGATACGGATGGAAGAGCTGCATGAAACGAGTCTAGGAGGGCATGTCGCGATGGTTTGGGTAGACCCCGTTTTCTGTATTGCAGGGTTTTGCCGCAGCGCCGAAGCGCCAGGAATGCTCAAATTTCAGGCATAAAAAACCGGCCGCTGCGGACCGGTTTTTTGCGTTCCCGCGCATCATGCGGCGTTTTTAAAGCAACTGATCAATCAAAACCGCATTGGTGTAGATCAAGCTTCCATCGCTCGCTCGATGCCCGACCAAATGGAACTGACCGCGCTCGTAATGCAGATAGACGCGCATCTGGCAGTCGGACAAGGGGCCATATCCCTCTGGCAAGACCAAATCCATTGTGCTCATGTCGACATCGACCATGGCTTCGGGCTCATGGGTCTCTTGTAGACGTTCTTCAGCTTGCTCCAGACGCAGATGAAGGGGGTCATCGACGTCAAAATGGATCTCACCGATCGGGATGGACTTCTGGTCGGGGCTGGGCTTGCACCAGCCTTCGATCGTCAGGGCACTCATGACGAAACCTCCGTCGTGGACTGCTGGATTTTGTGGCTGTTGTTCTCAATACCATCACTTATCTGACTGCTACGCACAGGCAGGGTTCGTCTTTTGGGCCGCTTCTGGCCGATCCCTGCCGTCCGTAATCTGAAATTGAGTATAGCTGGCAACCGGGCCTCGCTTGCCCGCCTCACGGTACAGCCCGATGGCTCTATACTTCTTACTGACTTTGCCACCGGGATGGGTGGCAGTTGTCTGCCCTGCTTGGACGTCAGTGGCGATGCTTTGGCATAACCAATGAGCAACAGGAACAGGATGAAGAGAACATGGCAATAGCAATTATCTTGATACTAATCGTTATTGCATCAGTACTCTTCCATATACTCGCGCCTTGGCATGCAACACCGGCAGCTTCCAACTGGGGATCCATAGACACCACCCTGTTTATCACCCTGATCATTAGCGGAATATTCTTCATCGCCATCACGGTTTTTATGGCGGTGGCGGTGATGCGTTATCGTCACAAGGAGGGATCCAGGGCGCACTACCAACCAGAAAGTAAAAAACTGGAACTATGGTTAATTATCGTTACTTCGGTAGGTATTGTCGCCATGTTGGCGCCAGGCCTGGTTGTTTACGATGATTTTATCCGGGTACCGAAAAATGCCTATGAGCTTGAAGTGATCGCCCAGCAGTGGCAGTGGGCCTTTCGCTTCCCTGGCCAAGACGGGAAGTTGGGTAAGTCAGATATCAAATTTGTTGATTCCACCAACCCCCTCGGCCTTGATCCCAATGATCCTGCCGGGCAGGACGATGTACTGATAAAAAGCAATGAAGTTCGTCTTCCGCTCGATAAGCCGGTGAAAGTTTTACTGCGATCCAAAGATGTGCTGCACGATTTCTATGTTCCGCAAATCCGCAGCAAGATGGACATGGTGCCGGGGATGGTGTCGTACTTTTGGTTTACTCCGACCAAAACCGGAAAGTATGAAATTCTTTGCGCTGAATATTGTGGTGTCGGTCATTACAACATGCGCGGCCAGATGATCGTGGAAGAGCAGGGCGCCTTCGATCAATGGCTGAAAAGCCAACCGACGTTTGCACAGACATTAGCCGCGGCTGCCAAGCCCAGTCAGGACAGCGTGCTGGAAAAAGGCCGCCAGTTGGTCGAAAAATACGGTTGCGGGGCCTGCCATAGCCAGGATGGCAGTGCCAGTCTCGGCCCGGGATGGAAGGGCTTGTATGGCCGCACTGAACAGCTTGCCGATGGCAGCAGTGTGCAGGTCGATGAGGCTTACCTGAAAGAGTCGATCCTCGATCCGAAGGCCCGCCTGGTACAAGGCTACCCGCCGGTCATGGTGACCTATACTCTCAATGACGATGAACTGGGTGCACTCATCGCCCTGATCAAATCACTGGGTGCTGCGCGACAAGGCGACGAATCTGCTGCCGGCCAAGCGCCGGGCCCAGGTGAGGACCTGGCGGCGCAGGGACAGCAGTTGGCTGAATCGCTCGGCTGCCTGGCCTGCCACAGTGTCGATGGCAGCAAGGGCATCGGTCCCAGCTGGCAGGGTCTGTACGGCAAGACCGAAACCCTTGCCGACGGTACGAGCATCAAGGTCGATGAGGGCTATATAAAAGACTCGGTTCTTAATCCCGCTGCCAAAATCGTCAAGGGATATGCACCCGTCATGCCGGTCTTTGCTCCCAGCGATAAGGAGTTGAATGCACTGATCGCCTTTATCAAATCCAAAGCGAATGCCGACGCTGATACGAGCAAGGCGCAGCCAGGGAAATAGCCGTAAGCAGCCAGAAGTACACCGAAACTTCGACAGGAGGATGACGTGATGGCCTATGCGGAGCAAGCCGAAACAGAAGCACTGCACGAGCCTAAAAGTTTCCTGACCAAATACATCTGGAGTCAGGACCACAAGGTCATAGCCATTCAATACTCCTTGACGGCTCTGTTCGTGGGGCTTATCGCCGTGGTGTTGTCCGACTTGATGCGCTTACAGATAGGCTTCCCTGGCAGTTTGGCGTTCATGGACGCCAATACTTACTATCAGGCGATGACCATGCACGGCATGATCATGGTCATTTATTTGCTGACGGCCCTGTTTCTGGGTGGCTTCGGTAACTATCTGATCCCACTGATGGTGGGCGCCCGCGACATGGTCTTCCCCTACGTCAACATGCTGAGCTACTGGTTCTACCTGGTGGCGGTACTGGTATTGCTCGCCGGTTTCTTTGTGCCGGGCGGTCCCACCGGTTCGGGCTGGACGCTCTATCCGCCGCAGTCCATCACCAAGGGGACACCGGGGGTCGAGTGGGGCATTGTCCTGATGCTCGTCTCTCTGGCGATTTTTATTGTCGCCGCCACCATGGGCGGGCTGAACTACGTCACCACGGTATTGCAGGCACGCACGCACGGCATGACATTGTTTCGCATGCCGCTCTCCGTATGGGGAATCTTCATGGCGTCGATCATGGCCTTGCTGGCCTTCCCTGCGTTGTTTGTCAGCGCGGTCATGATGCTGTTCGACAAGCTATTGGGTACCAGCTTCTTTATGCCGGCGATCATCTCGCTGGGGCAACAGCTCAATCATCAGGGCGGCAGCCCGATATTATTCCAGCACCTGTTCTGGTTCTTCGGCCACCCGGAAGTCTACATCGTGGCTCTTCCTGCATTTGGTCTGGTCTCCGACTTGATCAGCACCCATGCGCGTAAAAATATCTTCGGCTACCGAATGATGGTGTGGGCGATTATTGCGATTGGCGTGCTCAGCTTTGTGGTCTGGGCGCACCATATGTATGTCAGCGGGATGAACCCGTACTTTGGCTTTTTCTTCGCCGTCACCACCTTGATCATCGCAGTGCCGACTGCACTGAAAGTCTATAACTGGGTGTTGACCCTGTGGCGGGGCGACATTCATCTGACCGTGCCGATGCTGTTTGCCCTGGCCTTTATCGTCACCTTCCTGGTGGGCGGTCTGACCGGGTTGTTTCTCGGCAATGTGATCGTGGACATTCCGCTCTCGGACACCTATTTCGTCGTCGCCCATTTCCATATGGTCATGGGGGTCGCACCGGTACTGGTGGTGTTCGGCGGCATCTATCATTGGTTTCCGAAAGTCACCGGGCGCATGTTTAACGACACCCTGGGCAAGCTGCATTTCTGGATTACCTTTCTGGGTACCTACGCCATTTTCTTCCCCATGCACTACTTGGGTTTCCAGGGTATGCCGCGCCGTTACTACGCCTATGAAAACTACGCGTTCATCCCGCAGTCGGCGCAAGAGTTGAATGCCTTCATTACGGTGGTCGCATTGACCGTCGGCGTTTCCCAGTTGCTGTTCGTGTTCAACATGGCTTGGAGTGTATTTAAAGGTAAGCCCGCAGGCAGTAATCCCTGGGGCGCGGCCAGCCTGGAATGGCAAACACCGAACACCCCACCGGTACACGGTAACTGGGGAGCGAAACTGCCGGTGGTGCATCGCTGGGCCTATGACTACAGCGTGCCGGGGATAGAGCAGGATTTCGTGCCGCAAACGGTCTCTGCCGAGGAGCTGGAGCAAATGCGGCAACTCAGTGCCGGAACCAAGATAGCGGACGTTAAAACATGAACAGACTGCTATTGAGAAACGCCGACGACGCTGACCCCGGCGGCAGCTGGAATCGCGATCCTGAAGGTATTCAGGCCGACGCCGATAGAAGCCGAACCGCAAGGGTAGGCCTGCGCTTGTTTCTGGCTGTGGTGAGTTCGTTATTCTTTCTCTTCCTGCTCGCCTTCATTGCCCGCTCACAAATGGCCGACTGGCTCCCCCTGACAGACCCCTTGGCGCCTTTAGCCAACCCATGGCCGTTGTGGGTGAATTCGGCTTTTCTGGTACTGAGTTGCATCGCACTGCAGTGGTCGCGCATGGCCGCCCGACAGGATCGACTGGACGCAACGGTCATGGGGTTTGTAGTGGGGGGGGTATTTGCAATTGCCTTTCTGGTGGGGCAACTCTGGGTCTGGCAGCAGTTTGTCGCCTGGGGCTACTTTGTCGCCAGTAATCCGGCCAACAGTTTCTTCTACCTGTTGACCGGTGTGCATGGCCTTCACCTGCTGGGCGGGCTGATTGCCTGGGGCATAACCGTCGCTAAATTCCTGCGTCACGTGCCGTTGCCGCAACTGCGCGTCAGCGTAGAGCTCTGTACCACCTATTGGCACTACTTATTGGGTCTTTGGTTCGTGCTCTTCGCGCTGCTGACCAGCACGCCGCAAACCTATGAAGCCATCGCCAGATTCTGCGGCCTGAGGTGAAAAGCCATGGCATCGCACCCATTAGCACCGGCCGAGTCAAGTTCATCCAATCCACCAAGCCCGCCGCCTGCCCCGGGATGGCAGGGCATCGCCAGCGACTGGGCCTCGGATAGGGAGGCTTTCAGGCAGGTCCCCTGGGGCAAGGCGATGATGTGGATATTCCTGCTTAGCGACACGTTTATATTCACCTGTTTTTTAACCGGCTACATGTCGGTCCGCATGACCATCACCGCCCCTTGGCCGAACCCTAGTGAAGTGTTCGCATTGACGATTGGCGGTAGAGAAATCCCGCTTATTCTGATTGCCATCATGACCTTTGTGCTGATCAGCAGCAGCGGCACCATGGCCATGGCTGTTAACTTCGCCTATCGCCGTGATCGCGCGAAAACCACAGCCCTGATGCTGGCGACCGCTGCCTTGGGCGTGACCTTCGTCAGCATGCAGGCATTTGAATGGAGCAAGCTTATCGCCGAAGGCGTGCGTCCCTGGGGGAACCCCATGGGCGCGGCGCAATTTGGGGCCAGCTTCTTCATGATTACCGGTTTTCACGGACTGCATGTGTCAATCGGCGCCATCTACCTCAGCATTGTGGCGATGAAAGTCATGCGAGGAGATTATGAGCGCTCCGGAAATTATCAGAACGTCGAAATAGCCGGGCTTTACTGGCACTTCGTGGACTTGGTGTGGGTGTTTATTTTTGCTTTCTTCTATTTATGGTAGAGGAGCGCGGGTGATGGCGCATGCTCAGGGTCAACAACATCCGATCAGTTTGTACCTCAAAATCTGGGGGCTGTTATTCGTCCTCAGCACGATGTCGTATCTGGTCGATTATTTTCACTTCCATGGCTACCTTCGGTGGGCCCTGATTATCACTTTCATGTTGTTGAAGGCAGGTTTAATTGTCTCCATCTTCATGCACATGGCCTGGGAACGGTTGGCCATGGTCTACGCCATATTGGTGCCACCGTTGTGTTTGCTGGTGCTCGTCGGGTTGATGGCCACCGAGGCGGATTATGTTTTCCTCAGCCGGGTCATCTTCTTCGGTCAATAAACAGCTTACGGAGGGCTTTGAGCCTCCGGGGTCAACCCGCAATAAATGGCGTTATATCGTTCGCTTGAACTGATGCCATTTGTGCAGCCAGGCGACTGTCCAGTGAGGGGATGCCGTACCCGTGCCGGCGATCTTCAGTTTTGGATGATGTTCAATGACCCGATCCAATACCGGCTCCTGATTCGGATCAACATCCACGAAGAAGATATGTTTGCCGTCTTCCACCATCTGTTTAAAGTTGCGGAAGTGCGCGTTAGGTACCTGAATACCAAAAAAGCCGCCTTCCCAGATGCAGAAGCCAAATATAACAATGGCAAGGAAGATAAAAGGTACCCAGCCTGCGGCGGTTTCGGTCCAGCCCAGCCAATAGGCACCGCCAAGGATCAGCGCTGCGAGTGGCACACCAACCACTGCACCAATCTCGCCAGAGTGAACAACATCCTGTTTCATCAACGAGTTGACCTCGTGGAGATGATGTTCTTCAACATCAGCCACTTGTTCGCTGAGCACATGAATTTGTTCGGTATTGATGCCGTTGGCTTCCAGTTCGGTTTCAAGGGCTTCGAGATCGTCGAGATTGTCACTGATGTAATAGTGTCGGTTCATGCCACACCTCCCATCTCGTGTTGGCCGTAGGCCTCCTCTGTCCCGCAGCCGTAAACTGAGATTTGCAGTCGGTATCTGCGCCCGTGGGGAACGTTGCACACTTCATGCAATCCGTAGGAAGTATAGCATTCGCTAGTATGCGGGGCCGGAGGTGTCAAGGACTGGAGGGCCCCCAAATCCCAGGCACAAAAAAACCGGCCATCAAGGCCGGTTTTTTCTTTACTTGCATCCCCCGTCAAGAAACGACGTGAGACTGAAATCTGATTGGAGCGGGTGAAGGGAATCGAACCCTCGTTATCAGCTTGGGAAGCTGGAGTAATGCCATTATACGACACCCGCTCAGAGCGGCTGACTTTGTACCAGATGTGAGCGCGGATTTGAAGTTTTTCTTTATGCGCGATGGCTTTAGCGTCGGGTGAAACACAAACAGGGACCGCTTGGCGGTCATTCGCGGGCAAGCCTCGCGCCTACGGGAGTGCGTTCAACACAGTAGGGCGGGACTTGCTCGCGATGACTCTGTTTCAGATTGCAAATGCATGGTGGTCCTGGACGTACTGGTAACGCGGTCGGCTTTCGAGTTGCGTCGGTTTCAGGAAGCCCAGCAGTGCGTTACGGCTGTCTTGGCAAGCGGTTTTGTGTTCCATGTCGAGGAAGTGGCCGGTGGCCTGAAGGGTGCTGAAGGTGCTGTGTTGCACATGGCCGGCGAACAGCCTGGCATCGGCGGGGGCGGTGTACTCGTCCCATTCGCCGTTCATGAACAGCACTGGCACATTGATTTTCTTTGCCGCGTTCAGGTAGCAGTTGCGGTCGCTGTTGAGCACGTCGCTGATGTGGAAGTGCATCTGCCCGTATTCGTGTTCGGCCAACGAACTGACGTGACGGTGGTTGAAGCGCTTGAACAGCGAAGGCAGGTGTTTGCCGATGGTGCTGTTCACCAGATGGCCGACGCGGTCACCGTCCCGGTTGCCGAGGTAATCGACACCGCGCTGAAGGTAGTCGAGCATGTGCTCGTTGACCACCGGCGAGAACGAGCTGATCACAGCCTTTTCGATGCGCCGTGGCCGGTGGGCTAGGGCGACGAGCGTGGCGGCGCCACCAAAGGAGAACGACAGCACGTGTTCGGCGGCGAAGTGGTCGATCAGCTCCAGGAGGATCTGCCCTTCGATTTCCTTGGTCAGCATTTTCTCATGCAGGTTGTGAGCCTTGGACTTGCCCGCGTAGGGCTGGTCGTAGCACACCACATTGAACTGCGGATAAAGGTTTTTCACGGTTTGGGCAAACGACGCAGTCGTGGACATCGAGCCGTTGACCAGAATGATGGTCTTTTCTGCGGCGTCTGCGCGATAGAACTCCGTGTAAACCCGATACTGACCCTGTATATCCAGCACAGCGATTTCTGGCCTCATGACATAAGACTCCTGGCAAGCGGGTATGCGCGCAAATCAGATTGCACGAGCTTTGTGACAGGTAGGCATACGCCTGGAATTTTTGAAGGCCCATGTCGATCCATTGCACGCCGGTCGACGGGTATTGTTATAAGCGGGCAGTTTGCCGGGGGAAGGCGGAACCTGAGGGTTCTCTGCCGGCAAAAAGTTTCTTAGAGTAGTTTTGGTGACTCGCCGGTCACATTTCGCGCCGACGTCCTGATTCAAGCAGGGGTCACGTCATCGCGCAAGTATCTTTCGAAAAATGTTCGACAACTTCTGCTGAGCGGTCGTCGGCTTAGATCAATCGGATCTCTTCGATGCTCAACGGCCGGTATTCGCCGGGCTTCAGCGCGTCGTCGAGCAGCAGCGGCCCCATGCGTTCGCGGTGCAGGCGCAATACCTTGTTGTCGAAGTGGCCGAACATCCGTTTTACCTGATGATAACGGCCCTCGACGATGCTCAGGCGCGCCGATTTTGCCCCGAGCAAGACCAGTTCGGCAGGCTGGGTTGTAAGGTCTTCGAAGGCGAAGTACAGGCCTTTGGCGAACGTGATCGCGTAGTCGGCAGTGATCTCCTGCTCCGTCTCGACGTAGTACACCTTGGGCAGTTTGGTCTGTGGCTGGGTCAGGCGTCGCGACCAGGTGCCGTCGTTGGTGATCAGCATCAGGCCGGTGGTGTTGAAGTCCAGGCGACCGGCGATGTGCAGGTCATCCTTGTCCGCTTCATGGATCAGGTCGAGCACCGTCGGGTGTTGCGGGTCGCGGGTCGCACTGACGCAGCCGGGCGGTTTGTGCAGCATGAAGTAGCGGGCCGGTTTACCGACCTGCAGCACTTCGTCGTCGACTTCCACGCGGCTGAACTCGAGAACCTCGGCGTGAGGGTCGCTGACGATAGTTCCGTCGACCCTGACGCGCTTTTCCACCAGCAACAGGCGTACCTGCTTGCGGTTGAAGCGGGGCAGGTTGCTGAGGAAACGGTCAACGCGCATGGCCAGGGATCGGTGGGAAAAGGGCTGCGTATGTTACGTGATCGGCCAGGCGGTTGCTTGCAACTGCGCCTCGACCCGGGCGCAGGCCGGGCACAGGCAGGACTTGTCACGCAGCTCGGCCGGCAGCGTTTCGAACACCGCCGGGTCGATGCTGACGCCGTAGCACCAGCAGGCACGATCGACGGTTCGTGGGTCGGCCAGGCTGCAGTCGTTGGAAGCGCCGCAGGCCGGGCAGAGGTCTGGCTTATTCATGAAAGGGTCATTCGGTAATGGCCGGTTTGCTTGGCCCGAGCTGCGCATGATCGTCCCGCAAGCTGCCATGTGCAAGCTAACGCTCGCACATTCCTGAAGGAGTCTTGCCGGTGATCAGGCGATCAACCCAGGCTTTTCAAATACGCCCGCCACCCGCCCAAATGACTGATTTCCACCGCCCCGTCCAGCCCATACGGCTCACAGATAAACCCGCTCTCCCAACGCCCATCCGCCAGTTGCACCTTGCCCAGTCCCAGTGGAGCAGGAATCCCGGTGAGGAACGACCCCAGCTCACTGCTCGGCAATTCCCAGACTTCCACCGCAATCGCCACGCCGCCCTCTTTAACGCGGACCATGCCGGGGCGATACGGTGGGCCGCCGGCCAAGGCATACAGCTGATAGTCGGGAGAACTCTGAGTTGTTTCTACCAGCCGCGCTCCACGCTGTTTGAGTTGCCAGTTCAGCGCCAGCCCCTCCAGGTGCGCGCCGCAGACCACCAGTCGTGCCCGGTCATTGTGCGCGATGGCGGCCGGTGCGGGTGACGCCAGGCCCTGCTGACGTTGCAGGGCATCTGCCACGCTCAACAGATACTGATCGGTAAACGCGCGACCAAACAAGGTCACGCCCCATGGCAAACCATTGCCCATCAATCCGCTGGGCACGGCGACGGCAGCGTAGTCGAGCAGGTTCATGAAGTTGGTGTAGTAGCCCAGTTCCGAGTTGCGCAGTACCGGTTCGGCGGCAAGTTCCGCCAATGTCACCGGACGGCCAATGGTTGGCGTCAGCACGCAGTCGAGGCCCACCAATGCTCTGTCGCACAGCGCCTTCAAGGCTTGCAGCCGGTAGTGGGCGCGGAAGGTTTGCACGCCGGTCACCGCCGGGGCCTTGGCCAGCACGGCACGAATCACTGGCAACACGGCTTGAGGATTTTGCTCCATCAATTTGCCGGCCACGCTGTAACGCTCGGCCACCCATGGCCCTTCGTAGAGCAACCGCGCCGCTTCCAGGAAGGGCGACAAATCCAGTTCGACCGCTTCACCGCCCAGGGCTTTAAGCTGGTCGATGGCGTCGCCAAACAACAACGGGCCTTCAGGGCAGCCGAAGAACGCCAGGTCCTGCGCACGGGGCACACCGAAACGAAACGCGCGCGGCGTGCCGAAGGCCGAGCCGTCATTCCACAGCGGATTGCTGCGACTGTATTCATCCCGTGGGTCGAGATGAGCGGTCAGTGCCAACAATTGACTGGCTTCCCGGGCTGTGGCCGTAAAGGTCGTGACGCAATCGAGCGTGCGACAGGCCGGAACCACCCCGGCCGTGGAGATCAGCCCTTTGGTGGCTTTCAAACCGACCAGATTGTTCAGCGCCGCCGGTACGCGCCCGGAACCTGCGGTGTCGGTGCCCAGGGCAAAACTCGCCACGCCGAGCGCCACCGCCAGTGAAGAGCCGGCGCTGGAACCGCCCGACGGATATTCCGGCAACACGCTGTTCGGGCAAGCGCCATACGGCGAGCGGCTGCCGTTGAGGCCGGTGGCGAACTGGTCGAGATTGGTCTTGCCCAGCGGGATCGCGCCCAGCGCCAGCAGTTGCTCGACGATGGTCGCCGAACGTTCCGGCACGTAGGCAAACGCCGGGCACGCCGCCGTGGTCGGAATGCCCGCCAGATCGATATTGTCCTTGATCGCGAACGGCACGCCGTACAGCGGCAGGCTGCCTGGGTCACGACCATCGAGGGCGGCGAGGTACGGTTCCAGTTCCTCGGCGCTGAGTAAATGGATGAACAAGTGATAGTCCGGGTTCAGCGCCGCGGCTTTTTCCCGCAGGCTCGGCAGCAATTGCCGAGGCGTGATGTGGCCGTCACGGTAAGCGTTGCGCAGGGCGTCGAGTTGCAGATTGATGTTCATGGTTCAGATCCTTGTTGAAATGGCTTCAGTCGAGTTCCAGCACCACGACGCGCTGTCCGGCGCGCACTGGCGAACCCGGTTGCACACGAATCTCGCGCACCACACCGGCCATGGGCGCGAGCAGCGGGATTTCCATCTTCATCGACTCCAGAATCACCAGCACATCACCGGCGACCACTTGGCTGCCGACCTCCACCTGAACCTGCCAGAGGTTGCCGGCGATGTGGCTGTCGATGCTCTGCTGACCGTCGGCCAACAGCGCCTCTTCGGTCACTTGCGGCGTCGGTTCTTCACTGTCGAAATGCGCCTGACCGCTGGCGATCCAGCGCTCGCGCTCGGCGTTGAACGCACCTTTTTGCTGATCTCGAAACGCCGCAATGCTGTTGGCTTCCTTCGCCAGAAACGCCTGGTAATCCGCCAGGTTCAACTGACTGTGCTCGATGTTCAGAGCGAAGCGCCCGAGCGGGAAATCCCGTCGAATGCGCAGCAGTTCATCGGCGCTTACCGGGTAGAAGCGGATTTGATCGAAGAACCGCAGCAGCCACGGTTTGCCATCGAACGCGGCGACCTCGCGGTAGCGATTCCACATCTGCAAGGTCCGGCCGACGAATTGATAACCACCGGGGCCTTCCATGCCGTATACGCACATATAGGCGCCACCGATGCCCACCGAGTTTTCAGCGGTCCAGGTGCGGGCCGGGTTGTATTTGGTGGTGACCAGGCGATGCCGTGGGTCGAGCGGGGTGGCGACCGGAGCGCCGAGGTAGACATCGCCCAGCCCCATCACCAGATAGCGGGCGTCGAACACCGTGCGCTGCACTTCGTCGAGGTTCGGCAGATCGTTGATGCGGCGGATGAACTCCAGGTTGCTCGGGCACCATGGGGCGTCCTTGCGCACGGTGGTCATGTATTTCTCGATGGCCAACTGGCAAGCCGGGTCATCCCACGACAGCGGCAGGTGCACGATGCGTGAGGGAACCTGCAAGTCTTTGGCGGCGCACACGGCGTCCCACTCACCGGCGACGATGCCCAGCAGATCGGCAAGCGGCAGTTGCTCCGGTTGGTAATGCACCTGCAGCGAACGGATGCCCGGCGTCAGGTCGATCACCCCGTGCAGGCGTTTGCCTTGCAATGCCTGCATCAGCGCGTGGGCGCGGAAGCGCAGGACCAGGTCCAGTTCCGGTGCGCCGATTTCCAGTAACAGGTGAGTATCCCCCGACAACCGGGCGACCAACCGTGTATCTCCCTGGCCGATATCCAGCATCACAGGCGACACAACCCCCTGTGGGAGCTGACTTGCCTGCGATGAGGCCCGATCAGACACCGCATCAACTTCATCGCAGGCAAGCCAGCTCCCACAGGAATCCCATTTCAAGGCGAGGTTACGGGCGGTCTCGAGATCGACTGGTTGGAACTGCACCTTGTCTCCAGCCTTGAGCTGCCCGAGCTGCCAAAGATCCGCTTCGATCACCGTCACCGGGCAGACGAACCCACCGAGGCTCGGACCATCGGGACCGAGGATCACCGGCATATCACCGGTGAAATCCACCGCGCCAATGGCGTACGGATTGTCGTGAATATTCGAGGGATGCAACCCGGCTTCGCCACCGTCGGCCCGTACCCATTCCGGCTTCGGCCCGATCAGCCGCACACCGGTGCGGCTGGAGTTGAAATGCACTTCCCATTGAGTGGCGAAGAAGGTGCCGATGTAGTGTTCGGTGAAGTATTCCGGCGCGCCATGGGGGCCGTAGATCACCCGAATTTGCCGCACGGCCGGCAACTCGGTGACCTGCTCATCAGGCAATTGAACACCCGCGCTACGGTCGATCAAGGCTGGCACATGCAACACGTCCCCGGCACGCAACGCACGACCGCCATGGCCACCGAACTGACCGAGGGTGAAGGTACTTTTGCTGCCCAGGTAGTCCGGTACTTGCAGGCCGCCGCGCAGGCACAGATAGCTGCGAGCGCCTGCACCGGCGATTGTGCCGAGATGTACTGTGGCCCCGGCCGGAATCAGCAGCGCAGTGTTCATCGGTGCCGCTTCGCCGTTCAGCGTCAATGGAATCTGCGCACCGGTCACCGCCACAACCGCATCACAATTGAAGCGCAGCATCGGCCCGCTCATGGTGATTTCCAGGGCCGCTGCGCCTTCATCGTTACCCAGTAAAAGATTACCCAAACGCAATGCACGACTGTCCATCGGCCCCGACGGCGGCACGCCCACCGCCCAGTAACCAAGACGCCCCGGATAGTCCTGAACGCTGGTCTGGGTGCCGGCGCTGATCACCTCGAAGGTGTTGGCCTGGTAGACCAGCGCTTCCAGACAACGGGTCCATGGCTGGCCGCTGGCAAAGGGCGCATCGAGCAGAATCTGTCGCAGGTAATCGCGGTTGGTTTCCACGCCGTACAACAGGCTGTCGCCCAAGGTTTGGAGCAGGTCAGCGCGGGCTTCTTCGCGAGTCGGCGCCCAGCGGATGACCTTGGCAATCATCGGGTCGAAGTACGGCGGGATCTCGCAACCGGCCTCGACCCACGTGTCGATGCGCAGGTGTTTGCCATCGGCGACGGGGAAACTTACCGCCGTCAGCAGACCGGGGCTCGGTTGAAAATCGCGCCCCGGATCTTCGGCGTAGAGCCTTGCCTGGATCGCGTGGCCGTCGGCTTTCAAGCCTTGGCTCAATGCGTTCAATGGCGGTAAATCTCCGGCCGCCAGTTCCACCATCCAGCGCACCAGATCCACGCCCCACACTTGCTCGGTGACACCGTGCTCCACCTGCAAACGGGTGTTCACTTCAAGAAAATAGAAACGCTGGGCGTCACTGTCGAAGACGAACTCCACGGTGCCGGCGCTGCGGTAATTCACTGCCTTGGCGAGTTTGATCGCGGCAAGGCAGAGCGCTTCGGCCATGCCGTCGGGCAGGTTGGGTGCCGGGGTTTCTTCAAGGACTTTCTGGTTGCGCCGCTGCACCGAACAGTCGCGCACGCCGAGGGCAATCACCTCGCCCTGGCCGTCGCCGAACACCTGCACTTCCAGATGTCGCGCGCGCTGGATGTACTTCTCGATGAACACACCGGCGTCGCTGAAGTTGTTCTGCCCGAGGCGTTTGACCGCTTCGAAGGATTCGCCCAATTCGGCGGCGCTGCGGCACACGCGCATACCGATGCCGCCACCGCCGGCGGTGCTTTTGAGCATCACCGGGTAGCCGACCTGTTCGCCGGCGATCAATGCCGCGTCAAGGCTGTCGAGCAGTTCGGTGCCTTCGAGCATCGGCACGCCGTGTTGTTTGGCCAGGGCGCGGGCGGTGTGTTTGAGGCCAAACACGCGCAGTTGCTCTGGCGTGGGGCCGATGAAGGCGATATCGGCTGCTTCGCAGGCCTCGGCGAACGCGGCGTTTTCCGAGAGGAATCCGTAGCCGGGATGGATCGCCGTAGCGCCGGTGGATTTGGCGATGGCGAGGATTTTGTCCACGGCAAGGTAAGTGCCGACCGCGGCGCCTTCACCTAGCCTGTGAGCTTCATCGGCGTGCAGGATATGCAGGCTGGCGGCGTCGGCTTCGGAGTAAACGGCGACGCCCTTGACCTGCAACTCTCGCAGGGTCCGCAGAATGCGGCAGGCAATGGCGCCACGGTTGGCGATGAGGACTTTTTCGAACATGGCATAACCCCTGGAGGCGATAGCGCATCAGCCTCGACCTGGGATGCGGGCCGTCCCGCAGTTTTTCGAGATGCACCCGGGCCGTCCCGGATGAACAAAATTCACGCTTTTTTGTGGCGAGGGAGCTTGCTCCCGCTCGGCTGCGCAGCAGTCGCAAAACCTGCTGCTGTGGTCCGTCAGACATAGCGCGATAGCAGGGTTTGGGGCCGCTTCGCGACCCAGCGGGAGCAAGCTCCCTCGCCACAGGGATCAGCGTTGTTTGAGGCACTGGCCGGAGCGGGCCTGACACAGGGCAAATAACCACCGCCGCAAACGCGCAAGTTTCAGTTCCATACCAAAAGCTCCGCAGGCGTGGGGTTGTAGGCGTTGCACGGGTTGTTCAGTTGCGGGCAGTTGGAGATCAGCACGATCACGTCCATCTCGGCGCGCAGGTCGACGTATTTGCCGGGCGCTGAAATCCCGTCTTCAAACGTCAGCCCGCCATCGGCCGTCACCGGCACATTCATGAAGAAATTGATGTTCGGCCCGATGTCGCCCTTACCCAGGCGCCCGTCGTGGGCGCAGGCGCGCAGGTAGTTGTCGCGGCAGCTGTGCATGTAGCGTTTTTCCAGGGCGTAACGCACGGTGTTGCTCTCTTGCGCGCAGGCACCGCCGAGGGTGTCGTGACGCCCGCAGGTGTCTTCGACGATGGTCAGCATTGGCTTGCCGAGGTTGGAATAGAGCACGCTGCCGGTGCTCAGGTAGACGCTGTTCTGCCGACGCAACGTGCGTTGCACGTCATAGCGTTCCTTGGGATTGGCAAGGCTGTAGAACAAAGTGTCGACCGCCTGATTGCCTTCCAGGTCGAGGATACGCAGGGTCTGGCCGGCCTTGACCTCCATCAGCCAGGGTTCACCGGCGGCGATGGTGGCGCGGTAGACCGCTGTTTCCGGTTGCTTGTGGGCGGTGGCGATAGCGAGTGACATGGCAGCGATCCTCAGGCGAACAGACGGTCGGTGTTGATGAAGCCGCGCTCGTTTTCCGGGCGCGAGGTGCGGCAGTGTTCGGCGACGCTGGCATCGGCGTTCATCCAGCTCAGCTTCAGCGGTTTCGGTGCGTATTCCGGCGACGGATCCATCGGGTGTTGCAACGCGGTGAGTACCACCAGGGTGTCCATCGGCGCGTACAACTCGATGTAATCACCGGCCTTGGAATTGCCTTCGACGAAGTGGAAGCGGCCAGCCTCATCGACGTTCACCCGGCTGAACAGGTTGAGCGTCATCAGCAGGTCGGACAGGCCCAGTCCCCACTTGCCCAGCTCCACCAACAAGTTGTCGGTGCCGTTGCGGAAGAAACCGTTGCGCAGCTCTTGATAGCGGCCCTGGCCATATTTTTGTGCGACTTCTTCAGCGCAGAGCACGCCGCCGAGGCTGTCGCTCCAGCCACAGGTGTCGGCGGTGATGGCCGCCAGCACGCGGCCCATGTCCGAGTACAGGCAATGGCCGGTGGTGAGCTTGGCGGTGTGTTGGCATTTGAGGCTGTCGGGCAGATTCAGGCGTTCGGTTTTTTCGTTGGCGTTGAGCAACGTCAGGCTGACGTTGGCACCGCCGCGCAGGTCGGTCAGGCGCAGCAATTGGCCGCGTCTCAGGACGAATGAACGATGGCCGCCGCCGGGGAGCATTTCTTCGGCGAACGGCGGGAACAGTTGGGTCGAATCAGTCATGTGCAGATTCCTCTAAGCGATACGAAGCGTGCCTGCCAACTGAGCTGGCAGGGCGTCGACGGCGGCGCGGTTGGCGCGGCGGTCGCTGTTCAAAGGGATGTCGTAGGTGATGCGTGCGCCATAGGCGCCGGGGGCGTGCGGGTCGACACGGACCTTGTCGAACACCAGCAAGCGGGTGCCGAGACTGAAACCTTCGGACAGGTCGTGGGTGACCATGAACACCGTCAGTTGCGTCTCGCGCCACAGCTCCAGCAGCAGGCTGTGCATGTCTTTGCGGATGCCCGGATCGAGGGCGCCGAACGGTTCGTCGAGGAGCAACACGCGGGGTTTCATGATCAGCGCCTGGGCAATCGCCAGTCGTTGCTGCATACCACCTGAGAGCTGCGCCGGGTACTTGTCCAGTGAATGGCCAAGGCCGACTTTGTGCAGCAACACCGAGGCGTGATCGCGTGCCTCTTTCTTAGTGCTGCCGAACAACCGCCCCAGTAATGGCGAGCGCGGCAGTTCGAGGCCGAGGGCGACGTTGTCCAGCACGGTCAGGTGCGGGAACACCGAATAGCGCTGGAACACCACGCCACGGCTCGAATCCGGTTCGCCAGCCAATGCCTGACCGTCCAACAGAATCTCGCCACGACTGGCGCGTTCTTGGCCGAGCAATAGCCGCAGGAAGGTCGATTTGCCGCAACCCGACGCGCCGACCAAGGTGCAGAACTCACCTTCGTTGACGCTCAGGTTCAGCCCTTCAAGCACCACCTGATCGGCGTATTGCTGCCAGACGTTTTTCACTGTGATGAAGCTCATGCCCGCGCCTCTTCATAACTCATTTGGAGGCACCTTGGTGCCAGGGAAAGGCCCGTTGGGTCAGGTGCTTGAGGCCCCAGTCCATCAGCCAGGCGAGCAGGGTGATCCACGCCACGTAGGGCAGAATCACGTCCATCGCCAAGTAGCGGCGCACCAGGAAGATCCGGTAACCCAAACCGTCCGTGGAGGCGATGGCTTCGGCGGCGATCAAAAACAACCACGCCGAGCCGAGCATCAGTCGCAACGAGATCAGCAGGCGCGGCAGCAATTGCGGCAGCACCACGCGCAGCATCAGAGTCCAGGTTGAAGCACCGAGGGTCTGCGCCTTGATCAGCAATTCCAGCGGAATTTCCCGGGCGCGCTGTTCCAGATCACGGGCCAGGCATGGGGTGATGCCGATCACGATCAGCATCACTTTCGACAACTCCCCCAACCCGAACACGATGAACAGAATCGGCAGGATCGCCAGCGGCGGCACCATCGACAGCACCGTCAGCACGGGCGACAACGGCGCACCAAACAGCGGCAGCGTACCGGCGGCGATGCCCAGGCACAGCCCGGCCAGCGCACTGATGCCGAGGCCGATGGCCAACCGCCGCACGCTGGAGGCGGTGTCTTGCCAGAGCAGGTATTCACCAGTGCGGGCGTCGGCGGTGAAGGCCAGGCGTTTCACCGCGTCGGTCATCTGCACGGCACTGGGCAGCAGTTTGTCGTTGGGGTTGTCCATCAGCCGTTCGGCCGAGCCCATGAAGTAGGCGAACAGCACCAGGGCGAACGGCAGGATCACCAACAGCAGGCGACTCGGGCGATCCGGGTGGCGATTGATCAGGCGCATGGCCAGCTCCTCCTGTCTTACAGCTTGGCGTCGGCGGCCATCTGCACGTAAGTCGGGTCGAAGCGCAGCTTGAGGTTGCCTTTATCGCCGCTGGTCACGCCATTGGCGAAGGCCATGCCGATGGCGCTGGTGTCCTTGGCGCCTTCACCCAGCAAGCCGTGCTGGAACGAGAACTCGGCGACCTTGCGCATGGTGTCGGGCAGTTGCTTGCTGGTGGAGAACGCCAGGGCTTCTTTGGGCGTGGCGAACAGTTTGGTGGTGTCTAGTTGCGCCTGGAAACCGGCCAGGTCGGTGCCCGAAGCTTTGGCCATGTGTTCGAGGGCGGCCTGGCTGGTGGCGTTTTTCGCGTTCATCAACGCGACCACTTCGAACCAGGCGCCGGTCAGGGCTTTGCCCAGGGCCGGGTTGTCTTTGAGGGTGGCGCTGTTGACCACCATCATGTCCATGATTTCGCCGGGGATCTGGCTGGAATTGAACACTTCAGTCACCGCAGGCTTGGCCTTGATGTCCGAGAGCATCGGGTTCCAGGTGGTGACAGCGTTGACCTGCTCGGTGTTGAAGGCGGCGGAGATGTCGGCGTCGGAGGTGTTGACCACTTTCAGGTCCTTCTCGGTGAGGTCTACCGAATCCAGAGCACGGGCCAATAGATAGTGGGACACGGACAGCTCCACCAGATTGACGTCCATGCCTTTGAGGTCAGCGACTTTCTTGCCTTCGCCTTTGAGCACGATGCCGTCGTTGCCGTTGGAGAAGTCGCTGACGATCAGCGCCGTACTGTCGACGCCACCGGCAGCCGGAATGGTCAGCGCGTCCATGTTGGTCATGGTGCAGCCGTCGAACTGGCCGGCGGTGTATTGGTTGATGGATTCGACGTAGTCGTTGAGCTGCACCACATCAATCTTGATGCCGTACTTTTTCGCCCATTTGTCGACGATGCCTTGGCTGCCGGCATATTCCCAAGGCATCCAGCCGGCATAAATCGTCCAGCAGACGCTGAAATGGTCTTTCTGTGCGGCGTGGGACGAGACGCTCACGAGGGCTGCAAAAGCAGCGGCGAGCAGGGCGGGTAAACGAAGTCGGGACATGGGATGGTTCTCCAGTTGATCAAGGGCGGACAGGAAGGCAGCGGCACCGCGAACGGTGGCTTGTCTCCCGGGCTTTTGTCCCGCCGTGTAACCTCAACTGGAGGTCGCCAACTCTCGGACCAGTCACTCGCGATTGCGAGCCGGAACCCTAGTCAGCCATTGCAAATTGTGGTGCCGCGAACCTGTGATGACTCCTGCACGTCTTTGGTTAAGCGAGAGCCGTGCCAAGTCGGCTTGAGCGCTCTGGCTGGGGGCATGGAAGGGAGGGCGAGACAACCAGGGGAGGGCGCTTTGCCTTGTCATGGTGCGCAGCGCATGGGTATGCACCGTAGAAGGACAGCTAGCCGCTGATCTGAAGGTCGATGCGATCAGGCACTCGGTGCCTGTTTTAAAGTCAAAACAGGTGTGACTCGACTGCCGTTGCAGGTCTTTCAGGAGGCCTCCATGTTCTGTCAGAAAAAGCTCCGCCAAATACTGCTCAGTGTGTTTTTTGGTTTGGGTCTGTCCGGGTGTTACTACTATGTAGGGGGCGCCGATGTTTATCCGGCACCTTATTACTACCCCGGCTATTACTACTCACCTTACTACTACTACGGCGGCCCACGCTTTTACGGGGGTTATCGTTACTACTATTTCAGTGGGCCTCGCTATTACCATGGTGATCACGATCGCGGGCATCGCTAAACGGCTCATGAGCACAACGGCGCCTGCGGCTTACGCAGGCGCCGTTTTCTTTTGCGCAGGATGAAAAACCTTTCATCGGCTACTTGTATCGGCGTGTTACAGAAACGCACCAGATCCCGATTTCACTGTCTGATCTTTCGACAGTCGCCGAACAATTGACTGTCGCCTGCCAGCGTCGCTGGTGTGGCTCACTCGCGGTCCAGGAGGCCGCCATGCTCTGTCGAAAACAGCTCCGCCATATTCTGCTGATCGTTCTATCGGGATTGTTTCTTGGTGCGTGCGTGCCCTATTCCGATGGCGACAGCTACTACCGCTCGGATGTCTACACGTCCCCAGCGCCGTATTACTCCGATGGTGGTTACTACACAGCTCCGCGCAGGTATTACTCGCCGCCTGCACGGTATTACCAGCCATCGCCACGTTATTACTACCAGCCGCGGGTTTATCAACCGGCACCGCGCTATTACGACTACCGCGGCAACCAGAGTCGCGGATGGGACCGTCATGACCGCGGTGGTTGGGATGGTCGTCGCGACGGTTGGGATGGTCGTAGTCGCGGCAACTGGAACGACGATTCCCGGGGCCACAGTGGACGGGATCACCATGGCGGAAGAGGCGATCATGGCGATAACGATGGCCGAGGCGGCCGTCGCTAACTCCTCAATAGAAAGCGGCGCATGAAGCGCCGCTTTTTTGTGCCCGGATTTCAGTATTCCGACAGATCGGCCAACGGATGCCGACCTTCCCAGACCTTGTGAAAATGCGCTTCCACCGCCGCCTCCGGCACCGTGTTGATATCCGGCCAGTGCCAGTGAGGTTTCTGGTCCTTGTCGATCAACCGCGCGCGCACGCCCTCGCTGAATTCCGGATGACGGCAGCAATTGAGGCTCATGGTGTATTCCATCTGAAAGACTTGAGCCAGCGACAGGTGCCGGGCGCGGGCGATCTGTTCCCACACCAGATGAGCGGTCAGGGGCGAGCCTTCAATCATGGTGCAGGCCGCACGACTGAGTAGCGGGTCTTTATGAACGCGTAGCGCACTGATGGCCTTCCAGGCACAACGAACGTCGCTGACATCCAGCAACTCGTCGATCTGCTGGCGTCGCGGCAGCCACTGCGCTTCGGGCATTTTTACGAGCGCTTCTTGTTGCAAGGCCTTGAGCAGACTGTTGAGCTGCATGGCGGTCTGTTCCTGCCAGTTCAATTGCAGCAAACCTTCGATCAGCTCCGGCTGTTGTTGATCGAGCAAAAAGCGGTCCGCGAGGTCCAGATCGATTGCATCGCGACCGTTCATCCGGGCGCCGGTCAAGCCGAGAAACAACCCGAGCTTGCCGGGCAGCCGCGACAGAAACCAGCTGGCGCCGACGTCCGGGTACAAACCGATACTGATCTCCGGCATCGCCAGTCGGCTGCTCGGCGTGACAACCCGAATGCCCGCCCCTTGCAGCAGCCCCATGCCGCCACCCAACACGTAACCATGACCCCAGCAGATCAACGGTTTCGGGTAGGTGTGCAACTTGAAGTCGAGGCGATATTCTGCCGCGAAGAAGTGCGCAGCCAGGGGCGGTACTTCCCCGGGATGGGCGCGACACGCTTCCACCAGACTGCGCACTTCACCGCCGGCGCAAAAGGCCTTGTCGCCATTGCCGCGCAGCAGTACACAAACGATCTGTGGTTCCTTGGCCCAGGCGTCCAGTTGATCGCGCAAGGCGTTGATCATCGGCAAGGAGAGGGCGTTGAGGGACTTTTCGGCATCCAGGCTGGCGATGCCGATGCGTGCGCCGTCGGTGCCGGTGAGTTCTTCGAAGTGCAGATTCATCATGACCTCGATCGGGAATTTGAGCGTTCAGTATGATCGCTCTATAGGAAAATGCCGGATCTGCGTCAGATCAATTGACAAGCGTGATGGGCTTTCCTAGGGTTCGCCCCATTGTTTTTGCCGGATGTAACCATGACTGCTGACGACCGTATCAAACTCGAACCGAGCTGGAAGGAGGCCCTCCGTGCCGAATTCGACCAGCCTTACATGGCAGAGTTGCGCACTTTCCTGCAACAGGAACGCGCGGCGGGCAAGGAGATCTATCCGCCGGGACCGTTGATTTTCAATGCGCTCAATTCCACGCCGCTGGACAAGGTCAAGGTGGTCATCCTCGGGCAGGATCCATACCACGGCCCGGGTCAGGCCCATGGGCTGTGCTTCTCGGTGCAACCGGGTGTACCGGCGCCGCCGTCGCTGGTGAACATCTATAAAGAGTTGAAACGCGACCTGAACATCGACATCCCCAACCATGGCTACCTGCAGAGTTGGGCAGAGCAGGGCGTGTTGATGCTCAATACCACCATGACCGTGGAGCGGGCGAATGCCAACGCCCACGCGGGCAAGGGCTGGCAGCACTTTACCGACCGGATTATCGAAGTGGTCAGCGAGCACCAGCCGCATCTGGTGTTTTTGCTGTGGGGCGCGCATGCCCAGAGCAAGCAGAAACTCATCGACGCCACCAAGCATTTGGTATTGACGTCGGTTCACCCGTCACCGCTGTCCGCTTATCGCGGC
This sequence comes from Pseudomonas sp. GW821-FHT01E10, assembly GCF_059422365.1. Taxonomy (NCBI): domain Bacteria; kingdom Pseudomonadati; phylum Pseudomonadota; class Gammaproteobacteria; order Pseudomonadales; family Pseudomonadaceae; genus Pseudomonas; species Pseudomonas sp. GW821-FHT01E10. The sequence goes on from NZ_JBWKWT010000003.1 coordinate 478,967, forward strand.
TTCCTCGGGTGCGGGCATTTCAGTCGGGCGAACAAGTTTCTGGAACAGAATGGCGAGACGCCGATCGAGTGGCGGTTGCCGCCGGTGTGAAGAGTGTGAAGAGTGTGGCGAGGGGGCTCATATCAGACGGAATCCGGCTCCCGGTTCCAATACCTGAACAACGGCTCTGCCAAAAACAACACGAACAACAGCCGCATCACCTGCATCGCCGTCACCAGCGGTACCGATAGTTGCAGGGTTTCAGCCGTCAAACTCATCTCGGCAATCCCGCCGGGCATCATGCCCAGCGTCAGCGAACGCAGATCCAGATGGGTCAATACACTCAACCCCAGTGCCGCCAGCGTGGCGATCAACATGGTCAAGACCGTGCCGATCAGGGTCCGGCCCATGAAGGACGGTGCCCGTCGGAAGAACTGTCGATTGAAGTGGCAGCCCAACCCGCTGCCGATCAGCCACTGGCCGATCTGACTGCCGCCGTTGGGCAAGCCGATGTGCAGGTCCCAACCAATGCTCACTGCCGCACTCACCAGCAACGGCCCGAACAGCCAGGGGTTGGGTTGCCGCAGGCGCTCCCAGATCCAGGCGGCCAGGGCGCCCGCCGGGAACAGAAGGGCCAGCCACCACCAGTTGACGGTCGCTGCATGCAAGGCCGGCGCACCGTCGCCCAACAGATACTTGAACGCCGCTGGCACACACAGCACCACCACCAGCACCCGCAAGCTTTGTCCCGCCGCGACACGGCTGAGCACCGCGCCATTGCGGGCGCCGAGGTTGACCATCTCCCCGGAGCCACCGGGCATGCTGGAAAAGAACGCCGTGGCGCGATCTTCGCCGGTACGCCGCATCAACCAGACCCCGACCACCGCGGACAGGCTGGTGACCAACGCACCGAAGAAGATCAGACCGAAGTGGCTCAGCACCTGCTCCATCACCACCGGGGTGAAGTGCAGGCCGATGCCGATGCCGACAACCCACTGGCCGCACTTGCGCCCGCCAGGGATTTCCGCCAGTTGCCAGGGTGTCAGGCAGCGCACGAGGATGATCGCCAGTAACGAGCCGACCATCCACGGCAGTGGCCAGCCGATCTGGCTGGCGAGGTAACCGCCCAGCAGACCGACCAGCGGTGTACCCCACCAGGCTTTGAAGGGTGTTCGATCAGGCATCGGCGATAGCGCGCCGGGCGACCGAACGTTTGCGCCAGATGCGCAGCAGCGGCATCAGCAACATGATGGCAGTCAGCACCCAGCAACCGAACGTGATCGGGCTCGACCAGAGGATTTCCAGTGCACCGTTGGAAATCGACAGCGCGCGACGCAGGTTCTGTTCCATCAGACCACCGAGGATGAAGCCCAGCAGTACCGGCGACAACGGGAAGTCCAGCTTGCGCAGGATGTAGCCGAAGATGCCGATGCCGATCATCAGGAACAGGTCGAAGGTGGTGGCGTGTACGGCGTAGACGCCGATCCCGGTGATGATCGCGATCACCGGCACCAGTGCCCAGTTCGGCACGGCGAGGATGCGGGTGAAGATGCGGATCATCGGGATGTTGAGGATCACCAGCATCACGTTGGCGACGAACAACGACGCGATCAGGCCCCAGACGATGTCTGGCTGCTGCTGGAATAACAGCGGGCCCGGGGTGATGTTGTACAGCGACAGTGCGCCGATCATCACCGCCGTGGTCCCCGAGCCCGGAACACCGAGGGTCAGCATCGGCACCAGGGCACCGCAGGCTGCGCCACCGATGGCGGTTTCCGGAGCCGCGAGGCCACGCATGTCGCCTTGGCCGAAAGTGCCCTTGGCGCCGGCGATACGTTTCTCGGTCATGTAGGCCACCGCGCTGGCCAGCGTCGCGCCGGCACCCGGCAATACGCCCATGATGAAGCCCAGCAAACCGCAACGGACGTTTACAACGAACACCGCCGAGGCTTCCTTGAAGTTGAACATCATGCGCCCGGTGGCTTTCACCGCTTCCTGGCCACGGTGGGTTTTTTCCAGCAGCAAGAGGATTTCGCTGATGGAGAACAGGCCCAATACCAGCACGACGAACTGAATGCCGTCTGTCAGATGAATGTTATCCCCGGTGAAGCGGTATACGCCGCTGTTGGCATCGATGCCGACGCTCGACAGAAACAGACCGATCAGCGCTGCAATGAAGGTCTTCAGCGGTCGGTCGCCGGCCATGCCGCCGAGACAGACAATCGCAAACACCATCAGCACGAAATACTCCGCCGGCCCGAAGGCAATCGCCCATTTCGCCAGCAACGGGGCGAACAGCACCATGCCACAAGTCGCGATGAAGGCACCGATGAACGAACTCCACGCCGACAGCGACAGCGCTACACCGGCCAGACCCTTGCGGGCCATCGGGTAACCGTCGAGGGTGGTCATGACGGTGGAGGCTTCGCCCGGAATGTTCAGCAGGATGGAGCTGATCCGGCCGCCGTATTCGCAACCCAGGTACACCGCCGCCAGCAGGATCAACGCCGACTCCGGTGGCAGGCCGAGGGCGAACGCGATCGGAATCAGCAACGCCACGCCGTTGATCGGCCCCAGCCCCGGCAGCAGCCCGACGACGGTGCCGATCAAGGTGCCGCACAGTGCGGTCACCAGGTTGTACGGGCTCAGCGCAACGCCGAAGCCCTGACCCAAATAGCCAAGAGTATCCATATCAGTTCTCCAGAACGTCGAGCACGCCCAACGGCAGTGGCACGTCCATCAACTTGTCGAACAGCAGATAAAGACCGATGGCCATCAGGCTGATGATCACCGCGCTGGGCAGCCAGCGGCCGCCATACAGGCGTGCCATCGGGACCCCGATCAGAATGCTGGCGACGATGAAACCAAGGGGTTCGAAGGCCCCGGCGAACACCAGCAACAGCGCCACGCAGATGCCGATCTTGATCAGGGTTTCGCGGTCCAGTTTTGGGTCGTCATCGCTGTGCACGATCGGCGCCGGCCGAAACACCATGTACAGCAAAGCCAGGCCCATCAGGCCGAGCATCAGCAGGGGGAAGGCGCGAGGCCCGACCGGTTCGTAGGAAAAAGCCGCTTGATACGGCCACGCCATCAGCGCCAGGCCGACACAGGCCAGCAACAGCACCGAAGCAAAAATGCGTTGTATGAGCATGGGGAACTCCTGGGCCACGACCCCGAGAACCGGGGCCGCAGCCGCTAGACAGAGGCGATCACTGGATCAGGCCGAACTCTTTGGCCAGCACTTTGTAGTCCGCGACCTGCTTCTTCACGTAGGTGTCGAGCTCCGGGCCGGTCATGGCGAACGGGAACAGTTCACGCTGATCGCGCAGCTTGGCGAAATCCTCGGAGGCCAGCAGTTTGTCGAAGGCGTTTTTCCACCAGGCGTAGTCTTCGTCGCTGACTTTTGGCCCGAGGTAGAAGCCGCGAACCACCGGCCAGACGATGTTGTAGCCTTGCTCTTTAGCGGTCGGAATGTCTTTCATTTCCGGCTCGTCCAGACGCTTCTCGGAGAACACCGCCAGCAGACGCATGTCACCGCTCAGGATGTGTGGCATGGAGTCGGAGATGTCGGTGCTGCCAACCTGGATGTGGCCGCCGAGCAGGGCGGTGGCGATTTCACCGCCGCCTTCGAGGGCGACGTAACGCAGGTCGCGCGGGTTGATCCCGGCCGCTTTGGCGATCAGGGCGGTTTGCATCCAGTCCTGGCTGCCGACGGTGCCGCCGGAACCGATCACCACCGAGCTTGGGTCTTTCTTCAGGGCTTTGACCAGATCGTCCAGGGTCTTGTAAGGCGAATCGCTTTTCACCGCGATGGCGCCATAACTGGTGCCAACCGCCGCCAACCAGCGCACGGCGCTTTCATCGAAACGCCCGAATTTGCCTTGCGCCAGGTTCAGCAGCGAACCGCTGGACCAGGCCACCAGCGTACCGGCATCGGCCGGGCGCTGAGCGACCACAGCGTTGTACGCCACCGCGCCGACACCGCCGGGCATGTAGGTCACGCGCATCGGTTTGGTCAGCAGTTTTTCGTTGACCAGCGCGCTTTGCGCCAGTTTGCAGGTGAGGTCGAAACCACCGCCCGGCGAGGCTGGGGCGATGCATTCCGGGCGTTTGGGTTCGGCCAGCAATTGGCCGGCGAACAGCATGATGCCGGTGGCCAGAGCAACTTTACGCAGTGATAGGTTCATTCAAGTCTCCTTAAGAGTTTTTGTTATGGACGTACTGAATTACCAAAGGGCAACGCTATAGCTCACCAGCAGACGCACTTCATCGGCATCGCGAGCGGAGTAGTTGGAACGGTAGGTGGCATTGCGCAGGCGTACGGCAACGTCCTTGAGGGCGCCGCTTTGTACGACGTATTTGATCTCGGTGTTGCGTTCCCACTCTTTGCCTTCATCACCGTTCTTGAGCTTGATGTTGTCGCCGCTCACGTAACGGCTCATGAAGCTCAGGCCGGGAACGCCGAGTTTGGCGAAATCATAGTCGTAACGTGCCTGCCAGGAGTGTTCTTCGGCGCCGGCAAAGTCATTGATCTGCACGAAGTTGACCAGGTACGGATCGCTGCCATCGACGTAGGGGAAGGCGCTGTCACCGGACATGCGCTGATAGCCGGCGCTGAGTTTATGCCCGCTCAAGGCGTAGCTCACCAGCCCGTTCAGGGATTTGTTGTCGATCTTGCCGCCACGGGCCGCGCCCTCATCGTCACTGATGGCAAACCGCAGGTCGGTACCGAAAGTGCCGGGGCCGAACGGTTGCGAAGCGACAACACCGAGGAAGTGCTGGTTGTAGACTTCATCGAGTTGAGCGAAGTGGTAGCTGCCGGTGATCTTGTCGGTGAACTTGTAGTCCACGCCGCCAAAGTCAAAATGCTTGCCTGCCACGGTGCCGGCGAAGCGGCTGTTCTTGTTGTTGAGGGCGATGTCTTCGAAGTCGGTGCTGTCGCGGTCCTTGGCTTTCTCCAGACGCCCGCCGGTGAAGGTCAGGTTCTTGATCTCTTTGGAGGTCAGCATCCCGCCTTCAAAGGTCTGCGGCAGAATGCGGCCGTCGTTGGGCTTGAGGATCGGCAGTTCCGGAATCAGGCTGCCGATTTTCAGTTCCGTGGCGGAGATCTTCACTTTGCCGGTCAGGCCGAGCTTGGAATACTCGTTCGCCGCGCGCCCGTCGTCATGGGTTGGCAGCAGGCCGGTACCGGTGCGGTCCGGACTCGAATCGAGTTTTACCCCCAGCATGCCCAGCGCATCGACACCAAACCCCACGGTGCCGTCGGTGTAACCCGATTGCAGATTGAGCATGAACCCCTGGGCCCATTCGTCCCGCTTGGATTGCTGGGCGCTGGTGCCATCGCGAAAGTCGCGGTTGAAATACATGTTGCGGGTTTCGAAGGTTGCCTTACTGTCTTCGAAGAAGGCAGCCTGGCTCAACGGCGAAAAGCCGGCGAGGGCGGCGGCACTGACAAGGGCGGTGTGGTTGAGGCGGGAAAAACGAACAGGCGGGCGAGCCTGAAGCTGCATGGACAGCATGGTGACATACTCCGTTTATTATTCTTATTGGCGAAAACGCTTCGGGGCGTTTTTCGTATCGCTATGTGCTCTGACTACGGCAGTGAAAGCTGTCCGTAGCGGGACTCTAACCGGCCAACCTTTCGCTAACCTTTCAGCTGACTCTCACGGTTTTCGGGCTTCACAGCGACGGATGCGGCTGTAAACTCCGCGCCAAAGAATGGCGTCGACCATCCCTGAATGAGGTAAAGATCCATGCGTGTTCTGCTCGTCGAAGACCATCTGCAGCTTGCCGAAAGTGTCGCCCAGGCGCTCAAGAGCACCGGGCTGACCGTGGATGTGCTGCACGACGGTGTGGCGGCCGACCTGGCCTTGAGCAGCGAGGAATACGCCATGGCGATCCTCGATGTCGGCCTGCCGCGCATGGACGGTTTCGAAGTGCTGGCGCGCTTGCGGGCCCGGGGCAAGAACCTGCCGGTGCTGATGCTGACCGCCCGCAGCGACGTCAAGGACCGGGTCCATGGCCTGAACCTGGGGGCTGACGATTACCTGGCCAAACCTTTCGAACTGACCGAACTCGAAGCCCGGGTCAAAGCCTTGCTGCGCCGCAGTGTGCTCGGCGGTGAACGCCAGCAACGCTGTGGCGTGCTGGCTTACGATCTGGACACCCGGCGCTTCACCCTCGGCGAAGAATTGCTGACCCTGACCTCCCGCGAGCAGGCAGTGCTCGAAGCCCTGATCGCCCGTCCCGGCCGGGTGATGAGCAAGGAGCAATTGGCGGCTCAGGTCTTCGGCCTGGATGAGGAGGCCAGTCCCGATGCCATCGAGATCTACGTCCACCGCTTGCGCAAAAAACTCGACGGCCAACCGGTGGCCATCGTGACCTTCCGTGGCCTTGGCTATTTGCTGGAAAGCCGCGATGCATAAGCTCAGCAGCCTGCGTTGGCGGTTGCTGTGGAACCTCGCGCTGCTGCTGGTGGTGTTGATGCTCGCCAGTGGTTTGAGTGCGTACTGGAACGGTCGCGAAGCCGCCGACACCGCGTATGACCGGACCTTGCTGGCCTCGGCGCGGACCATCGCCGCCGGCCTGTCCCAGCGCGACGGCAGCCTCAGCGCCAACGTGCCTTACGTGGCCCTCGACACGTTCGCCTACGACAGCGCCGGGCGGATTTTTTACCTGGTCAACGACATCAATCAGAAGCTGATTTCGGGCTACGAAAACCTGCCGCCACCACCACCGGGAACGCCGCGCACCGATGACTATCCGGCGCTGGCGCGTTTCTACAATGCTACCTATCAAGGGCAGAACGTGCGGGTGGTCAGCCTGCTCAAAGCGGTCAGCGAACCGAACATGAACGGCATGGCGGAAATCCGCGTGGCGGAAACCGATGAGGCGCGGGTCCGTATGGCGCGCAGCCTGATGGCCGACACCTTGTTGCGGCTGGGCATGCTGGCGATCGGTGCGTTGTTGCTGGTGTGGTTTGCGGTCAGTGCGGCGCTGCGTCCACTGGAGCGCTTGCGTACCGCGGTGGAAGAGCGTCAACCCGATGACTTGCGCCCCTTGCCGCTGGTGGAAGTGCAGCACGAGCTGGGGCCGCTGGTGCGTGCGCTCAATCACTTTACCGAGCGGTTGCGCGGGCAGTTCGAGCGCCAGGCGCAATTCATCGCCGATGCCGCCCATGAACTGCGCACGCCGCTGGCGGCGCTCAAGGCTCGCCTCGAACTGGGCTTGCGCTCGAACGAACCCGAAATCTGGCGCAGCACCCTGGAAACGGCCGCCCAGGGTACGGATCGCCTGACCCATCTGGCCAATCAATTGCTCTCGCTGGCACGGGTCGAGAATGGCGCCCGGGCCATCGCCGAGGGCGGTGCGCAGTTGCTCGATCTCAGTCAATTGGCCCGTGAACTGGGCATGGCCATGGCGCCGCTGGCCCATGCACGTGGCGTGGCACTGGCGCTGGAAGCTGACGAGCCGGTGTGGATGCGTGGTGAGCCGACGCTGCTGAACGAGCTGTTGAGCAATCTGGTGGACAACGCACTGGCCCACACGCCACCGGGCGGCAATGTGATTCTGCGGGTCACGGCGCCGGCGGTGCTGGAGGTCGAGGACGATGGTCCGGGAATTCCCCTTGAAGAGCGGGAACGGGTGTTCGAGCGCTTTTACCGGCGCAACCAGCAGGTGGCTGGGTCGGGATTGGGGCTGGCGATTGTCGGCGAGATCTGCCGCGCCCATCTGGCGCAGATCAGCCTGCACGATGGCGAGTTGGCGGGGCTGAAAGTGCGGGTAAGTTTTATTGCGGGGGAGTGAACACACTCATACCTGCGGAGAGAGGCTTGTTGTGGCGAGGGAGCTTGCTCCCGTTGGGCAGCGAAGCGGCCCCAAGAAGGGACTGCTGCGCAGTCCAACGGGGGCAAGCCCCCTCGCCACAGAAATCAGTAAAACATCGACCGCGACTCTTCCAGATCCTTGCACATCGCTTCGTTCTCCGGATCGATCCCCAGCTTCTCGAAGGCAGGCACACTGACCGGGTCGATGCGAGCCAGAGGATGGTCGGTGTCCTTGTGGCAATACAGGCTGGCCACTTGCACCAGATCGACATAGTCGACCCGCGCCGATTGCCGCTTGAAATCCAGATACAGCCCCGGCAATTGCACCAGCATTTCCGGAAAATCCCAGACCCTGAGCAATTTATCGCCGAGCAGCGGATGGATGCGTTCGATCACATGGTTGAGGCTGACCGGGTCTGACAGCAATTCATAGTGATCTTCGGCGTAGGTCAGGATCGGCAGCACGCCAATCTGATGCACCAGCCCGCCGAGCGCCGCTTGATCAGGCTTGAGTTGTGTGTAGCTGCGGCACAACGCATAGCTGACGCCGGCGATTTCCAGGCTTTTGCGCCAGACCTCGCGCATTTTCTGTTCCACCACTTCGGAACGGGCATTGAAAATCTGTTCCATCACCAGGCCGATGGCCAGGTTGCTGCTGTAATTGACGCCCAGCCGGGTGATGGCCGTGTGCAAGTCAGTCACTTCCTGGGTCGCGCGCAGCAACGGGCTATTGACCACTTTGATCAGGCGCGCCGACAGCGCGGTGTCACGGCCGATCACTTTGCTCAGGGTGCTGACACTGATTTCCGGGTCTTCGGCGGCCTTGCGAATCTGCAGGGCCACTTCCGGTAATGTTGGCAGAACCAGGTCATCATTATCGATGGCCTCAACCAAATCCTGTTGGACCTTATCCGCCAGCTCACTCATTTCTTTTCTCTAGGGTATTGCGACAAGTGCTGCTGTTAACGCTGGATTTCGCGATCACGATCCAGTTGGTAAGGCAGGTCGAGCAAATGCAGGCCCGGACCTTCGAGTGCGCCAAGGTGCAGGTTGCCATCTTCTGCAGCTTCGGCTTGCAGCACGGCCAGGAGTTCAATGTTTTGCTCGGTGCGAGCAGCGATCACCACTTCACCGATCGAACTGCCGTGAGTCGGGGAGAACAGTGGCGTGCCGGGTTCAGGCAGTTCACTACCTTCCAGTTGCAAGCGATACAGACGACGCTTGAGTTTGCCCAGGTATTGCATGCGCGCAACGATTTCCTGGCCAGTGTAGCAACCCTTCTTGAAGCTCACGCCGCCGACGGCTTGCAGATTGAGCATCTGCGGGATGAACAGCTCGCGGGTGCTTGGCATGACCTGGCCGATCCCAGCGCGGATCTGGCCCAGCAGCCATTGATTCAGTTCGCCTTCGGCCAGCAGGGCGGACAGCTTGCCCTTGATGGTGTCGGCTTGATCGGCGTTCACCCAGAGTTCAGCGCGCTCAGGCGAGACGCGAAGGGCGATCAGGCCGTCATTGCGCACGACGCTGTCGGTGTCGACCGGTAGCGCCAGGCCCAGGCTGGCCAGTGCCGCATCGCCATGCTCAAGGCCAAAACGAACCCAGCCGGCACTTTCGTCGGTCAGTTTCGATTTGGAGAACACCGCGTACTTTTTCAGGTCCGCCAATTGCGGCTCCAGCAGCTCGCTGGCCATCGCCATGAGCACACCGTCGCCTTCCAGCAGAATGCGGAAACTCGACTGCATCCGGCCTTTCTGCGTGCAACGCGCGCCAAGGCTGGCCTGGGTTTCGCTCAGGTAATTGAGGTTGCAAGTCAATTGGCCTTGCAGGAATTTGCTGGCATCCGAGCCGCGTACCGCGAGAACGCCTTCGTGAGACAGGGTGCAGAAAAAAGCAGAATCGGCCATGGGTCATCGCAGGGTAAAGAGTCTGAGGGACATCATAAGGGGGCGCCCTTGAAATGGGTAGTTCACAAAGGATCGTCAGTGCCGACCAAAGCCGACTGTTCGGCTCGCCTCGGGGCTGTATACTTGCGGCCTATTTGAGGAGCGCTCCATGGTCGATAACGTTGAACTGAACCGCCTCTTTTGGCACAGCCGTCGCGGCATGCTGGAACTTGACGTGCTTCTGGTGCCGTTCGTGAAAGAGGTTTACGCGAATCTGAACGAGGTAGATCGCGCGCTGTATGTCCGCCTGCTGGAGTGCGAGGATCAGGACATGTTCGGCTGGTTCATGGAACGCGCCGAATCGGAAGATCCGGAGCTGCAGCGCATGGTTCGCATGATCCTGGATCGTGTCCAGCCCAAGTAACGCGTTCGAATGCCGCTGGCATGCCTCACGGCAGTTGCTGGCGGCCTATCTTCTCGCCCAGCTGTTCGCGTTGGGTTCGCTGTTTCTTCTCTCGATACCGCTCTGGGCCAACCTGCTCGGCGTAGCGTTGTGCGTGGCTCACAGCATTTGGGTATTGCCGCGACAGATTCTGCTGACACACCCACAGGCTTTTCGCGGCTTGCGTCGCGATGCCGATGGCTGGCAGTTGTGGAGTCAGGCGCAAGGTTGGCAACCCGTACAGCTACGGCCGGACAGCCTGGCGCTGCCGTTGGTTGTGGTGCTGCGCTTTCGCCTGCGGGGCGAGCGAGGTGTCAGGGCGATATGCGTGCCGCGGGATTCGCAGGCGGTGGATGTGCACCGACGCCTGCGGGTTCGGCTCAAGTTCAGTCGGCGTAGGTGGGCGGCACCAGAATAGTGTCCAGGGCGACCGGCAGCAGGTTCGGGTAGTCGAGGGTGTAATGCAGGCCGCGACTTTCCTTGCGTTCCATGGCCGACCGGATCATCAGGTCTGCTACCTGAGCCAGGTTCCTCAGCTCGATCAGGTCTCGGCTCACTTTATAGTTGCTGTAGAACTCGTCGATTTCGTCCAGCAATAACTGCACTCGGTGCTGGGCTCGTTGCAGGCGCTTGTTGGTGCGCACGATGCCCACATAGTCCCACATGAATCGCCGCAGTTCGTCCCAGTTGTGCGCGATGATCACGTCTTCGTCGGAGTCGGTGACCTGGCTGGCATCCCAGACGGGCAGGGCGGTCGGAATCGACACCTCTGGCAACTGCTCAAGAATGTCCGTCGCCGCCGAACGGGCATAAACGAAACATTCCAGCAGCGAGTTGCTGGCCATGCGGTTGGCGCCATGCAGGCCGGTGAAGCTGGTTTCACCAATCGCATACAGGCCCGGCACGTCGGTGCGACCCCGCTGATCGACCATCACGCCGCCGCAGGTGTAGTGCGCCGCCGGCACCACCGGAATCGGTTGTTTGGTGATGTCGATCGAGAATTCCAGGCAGCGTTCATAGACCGTCGGGAAGTGCGTCTTGATGAAGTCTTCAGGCTTGTGGCTGATGTCCAGGTAAACGCAGTCGATGCCCAGGCGCTTCATCTCATGGTCGATGGCGCGGGCGACGATGTCCCGTGGTGCCAGTTCGGCCCGTGGATCGAAGCGCTGCATGAAGCGTTCGCCGTTAGGCAGCTTCAAGTGTCCGCCTTCGCCGCGCAGGGCTTCGGTTATCAGGAAACTCTTGGCTTGCGGGTGATAAAGGCAGGTCGGGTGGAACTGGTTGAACTCCAGGTTCGCCACCCGGCAGCCCGAACGCCAGGCCATGGCGATGCCATCACCGCAGGCGCCATCAGGGTTGCTGGTATAGAGGTAGACCTTCGCCGCGCCGCCCGACGCAAGGATCACGAAGCGCGCACCGTAAGTGTCGACTTCACCCGTGCTGCGGTTGAGGACGTAGGCACCGAGGCAGCGGTCGCCTTCAAGGCCCAGGCGCTTTTCGGTGATCAGATCGATTGCGACCCGCTGTTCCAGCAGCTCGATGTTGGGCCGCTGTATGGCCTGGTCGAGCAGGGTTCTGAAGATCGCCGCACCTGTCGCATCGGCGGCGTGGATGATGCGTCGATGGCTGTGACCGCCTTCGCGGGTCAGGTGAAACTCGAAACCGCCGTCTTCGGTGCCGGACTGTTCGTCACGGGTAAAGGGTACGCCTTGGTCGATCAGCCATTGAATCGCTTCTCTGCTGTGCTCGACGGTAAAGCGCACGGCGTCTTCATGGCACAGGCCACCCCCGGCGTTGAGGGTATCGTCGACGTGGGACTCGACAGTATCGGTGTCATCCAGGACGGCGGCGACACCGCCCTGGGCCCAGAAGGTCGAGCCATTGGCGAGGTCGCCTTTGCTCAATACGGCGATGCGCAAATGACCGGGCAAGGTCAGCGCAAGACTCAAGCCGGCAGCACCGCTGCCAATTACCAGAACATCGTGTTGAAACTGTTGGCTCATTTCAGGATTCCGCTCAAAGCGACCCGGGTCGGGGGTGGCGCAAGACAGCTGGATCGGCGAGTCAGGACAGCCACACAGCCCACTAGTATATAGAGGGGGGGAGCGGCACAATAGCCGGGCCCACATGGCATTGTGAAACTACTGTGACGGAAAAGACTGGACTCTTCGTCGGAAGTTTTTTTGACTGTGTTGGCGACAAGGCGACTGTATCGTGGATTTAACAGTCTTTTTCGTTTCACGGTTGCACAATGTCGGTTTCAGGCGGCTATAAATATGGAACTTTTGCCAAAGGCTCAAGATCAATAGACGGTTGCCTGGAACAAGGGACAGTGTCGGTTTCGGTGCGGGACTTGCGGTTAGGTCCCTGCTGACGAATCCGATGACAAGATTATTCGCGCAGCCTGGGTTTCCCGCGCTGCGCTTTTCGTGCGTGCCAAATCAGAGCCCGCAGGAAACTTGCTTGGAGGGGGAGAACTTTTGCGAAAAGCCCGAGTCTATGTTTGCAAGTCTGGTCGTTCAGTAATGCAAGCCTCCTTCGAGCTTATCGAGGAGTGTTCATGCTAACCCAGGAAGAGGATCAGCAGCTGGTCGAGCGCGTTCAACGCGGCGACAAGCGAGCTTTCGATCTGCTAGTGCTGAAATACCAGCACAAAATTCTCGGGTTGATCGTGCGTTTCGTGCACGACACCCATGAAGCCCAGGATGTCGCACAGGAAGCCTTTATCAAGGCATACCGTGCACTTGGTAATTTTCGCGGAGACAGCGCGTTTTATACGTGGCTTTACCGTATCGCCATCAACACGGCGAAAAACTATCTGGTTTCACGCGGCCGTCGGCCGCCGGATAGCGATGTCAGTTCCGAGGATGCAGAGTTCTACGATGGCGATCATGGCCTCAAGGATCTCGAGTCGCCAGAACGTGCATTGCTGCGGGATGAGATCGAAGGCACCGTCCATCGAACCATTCAGCAACTGCCAGAAGATTTGCGTACGGCTTTAACTTTACGTGAATTCGATGGTCTGAGTTACGAGGACATTGCCAGCGTCATGCAGTGTCCGGTGGGTACCGTGCGCTCCCGGATCTTCCGCGCCCGGGAGGCCATCGATAAAGCCCTGCAGCCGTTGTTGCAGGAAAACTGAGACAGCGGCGACAGCCAAGAGAGGAACGCCATGAGTCGTGAAGCCCTGCAGGAATCGCTGTCCGCAGTGATGGATAACGAAGCGGACGAACTGGAATTGCGTCGGGTGTTGAATGCCTTCGACGATGTTGAAACCCGCGAAACCTGGGCTCGTTACCAGATCGCTCGGGCAGTCATGCACAAGGACCTGCTGCTCCCTCGTCTGGAAATCGCTGCAGCAGTTTCTGCTGCGCTGGCTGACGAAGCCGTACCGGCAAAAACCTCTCGTGGTCCATGGCGCAGCCTGGGTCGTCTGGCAGTCGCTGCTTCGGTGACCATTGCCGTGCTGGCAGGTGTACGTCTGTACAACCAGGACGAGATCGCAGGTGTCGAACTGGCTCAGCATTCTAATCAGCCAAGTCTGACCACTCCTCAGGTCAAGGGTCCCGCTGTATTGGCAGGCTACAATGAGAGTTCGGACGCCACTGGCCCTATGGCCAACGGTGTATTGCAAGGTCAGCCAGGCTGGCACGATCAGCGTCTGCCAGGTTACTTGCGCCAACATGCTCAACAGGCTGCACTGAAAGGTACTGAGAGCGCTCTGCCTTACGCTCGTGCAGCAAGCCTGGAAAACCGTTAAGGAGGATCATGCGCGCCATACCTCTACTTACGCTTCTGCTCAGTGGCTGGTTTATTGTTCCAGCCCATGCCGATGAAGCCCAGGACTGGCTGAAGCGTCTGGGACAGGCGGAGCAAACGCAGAGCTTTCACGGTACTTTCGTCTACGAGCGTAACGGTAGTTTTTCTACCCATAACATCTGGCATCGCGTCCAGGATGGCAAAGTCCAAGAGCGTTTACTTCAGCTCGACGGTTCGGCCCAGGAAGTCGTGCGCATTGATGGGCATACTCAATGCGTCAGCGGCACCCTGATGGCAGGGCTGGGGGACTCACCCAACTCCGCTGCTCGTGCACTCGATCCACAAAAGCTAAAGAATTGGTATGACCTTGCCGTCATCGGCAAGTCGCGCGTGGCCGGGCGTTCGGCGGTGATCGTCTCGTTGACACCTCGCGATCAGCACCGCTATGGTTTTGAACTGCATCTGGACAAGGAAACAGGCTTGCCGTTGAAGTCATTGTTGCTCAATGACAAAGGGCAACTGCTGGAACGGTTCCAGTTCACCCGGCTGGATACTGCCGAGGTGCCTTCCGACAGCGATTTGCAGGCAGGTTCCGAGTGCAAGCCCATTAACCTGGACAGTGACAAGGCGTCCGCCGTCAAGACTGCGCAGGTCTGGCATTCTGACTGGTTGCCGCCAGGTTTCGAACTGACCAGCAGTAACTCTCACAAGGATCCGGATACCAAAGTCCAGGTCAACAGTCTGATGTTCGACGACGGTCTGGCCCGATTCTCGGTGTTCCTTGAGCCATTGAATGGGGCAACAGTCACCGACACCCGTACCCAGCTGGGGCCAACAGTCGCTGTGTCCCGTCGCTTGACCACTCCGCAAGGCGAAATAATGGTGACCGTGGTCGGTGAAATACCGATTGGTACCGCCGAACGGATTGCGCTGTCCATGCGCAACGATGCCGCGGCTACCAACAAGCAGTGAGCTGATCAGTCATGCTCATCAATCGGGGCTGTAGGGTGCGGGAGGTTGGCAATGGCTGCCCCGTCGTTGAGGCCTCGAAATGTTTTGCCGAGCATTTTCATTTGCAAATATCCCGAAAATTTTTTATAGGTCAGAGCCCCTCGGCTCTGGCCTTGTTTGTTGTTCCCGGAACAAAAATACCGGCGTATCGTTTCCGGTGTTCCTTGCTCCATATCGCTTAACCATGCTCGTCGTAACGGGAGCCGTATGTCGATACCACGCTTGAAGTCTTATCTCTCCATTTTTGCCACCGTGTTGGTGCTCGGTCAGGCGGTCACTGCGCAAGCGGCCGACTTGCCTGACTTCACGCAACTGGTCGAGCAGGCCTCGCCCGCGGTGGTGAATATCAGTACTACCCAGAAGTTGCCGGAACGCAAAGTGTCCAGCGAGCAAATGCCTGATCTTGAAGGCTTGCCGCCGATGCTGCGCGAGTTCTTTGAACGTGGTATGCCGCAGCAGCCACGCTCACCTCGTGGCGATCGCCAGCGCGAAGCGCAGTCCCTGGGATCGGGTTTCATCATTTCGCCTGACGGCTACATCCTGACAAACAACCATGTGATCGCCGATGCCGACGAGATTCTCGTGCGCCTCGCCGATCGCAGTGAGTTGAAAGCCAAGCTGATCGGTACCGATCCGCGTTCCGACGTCGCCTTGCTGAAAATCGAAGGCAAGAACCTGCCGGTTCTGAAGCTCGGCAAATCGCAGGACCTGAAGGCCGGTCAGTGGGTCGTGGCCATCGGCTCGCCGTTCGGCTTTGATCACACAGTGACTCAAGGTATCGTCAGTGCCATCGGTCGCAGCCTGCCGAACGAAAACTATGTGCCGTTCATCCAGACCGACGTGCCGATCAACCCGGGTAACTCCGGTGGTCCGCTGTTCAACCTGGCCGGTGAAGTGGTCGGCATCAACTCGCAGATCTACACCCGTTCCGGCGGCTTCATGGGCGTGTCGTTCGCGATCCCTATCGATGTGGCGATGGACGTTTCCAATCAGCTGAAAAGCGGCGGTAAAGTCAGCCGTGGCTGGTTGGGTGTGGTGATCCAGGAAGTGAGCAAAGATCTGGCCGAGTCGTTCGGTCTTGAGAAACCGGCCGGTGCGCTGGTGGCTCAGATCCAGGATGACGGTCCGGCTGCCAAGGGTGGCCTGCAAGTGGGCGACGTGATCCTGAGCATGAACGGTCAACCGATCGTCATGTCCGCCGATCTGCCGCACTTGGTGGGTGCGCTGAAGGCAGGCTCGAAAGCCAATCTTGAGGTGATCCGCGAAGGCAAACGCAAGAATGTCGAGCTGACCGTCGGCGCTATCCCTGAAGAAGGCAAAGAGCTGGACGCCCAGCCTAAATCTGGCGCGGAGCGCAGCAGCAATCGCCTGGGTGTTTCCGTGGCCGAATTGACCGATGAGCAGAAGAAAGCCTACGACCTTAAAGGTGGTGTGGTAATCAAGGACGTGCAGGACGGTCCTGCTGCCCTGATCGGCTTGCAGCCTGGTGATGTGATCACTCACCTGAACAACCAGGCGATCGGCTCCACCAAGGAGTTCACCGAGATTGCCAAGGCGTTGCCGAAGAACCGCTCGGTGTCGATGCGGGTTCTGCGCCAGGGTCGCGCCAGCTTCATCACCTTCAAGCTGGCTGAATAAACCGGTTGTCGGCTGAATAAAAAACCGCCTCGAAAGAGGCGGTTTTTTTGTACCTGAATTTTGACCTCGAAGCGGTCAGCCCATCATGTCCTTGACCATGCGTTCCTGCTCTATCAGCTCGCGTTGCCGTGCGTCGATCCGCGATGACAGCGGGAAGTTGCTGCCCGCCTTGCGTTTGGCGAAGTCCAGTTGCTGGATCGCCTGGCGATAATCGCCGATCAGTGCGAAGTACTCTGCACGAGCTTGATGCAGGCCGATGATGTTGCCCGACAGGCCGCGAGTCTCGGCCACCAGGTACCAGACGTCCGGATCTTCGGGGCGGGTCTTGAGCAGGTTCTCCAGCGCTTTTTCCGCATCGGCTGCTCGATTCTGCTTGAGCAGCAGATCGACACGCACCTGATTCAGTGGGTAGTTGCCCGGATACTGAGTCAGCATCCGGTCAACCCGTGACTGAGCATCGGGCAGACGATTATTGGTGATGTCCAGATCGACCTGCGCCAGGTTGTAGATGATCTCGTTCGGCGACTTGGTCAGCAGCTGCTTGAGGTTCTCGCGAGCTTCATTCAGCTGGCCGCCCTTGATCTGGGCGATTGCCAGGCCATAGCGCGCGACGTCGTTTTTCGGGTTTTCATCGAGTTGGGCGCGGAAGCGCTTGGCACCCAAGCCTGGGGTTTCTTCATAGATCAGCTGCACGCGTGCACGAATCAGCTGATAACGCATGCTGTCTTCGATACCGCCCGGTTTGGCCTGTTCGGCACGGTTGCGGGTGTCGGCGATACGCGATTCGGTCACCGGGTGAGTCAGCAGGAATTCCGGCGGCTTGGCATCGTAGCGGTACTGGCGCATCAGCCGTTCGAACATGGTCGGCATCGAGCGCGGATCGTAACCGGCCTTCTCCAGATTCATGATGCCGATACGGTCGGCTTCCTGTTCGTTCTGGCGCGAGAACCGTCGTTGTTCCTGCATCGCCGCCGCCTGGGTGCCGGCAATGGTTGCGATCCCGGCATCGCCTGCGCCGGCAGCGGCAATCACGATCCCGGCCAGCAATGCAGCCATCATAGGAACTTGCATGCGTTGCGAGGCTTCGACACCACGGGCGAAGTGACGCTGCGACAAGTGGGCCAGTTCGTGGGCCAGGACCGAGGCATATTCGCCTTCGGTCTGGGCGTTGAGGAACAAGCCCCCGTTGACGCCGACGATCCCGCCCGGCGCGGCGAAAGCGTTGAGCTGTGGGCTGTTGATCAGGATGAACTCCAGGCGCCGGTCATTGACCTGGCTGGTCTCCACCAGTCGGTAGACGCTCGACTCGACGTAATCCTTGAGTTGCGGATCGTTGAGTTGCGACACCTGGCTGCGCAGCATCGCCAGCCACGCACGGCCCAGTTGGTATTCCTGTTGCGGCGAGACGATGGCAGAACTGGCGTCACCGAGTGACGGCAAGTCGTCGGCGAAGCCCGGTGAGGCGAGCAGGCAAGCGAGCGTCAGCAGGGTAGGGCGCAAAAAAGTCATGCACAAAGCCTTAGTCGACAAAGACGTTACTGTAGCCGGACACTACGCTTGGGACCAGATATTCTAAGCGACTCAACCCCTGCCCCGGAGTGATTCGATGACTGACGCTGTAACCCACGACGCCGAGCTGGACGCCAGCGGTCTGAATTGTCCGCTGCCGTTGCTCAAGGCCAAGATGGAACTCAACCGACTGGCCAGCGGGGCGGTGCTCAAGGTGATTGCCACCGATGCGGGCTCTCAGCGCGATTTTCGCACCTTTGCCCGATTGGCCGGTCATACGCTGCTTCGTGAAGAAGATGAGGCGGGCGTTTACCGCTATTGGTTGAAAAAAGCCTGAAACCTGCGGCGTTCGTTCCTAAGGATTATTGATGTTCAAAGTGTTACGCGACTGGATTCAGCGCTATTTCTCGGATGAAGAGGCCGTGGTGCTGGCGGTGCTGCTGTTTCTGGCATTTACCGCCGTACTCACCCTGGGTGGAATGCTTGCGCCAGTGCTGGCCGGGATGGTGCTGGCGTATCTGATGCAGGGGTTGGTGGTGATCCTCGAGCGCCTGCGTCTGCCGGGGGCCGCGGCGGTGGGGCTGGTCTTCGCGTTGTTCATGGGGGGGCTGCTGGTATTCATCCTCGTCGTGGTGCCATTGCTTTGGCATCAGTTGATCACGCTGTTCAACGAATTGCCCGGCATGCTCGCCAAGTGGCAATCACTGCTATTGCTGCTGCCCGAGCGTTATCCGCATCTGGTGTCGGATGAGCAAGTGCTACAGGCAATCGAAGTGGCGCGGGGCGAGATCGGCAAATTCGGCCAGTGGGCGCTGACGTTCTCGTTGTCGAGCTTGCCGCTGCTGGTGAACATCATGATCTACCTGGTGCTGGTGCCGATCCTGGTGTTCTTCTTCCTCAAGGACCGGGAGATGATCGGCCAGTGGGTGCGTGGTTACCTGCCGCGGGAGCGAGCGCTGATCACTCGGGTCGCCCAGGAAATGAACCGGCAGATTGCCAATTACATTCGTGGCAAGGTCATCGAAATCTTCATTTGTGGGGGCGTGACCTACATCGCTTTCGTGGCGCTGGGGCTCAACTATGCGGCGCTGCTGGCGTTGTTGGTGGGTGTGTCGGTAGTGGTGCCCTATGTCGGGGCGGTGGTGGTGACCGTGCCGGTGCTGCTGATTGCGCTGTTCCAATGGGGGTGGAGCGATCAGTTCATCTATTTGATGGCGGTCTACGGGATCATCCAGACGCTGGACGGTAACGTGCTGGTGCCGCTGCTGTTCTCGGAGGCGGTCAACCTGCACCCGGTGGCGATCATCTGCGCGGTGCTGCTGTTTGGCGGGTTGTGGGGCTTTTGGGGCGTGTTCTTTGCGATTCCCCTGGCGACGTTGTTCAAAGCCGTGCTGGATGCCTGGCCGCGCAAGGAGCCGGAGGTGTCGCCGCTGCTTTGATCGTCGATTTGAGGGCCTCTTTGCGGGCAAGCCCGCTCCCACAGGGTTCATACCATCCCTATGGGAGCGGGCTTGCCCGCGAAGGCGTCCGAATAGACGCCCAAAAAATCAGGCCTTGTTCAGCGCCTGAGCAGCCGCCAAAACCGCATCCACATGCCCCGGCACCTTCACGCCGCGCCATTCCTGACGCAGCACGCCATCCTTGTCGATCAGGAACGTGCTGCGATCAACACCCATATATTCCTTGCCGTAGAGCTTTTTAAGCTTGATCACGTCGAACAGCTGACAGATGGCTTCGTCCTTGTCGCTGATCAGCTCGAAGGGGAACTCCTGCTTGCACTTGAAGTTTTCGTGAGACTTCAGGCTGTCGCGAGATAGGCCGAACACCTCGGTGTTGGCCGCCTTGAACGCCGCGTACTGGTCGCGAAAACCCTGGCCTTCGGTGGTGCAGCCCGGCGTGCTGTCCTTCGGGTAGAAGTAAATCACCACTTGCTTGCCTTTGAGGGCCGCGAGGCTGACGGTCTGCCCGCTGGTGGCGGGTGCTTCGAAGTCGGCAACCGGTTGGTCGATGGCTACGGCCATGAAAGCTTCCTTACATTGGGTTTTGTGGGCGCCACGGTTCAATCAGTGCGTCCAGGTTCATGGCGTCGGCGAAATCCAGGAACTGGTCGCGCAGCCAGCTGATCTGGGTGCCGGCCGGCAAGGTCACGGTAAACGTGGCGTTGAGCATGGTGCCGCCGGTCTGCGGAGCCTGATAGGTGTCGCAGGTCAGATTCTCCAGCTCGACGTTGTGGTCCATGAAGAACTGGCACAGCTCGTTGATGATGTCCGGGCGGTAGGCCGAGCTGACGTAGGCGACGTACGGCAAGGCCTGGGGACGGTTCTCCAGGGCTGCGCTGCGCACCACGTTGACAGTGAAAGCGTGTCGTTTGGCCAGTACTGGCAGACTGCCTTCGAGGCGCGCCAGGGCGTCCCAGCTGCCGGAGATCTCAAGGATCAGCGCGCTGCATTCGCCATGACGCGTCAGGCGAGAGGTGACCACGGCGCAGCGGTTTTCATGGCTGGCGCGGCACAGGACGTTAGTCAGCTCCATGGGGTTGGCGCCGAGGGCACTGATGACAAGGAATTGTTCGCGAACTGTGGGGGTGGACATGCAGCATTCCTAAAGCGATGAGCGGTCGATACTGTTTATGGGCTTTTTTGCCGGGACGAGCCTGCGGATGCGAATTCACAAACCCCCAGCCGAAGGTTGCAACGTGCTCCAGTATGGCAAGAGCGAGGGGTGGCAACGCTGGATCGGGGCTTGTGATGCCGAAAATGGAGGCTGGAAACCGGCGTACGAGCTTATCAGTACCGATCAAAGTCTGAAGGGTAGCGAAAAGCAGCGCCAAGGGGAATGGCGGCAGCGCAGTACTTCGCTTGTACAAGCATCTTGGCGCCAGTACCATTACCGCTCTCTTTTTCCGGCAGGAGCGGTTGCATGATTGCGGGCAGTATGGTGGCACTGGTCACACCCATGGATGCACAGGGTCGTCTCGACTGGGACAGCCTGAGCAAACTGGTGGACTTCCACCTGCAAGAGGGCACCAACGCCATCGTGGCGGTCGGCACTACGGGTGAGTCGGCCACGCTTGACGTGAACGAGCACATCGAAGTGATTCGTCGCGTGGTTGCCCAGGTTGCAGGGCGTATTCCGGTGATCGCCGGTACGGGCGCCAATTCGACGCGTGAAGCGATCGAACTGACGACCAACGCGAAGAACGCTGGCGCCGATGCGTGCCTGCTGGTAACCCCTTATTACAACAAGCCGACGCAAGAAGGCCTGTACCTGCACTTCCGCGCCATCGCCGAAGCGGTCGATATCCCGCAGATTCTTTACAATGTGCCGGGTCGTACCGCGTGCGACATGCAGGCCGAGACGGTAATCCGCCTGTCGACCGTGAAGAACATCATCGGCATCAAGGAAGCCACGGGCGACCTGCAGCGCGCCAAGGATATCCTGGCCGGCGTGAGCAGCGACTTCCTGGTCTATTCCGGTGACGATGCGACCGCGGTCGAGCTGATGCTGCTCGGTGGCAAGGGCAATATTTCGGTGACCGCCAACGTTGCGCCGCGCGCCATGAGCGAGCTGTGCGCCGCTGCGATGGCCGGTGATGCCGTCAAAGCCCGGGCGATCCACGAAAAGCTGATGCCACTCAATAAAACCCTGTTTATCGAATCCAACCCTATCCCCGTGAAATGGGCGCTGCATGAAATGGGCCTGATGCCGGACGGTATCCGTCTGCCGCTCACCTGGCTCAGTGCTGCCTGTCACGAACCGCTGCGGCAGGCCATGCGCCAGTCCGGCGTCCTGGTTTAATTGAGGAAGTACTACGCATGAAGCGAATGGCCGGACTTTCCGCACTTGCCTTGATTATCTCCAGCACCAGTGGCTGCGGATGGATCTGGGGCCCGGAAGGTTACTTCCGTGACCGTGGTAGCGATTACCTGGAAGCGCAACAGACTGCACCGATGCAACTGCCACCGAACGTCAGCACCTCCAAGCGTCTGGATCCACTGTTGCCGATCCCGCGCAATGTGGCCGACGATACAGCCAAGGGCGAATATGTCGTGCCTCGTCCGCAGCCGCTGTCGGCGGCGGCTGATATCAGCGCCTACTCGTTGCAGAAGAGCGGCGATTCGCGTTGGATCATGGCGCAGAACCCACCGGCCGAAGTCTGGCCAGTGGCCGTGCAGTTCTTCCAGGACAACGGTTTCCGTCTGGACGAACAGCGCCCGCAAACCGGTGAGTTCACTACCACTTGGCAGCATTCCGACGAACTGTCCGCAGCCATGGCCAAGCGCCTGAGCGCGGCCGGTGTCGGCGCCGACAGCGAAACCCGCGTACGGGTGCGTATCGAGCCAGGCGTGCAGCGCAACACCAGTGAAGTCTATGTGGTCAGCGCCGAGCGTCCTGCCGGCAGCACCGCCAACGTCGACTTCACCAATCGTTCGGTCAATACCGGCCTGGACGCAGCATTGGTCGACGACATGCTCGCGAGCATGAGCCGCACTTCGGAGAAGGGCGGTTCGGTCTCCATGCTGGCCTCGCGTGATTTCGATACGCCAAGCCGTGTCAGCCTGACCGAGGATGGCAGCGGCAACCCGGTGCTCAACGTCGGTACCGACCTGGATCGTGCCTGGTCGAGCGTCGGTCGTGCGCTGGAACAGGGCGAATGGCGTGTTGAAGACATCAACCGCAGCCTGGGCCTGTACTACATCAACCTCGCCGAAAAGGCCGAGAAGAAGGATGAGCAGCCAGGTTTCTTCGGCAGCCTGTTTGGCAGCAAGCCGAACAAGGAAGAAGTTGAAGCCCGCGCCGAGCGTTATCAGGTTCGCCTGAGCAAGGTCGGCGAGAACGTACAAGTCACCGTCGAGAAAAACATCAACACCGTGGCGCCAGCAGACGTGGCGCGCAAAGTGTTGACCGTGATTCAGGACAACCTGGGCTGATCGCATGCGTTTTGCCGTTCTCGGCAGCGGTAGCCAAGGGAACGGCACGCTGGTAGCCAGCGATGACACGTATGTGCTGGTGGATTGTGGTTTCTCCTTGCGGGAAACCGAAAAACGCCTGCTGCGCCTTGGGGTAAACCCTGCGCAGTTGAGCGCGATACTTGTGACCCACGAACATGCCGATCACGTGCATGGCGTGGGTTTGCTGTCTCGGCGTTACAATCTGCCTGTCTACCTCAGTCGCGGGACCCTGCGCGGGATGCGCAAACCGATTGAACCCGCGGGCTTTCTGGCTGGCGGCGAGCAACTGCAAATCGGCCCTCTGAGCATCGGCGTCATTGCCGTGGCCCATGATGCACAGGAGCCGACGCAGTATGTTTTCAGCGACGGTCAGCGGCGTTTCGGCCTGTTGACCGACCTGGGCTCATACTGCAACAAGGTGCTGGACGGCTATCGGGACCTCGATGCGTTGATGATCGAGGCCAACCATTGCCGTGACATGCTGGCTCGCGGTCACTACCCGTACTTTCTCAAGCAGCGGGTGGGCGGTGAATTGGGACATTTGAACAACCATCAGGCGGCATTCCTGGTGGCCGAGTTGGGCTGGCAAGGCCTGCAACACCTGGTCCTGGCCCATCTGAGCAGCAAGAACAACCTGCCGCAGCTGGCCCGGCAATGTTTTGTCGACACCCTCGGGTGCGACCCGGACTGGCTGCAACTGGCCGATCAAGATTCAGGGCTCGACTGGCGACACATCGCCTAGCCCACCTACTTAGCAAGCGGAGCCCATCATGGAAAAACGTGAAGAACTCTACCGCGGCAAAGCCAAATCGGTTTACAAGACCGACGACGCTGACCGCTTGATCCTGCTGTTTCGCAACGACACCTCGGCGTTCGACGGCAAGCGTATCGAGCAGCTCGACCGCAAAGGCATGGTGAACAACAAGTTCAACGCTTTCATCATGCAGAAACTCGAAGCAGCCGGCGTGCCGACTCAATTCGACAAACTGCTGGGTGACAACGAATGCCTGGTGAAAAAACTCGACATGATTCCGGTCGAGTGCGTCGTGCGTAACTACGCCGCCGGCAGCCTGGTCAAGCGCCTGGGTGTTGAAGAGGGTATGAAGCTCAACCCTTACACCTTCGAACTGTTCCTGAAGGACGACGCCAAGGGCGACCCGTTCATCAACGAATCCCACGTAGTGGCATTCGGTTGGGGCACCGCCGAGCAACTGGTTCGCATGAAAGAACTGTCGCTCAAGGTCAACGAAGTACTGAGCAAACTGTTCGACGACGCCGGCCTGCTGCTGGTCGACTTCAAACTCGAATTTGGCGTGTTCTCCGACGGCTCCATCGTTCTGGGCGACGAATTCAGCCCGGACGGCTGCCGTCTGTGGGACAAGGCCACCAAGAAGAAAATGGACAAGGACCGCTTCCGTCAGGGCCTCGGTGACGTCATCGAAGCCTACGAAGAAGTCGCCAACCGTCTGGGCGTACCGCTTTAATCGACGCAAGCATCTGATAGCACGGAAAAAAATCGCTAAAGGGGGTTCGCTTCCAGCGATTGTGCTGTTATGATGCGCGCCGTTGGAGAGATGCCAGAGTGGCCGAATGGGACGGATTCGAAATCCGTTGTACCTTCACCGGTACCTAGGGTTCGAATCCCTATCTCTCCGCCATACATAGAAAAGCCCCGTAGATGAGAATCTACGGGGCTTTTTCGTTTGCGCAGCTTTTTCCATCGGGTCACTTTCGCATCCGTCCCGCTTTTTCCCCAAGCTTTTGGTGTCGGAAAAATCAGCACGACAGAGTAAGAAAGATATGTCCATCCACAGGAAAAGTTACTTCGCCAAGTCGTTCTAATTACCGTCCCCCGTATTCATTGAACGTTTCGGCAATCAAGGTTTTTCCTTCGAAATATCCCCTGACATTGAAAGACGTTGCCGCAAAAATTCCTCATCTACTCTGGTTTCGCAGGTCTCTGATCTGTCGTAATCAGCCATCGCAAGGAGCGATCAATGTACTTTGAGATTTACAGGCAAACCCGTGGCACCTCACAGACCGGCAAGGGCCAATGGCGCTGGCGTTTGCGAGCGGGGAATCATGAAACGATTGCCAGTGGGGAGGCTTACGTCAACAAGTCTGATTGCGTGCATGCCATCGATTTGATCAAAGGGACTCAAGAGCAGACACCGGTCAAGGAGATATAGGTTCCAGGCGGTGAAGCTGCTCAATCAGAGCAGCTTCGTTTCAGTCGGGTGCTCCTGAGTGGTGAGTGCCCCCGGATTTTATGGATCGGGTCGTTTGCCAACCTGCATAGACGCCGATCGCGACACCTCCCTAAACTGTCATCCAGTCTTGGGGACCGGGGTGCAACGGATGAATCGCAACGAACTACGCAAGGCCGACATCAACCTGATGGTGGTGTTCGAGACATTGATGCTCGAACGCAACGTCACGCGAGTGGCGGAGAAGCTGTTCCTCGGTCAGCCGACCATCAGTGCGGCGCTGAACCGCTTGCGGACGATGTTCAACGATCCGTTGTTCATTCGGGTTGGTCATCGCATGGAGCCGACAGCGCGGGCCGAGGAGATCATTCAGCATCTGTCGCCGGCACTGGATTCGCTGTCGGTGGCCTTGAGCCTGACCCACGATTTCGATCCGCTCAGCAGCACCATGACGTTTCGCATCGGGCTGTCGGACGATGTCGAGTTCGGCCTGTTGCCACCGTTGCTGCGCGCCTTGCGCCAGGAAGCGCCGAAGGTGGTGTTCGTGGTCCAGCATGTCGACTACTGGCGCATTCCCGACTTGCTGGCGTCTGGCGATATCACCGTTGGTATCAGCCAGACCCGCGGCCTGCCGGCCAACGCCAAACGCAAGTTGTTGCGACATATCCAGCCCAGTATCTTGCGTGCAGATGCGTCGGACACGCCGTTGACCCTCGATGAATATTGCGCGCGACCGCACGTGCTGGTGTCCCACACCGCCAATGTCAGTGGCTACGCCGATGAATGGCTGGCGGAGATTGGCCGAACACGCCACGTCGTGCTGTCCGTTCCGCAATACAGCTCATTGCCGGCGTTGCTCGCCGGCACCGATCTGATCGCCAGCCTGCCTGACTACACGGCGGAGGCGATGGCCGCGTCAGGCCAACTGTTCAAAGAGCCGTTTCCGTTCAAGACGCCGACCCTGGACCTGTCCATGGTCTGGCTCAGTCATGTCGACAGCGACCCGGCTGAACGCTGGCTGCGCTCGCGCCTGGAGGCGTTCATGAGTGAACGTCCGATCCTTCCGCTGACA
This sequence comes from Pseudomonas sp. GW821-FHT01E10, assembly GCF_059422365.1. Lineage (NCBI taxonomy): Bacteria > Pseudomonadati > Pseudomonadota > Gammaproteobacteria > Pseudomonadales > Pseudomonadaceae > Pseudomonas > Pseudomonas sp. GW821-FHT01E10. The sequence continues at coordinate 505,245 of NZ_JBWKWT010000003.1, forward strand.
GAGTGAGCAGGGCGGTGTTATATCTACGACCTTTCTGCCAATCCTCAGGAACCCCGTCATGCCCCACCTGCACATGGAATACACCACCAACCTGTCTGAACTGAATGCCGATGTGGCGTTGATGAGACTCAACAACGCACTGGTCGCTTCCGGGCAGTTTGAAGAGTTCGACATCAAGGCCCGTGCGGTGAAGGTCGAGACTTTCAGGGTGGGCACTGCACCGGGCGAGCGGGCGTTCGTGCATGTAAAGCTGGCGCTGTTGAGCGGTCGCTCGCCGCAGATCAAGAAGCAGTTGTCCGACAGCCTGCTGGCCGTGGTGCAGGATGTGTGCGAATGGCCGGTCGGGGTTGAGGTTCAACTCTGTGTGGAAATCATCGACATCGATCGAGAGTCCTACACCAAGACTGCCATCGGCCTCTGAGTTTCAGGCCATTTCCTGCTCGGCGCAGGCCTTGATCACTTGCTCGCGCAGCCAGGTGTTGGCGCTGTCCTGGTCGACGCTTTGACTCCACTGCATGTCCAGGGTGAAGCCCGGTAAACCATTGGGCGCTTCGCAGTGATTGAAGATCGCCTCATTGGCCAGCAATTGCTGGATGCGCCGGGGCAAGGTCAGGATGAAGTCGGTGCCGGTGATCATCTTCAGTGCCGCGCTGTAGCTGTTGGAGCGCGCGACAATCTGGCGTTTGTGGGCCTGTTGAGCCAGCCAGCCGTCAACCATGTTGGTGGTGGACGTCCAGGGCGTCGGGAACACATGCCGACGTTCAGTGAACGCTTGCAGGCTCAAGCGCGGCTCCAGCGGCGTGGCGCGTTTGTCGAAGACGCAGACCAGATCGTCCTCCAGTAGTCGTCTGGAGTTGAAGTCGGTGTGGCTTCGATGAAAGTTCGGGCCGAAACAGATCACCAGGTCGAGGCTGCCGTCGCGCAGTTCTTCGGCCGGGATGTCGGTTTCGAACTTGTGCATGTTGACCATCACCGGCAGGTCGGCGAAATCGAAGCTCTTCAACAGGCGCGGCAGGATCAGTTGCTCGAAGTACTCCGGCGCACAGATATTGAAGGTGACTGGTTGCAAGGTCGGATCGAACGTTGGTGTCCCGGCGTGACACAGGTTGATGCTTTCGAGAATCTTCAGCACATGGGCATACATGGTGCTGGCTTTGTAGGTGGGGCGCATACCCGTGCGGGTATTGATGAATAACTCGTCTTCGAAACTGGTGCGCAGTTTTTTCAGGCAGTAACTCACGGTGGACTGGCTGACGCAAAGTGCCTCCGACACACCGGTGACGCTGCTTTGCTCATACACGGCAACAAACACCATGAGGTCTTGCATATCGAGCTTTCTAAGCAAGTTACTGTTCAGCATCCGTTCTGTCTCGCTGTGCTCCTTGCGCTGACCGTGCGCAAACGTGTGCGAATGATCTTAGCGGAACGATAGTACCAAGAGAATGCCTTGTAGGATGTTTCATGGTCAGTTGTGGGACAGATAGTGTTATGAACACGACCTGTGAATTCAATCGCCCGAAACATGGCCAGAGGCCTTCAGCGCTGATTGCTGTGCAGGCATCGCATCGCGGCTGGATATTAACAGCGCCAACATGCCGACGCCCACCAGCAACGCGCCGATGATTTCCAGGGCGCGTGGCGACTGACGTAGCCACAACCAGTGGAACAATGTGATGAACAGGGTGCTCAGGTAGATGTAGGAAATGACTGAGGAAGGGGCGATCACGCCAATGGCTCGATGCAGCAGCCAGAAAGTCGCCAGGGTGGCAAACAGGGCCAGGTAGATCAACCACCAGAGATCGCTCGCGCTCAGCAACGACGCCGAACGCCAGCCGCCGCTGAATCCACAAAACGCCAATAGAAACAGTGCGCCGAACAGCATGTTCCAGAAAGTCATGCCCACCGGGCCGCGCCCCTTGAGGCTGTTGGCCTTGAGCCGTTGACTCAGGGGCGAGTAGAGCGCCATTGCCAGGCAACCGACCACATACACCGATACCGCGTACAGCGACGGCAGTTCGCCGGGGCCTGCGCCTTTCAATACCAGTAGTACGGCGCCGGCCGCGGCAACCAGCATGGGCAACACGCGCTGTTTCAGGCGGCTGTCGGGTGTCAGGATGGCTTCGAACAGCAGCGTCAGCAACGGCACCAGAGTAAACATCGTCCCGGTGTTCACCGCCGAGGTGTAACGCAGTGCTTCGAACAACGAGCCGAAGTACAGTGCCAACAACATGCCGAGCACGGCATGACCGAGCAGGCCGCGGGCGGTCATGGCGGTATCGCCCTTGAACAGCAGCAGGGGTAAAAACACCAGAGCGCAACACAACAAGCGCAACCCGGTCAGCAGAATCGGGTCTATGGCCTGGCTGACCTGGGCTGCCGCGGAAAACGAGACGGCAATCAACAGCGCCCAGAGCAACATGCCGACGTGAGCGGCAGCAAAACCTGTGCGTTTCATGGTGGGGGTTCCGGGTTAATGAATGTGTTTGGCGTAATGCCGCGGATCGAAGCGCAGAACCATCAGAATCATCAGTGCCATGACGCCCATCAGTGACCACCAGGCCCATTCGAAACTGCCCAGTTGATCGCGAATTATCCCGGCGATCAGCGGCGAGAGGCCGGCGATCAGGTAACCGATGCCTTGCACGAAGGCGGTCAACCCGCCCGCGCGTTGGGGATTGTCCAGATGATCCAGCGACACGATCAGGCTCATCGGGAACAGCCCGCCGATGCCCAGTCCCAGCAGGCACGGCCACAGCAGGCTCAGGTGTTGCGGGCTCAGAATCAGACCGCAAAAACCGGCCATGATCAGTGCCAGTAACACCACCAGCACCAGGCGCCGGTCACGGCTGCGGTTGGCGATGGCGGGCGTCAGTAGCCCCGACAACACTTCCATGGCCGTCAAAAAGCCCAGTAACAAGCCGGCCTGTTGTTCGCTCCAGCCTTTTTCCACGTAGTACGGTGCCAGCCAGGCCAGGACACAGGTGTAGGACGCCGTGCCCAGGCCGAAGAAGATCGCGAGTAACCAGGCGCGGGAACTGCGGAAAAAGGATTTTTTGCGGGACGACTTTTCCCCCAATGTCGGCATTCCCGTGCGTTGAACGCACCAGAACAGCAACGCCGCCAGCGCCAGTGCCGCCCAGATCGCCAACCCCACTCGCCAACTGCCGGTGCGGGTCATCACCAACGGCGCGAATGACGCCGCAATTGCCGCGCCGGCCATGATCGACGTCACGTAGAGACCCATGCACACGGAAACGTTGTCGCTGAAACGGGACTTGATCAGGGCCGGCATCAGCGCCTGAATCAGCGCAATGCCGACGCCGGCCAGCACGGCGCTCAGGATCAGTTCCGCCGCCGAATCAAGGAATAACCGCGACACCGTGGCCTGGCCGATGATCAACAGCGACAGCACTACGGTGCGCTGCTCGCCCAAGCGCTGACTGATACCGATACCAAAGAACATTGCCAGTCCCATGGCCATGACTGGCAGCATGGTCAACAGCGAGGCCAGGCTGAAACTCAGCGGGATATCACCGCGAATGGCTGACAGCAACGGGCCGACAGCGGCCATGGACGGACGCAGATTCAGGGCGACAAGAATGATGCTGAACATCAGCCAGGGGGCAGGGCGGGAGGTTGCGCGAACGTTTTCCATAATCGGACCTTCAGGAACAAGGAGCCGATTAGGCGCGCGAGCCCTGGAGGCGGCAAATCAGAAAGTCTGGAGCAGTATTTAGAAATTAAATAACTGTACCGCTCGGCTAATCCCCTTTAGCGAATAATCGATTGTTTAGCCAATCCACACCCAAGGTTCTTCAAATCCCGATTTAACGGCTTAACCGCCCGTGTGACGCTGCTGCTCATCTGTTTATCGCGGTCTTCCCTATGGACGGTTGTCCAGTCGCACTCCCTTCCGAACTGGCCTTCTGGGCGCTGTGGCACTGCCGTCACGCGCGCCCGCCGGATTCCTGCATCTCCCGCTGATTGTTCTGACAGGTCCCGCGCTGTGCGCCGGGATCAAACCGGCGGCGCCTGTGCGTTTGCCTGACGCGGAAAGACGAGGACTCCCATGAGCTGTGCCACGACATCCTTCGCTACGAAAGAACAAGCCCTGACGTTTCTTGAACAGAACCCGGATATCGAGATGTTCGAGCTGTTCATCCTCGACAATAACGGAGTGCCACGCGGCAAATTACTGCATCGCGATGAGTTGCTGGCGGTGTATGAAAGCGGTCGGCCACTACCGAGTACCATCCTGGGACTGACCATCAATGGCGATGACGTGGAAAACTCCGGTCTGGTCTGGGACGTCGGTGATATCGATTGCCGCGCTTATCCCGTCAGCGGCAGTTTGCAGCGCATGCCGTGGCGATTGATTCCCACGGCGGCGGTGCAGGTCAGCATGCATCCGCAAGAGGGCATGCCCGCGACCATCGCCGACCCACGGCACCTGCTGGCCAAGGTCATCGAAGGCTTGCAGGCCGACGGTTATTACCCGGTGATGGCGGCGGAGCTGGAGTTCTATCTGCTGGATCAGCAGCGCGACGGCAACGGTCGGCCGCAACCGGCGCGGGATGTCGACGGCGGGCGGCCACGCGGGACTCAGGTCTACGGCTTGCGTGAACTGGAACAGATCGAGCCATTTCTGGCCGACCTCTACAGCGCCTGCAAGCTCCAGGGCATTCCGACGCGCACGGCGATTTCCGAATACGCGCCGGGGCAAGTGGAAATCACCCTCGAACACCGCACCGACGCTTTGCAGGCGATGGACGAAGCCGTGCGCTACAAGCGGCTGGTCAAGGGCGTGGCGCACAAGCACGGGATGACGGCTTGTTTCATGGCCAAGCCGTTCGATGACCTGGCCGGCACCGGCATGCACATGCATGTCAGCCTGGCGGACAAGGACGGCAATAACCTGTTCGCCAGCGAGGCCCCGGTCGGCACGCCGCTGCTCAAACACGCGGTCGGCGGGATGCTCGCCACATTGCTCGATGCGTTGCTGTTGTTCTGTCCGAACGCCAACTCGTACCGTCGTTTCCAGACCAACAGCTACGCACCCCTGGCGGCCACTTGGGGCGTGGACAACCGCACCGTGAGTTTGCGAGTGCCCGGCGGGCCGGCATTCTCCCGGCATATCGAGCACCGTATTTGTGGTGCCGACGCCAACCCGTATCTGGCGGCGGCGGCGATCCTGGCCGGTATTCATCGCGGCATCCGCGAGCAACTTGACCCCGGGGCGCCGGTGGAGGGCAACGGTTACGCCCAGGCCGCGCAATTGTTGCCGACCGACTGGTTGACCACGTTGCGAGCGCTGGAAGGCTCGAATTGGGCCGGGGAAGCATTCGGCAGTGAGTTTCTAGGTGTCTATCTGGCAGTGAAACGCGCCGAATACCGGCAATTCATGGGCGAAGTCGGTGAGCAGGACTGGCGCTGGTATCTGCATCAGGCTTGAAACGGGTCGCCAGTGTTGGAAGTTTTGGCCTAATACCAGAAGCCAACTATTCGTTGGCTTCTTTTTCACGAAATATTGATGGTTGACTGATTAAGATTTGTGGCGTCTCGGTCAATGAAATTTTCACATTTGCCGCGGGCACTTCTTTTCAGGAACAGCCGATCACATGTTGAAGTTCAAAGCCGTGCGCCCCGAATGGGTGACGTTGGTTTCCAGTGCCTTTCTATTGGCAGGGTTCAATTTAGTTCTCTGGCAACACCTCTTCGATATCACTGCAGCAGACGGTCAAGGCATCGTCATGCGTGTCGCGTTCGGGCTGATGATCCTGGCGGCCTTTAACATTGTGCTGACCTTGCTGGCATTCCGACCCGTGATGAAACCCGTGTTGACGCTGATCTTTCTGATCAGTGCCGGTGTGGCGTACTTCATGAGCCAATATGGCGTGCTGATCGACGCCGGTATGTTGCGTAACTTCGCCGAAACCAATGCCACGGAAGTACGCGACTTACTCTCGCTAAAACTGTTTGTTTATATCGTGCTGCTCGGCGTCTTGCCGTCGTGGTTGTTGTGGAAAACCCCGGTTAATTATCGTCGCTGGCACCGTGAGTTATTAAGTAAAGTGCTGGTGAGTGTCGCGTCGGTTGCGGTGATCGGCGGTGTCGCATTGGTCAACTATCAAGGCCTGTCGTCGTTGTTTCGCAATCACCATGAATTGCGTCTGATGGTGGTGCCGAGCAACTACATCGGTGCCTCGTTCGGTTATCTGCGTGAGCAAGTGGTGTCTGCACGGCAACCTTTCGCCAAACTGGGTGAAGATGCCCAGAAAAAACCGGCCTGGCAGGCCCACGACCGTAAATCCCTGACGGTACTGGTGGTGGGCGAAAGTGCCCGGGCCGAGAACTTCGGCATCCTGGGTTATGACCGCGACACCACGCCGAAACTGAGTAAGGAATCCGGCCTGATTGCCTTCACCGATGTGCATTCGTGCGGCACGGAAACGGCGGTGTCGGTGCCCTGCATGTTCTCCAACATGGGTCGCAAGGATTACGACGCCAGCAAGGCGAAGAACCAGGAAGGCCTGCTGGACGTGCTCAAGCGTGCCGGTCTCGAGGTGATCTGGCGCGATAACCAGTCGGGCTGCAAAGGCACCTGCGATCGGGTCACTGTCGATGACGTGAGTGACCTGAAAGACCCTGTGCTGTGCGCCAACAGCGAGTGCCGCGATGAAATTCTCCTGCAAGGCATGCAGCACTTCATCGACACGCTGAATAAAGACACCGTGCTGGTCCTGCACCAAATGGGCAGTCACGGTCCGGAATACTTCAAGCGCTACCCGAAAGAATACGAACACTTCACACCTGTGTGTGAAAGCAATGCGCTGAACAATTGCAGCCGCGAAAGCATCGTCAATGGCTACGACAATACGCTGGTGTATACCGACCACGTGCTGTCGACCCTGATCGATCTGTTGCGCAGCAACCAGGGCAAAGTCGATACCGCGATGCTGTATCTGTCGGACCACGGCGAGTCGCTGGGCGAATACAACCTGTTCCTGCATGGCACGCCTTACATGCTTGCACCGGAACAACAGAAACATGTAGCGATGCTGGCGTGGTTCTCCGACAGCTATCAAAAGTCGTTCTCGGTGGACACCCATTGCCTGCAACTGAGTCGTGAAAAACCCTTGAGCCAGGACAACCTGTTCCATTCGATGCTCGGTCTGTTGGAGGTCAACAGCACGGTCTACAACCCGGGTCTGGATATGTTCGCCGGATGCCGCGGCGCAATGGGCGACGGTGTGCTGGCCAAAAAATGAGCGAATCGAGCTTTTTTTTACGTAACGACCGCTAATCTGCGGCGCCTGGAACATCCAACAAGAGCCATTACACATGTCCGCGCAGCCCCCATCCGCCTTCGAGCTTGAGTTCGCCCGGCGCTACGATCAGGAACACGCCCGCGTCTGTAAACAGCCGCGACCGCGCGGCCTGGCGGGGCGTTTGACGTTCTGGCGCGAAGAGCAATTGGTGCGTAACGCGCTTCAGGTCGCTGGCGAACCGGGATTGATTCTTGATGTGGCCTGCGGGGTCGGGCGTTTCTGGCCAGTTCTGGCCGAGCATGCGAACCGGGTGATTCTCGCGACCGATCCGTCTCAGGACATGCTCGATCACGCCAGCACCCACCATCCGCAGAACCTGCTGAAACGGATCAAGACCTTTCAGAGTTCTGCCTTCACCATCGGCTTGTCGGCGAATGCGGTTGACTGCATTTTTTGCCTGCAACTGTTTCAACGCATTGCCTGTCCCGAGCATCGATTGGCCATGCTGGGCGAGTTCCACCGGGTCAGTCGCGATACCGTGATTGTGGCGGTGCGGGTTGATGGGCGTTTCAAGCTCGAGCGTTCGGACGTGGAGGGCGCACAGGCCCAGCCACAGGCCAGCAAGGCCGAGCTTGAGGCCGAGTTCAGGCAAGCGGGTTTCTGCTTGCTCAGTCATCAGGACTTGGTACCGGGTTGCACGCGGATGCGGGTCTACGTGTTGCGTAAGGACAGCTAGCCTTTCAGACAATTCTTGCTGTCCGGCAGGTATTTTCGCTAAAGCTCTTGTTCAGTGGATGCGCGGAAATCGCCGGGGGCGATATATACTGCGCGCCATTCTTCAAGGGAGAGCCGTGTGGCCATCGATATTCACTGGATTCGCGACAACGATAGCCTCGGTCAGTTTTGCACCGAGTGGCAGCAGCTGCCATTCGTTGCCCTCGATACCGAATTCATGCGGGTCGACACCTTTTACCCAATCGCAGGCCTGCTGCAGATCGGCGATGGCGTACGCGCTTACCTGATTGACCCACTGACCATCGACAACTGGCAGCCCTTGGCCGCGTTGCTGGAAAACCCGGCCGTGGTCAAGGTCGTGCATGCGTGCAGCGAAGACCTCGAAGTCCTGCTGCGCCTGACCGGCAGCCTGCCGGTGCCGCTGTTCGATACCCAACTGGCCGCTGCTTACCTGAACCTGGGTTTCTCCATGGGCTATTCGCGGCTGGTGCAGGACGTGCTCGGCATCGACCTGCCCAAGGGCGAGACCCGTTCCGACTGGCTGCAACGTCCACTGTCCGAGACTCAGATCAGCTACGCCGCCGAAGATGCCGTGCATCTGGCGGAGGTTTTCGTACAGCTGCGTCCGAAGCTTTCTGACGAAAAATACGCGTGGGTCCTGGAAGACGGTGCCGAGCTGGTCGCCAATCTGCGGCGCGAGGTCGACCCGTACGAGGTCTATCGCGACGCCAAACTGGCCTGGAAGCTGTCCCGCGCCCAACTCGCCGTGTTGCGTGAACTCTGCGCCTGGCGCGAGCGTGAAGCCCGCGCCCGTGATCTGCCGCGCAACCGCATTATCCGTGAACATTCACTGTGGCCGTTGGCACGCACCCAACCGGACAACCTCGGCGCACTGGCGAAAATCGAAGACATGCACCCGCGCACCGTGCGTCAGGACGGCGAATTTCTGCTTGATCTGATCAAGCGCTCTGGCAGTGTGTCGCCTGATCAGTGGCCGCCAGCGGTGCCGGAGCCATTGCCGGTAGAAGCCGCCGCGCTGGTCAAACAGCTGCGTGCCATCGGCCAGGCCGAAGCCGAGCGCCTGAACATCGCGCCGGAGCTGATGCTGCGCAAGAAAACCCTGGAAGCGCTGCTCAAGAGCGGCTTCCCCAATGGTCCTTACCAATTGCCTGATTCGCTGCGTGGCTGGCGCCGCGAATTGATGGGCCAGGCGCTGCTCGACAGCCTGGCCACCGCCGGAGAACAGCCTTGAAACGTATTTGCTCGATTTATCGAAGCTCGAAGAAAAGCGGGATGTACCTCTATGTGCTCAAAAGCGATGCACTGGAGCGCGTGCCTGAACCCCTGATGGCGGCTTTCGGCAAAGCCATCCACGCTTTCGACCTGGTGTTGACCCCCGAGCGCAAGCTGTCGCGCGAAGACATTGCTGTAGTACTGGAGAACCTCGACAAGCAGGGCTACCACCTGCAAATGCCACCGGCCGAGGATGAATACATCGAACACTTGCCGGAAGAATTGCTGCGCCGCAACGACCCGATGTAATCGGCAGACAGGCTCTATTCAGAGCCTTATGAAACACTGGAATGATTTTGGCGATGGCCGTGACGATGGAGTGATCCTCTGTCGGCGGTCGTCTGCACTGCTTTTGAAAGGTTTGAAACATGCGCGTTCTGATTGCTGAACACGACCACCCTGTGTATGCCCAACTGTTGCGTCAGGCAGCGCCTGATCTGGAAGTATTGACCAGCGGCGACTCCGCCGAACTGGCCCGTCAGGCCGCCGACTGTCAGGTTTGGCTCGGTCAGCCGGACCTGCTGGCGACGCTGTTGCGTCAGGGCCACACGCCTGCATGGTTGCAGTCGACCTGGGCCGGTATCACGCCGCTGCTGGCCGATGGCTTGCCACGGCACTATCGGCTGACTCGCGCGGTAGGGATTTTTGGTCAGGTCATGGCTGAATACGTGCTGACTTACATGCTCGGCCACGAGCGCGAAGTGTTGGCGCGGCTGGTCAGCCAGGTCGAGCGCAAATGGGACAATCGCCAGGGTCAAAGCCTGGCTGGACGAAAGGTGCTGATTGTCGGCACCGGTGATATCGGTCAGACAGTGGCGCAGTTCCTGCTGCCGTTTGGCGTCGAGTTATACGGCATCGCCAGCACTGCCCGGGAGCAGGCGCCCTTTGTCGAAGTCGGCGCGCTGAGCGATTTGCCGCGCCTGGTCGGTGAGGTGGATTACGTGATCAATCTGCTGCCGAATACCCCCAATACGCACGACCTGTATGACGCTGCCCTGTTCAAGCAGTTCAAGGCGACGGGGTTGTTCATCAACGTCGGACGCGGCGTTGCGGTGGTCGATGCGGATCTGGTGGAAGCCTTGAAGGAAGGGCATCTGGCCGGGGCTGTGATCGACGTCTGCCGTCAGGAACCACTGCCGCAACGTCATCCGTTCTGGACCGCGTGGGGCCTGCTGCTGACCGGCCACAGCTCGGCACCGACCTCGCCACCGGCGATGGTGAAGCTGTTTGTCGAGAACCTGCGGGCGTATCAGGCGGGTGAAGCGTTGCGTGGGGAAGTGGATTTCGCGCGCGGGTATTGAGGCGCAGCTGAAAAGGTCGCAGCCTGCGGCAGCTCCTACAGGGCTTTGTGAACACCTGTAGGGAGCTGCCGCAGGCTGCGATCTTTTGTTTTTACAGGGTGAAATTACCTTCAGCCGCCAACTCGCTCAGCGGACGACGCGGGCTCGGCTCTTCACGTGCTTGCAGGTACTCGGCCAGTGTCGCCTTGTCGCCCAGCTTGCCGATCGCCACGGCGGCGTGCAGCGCGTAGCCTTCAGGAATGTTCAGCTCCTTGCGGGTCAGCTCCTGATCGAAACCGGCCATGCCGTGGGTGTGCCAGCCGCTGATGCTCGCTTGCAACGCCAGGTGGCCCCAGGCGGAACCGGTGTCGAAGGTGTGCCACAGCGCCGGGGTTTCTTCGCTGGCGCCAGGTGCCACGAAGGTGGTTTTCGAGATCACGATCACCAGTGCCGAGGCGTGCTGCGCCCAGCTGCGGTTGAACTCGTTCAGCAGGCCCAGGTAACGCTCCCAGTTCGGCGTGTCGCGACGCGCATAGAGAAACCGCCAAGGCTGCGAGTTGTACGCCGATGGTGCCCAGCGGGCGGCTTCGAAGAAGCTCAGCAGGGTCTCTTCGGGAATGGTTTCACCGGTGAAGGCGCGGGGCGACCAGCGATCGGTGAACTGAGGGTGAATGGCGTAATCGGCAACGCGTGGATTAGCACTCATCAAGAGATTCCTTTACGTTTGAAAGTGGGGGTCGTCGAAAAACCGGCGGGTACAGTTGAGCTGAGCGCCAGTTTTTTTGAGCCAGCAGTTCACCTGAATGCAACGCGGTTGAGCGTTAATGGCACTTGGGGAGGGCTCCTTGCGACTGGCAAAGCTACTGGGTGGCGCAAAAACTGACAAGTGCCGTCGTACCGGCAGTCGCCAATGCTTGGCCCGCCGATGCCTTGGCACTAGACTGGCGGCCTTTTCACCACCTGATGTTGATGCTTGAGCCATGGCCGCCAAAGTCGAACCGTTCTGGATACGCAAAACCCTCGATCAACTCGATCAAGAGGAATGGGAATCGCTGTGCGACGGCTGTGGCCTGTGCTGCCTGCAAAAGCTCGAGGATGAAGACGACAACGCCGTCTACTACACGCGTATCGCCTGCAAACTGCTGGACCTCAAAACCTGTCAGTGCACCGATTACCCCAACCGTCGCGACTTTGTCCCCGATTGCATCCAGCTCACGCCGGGCAAGGCCGATGAGTTCAAATGGTTGCCGCCGACCTGCGGTTATCGACTGGTCAGCGAAGGCAAGGACCTGCCGCTCTGGCATCACCTGGTATGCGGTGATCGTGATGCGGTGCATCACGAACGTATTTCCCAGTCCGGGCGCATGCTCGCCGAAGGCAGCGTGGCCGAAGACGATTGGGAAGATCATCTGATTTTTCGCGCGGGTTAATTCCCGATGCCATTTAGTCTGTGGCGAGGGAGCTTGCTCCCGCTTGACCGGGCTGGCGCTCCAGTGCGCAGCACTCACAAAATCGGCGGTGATCACAAGAATTTTGGGCCGCTACGCAGCCCGGCGCGAGCAAGCTCGCTCGCCACAATAGGAGTGTGTATGGCGGTGGGAGTGCTCCGGGCGTTGGCTGTCGGGCTGCTGGCCCTGAGTTCGCCCGTGTGGGCGGCGAAGAAAGTCGATCTGGATTATCACGTGCGCCTGTTGCCGCAAAGCGATCAGGCCGAAGTGCGCCTGACCCTGGCCCAAGGCTCGGCAGTGCGCAGTCTGGATTTCGACTTGGGCGACGGCAGTCACTACAGTGATTTCAAGGCCGACGGCCAATGGCAGCTCACACCGGGCACGCAGGTCCGTGGTGTCTGGCGCCCGGCCGCCGACAAGGCCAGCCTGACCTACCGCGTGCGCATCAGCCACGGGCGCAAGAGCGGCAGCTTCGATACACGCATGACGCCAACGTGGGCGCTGATGCGTGGCGATGACCTGGTGCCCGCAGCGAAACTCGATCAGCAGGACGGTATCGAGTTGGTGTCACGCCTGGAATTCGAATTGCCCACCGGTTGGAAAAGCGTCGAAACCGCCTGGCCGCGGATCGGCAAAAACAAGTTCCGCATCGATAACGTCTCGCGCCTGTTCGACCGTCCCACTGGCTGGATGCTCGCCGGTAACCTCGGCAGCCGTCGCACGCGGTTGGGGGAAACCGAAGTCACCGTGGCCTCGCCCCAAGGCCAGGGGATGCGCCGCATGGATGTGCTGACGCTGCTGACGTTCGTGTGGCCGCAAGTGCAGGAAGTTTTTCCGCGTCACCCCAGCAAATTGCTGATCGTCGGCGCCAATGACCCGATGTGGCGTGGCAGCCTGGCCGCGCGGGAATCGATCTATCTCAATAGCCGCCTGCCGCTGGTCAGCGAAAGCGGCACCAGTACCTTGATGCGTGAATTGGCTCAGGTGTTCGGGCGGATCAACGACAGCCAGCGCAGCGGCTGGATCAGCGAAGGGTTTGCCGAGTATTACGCCATCGAACTGGTGCGCCGTGCGGGCGGCATGAGTGATGAGCGGTATGAGAGCCTGCAGAGCAAGTTGGCCAAGGCCAGCCAGAAGGTCACCACCTTGCGCGGGGAGCAGATCAACCCGGCGCAGGTGGCCAAAGCGGTGGTGTTGCTGCAGGAACTGGATCGCGAGATTCGCCTGAAGACCCGCAACAAGCGTTCGCTGGATGATGTATTGCGTGGGGCGATGCGTTTGGAGAGTGTCGATACCAAGGAATTCGTTCAGCTCAGTGAGAGCGTTATTGGCGAGTCTTCCAAGGTGCTTGATACCGGGTTGCTTCAGTAATACCGCCTTCGCGGGCAAGTCGGGTCGCGAAGAGGCCCTGAGCCTCACCGCAAATGCCGGATCAAACCCCGGCTTTCGGCGACTTCAAAGAATCATTCCCGGTCACGGTGGCGGTTTTGGTCGCCGCCTCGGCATTGGCCTTCAACCGACTCAACTCTTCCCCGGCACGCTCAATCCTGGCTCGAGCGTTAACCATGTCCTGACGGCTCTTTTCCAGAAAGCTTTTCGCCGAACTGTGCCCGGTAATACCCCGCGCCATCGCTACGCCGCCAATGGCCACTTGAATCAACCCGAACACACCACCGCGCCGCAGGCCTTTGCCGACCATCACCACGCCGCCGGCCAGGGAACCGATGCGCTCCCAACCCTGGACGTTCTGCGCGGGCTGAGTCTGGAACGGGGTGGATTCGATGCGCTCTACGCGTTTGAGGTCGCTCATGATCTGTCTCCAGGCTTCAAGAATGGATAATTAAGCTGACTGCCGAGGCGGTCGGCTCGTTCCATCGGATGTGCGGTGATTCAGCGGAATTTCGGGCCTGAGCGGGTGTTGTTGCCCTTGGCCATGCGGTCGTACAGCACCACGTTGACCGTGGCCGCCAGGTTCATGCAGCCGGTGGTCGGGATATAGACCACGTCTTCGCACCAGTCGCGGATCTCTTTATCCAGCGAACCGTCTTCGGGGCCGAAGATGTAGAGGGCGCGATCCGGGTGCGTGTATTCCGGCAGCGAGCGGGCGCCGTCGACCAGTTCTACGGCGACCGGTACACAGCCCAGCGGCAGGATTTTCTTCAGGTCATCGATGCCGATCAGCGGAATGTCGTAGTGGACTTTCTTGGTGTCGGTGACGAAGTCGGCGGCGCGCTCATAGCGCTTGCCGGTGTAAAACACCGACGCCACGCCATAGCAACCGGCGGCGCGCATCACCGAACCGACGTTCTCCGGTGATTTGGGGTTATACAAACCAATGCAGCTGTACCGTTTGTCTGCCACGAGCGGGGTGCCTTCGGGAAAAAAGCGCGATTATACGGGGATTGGGGGAGGGGTGTTCAGTTTGGAGATGATCGTACCCACGGAGCGTGGGAACGATCAGCAGATCTTCAGTCTTCTTTCTTCATCAGTCCGGCCAACGCCGCAAACGGGTTATGCGTCGCCTTGGCAATCTTTGGCGTACTCAGCGAGCCTTCGTCGAAATACTGCTGATCGGTGTAACGCGAATGCTCGTTGTCATGGCAATACAGGCACAACAGCTCCCAGTTCGAGCCGTCCTGCGGGTTGTTGTCGTGGTTGTGGTCGCGGTGGTGCACGGTCAGTTCGCTCAGGCGTTTGCCGGAGAACTCACGGGCGCAGCGGCCGCACACGTGCGGGTACATCTTCAGGGCCTTGTCGCGGTAACCCATTTCCTTGTCGCGCTGGTTGTCGGCGAGGATGCGGTCCAACTTTGAGGTGTTGGTTGGAGGCGTTGACGAACTCATGGGTTCACCTTTGTAAAAGACTAATGACGGTTATGTGTTGAAGTTTAGCCTAGCCCTTGAGCTTCTCGGCAATCCAGATGGTGTGGCGGGTGCCTTTGTTGCCGTGGGCGAAGACCTGCACTTCTTCGGCCTTGAAGCCGGCCTTTTTCAGCTTGTCGGAAAACTGCCGGTCAGCGCTGGCCGACCATACCGCCAGCACGCCCTTGGGTCGCAGGGCCTTGGCGCAGGCGCTCAGGCCACCGGCGGAGTACAGCCAGCTATTGGCTTTCTGGGTCAGGCCTTCGGGACCGTTGTCGACGTCGAGCATGATTGCGTCGAAACCCTGCGGCTCGGCTTGCAGCACCTTGGCCACGTCTTCCATGCGGATCACCGTACGCGGGTCGAGCAATGGGTTGCCGGCTTTTTCCCCCAGCGGCCCACGGTTCCACTCCACCACGCCGGGCACCAGTTCGGCGACCACCACTTCAGCGGTCTTACCCAAATGCTTGAGCGCCGAGGCGAGGGTGAAGCCCATGCCCAGGCCGCCGATCAATACCCGCGAATTCGGCCGGCCGGCGACCTTGCGGCAGGGGATTTGCGCCAGGGCATCTTCGGAGCCGTGCATGCGGGTGTTCATCAACTGCCCGCCATCGCCGCCCTGAATCTTGATGACGAAGTCTTCGCCGTATTCGAACAGGCACAGGGCACCGCCGTTTTCAGGAATGGGGGTGGTGTCGAGCAGAACGAAACGTTTCATGGGGCTCTCTTGAGGAGAAAATGACAGGCGGAAGAAGGCAAACGAGCGCAGTTGGGAGTAGCCTGCAATAGACCACAAGGCCAACGGAGCCATTGATGAAGCGCATCATTCTAACGGCCATTGCCTTGGCCGCGCTCTCGATAACTGCAGTGCAGGCCCAGGAGCAGCAAACCATCCCCACCGGCCCTACGCCGATACCCGGTTCGCCCGGCACTGCTACGCCGACGCCGTACCCGCAGATTACCCCGACCACTGTGCCCAAGACCGGCAACGGTGGGCCACCATTGTTGCCGCCGATCGAAATGCCCAACCCGCCCAAGGACCAGACCTTGCCGGGCCTTGAGCCGAGCACGACGAAAATCAAAACGCCGGGCGGATAGTGTCTAGATCTGCTGCGAGAGCAGTTGCCCGTCGGCCATGCGCAAGCGTTTGGAGAGGGAGACGGCGAGGGCGCGGATGATCTTGGCGGCGATTTTCGGCGCTTCGTTGAGCATCTTTTCCAGGGAGTCCTTGCCCAGGTTGAGCAACTGGCAGTTGCTCGCGGCCACACAACTGGCTGAGCGCCGTTCGCCGTCGAGCACGGCCATTTCGCCGAACGCCCGACCGCTGCGCAAGGTGGCCATGGTCACCGGTTGCCCTTCGCTGTTGGTCTTCTGCACCGCAACCTGGCCGGTGTGGATGATGCACATGAAACTGCCGGCATCGCCCTCATGGAAGATCTCTTCGCCTTCGGCGATGGTGCTGATGCTGAAGTAACCTGAAGCCGCCACGAAGTCGGCCGGCAGCAGTTGATCGAACAGGCCGCAGTCCATCAGCCAGTCGCGAATTTCTTTGTTCAGTAAGGTCGGTTCTGACATGTCGTCACGGTCTTTTTCTTGTGTCTGTTGCTGTTCCAGGCGCGCCCGGCGTCTGGTGTTAAGACCGGGACGCCGGGCCAAGTTCCTCAGGCAATGCCCAAAACCTTCAAAACAAATGCGTATTCGAGGGCTACGTCACGTAATCCCTGGTAGCGACCGCTCATCCCACCATGCCCGGCGCCCAATTCAGTCTTGAGCAGCAGGGGATTGGTGTCGGTTTTGGTCGCGCGCAATTTCGCCACCCACTTGGCCGCTTCCCAGTACTGCACGCGACTGTCGTTGTAGCCGGCGATCACCAGCGTTGCCGGATAGGCTTGCGCGGTGACGTTTTCATACGGGGCGTAGGCCTTGATCCGATCATAGACGTCTGGCTCTTGCGGGTTGCCCCATTCGTCGTATTCGGTGACGGTCAGCGGCAACTCCGGGTCGAGCATGGTGTTGAGCACGTCGACGAACGGCACTTCGGCTATTGCCGCACCGAACAGCTCCGGCCGCTGATTGAGCACCGCGCCGATCAGCAGGCCACCGGCGCTGCCGCCACTGATTGCCAGCTGCGATGAGGTGGTGAAACCGTTGGCGATCAGGTGTTCGGCGCAGGCGATGAAGTCGCTGAAAGTGTTGTGCTTGTGTTCCTGCTTGCCGGCGCGATACCAGGCTTCACCCAATTCACCGCCGCCGCGAACATGCGCGATGGCAAACGCCATGCCGCGATCCAGCAGGCTCAGGCGGGCGTGGGAGAACCACGGGTCGAGGCTTTCGCCGTAAGCGCCATATCCGTACAGATAAAGTGGCGTCGGTTTACCGAGGAACTCGCGTTTGACCACCAGGCTGATCGGCACTTGCGTACCGTCCGGGGCCGTGGCCCAAAGCCGCTGGCTGACGTACGCGTCGGCGTCGAACGGGCCGAGCACCGGGGTTTCCTTGAGGACTTTCTGCTCGCCGGTGGCCAGGATCAGTTGACGGATTTGCGCCGGACGGTTCAAGGCCTCGTAGCGCAGACGGATTCTGTCGCTGACAAATTCCAGGCTGTTCTGCACATGCAGGCTGTAGGCCGCGTCCGGTAATTGCACGCGATACGGCGCCAGGCCTTGTGGGCGGACTTCAATGATCGGCAGGCCGCCTTCACGCAGGCTCAAGGTCATGGCCTCGGCGTTCAGGCTCATGCCATCGATCATCACCGCGTCGCTGTGGGGGATCAGGTTCTGCCAGTCGGCTTCGGTCGGCGCGACGCCGGTGTCGGCGGCCTGGTACAGGGCAAAGTTGATGCCGTCGCGGTTGGTGCGGATCAACCACGTCCACTCGCCATCGAGTTTGCCGTGGTCGACATCGTACTCATGGTCTTCGACCCGTGGTGCCAGGCAGGTAAAGGCCTGATGGGGCAGCGAGGCGTCGAGCACCCAGACTTCGCTGGTGGTCTTGCTGCCCAGCGACAGCAGCAATTGCCGTTCGGAGCTTGAGCGGTAGCAATGCAGGAAGAATCGGCCGTCCGGTTCATGGAACACTTCTTCGGCGGCGGTGCCGTCCAGCCGATAGCGGAACAGCTTGTGTGGGCGATGGGTGTCGTCGAGTTCACCGAAGAACAGCGTCAGGCTGTCATTGGCCCAGGTCATGCTGCCGTCGCA
The DNA here is from genome assembly GCF_059422365.1 of Pseudomonas sp. GW821-FHT01E10. Classification (NCBI taxonomy): domain Bacteria; kingdom Pseudomonadati; phylum Pseudomonadota; class Gammaproteobacteria; order Pseudomonadales; family Pseudomonadaceae; genus Pseudomonas; species Pseudomonas sp. GW821-FHT01E10. The sequence goes on from NZ_JBWKWT010000003.1 coordinate 523,327, forward strand.
GTCCTGGAATTCCAGTTCGCTGACGCGGCCGCTGGACAACTCCTTCACGAACAGCGTGTAAACCTCCTCGCCACTGGAATCGATGCTGTAGGCCAGGCGCTGGTGGTCCGGGCTGACGCTGAACGCGCCCAGGGAAAAGAAACCGCCCTTGGCCAGCACGTTCGGATCGAGCAGCAGGAGTTCCTGGCTTTCGTCGATGTGCAGGCTGCCATCGGTCGGAAGTGGGCAGCGGTAATGACGGGCGTATTCGTCGCCGGCCGTGGTGCGGGTGTAATACAGGTACGGGCCCCAGGGCGAGGGCAGCGACAGATCGGTTTCGAGAATCCGCCCCTTGATCTCTTCGAACAGGATTTCGCGCAGCCCGGCCTGATCGGCGGTTTGCGCCTCCTGATAGCGGTTTTCAGCTTTCAAGTAATCAAGCACTGCGTCGGTGTCGCGCTCCTGCAGCCAGGCATACGGGTCATCGCCGTCGGCCTTGTGGGCAATGGGCGCGTCGGAAACGTTGGCGGATAGGGGCATGAAGGACTCTCGAACGTTGTACGAAATTGGGGGATCGCAGACGGCGGGGCAGCCTGAAGTGCGAAAAGTCGTTACTATAAGCGCCTCTTTGCCTGCCTTGCCATGGACACCATGACCGAGAACGACTATCTGATCGCTTGGGGCCTCTACGCCTTTGCCGCTTTAGGCTGCCTGTTGGTGTGGATGCGCATCACCCGCTGGATGTGGCGTTGGCTGCGTGAGCCGCTGCGGCTGCTGATGGCAGTGTTGCTGTTCAGCCCGACCATCATTGACCCGGTGAAGGAAAAGGTCGCCCCGGCCATTGCCATTACTGTGCTGGATCTGCTGTTCAAGGTCGGCAACAACGCCTGGCGGGCGATTTCCGACCTGTTCATGTACAGCATGATTGCCTTCGGCCTTTACCTGGTTCTCGTGGCGATCCGTTTCCCGATCGAGCGCGCATCCAAGGCTCGCAAGGAGCGGGCGGAGGCGGCCAAGGCTGCGGCGCGCACCGACGAGCCTGAAGGCGATCAACCGTTCGGCGGTGCCGGCGATGATCGTTACGGTCGGCCACCGGTGCCGAGCAACCCGCAGCGACTGCGGGTCGAGCCGCGTCTGTAACTGTGCCCCTGCATTGAATCGAGAGTCCGAGCATGTGTGAGTTATTGGGCATGAGCGCCAATGTCCCGACCGATATCGTGTTCAGCTTCACCGGGCTGATGCAGCGCGGCGGCCGCACCGGACCGCACCGTGACGGTTGGGGCATCGCTTTCTATGAAGGCCGTGGCCTGCGCCTGTTCCAGGACCCGGCGGCGAGCAGCGAGTCGGAAGTGGCGAACCTGGTGCAGCGCTATCCGATCAAGAGCGAAGTGGTGATCGGCCACATCCGCCAGGCCAATGTCGGCAAGGTCTGCCTGTCCAACACCCATCCGTTTGTGCGCGAGTTGTGGGGCCGCAACTGGTGTTTCGCCCACAATGGCCAGTTGGCCGACTTCAACCCGACCGCCAGTTTCTACCGCCCCGTCGGCGATACCGACAGCGAAGCGGCGTTCTGCGACTTGCTCAACCGGGTACGCGCTGCATTCCCTGAGCCGGTAGAGATCGAAGAACTGCTGCCGGACCTGGTGGCCGCTTGCGCCGAGTACCGCAGCAAAGGCGTGTTCAACTGCTTGCTCAGCGACGGCGACTGGCTGTTCTGCTACTGCTCGACCAAACTGGCGCAAATCACTCGCCGTGCCCCGTTCGGCCCGGCACGCTTGAAGGACGTCGATGTGATCGTCGACTTCCAGGCTGAAACCACGCCCAACGACGTGGTTACAGTGATCGCCACCGAACCCTTGACCGAAAACGAAACCTGGACCCGCTACGAACCGGGCCAATGGAGCCTCTGGCGACGCGGTGAATGCGTCAGCCAGGGCAATACCGAATAAGGATCTCTCCCCCCATGTTGCTCAGTTATCTACGGCTGGTGTTGTTTGCGGCAGGCCTGTTGATCGGCGTCCAGGTGCCTGGGTTCATCAGTGACTATGCCAAGCGGGTCGAGGCGCATCTGATCGAGGCGCAGAGCGGTTTGAGCGGTTTTCAGGGCACTGCCAATCAGTTTTTCAAGGGCGACATGCAGGCGTTGGTGGCCCATTACCGTGCCAGCGAAGACCCGATCTTTCGCAGCGATGCCGACAGCCTGAGCGCCTTGCTCACCCGTCAACTGGCCCTCGACAAGCAATTCCAGGCCATGCAGGGCCCGTGGTACATCCGCTTCCTGCAAGTGGTGCTGGCGGCCGACCCGGATATTCGCAAGGAAACCTGGAACGGCTACAGCTACCAGATCCTGCTGACGCCGGAAGCGATGATCTGGGGCATGAGCGGCGCGTTGCTGCTGTCGTTCGGCATTGAATGCCTGTTCCGACTGATCGACTGGGTGGTGCTGGGCGGCAAGCGCCTGCGCCAGAGCCGGCCGATCGAAGAGCGGGATTTGCGCGGGTTGTAACACTGGAGCCGACTTGCCGGCGATTGCCGCGAGATCGCATCGCTGGCAAGCCGGCTCCTGTTTTTACCAATCGACCGAGTAACTCATGCTCAGCGTGCGGCCTTCGGCATTGGCGTACGGCGCTCTGGCGTTGGCTTGGGTGAACAGGTTCTGGTACGTGCGATTGGTCAGGTTGTACACGCCGCCTTCAAGACGACCGACCGGCAGTTGCACGGAGCCGAGCAGGTCCACCAGCGTATAACCTTCGATGTCGCGTCCATTGTCGTCCTTGGCGGCGGCATCGTAATTGGCCAAACGCATGCCTTGCAGGCGCAGGCTGTAGTCGTCTTCGGTGTAGCCGACGAACAGTGTGGTCTTGGCGGGTGAGATGCGTGTGGCCGGCAGATCGATCCATTTGCCGTTCTGCTCGGTCTCGCCTTTGGCCCAGGCATAAGTGCCACCCACCGACCAGTGATCGGTCGCGCGGTAGGTCAGGCTGTTTTCGATGCCGCGAACTCGCTCTTTCTGGTTGATCAGGCGCAATACTCGATCATTGGCATCGTAGAACTGGGTCACGTCCGAGGTGTTTTCGTACACGGTGACGTCGGCTTGCCACTGGTCCCAGTTGCCACGCCAGCCCAACTCGTAACTGTCGACCTTGATGGCCTGGGCGTTAAGACTCTGGATGTCGAAGGTGCTGCTGACGTCACGCATGAAGCGCTGGATATCCGGCAGCGAAAACCCCTGGCTGTAATTGGCGAAGACGTCCTGGTTTTCACTCAGGTGGTAGACCGCCCCCAGGTTGTACAGCGTGGCGTCGTATTTGAGGGTGTCACCGGGCAGCGTTGCGCGTATGCCGGTCTGGACGATCTGACCGTAGGCGATGCTGTCGGAGACGTCGCTTTCGATCCATTCACGGCGCACTCCGCCACGCAAGGTCCAGTCTCCGATGTCCCAGGACATCTGCCCGAACAGCGATTTGGTGGTGGTTTCGATGTCCGGGCCCAGCTCGTAGGTGGTGCCGGTCTTGGTGTAGTTCAGGCCATTGAGCGTGTATTGATCACCTCGTTGACGGGAGCGCTCATTGTCATAGTCGGCGCCCCAGACCAGATTGCCCGTGGCGCTTCCGATCGCCGGCAGCGGCGTGTCGATGGCCGCGCGCAGGCCGTAGACGTCCTGCACACTGTTGTTGTTGGAGATCCCGGCTCTGCCTCGCGACAGGTCTGGAAAGAACAGTGCATCGGCGCGGCGCCAGTAGCTTTCCAGTTGCAGGCCCTGACCGTAGAAGTCCTTGTCGGTGTAGTTGAGATTGACCGCCTGGTTATGGGTATAGGGTTGGTCGTCGAGTTTCAGCCCTTTGACGGCCACCGCTTGCTGCGAGTTTTTCGGGTCTTTGGTGTAGCCGGTGTCCTGCTGGTCCTTGTAGTCCTGCAGCGACAGGCTGATTTTCTTGTCGGCATCCAGTTCGTAACCGAAACGACCTTGCAGGTCATAGGTTTCGGTGTCCATGTTGCTGCCCTGGGAGGTGTCCTGGGGGATGCGGTTGCCGTTGCCGTCGAACTGGTCGTTGCGCTGGGTCAGGTCGGCGGACACATACCAGTCCAACGCGTCCTTGCGCCCGGTGGCACTCTGGAAAGCTTCGTAGGCGAAGCCTTTTCTGTTGAGGTTGTTACCGCTGGTCAGGCCCAGTTTGCTGCTGTAGGCAATGTCCTGGCCCTGATTGCGCTTGGTGATGATGTTGATGATGCCGCCTGAAGCACCGGCCCCGTAAATGCTGCTGGCGCCGGAGATCACTTCGATGCGTTCGATGCTGGCCGGGGCGATGCTGTTGAGCTGGCGGAAGTTGTCACGGGTGGCGTTCTGCGATACGCCGTCGATCAACACCAGCATGTTGCGCCCGCGCAGGGTCTGGCCGAAGTTGCTCATCCCGCCGCTCGATGGCGCAATACCCGGGACCAATTGCCCGAGGATGTCGGAGACCCGGCGACCCGCGCCGCTCTGCTCACGGACTTGCTGCTCGTCGATCACCTGGACCGAGCCCGGAATCGAAGCGATGCTCGCTTCGCTGCGAGTCGCGGACACGACGGTGGCTTGCATGTTCAAGGTGCCGGGCTGCTGTTCGGTGTCCTCGGCCCAGGCCTGGGCGCTGAAGGTGCCAAGTAGCGGGATCAGCAGGGAGAGTTTGGTTCGGGTCATGACGTGGTCTTTTTTAGTTGTGATAAGTGTGGGGCGATAAGGTCGAGCGGTCAGGCGTAGCGTTGAACGACCGCACCCAGCGGATGCCGATGGCGGCTATGGCGTAGGTCAGTGCCACCAGCCAGAAACTGTGGGCCAGGCCCACCAGGCCCATGCCGATACCGCCAAGGACGACACCGAGCAGAGCACCAGCCTTTGCCGCACTGTTACCGAGGCCGAGCGCGAAGCCCTGCTGGGTGATGGAAACGGTGTTGGCGATCAGGGCATAGGCGACGGGCAGCAGGGCGCCTTGCCAGATGCCCCAGACGAGTCGGCTGACGAGAAAGCCCAGCCATTCATTGGCCAATGCCGTGGCCGCCAGCGTCAGGGCACATAACCAGGCCACGCCTTCGATGACGCGCAGGGTGTAGGCCGGCTGCCAGCGGTCGAACAGGCGTCCCCACAGCGGGGCGGAAATGGCCAGGGTCGCGGCGCTCGCCGCGTAGGTGGCGCCGATCAGCCAGCTTGGGGCATGCAGAATGTTCGCGACATATAGGGCGTAGAACGACTGCGGCATCATCTTCGCCGCTTGAATCAACACGATCACCAACAGGATTCCACTGAGCCAGCCTTTGGGCAGGGCCACCGGCTCAACAGGTTTTTTCTTCGCGGTTCGCGCCTTGTCGGCCGGCAGGAAAAAACTCCCCAGTGCGCACAGCAGGCAAATCGCCGTCGCGCCATAACACAGCAAGGCAAACCCCGAGACGTCCATCAGCCAGCCACCCAGCACCGGGCCGATCAACGAGCCGACGGCGGTTGCCGATTGCAGGCGGGCCAGGGTGTGACCCCGTCTGGCACTGTCGCAGCAGGCCAGGGCATAGGCTTGCGCGGCCGCGAGAAAACCGGCCAATGCGCCTTGCATCACGCGAATACCCACCAGCAGCCACGGGTCGAGGGTGATGGCTGCCAAGCCTTGGCACAGCGCGAGGGCCAGCAACGCCCGAACAATCATCGGTTTGTGCCCGGTGCGATCCCCCAGCCGACCCCACAGGGGGGTCAGCAACATGGCCGCCAGCATCGGGCCGGCATAGACCATCGCCGATAACAGCGCGGTGTAGCCGGCGCCTTCGGGCCCGAGCAGATGCTGGATCTGCAAGGGCCAGAACGGGCCGCTCATCTCCATGGCGCCCATGGAGACAAACTGGATGACGATCAGCAGTCGCAAGGCGCGACCGTCAGCGAGCATGGGTGTTGGGTCGCAGCGGATTACTCAGGCGTCCGACGATGTCGGCATGACTGTCGAGCAAGCGCATGCGCATGAACGATTTGGCGGGCCAATCCTGTTCCAGCAAGGCCTGGCGCTCGCATTCCCAACGTGCCGGTTCAACGCGCTCGCGCAAGGTCTCGAAGCACTGTGCAACGTGCGCTGCCAATCGCTCCCACAGGATATTTTCCGGCACATTCCAGTGGCGGGCACAAAGCAAGGTCAGCTCACCGAGGTGGCACATGAAAGTGGTGTGCAGGAGTTTGTCGCGGACAAAGCCGGCGTCGTCATACAGGGTCATTTTCGGATCGTGCAGCTGGATATCCAGACCCTTGGCGTGCAGGGTTTTGCGATCGATACGAACGTCGCCGAAATCACGCAACAGCAGCCGATTCAGCTGCCCGTCAGCGCCCATCACCATGAAACTGTTTTGCTGGTGCGCTTCGAACGCCACGCCGTACATCAGATAGATGCCCAGCAGACTTGGTACGGCAATCGACAGGTAATCATCGAAGAACGTCAGCATGGCCTCGCTGTCGTCCCGGCCTTGAGCCAGTCTGACCCAATCACGCAGCAACGGTTGTTCGAATTCGTTGACGGCGAACAGGCTGCCGACCGGCACCGCCAACTCGCCTGCTTGCAGCAGGGTCAGCGGGTTGTCGCGATACAGCACGCCAGCATGCCGGGAGCGTTCGTCATCGGCCGGCAGTGGTGAGTAATGCACACCGATGCGCTCTGGAACGATGTTCAGCAGGCGTTGAATCTGCGGTTCCTGATCGAGGATATCCAATACCAGTTGGCTGATGCGCGGACCCATCCGGGCCGAGCGCGGCGACACGGTGCGCTGCACGCTGGTCAGGCGCAAAGCCACCGGCAGTTTGACCATCGGTGCCGTGCGACTGGCCTGCGGCAGGACCGTGCGGAAGGACATGGTCGGGTGGCCGGTAAACGCCACGATGTCAGTGACGATCAGCAGGTTGTCGGTGATCTCGTTGGCGAATGAATGTGGCAGCTCTTCATGGGCTTGCCATGGGTGCGACGGCAGCGGGAGGTAGTCCTTTGCGTCCAGGCCCAGCTGCTGCAAATGGCGTTGCAATTGCTCGGCGGCTTGTGGGAAGTGACCTTGCCACCAATCCCAGTAGTCCGTGGTGCCAGCCAGCGCTTCAACATGTGCGTACTGGCGGTGCAGGGCGCACAGCACGATCGGAAAACTCGCTTCGAATTCTGGCGAGAAAGCGATGACCTGAGCGGCGCTCAAGCCCAGTTTGGTCTTGTAGTTCGGGTGCCACGGATGGCCGAGAGTCCCCCACTGTTCGAGCAGCGACGTAGGGTTCTGGTGGCAGGGGCTGGCTTTGAGCCAGGCGAGCAGATTGTCATCGTATCCGGTGTCGATCTGCTCTCTCAGGCGCTCGGTCCATCCGTGGTGAAACGCCAGGCACAGGGTGTCGTTGCTGAAGCTGTCATCCAGCTCCCGGGTCAGACGTTCCAGTACCTGCGGGGAGGCTGGCGGATTGAGCTGAGTGCTGAGGTGAGCGAGCAGTTCGCTGGGCAACTGGATTTTGTGCGGCAGTTTGTCGGGGGTGTGCAGGACGATGCTGCCGCGTACGTCCCAGCTGTTCATTCTGCTGCTGGACAAATGCTCGAAGCAAAGATGCGCGCCATCGCCAAGCGGCAGCCAGCAGCGGCTGGTGTCGTCGTATTCGCAGGTGTCGGGATCAATCAGCTCTTCACGGAACAGCGCCTGGATCAGGCGTTGGAAACAGCGCTGGGCGGCGGGCTCCAGGGCATTGCTCAAATGATCGAGCGTAATGCGGTGGGACTGGAAAGCCTGAGTACCGAGAGCTTCGCTCCAGTGAGCGAGCAATTGCTGCTGTTGTTGCGTGTAATCGCGCATCAGGTCCGACTCCTTCTGGACAATTGATTCTGAAAGCGCGCAAAGAATACCGCTTTGAAAAATTAATGCAAATGATAGTGGTTCATATTTACACTTCGGAAAATGCCTTTCAGGCTCTGGCCTGCGGTTTGCTCAAGACGATGTAGTGCTCGCCCACTTTCTGCGCATAACACTCCACGACTTGCTGACACAGCGCCACGATTTCTTCGACCCACTCCACACCCACCCGCCACGACACCACCACCGGCAAATTCGCTGGTCGCTGATCGATGGCCAGCAAGGTCAACTCTCCCCGGGCCAATTCCTCGGCCACCAGCACGGGCGACAGTGCGCCTATACCGAAACCGTCCCGCAGCAATCGGGTAATCGCCGACACCGAGTTCACGCAGTTCAGCCGTGGCGCCATGACCCCGTTGGCCTGCATCAGGCTCAAGATGTCCTGGTGCGGACGGGAGTTTTTCGAATAGGTGATGATCCGCTCCCGCGCCAGGTCGGCGACACCTGAATACTCACGGTTGTAGATGGAGTTGCTGGCCACGATCCAGCCCATCGGATGACTGGCCAGCTCCAGGCTGCGCACGCTTTCCTGGCGCAGCAGGTCGGTTTGCAGGATCAGATCGAGAAAGCCTTTTTGCAGCTGATCGCAGAGGTTGAGCGCGGTATCGGCCACCAGCTCGATTTCCACCAGCGGATAGTGATCCATCATCTGTGCCACCAACGGGCTGAGCCAGGTGTGGATCACCGTGTCCATGACGCCGATCCGCACCCGCCCGGCCTTGCTCGAACGCGTTTCGATCGACTGCTTGAGCGACTGCATCGTGTCCATCATCTGCTCGGCATATTCGAGCACTTTCAGGCCTTCGGGGGTCAGGCTCACGCCGCGGGAGTCGCGCAGAAACAGCTTCACCCCAAGCTCGCTTTCGAGCACGGCGATGCGGCTGGAAATCGACGCCTGGGTGGTGAAGAGCTTGTCCGCCGTCAGGCGAAAACTCTTGAGTCGGGCGACCCAGACAAACGTCTCGAGAAACTTCAGGTTCATGGGGTCAGCTCGTGGATAAAGTTTTTCTTATGTCTAGGGCGGGGTTTTATTAGTTGGACGCAGCGGGGCCAACCGCCCAAAAATCAGGCCATCCGGTTCCCACGATAGGCGTCGTCGGGGCTCAGAACAATACCAATAAAATATGCACGGAGATTTTGCCATGAGTGCGCCCGACACCCTCGATATCCCCAAGTCCACGGCTCGCCCGGGACCTTTTGACTGGTACCGCAACATCAACAAACAGGAGCGTCGCACGTTCTGGAGCTGCAAGATCGGCTATGGCCTGGACGGCATGGACACCCAGATGCTCAGCTTCGTGGTGCCGACCCTGATTGCCATGTGGGGCATCACCACCGGCCAGGCCGGGCTGATCCACACCAGCACCCTGATCGCCTCGGCTATTGGTGGTTGGGTGGCGGGGATTCTCTCCGACCGCATCGGTCGGGTGCGTACCTTGCAACTGACAGTGCTGTGGTTTGCGTTCTTCACTTTCCTCTGCGGCTTCGCCCAGAACTACGAGCAACTGTTGATCAGCCGCACGTTGATGGGCTTCGGTTTCGGTGGTGAATGGACCGCTGGCGCGGTGCTGATGGGCGAAGTGATTCGCGCCAAGGACCGTGGCAAAGCCGTCGGCATGGTGCAATCGGGTTGGGCATTGGGTTGGGGGCTGACAGCCATTCTGTATGCGCTGCTGTTCTCGGTGTTGCCGCCAGAAGACGCCTGGCGTGCGCTGTTCATTCTTGGCATCGTGCCGGCGATTTTCGTGATCTTCGTCCGTCGCCTGGTCAAGGATCCGGAAATCTACCGCGAAGCCAAAGCCAGGCAAGAGCCAGGCAACCCGGCGAAGTTTTACGAGATTTTCGCTCCCGGCATCCTCTTCACCACGATTCGCGCGTCGATACTGACCACCGGCGCACTCGGCGGTTACTACGCGATCACCTCCTGGCTGCCGACGTTTCTGAAGAACGAGCGGGGCTTGAGCGTACTCGGCACGGGCGGTTATCTGGCGATGGTGATCATCGGGTCTTACGTCGGTTATGTAATCAGCGCGTATCTGACTGACATCCTTGGTCGTAAAAAGAACTTCATTCTGTTTGCCGTCGGCTCGTTCACTATTGTTCTGCTGTACACCCAATTGCCGGTCAGCAACGGCGTGATGCTCTGGCTGGGCTTCCCCTTGGGCTTCTTCGCTTCGGGGATTTTCAGTGGCATGGGGTCGTTTCTGACCGAGTTGTTTCCAACGCGGATTCGCGGCTCGGGCCAGGGTTTTTGCTACAACATCGGTCGGGCACTGGCGGCGTTGTTTCCGCTGCTGATCGGCTTGCTCAGTCAGAAGGTGCCATTGAGCGTGGGAATCGGGGCTTTCGCTGCGGTGTCCTACGGGGTGGTGATCCTGGCGGCGCTCAGCTTGCCGGAAACCTGTGGTAAACAACTCGACGCCGAATAACCGAATGTCCGGTAACTGATAATCTGAGGGGCAGATGCCCTTCAGCTAAAAAGACAAAAGCCTACAGGAGTGTTCACCGTGAACCGCCTGCTATTGAACTGCGACATCGGCGAGAGTTTCGGCAACTGGACCATGGGTCTGGACGCCGAGGTCATGCCCTTCATCGACTGCGCCAACATCGCCTGCGGTTTCCATGCCGGCGACCCGAGCATCATGCGCAAGACCGTCAGCCTGGCCCTGAGCAACGGCGTGCAGATCGGCGCGCATCCGGCCTATCAGGATCTGGTCGGTTTCGGCCGCCGCTCCATGGCGTATACCGCCCAGGAACTGCAGGACCTGTTGCACTACCAGATTGGTGCCCTCGACGGCATTTGCCGGGCTCAGGGCGGGCGGGTGAGTTACGTCAAACCCCACGGCGCGATGTACAACGACATGATGGCCAACCCGGCGCAATTGCGCGCGGTGATCCAGGCCGTGGCGGCCTATGACCGGACGCTGCCGCTGATGCTGATGGCCACTCGCGACAACAGTGCCGCCCAGCAGTTGGGCGACGAATACGGCGTGACCCTGTGGTTTGAAGCCTTCGCCGATCGCGCTTACGACAGCGTCGGAATGCTGGTCTCGCGGCAACTGCCGGGGGCCGTGCATCACGATCCCGAGAAAATCATTGAGCAGGCGCTGATCATTGCCCGCGGTGACAACCTCACGGCCAACGATGGCAGCGCCTTGCACTTGCAGGCCAATACCTTGTGCGTACACGGTGACAACACCAGTTCGGTGGCCGCCGTGCGGCGCATTCGCGAGGCCTTGAATCAGCAGAGCGCATCATGAAACCACGGGTGGAAGTGGTGGCGCTCGATTGCCTGATGGTGCGCCTGTTCGATGAAATTGCCGAGGCCAACATGCCGTGGATGCTGGCTGCCAGTGAGCGTTTGCGAGAAGCATTCGCCAGCCATTTGATCGATCTGGTGCCGTCCTACACAACGTTGATGGTGCATTACGATCTGATGGCATTGAACCCGGCCCAGGCCCGGGAGTTGATCGCTCAAGCCCTGATCGATCTGACGCCCAACGCTCGGGCCAAGGGTAAATGCCATGTGCTGCCGGTCTGGTATGACTTGAGCGTTGGGCCGGAGTTGAACCTGTTGTCCCAGCGTAGCGGCTTGGCGGTGAATGAAGTGATCCGCCGTCACAGCGAACACGAGTATCAGGTGTTCGCGTTGGGCTTCGCGCCGGGGTTCGCGTTCATGGGGTTGGTGGAAGAAGTGTTGGCCGCACCGCGTCTGAGTACCCCGCGCAAAAAAGTCGCCGCCGGCAGTGTCGGCATTGCCGAACGCCAGACGGCGGCTTATCCGGTAGTGTCTCCCGGCGGCTGGAACCTGATCGGTCGCACACCGGCCAAATTGTTCGACCGTGAACGCGACGGCTATAGCTTGATGCAACCGGGCGACACGGTGCGCTTCGAGGCGGTCAGTCATGCCGAGTTCATCAACCTGGGCGGTGACGACACGCCGTTGGAGACCTTGGCATGAGCCGACTGACGATTGAAGCAAGTACACCGCTTTGCCTGTTGCAGGACGCCGGGCGATTTGGTGTGCGGCATCTGGGCGTGACCCAGGGCGGCGGACTGGATTGGCGATCGATGTCGTGGGCCAATTGGCTGTTGGGCAACGGGCTGGATGCGTCGGTGATCGAAATTACCTTCGGCGGGTTCAGTGTGGTGGCCGAGGACGATTGCTTGCTGGCATTGGCTGGTGCCGATCTTGGGGCGCAGATTGATGGCCAGCCCTTGGCGCCGTGGCGCAGTTTCAAACTGGGCAAAGGTCAACGATTGCAATTCACGCAACCGTTGCTTGGCGCTCGGGCGTACCTCGCGGCACCAGGCGGGTTTGATGCGCCGAAGGTGCTGGGCAGCACTGCGACTGTGGTGCGTGAGGAACTCGGCGGCCTCGACGGCATGGGCCGGGCGTTGGCCAAGGGATCGTCGTTGAAGTACTCCACCGAGGCGCCGCTGCTGGTACGGGAACTGCCTCGCGAGCACGTTCCGGATTTCAACCTCGATACGCCGCTGGACCTGGTGCTTGGTGCGCAAATCGGTGAATTCAGCGGGCAGAGTCTGTTTGACGCATTCAACAGCGTCTGGACCCTCGACAGTCGCGCCGATCGCATGGGCATTCGTCTGTTGGGAGCGGCATTGCAGTATCAGGGCAAGCCGATGATTTCCGAAGGCATCCCGCTGGGGGCGGTCCAGGTGCCGCCGGATGGGCAGCCGATTGTGCTGCTCAATGACCGGCAGACCATTGGCGGTTATCCGCGGTTGGGGGCGTTGACACCGTTGGCGTTGGCGCGGCTGGCGCAGTGTCTGCCGGGGGCGACGGTGCGGTTGAAACCGGTGGTGCAGGACGTCGCGCATCGCGAACAAGTCGAGTATTTGCGCCGGTTTTAACTGTGGCAAGGGGGCGTTCCGACAAGCCCCCCTCGCCATAGATGCAATGCTCTACTTGGAAAGAAACCGCATCCCTTCCTCCAACCCCCGCAACGTCAGCGGATACATTTGATCATCGATCAAATCCCGCACGATGTTGGTCGACGAGGTATAGCCCCAAGTGTCTTTCGGGTACGGGTTGATCCAGATGAGCTTCTTGTACTTTTCCTTGAAGCGCTGCATCCACACGTAACCGGCTTCTTCGTTCCAGTGCTCGACGCTGCCGCCGGCCTGGGTGATTTCATAGGGCGCCATGGCGGCGTCGCCGATGAAGATCACTTTGTAGTCGGCGCCGTACTTGTGCAGCAAGTCCTGGGTGGCGGTGCGCTCGGAGGTGCGGCGCATGTTGTTCTTCCACACCGATTCATAAATGAAGTTGTGGAAGTAGAAGTACTCCAGATGCTTGAACTCGGTCTTGCAGGCCGAGAACAGCTCTTCGCAGATCTTCACGTGGGCATCCATCGAACCGCCGATGTCGAACAGCAGCAGCAACTTGACGGTGTTGCGCCGCTCCGGACGCATCTGGATGTTCAACAACCCGGCATCGCGCGCGGTGTGGTCGATGGTGCCGTCGATGTCCAGTTCTTCCGCCGCGCCCTGACGGGCGAATTTACGCAAGCGACGCAGGGCGACCTTGATGTTGCGCGTGCCCAGTTCCACCGAATCGTCGAGGTTCTTGTACTCGCGCTGATCCCAGACTTTCACCGCTTTGCCCTGACGCTTACCGGCATCGCCGACCCGAATGCCTTCCGGGTTGAAACCGCCGGAACCGAACGGGCTGGTGCCGCCGGTGCCGATCCATTTGTTGCCGCCGGCATGGCGTTCTTTCTGTTCTTCCAGGCGTTTCTTGAACTCTTCGATCAGCTTGTCCAGGCCGCCGAGGGACTGGATCGCGGCCCGCTCTTCGTCAGTCAGGGAACGTTCGAATTCCTTGCGCAGCCAGTCTTCGGGGATCAACGCCTGAAGGTGATCGTCGAGCTTTTCCAGGCCATTGAAGTAGGCACCGAACGCCCGGTCGAACTTGTCGAAATGCCGTTCGTCCTTCACCAGGATCGCCCGCGACAAGTAATAAAACTCGTCCATGTCGGCGAAGGTCACGCGCTGTTTCAGCGCGTTGATCAGGTCCAGCAGCTCACGCACCGAGACCGGCACCTTGGCTGCGCGCATTTCGTTGAACAGATTGAGCAGCATGGCGATCGCCCTTATTGGTACTTAGCGAGTGCCGCGACGGCTCATGAACGCCAGGCGTTCAAGCAATTGCACGTCCTGTTCGTTCTTCACCAAGGCGCCTGCCAGCGGCGGAATAGCCTTGGTCGGATCGCGTTCGCGAAGCACCGCTTCGCCGATGTTGTCGGCCATCAGCAGTTTCAGCCAGTCCACCAGTTCGGAGGTCGAGGGCTTTTTCTTCAGGCCCGGCACCTTGCGCACGTCGAAGAACACGTCCAGCGCTTCGCTGACCAGGTCTTTCTTGATGTCCGGGTAGTGCACGTCGACGATCTTCTGCAGCGTCACGCGATCGGGGAACGCGATGTAATGGAAGAAGCAGCGGCGCAGGAAGGCGTCCGGCAGTTCTTTTTCGTTGTTGGAGGTAATGATGATGATCGGACGTTTCTTGGCCTTGATGGTCTCGTCGATCTCGTAAACGTAGAACTCCATCCTGTCGAGTTCTTGCAGCAAGTCGTTGGGGAACTCGATGTCGGCCTTGTCGATTTCGTCGATCAGCAGAATCACCCGCTCTTCGGACTCGAACGCCTCCCAGAGCTTGCCCTTTTTCAGGTAGTTGCGAACGTCGTGGACCTTGTCCACGCCCAGTTGCGAATCCCGCAGGCGGCTGACCGCGTCGTATTCGTACAGGCCTTGATGCGCCTTGGTGGTGGACTTGATGTGCCAGGTAATCAACTTGGCGCCGAAGGACTCGGCCAGTTGCTCTGCGAGCATGGTCTTGCCGGTGCCTGGCTCACCCTTGACCAGCAGTGGCCGCTCCAGGGTGATAGCGGCGTTGACCGCCAGCTTCAGGTCATCGGTGGCGACGTAGGCCTGGGTGCCTTCGAACTTCATCTGCTAATCCTCAAACGGTAACGCCGACCTGAGCGAGGCAGGGCGGGGCGCAATAAATGGTCAGGCTCGACTATAACGCGCAGGTCGGTCGACTGTGAACGCAGACGGGTTATTCAGTCTCTGAATGGGGCGTCACTTCGTGACTCATCCCGCATCCGGTTTGGGTCGTTCGTACTGGGCATTGAACGCCTGGATGAAACCGTTGCGTAAAATCTGCAAAAACGCCTCGAACGCGCTGATATTCCGCTGATGCACGTTGCCCTTGAGTTCGACGCGAGTGGCGAATTGGTTTTTCGCCTGGTTCTTCAATACATTCTGGGTGCCGCCGACGAGCGCTTCCCAAATGGAGCGGAAAATCCCTTTGTCCTTGTTTTCCACGTCCTGTTGCCAGTTGAACACTTCGACGTCCCGCAACAGTGGCTTGATGTAGCCGGTGAGTTGTCCCTTGTTGGCCTCGGCCTCGATGACCAGGTCGCCATGGCCGGCATTGAAGTCGAACTTGCCGTAGGCCGACGCGAAGTCGTTCAGGCGTTTGAGTTCAAGGTCCCTGGCGCGCAGGCGGAACTCGAAGTCTTCGAAATTGCTCAGCGGATCGAAGGTTGCCGTTGTTTCCAGCGGTGCATTCCCCGGTAACAGCGCCTTGCCATCGAAACGGGCATCGCGTTTGCCTTTGGTGTCGACTACGTTGGTCAGGTTGTAAATGTTGGCATTGACCTGAGTAGCGCTCAGGTTCACGGGTGGTTTTGAATTGAAGTTGTGAAAGGTGACCCGGCCATCGTTGATCCGCACTTCGTTCAGGGTAATCGGCAGCAATTTTTCCAATTGTGCCCGCCAGTCGGTGCCCTGACCGGTCTGGGAGTTTTTCTTGTTGGCGCCGCCATCGACGAAGTTCACCTCGGGTTTGTCGAACTGTGCCTTGGCCACCACGGCGTGGTCGTACCAAAGTGAGTGCCAGCTGACGGAGAGGTCGATCAATGGCGCGTTGACGAACGGCACCGGGACCTTGCCCTCGACCTTGACGATTTTCAGCCCGTTGATTTTGTAGGCGCCACGCCACAAGGCCAGGTCCACGTCGGTAACCTGCCCGCGATAGTCGCCCATGTTGGCCAATCGCTCGTTCAGGTAGTCACGCACGATGTAGGGCAGGGCGATATGCACGGCAACCAGCAACATGAGGAGGCCGGCGAGGGTCAACAGGGGCCAACTGTATCGACGCTTCATGGCGGCAAATCTCTGGCGGTGTAAAGCGGTTGACTGCTATGTCAGCCGGACGTTCGACTGACTGGACGACCACGAGCAACAGGCATACCTTGGAGGGCTAATTCAACGCGGTATAAGGACCCAGCCATGAGCCGTATCTATGCTGACAACGCCCACTCCATCGGCAATACGCCGCTGGTGCAGATCAACCGTATCGCCCCGCGCGGTGTCACCATTCTGGCCAAGATCGAAGGGCGCAACCCTGGATATTCGGTCAAGTGCCGAATCGGCGCGAACATGATCTGGGATGCTGAAAGCAGCGGTAAACTCAAGCCCGGCATGACCATCATCGAACCGACCTCGGGCAATACCGGTATCGGCCTGGCATTCGTTGCCGCCGCCCGTGGTTATCGGTTGATGTTGACCATGCCCGCGTCCATGAGCATCGAACGACGCAAGGTGCTCAAGGCCCTTGGCGCCGAACTGGTGTTGACGGAGCCGGCCAAGGGCATGAAAGGCGCGATCGAGAAAGCTGCCGAAATCCTCGCCAGTGATCCGTCCACCTACTTCATGCCGGGGCAGTTCGAAAACCCGGCCAACCCGGCCATCCACGAAAAAACCACCGGCCCGGAAATCTGGAACGACACCGACGGTGCGGTCGACGTGCTGGTAGCGGGCGTCGGAACGGGTGGAACCATTACCGGGGTTTCGCGGTATATCAAGAATACCCAGGGCAAACCGATTCTCTCGGTGGCGGTGGAGCCAATGGTGTCCCCGGTGATCACCCAGGCGATCGCCGGGGAAGAGATCAAACCGAGCCCCCACAAGATCCAGGGCATCGGCGCTGGTTTTGTGCCGAAGAACCTGGACCTGTCGATGGTCGACCGAGTGGAATTGGTCAGCGACGACGAATCCAAGGCGATGGCCCTGCGCCTGATGCAAGAAGAAGGGATTTTGAGTGGCATCTCTTGCGGCGCCGCCATGGCGGTGGCTGTACGCCTGGCCGAAACCCCGGAAATGCAGGGCAAAACCATCGTGGTGATCCTGCCCGACTCTGGCGAACGCTACCTGTCGAGCATGCTGTTCAGTGACTTGTTTACCGAACAGGAAAATCAGCAATAAGATTTTATGGCTGTTTTGAAGCCGATCAGGGGGTTGATTCAGGTCAGCCCCCGTTCAGGAACCCTATGTTAAGAAGTGCTTTATTGCACAATCCTTAACACTGAATGTTGAGTAATACGGGTTTTTCCCGAGGCCGGTAGTGTTTATCATGGCCGACTGCCACGTCGGGTAAAAGGCGTTGTGCGGAGTTTCCTATTCTCAAGGAGTCGTAGATGAGCTTTTCCTTTGTCGCGAAGGCGTCGGTGTTGCTGCTGTTCCTCGGCAGCACGCTCTATGTGCATTTGCGTGGCAAGGCGCGTTTGCCGGTCCTGCGTCAGTTCGTCAATCACTCGGCCCTGTTCGCGCCCTATAACGCCTTGATGTACCTGTTCTCCGGTGTGCCGTCCAAACCCTATCTGGACCGCAGCAAGTTCCCGGAGCTCGACGTGCTCAGGGACAACTGGGAAGTTATCCGCGACGAAGCCATGCACCTGTTCGACGAGGGCTACATTCGCGCCGCCGAAAAGAACAACGACGCCGGTTTCGGTTCGTTCTTCAAGAAGGGCTGGAAGCGTTTCTACCTCAAGTGGTACGACAAACCGCTGCCATCGGCTGAATTGCTCTGCCCGAAAACCGTCGAGCTGGTCAGCCGCATCCCCAATGTGAAAGGCGCGATGTTTGCGCTGTTGCCGGGCGGTAGCCACCTCAACCCGCACCGCGACCCGTTCGCCGGTTCCCTGCGTTATCACCTGGGGTTGTCGACGCCGAACTCCGATGATTGCCGCATCTTCGTCGACGGTCAGGTCTACGCCTGGCGTGATGGCGAAGACGTGATGTTCGATGAAACCTACGTGCACTGGGTCAAGAACGAAACCGAGCAAACCCGCGTCATCCTGTTCTGCGACATCGAACGTCCCTTGAGCAACCGCCTGATGACCCGCATCAACCGCTGGATCAGCGGCTGGCTGGGGCGTGCTACTGCGCCGCAGAACCTTGACGATGAGCGCGTTGGTGGGATTAACCAGGCTTATGCCTGGAGCAAGACTTTCAGCGACAAATTCAGCGGTATGGTCAAGCAGTGGAAGCGCCGCAACCCCAAGGCCTATCGCGTGCTGCGACCGGTGCTGGCGGTGGTGGTGTTGACGTTGTTGGGGTATTGGTTGTTCGGTTGAGGCCGACCATGGAATAAAAAAACCGCTCCTTGGGAGCGGTTTTTTTATGCGCGCTTGCTCATGAGCTCCGGGCCTTGTAAGTGATCCGACTTGCCTGCGAAGGCGTTTTATCGGGCAACCACCTCAACCGGCTTCACCACTGCCGGCTTCAACACCAGCCACAACGCCGCCGCAATCAACACTCCGCCATAGAGGTGCGCCATCGACAGCGGCTCATCCAGCAACAGCGCGCCCCACAACACCCCGAACGGTGGAATCATGAAGGTCACGGTCATCGACTTCACCGGGCCGATCGAGCTGAGCAAACGGAAGTAAACGATGTAGGCAAACGCGGTGCAGCCCAAGCCCAATCCCAGCAACGACAACCAGACACTCCAGCCGCCCCAGCTCGCCGGTGGCTGGCTGATCATGCTGTAGCCGAACAGCGGCAGCAAAAACAAGGTGGCGCCGAGCATGCTGCCCAGGGCCGACAGGCGACTGTCGAGGCCGCCGGCCTGGTCGAGCCAGCGGCGGGCGAGGAAGCCGGCAAAGCCATAACAGGTGGTAGCCATCAGGCACGCCAGTGCGCCCATCAGCAGTTGCATATCGAACGCCACCGGACCTGCACGGGTGAGGATGCCGACGCCAAACAGTCCGAGAAACACCCCGCAGACCTTCGCTCCGGTGAGTTTTTCACTGAAGAACAACCCGCCGATCAACACGCCCATCAAGGGCGTGGTGGCGTTGAAAATCGCCGAATAGCCCGCCGGCAGCACTTGCGCGGCCACGGAATAGAGCGTCGCCGGAACCCCTGAGTTGATCACTCCGAGCAGCATCACCGTCTTGAGTTTGCCTTTGAAATCCCAGCTGATACGCAGCAGCCCGACGATCACCAGCAGCCCGACAGCGGCAATCGATACACGGAAAAAGGCAGTGGGGATTGTGCCAATCACTGGGGCGATAATGCGCATGAACAGAAAGCTCGCCCCCCAAATGGCGGCAAGTGACAACAAACGCAGGATATCGACGGGGTTCACAGCACTTTCCTTCCTTGATTGGCGCGCAAGTGTCGCGCCAGTCGGGGTACAAGGCAATGGTTGCGTTGCGTCACACGGGGCCACTAAGCTCAAGCTCCAACGATAAGAACAGCCGCAGAGGTTTCACCATGCCGCAGCAATGGCCAGCCGCCGACATCGCCCGAATGATCCTCGATGGCTTTGACGATTACCGCGAGCATTTCCGTCAGATCACCGACGGTGCCCGAGGCCGCTTCGAGCAAGCCCAGTGGCAGGCGACACAAGTCGCGTCGGCGGCGCGGATCAACCTCTACGAAGAGAAAGTCGGCGAAACGGTCGGGCGCCTGCATCAGTCGTTCGCCGCCGATGTGCTGATGGACGTCAGCAGCTGGCCGTTGGTCAAAAGCGCCTATATCAGCCTGATCGACCTGCGCTTCGACGATGAGCTGTCCGAGACCTGGTACAACTCGATTTTCTGCGGGCTGTTCAGCCACGACCTGATCAGCGACGGCTGCATGTTCATCCACACCACGCGGCCAAGCCTGCGCCGCGCCCGGGCGGCGCAAACCCGCACCTACAAGCCCCATGGCCAGTTGTCCGGCATGCTCGCGAGTATTTTTACCGACTATCGCTTCAGCGAGGATTACGCCGATTTGCCCGGCGACCTGCGCCGCCTCGAAGCGCAATTGCGCGAGAACCTGCCGGACTGGGTCTGCAAGGACCCGGAACTGAGTGTCGAGCTGTTTTCCTCGGTGCTTTACCGCAACAAAGGTGCCTATCTGGTGGGGCGCATCTTCACCCAGGACGATCAATGGCCACTGGTGATTCCGCTGCTGCACCGCGAAGGGCGGGGCATCCAGATCGATGCACTGATCACCGACGAGGCGGAGGTGTCGATCATCTTCTCCTTCACCCGTTCGTACTTCATGGTCGATGTGCCGGTACCGGCGGAGTTCATCGGCTTTCTCAAACGCATCCTGCCAGGCAAACACATCGCCGAGCTGTACACCTCGATCGGCTTCTACAAGCATGGCAAGTCCGAGTTCTACCGGGCGCTGATCAATCACCTGGCCAACACCGACGACCAGTTCATCATGGCCCCCGGCGTGCGCGGGATGGTCATGAGCGTGTTTACGCTGCCGGGCTTCAACACCGTATTCAAAATCATCAAGGACCGCTTCTCACCGTCGAAAAACGTCGACCGTGCCACGGTGATCGAAAAGTATCGCCTGGTAAAAAGCGTCGACCGGGTCGGGCGCATGGCCGACACCCAGGAGTTCGCCGACTTCCGTTTCCCCCTGAGCAAGTTTGAGCCGGCATGCCTGGAAGAACTGCTTGAAGTGGCGCCGTCCACGGTGTCGGTGGAAGGCGATACGGTGCTGATCCGTCACTGCTGGACCGAACGCCGGATGACGCCGTTGAACCTTTATCTGGAACACGCCAACGAAGCGCAGGTGCGCGAGGCGCTGGAAGATTATGGCCTGGCGATCAAGCAACTGGCGGCGGCGAACATTTTCCCCGGCGACATGCTGTTGAAAAACTTTGGCGTCACCCGTCACGGTCGCGTGGTGTTCTATGACTACGACGAAATTTGCTTCCTGACCGAAGCCAACTTCCGCCACATCCCGCAACCGCGCACGCCGGAAGACGAAATGGCCTCCGAACCGTGGTACTCGATCGGGCCACTGGACGTGTTCCCCGAGGAGTTTCCACCGTTCCTGTTTGCCGATTCCGGGCAGCGAAAGTTGTTCGATCAGTTGCACGGCGAGCTGTACAACGCCGATTACTGGAAGGGGCTGCAGGAAGCAATTCGGGCGGGGAAGGTGATTGATGTGTTTCCGTATCGGCGCAAGGGGCTGGATAACGAATAACTCGTCTGAGCGAACACACTGTGGCGAGGGAGCTTGCTCCCGCTGGGTTGCGAAGCGACCCCAAAACCATTCATCGCGCAGATTCAGACAGCCGCGATGACAGGTTTACGACTGCTTCGCAGCCGAACGGGAGCAAGCTCCCTCGCCACAAAAGCGCGTCACTCAGCAGCCCAAATCTGCGACAATCCGCCTCCTGCGCCACTAGACGACTTTTGCGTACCTGATGACTGACGAATCGCCTTCCATCGACAAACTGCTGAAAAACCTCGATCACGCCATGCTCGCCGACCGCCACCGGCTGCGGCGGCAGTTGCTTGAGCTGCGCAAGAAACCTGACGAGGCCAAGCTGGCCCAGTGGGTGACGCGCACACAGGCGTCCTGTGATCAGGTGTTGGCGCGGCGCGCCAGCCTGCCGGTGATTCGCTACGACGACAGCCTGCCGATCGCCGCCAAGCGCGACGAAATCAAAGCGGCGTTGCTCAAACATCAGGTGCTGATCATTGCCGGCGAAACCGGTTCGGGTAAAACCACCCAGTTGCCGAAGATCTGCCTGGAAATCGGCCGCGGCCAGCACGGCCTGATCGGCCATACCCAGCCGCGTCGAATCGCCGCCCGCAGCGTGGCGAGCCGGGTCGCTGAAGAGTTGGCGACACCGTTGGGTGCGCTGGTGGGCTATCAGGTGCGGTTCGAGGACCAGAGCGATGCCAACACCCTGATCAAACTGATGACCGACGGCATCCTGCTGGCGGAAACCCAGAACGACCGCTACCTCGAGCGCTACGACACGATCATCGTCGACGAAGCCCACGAACGCAGCCTGAACATCGACTTCCTGCTCGGTTACCTGAAAACCCTGCTGCCCCGTCGTCCAGACCTGAAAGTCATCATCACCTCGGCCACCATCGACCTGGAGCGCTTCTCCAAGCACTTCGACGATGCGCCGATTGTCGAAGTCTCCGGCCGCACCTTCCCGGTGGAAACCTGGTATCGCCCGCTGACCCTGGAGCAGGACGAGGAGGGCAACCGTGTCGAGGATGACCTGACCGTGGATCAGGCGATCCTAGCCACCCTCGACGAAATCGCCGCGTTCGAACGCAGTGAGCGCAAGAGCCCCGGCGACGTGCTGGTGTTCCTGCCCGGCGAGCGCGAGATTCGCGACGCGGCGGACATGCTGCGCAAGGCACAGCTCAAGCACACCGAGATTCTGCCGTTGTACGCACGGCTGTCGCCGGCCGAGCAGCAGCGGATTTTCCAGTCGCATCCGGGGCGTCGAGTGGTTCTGGCGACCAACGTTGCGGAAACCTCTCTGACGGTGCCGGGCATTCGTTACGTGATCGACAGCGGCACCGCGCGCATCAGTCGTTACAGCTACCGCGCCAAGGTCCAGCGTTTGCCGATCGAAGCGATTTCCCAGGCCAGTGCCAACCAGCGTAAAGGTCGCTGCGGGCGGGTCGAGCCGGGTATTTGCGTGCGCTTGTACAGCGAAGAAGATTTCATCGGTCGGCCGGAATTCACCGACCCGGAAATCCTGCGGACCAACCTCGCGGCGGTGATTCTGCAGATGCTCCATCTGCGCCTCGGCGAGATCACTGATTTCCCGTTTATCGAACCGCCGGACGGCAAGGCCATCAGCGACGGTTTCAACCTGCTGCAAGAACTCTCGGCGGTGGACCGCAACAGCCAGCTGACCCCGCTCGGCCGGCAACTGGCGCGGCTGCCGGTGGACCCGCGCATGGGCCGAATGCTGCTGGAAGCGGCCAAACTCGGCAGCTTGCAGGAAGTGCTGATTGTCGCCAGCGCCATGTCGATCCAGGACCCGCGCGAGCGTCCGCCGGAGCGTCAGCAAGCCGCCGATCAGGCCCACGCCCAGTGGAAAGACGTGGACTCGGACTTCGCCGGGCTGGTCAATCTGTGGCGGGGTTTTGAAGAACAGCGCCAGGCACTGACGGCCAGTCCGCTGCGTAACTGGTGCCGCAAGAACTTCCTCAATTACCTGCGCCTGCGCGAGTGGCGCGATTCCCATCGCCAGTTGAGCCTGATCTGCCGCGACATGCAGCTGAGCCTCAACAAAGAGCCGGCGGATTACCCTAAGCTGCACAAAGCCGTGCTGTCGGGGTTGCTCAGCCAGATCGGCCAGAAAACCGAAGATGGCGATTACCTCGGTGCCCGTCAGCGACGCTTCTGGATTCACCCGTCGTCGGGACTGGGCAAGAAACGCCCGCAATGGCTGATGACCGCCGAACTGGTGGAAACCACCAAGCTGTACGCGCGGATGGTCGCCAAGATCGACGCCGACTGGATCGAGCCGCTGGCCGGGCACCTGATCAAGAAAAACCACTTCGAACCTCATTGGGAGAAGAGGCGTGGGCAGGTCGTGGCCTTCGAGCAAATCACCCTGTTCGGGCTGATCGTAGTCGGACGCCGGCCGGTGCATTACGGGCCGGTCGACCCGGTGGTGTCCCGCGAATTGTTTATTCGCGAAGCCTTGGTGCGTGGCGAGATTCAATCCAAAGCCAAGTGCCTGACGGCCAACAAGCAACTGCTGGAACAGCTCGACGAACTGGAAGCCAAGGCGCGTCGCCGAGACATTCTGGCCGACGAAGAAACCCTGTTCGCCTTCTACGATGCGCGCTTGCCGGCGGAGATCCACCAGACCGCGACCTTCGACAGTTGGTACCGGATCAACAGCCAGAAAGACCCGCAGCTGCTGATCATGCGCGAAGAGGACGTGCTGGCCCGCGAAGCCAGTGAAGTCACCGCCGCGCATTACCCGGACACCCTGCACATCGGCGATCTGGAGCTGGCGCTCAGTTATCATTTCGAACCCAATCACCCACGTGACGGCGTGACCTTGCGCGTACCGGCGCCGTTGTTGCCGATGCTGCCGCCGGAACGCCTGGAATGGCTGGTGCCAGGCGTGATCGAGGCCAAGTGCATTGCGCTGGTGCGCAACCTGCCCAAGGCCCTGCGCAAGAATTTCGTGCCGGTGCCGGATTTCGTCAAAGCCGCGATGCAGCGCATGACTTTCGGCGAGGGCTCATTGCCTCTGGCGCTGGGCCGCGAGTTATTGCGCATGACCGGCGCGAGGGTCAGCGATGAGGCCTGGGCCGAAGCGTCGCAGCAGGTCGAAAGCCATTTGCGGATGAACCTGGAAATCGTCGACGGCCAGGGCAAGTTCCTTGGCGAAGGGCGTGATCTGGCGGAGTTGACCGCACGCTTTGCCGAGGCCAGCCAGGCCGCCTTGGCCGTGCCGCAAACCGCGAAAAGCCAGCAACCGGTGGAGGCGAAAGTCTTTGCCGCCGTCGCCGAGAAAACCCAGCAGAAGATCGCCGGACTGTCGATGACGGTGTATCCGGCGCTGGTGGAAGAGGCCGGGACGGTCAAGGAAGGACGTTTCTCGACCCCGGCCGAAGCCGAGTTCCAGCATCGCCGGGCCTTGCAGCGCTTGCTGATGCAACAACTGGCGGAGCCGGCGAAGTTCTTGCGCGGCAAGTTGCCGGGGCTGACCGAGTTGGGCCTGATGTACCGCGAGCTGGGGCGCATCGACAGCCTGGTGGAAGACATTCTGCTGGCCAGTCTGGACAGTTGCATCCTCGACGGCGAAGACCCGTTGCCACGCGATGGTGCCGCACTGGCGTCCCTGGCCGAACGTAAACGCGGTGCCTGGACCGAGCACGCCGAGCGTCTGGCCAGGCTGACCCTGGAGATTCTCAAGCACTGGCACGGCCTGCAAAAACGCTTCAAGGGCAAGATCGACCTGGCGCAAGCCGTGGCCTTGAACGACATCAAGCAGCAGCTCAGCCATCTGGTGTACCCGGGGTTCGTGCGGGAAACGCCGATGCCGTGGCTCAAGGAACTGCCGCGTTACCTGAAAGCAGTCGAGCAGCGTTTCGAGAAACTCGGTGCTCAGGTGCAGAAGGACCGGGTCTGGAGCGGAGAATTGTCTGGCCTTTGGACCCAATACCAGACCCGCGCCAACAAACACGCCCAGGAAGGCAAGCGCGATCCGCAGCTGGAGCTTTATCGCTGGTGGCTGGAGGAATACCGGGTTTCGCTGTTCGCACAGCAATTGGGAACCAAGGTGCCGATCTCCGACAAGCGCTTGAGCAAGCAATGGACACAAGTCGAGCCCTGAACCCTGTGGGAGCGGGTATGAGTTCGACTCAGCAAAAGGCGCCAAAAGCCAGCGTTTATGGCAAACTTCGCGCCTATAAACGCCGGCCCCGCGGTTTTCAGCCTCCACGGGCCCAGGCGGATCGGAATAAAGCGATGCCAGGTTTGCGTCCGGAACCTGGAATAGACCCTTTGTGTGTTGGTACGTCGGTGCCAGCGCTTTCTGCCTGAACGGATTAGAGAAACGACCATGCATAACGTCGTCATCAGCGGCACCGGCTTGTACACCCCGGCCAACAGCATCTCCAACGAAGAGCTGGTGCAGTCTTTCAACGCTTACGTCGCGCAGTTCAACGCCGACAACGCCGAGGCCATTGAGCGCGGCGAAATCCAGGCATTGACCGAATCCAGCGCAGCGTTTATCGAAAAAGCCTCCGGCATCAAAAGCCGCTTTGTCATGGACAAAGAGGGCATCCTCGACCCGCAACGCATGGCGCCACGCTTGCCCGAGCGCTCCAACGACGAGTGGTCGGTGCTGTGCCAGATGGCCATTGGCGCGGCCGAGCAAGCCTTGCAGCGTGCCGGCAAGACCGCCGCTGACATCGACGGTGTAATCGTCGCCTGCTCCAACCTGCAACGCGCCTACCCGGCCATCGCCATCGAAGTTCAGGAAGCGCTGGGTATCCAGGGTTTCGGTTACGACATGAACGTGGCGTGCTCCTCGGCAACCTTCGGTATCCAGGCCGCCGCCAACAGTGTGCAACTGGGCCAGGCCCGGGCGATCCTGATGGTTAACCCGGAAGTCTGCACCGGTCACCTGAATTTCCGTGACCGCGACAGCCACTTCATCTTCGGCGACGCCGCCACTGCGGTGATCATCGAGCGCGCCGATCTGGCGACCTCCAAGTACCAGTTCGACGTGGTCAGCACCAAACTGCTGACCAAGTTCTCCAACAACATCCGCAACAACTTCGGCTTCCTCAACCGCGCCGCGGAAGAGGGCATCGGTGCCCCCGACAAGCTGTTCGTCCAGGAAGGCCGCAAGGTGTTCCGCGATGTCTGCCCGATGGTTGCCGAGCTGATCGCCACGCACCTGGAAGAAAACCAGCTCAACGTCAGTGACGTGAAGCGTTTCTGGCTGCACCAGGCCAACCTCAGCATGAACCACCTGATCGTCAAGAAGCTGCTGGGCCGCGAAGCCACTGAAGCAGAAGCCCCGGTGATTCTCGACACCTACGCCAACACCAGCTCCGCCGGTTCGGTGATTTCGTTCCACAAGAATCAGGACGATCTGGTCAGCGGTTCGCTGGCTGTGCTCAGTTCGTTCGGCGCCGGTTATTCGATTGGCAGCGTGATATTGCGCAAACGTTGATCGAAGGGGTTGTTGTTCTTTCCTCTGGCTTGTGATGACTTTTCCTACATTCGAAATAGTCGGAAGGCTGTAATTTTCGGAAATTCCAGCAGGACGATGCCTACAGGCGAAGTCCTGCTGTTTTCATTTTCGAGGTCAGAACAAGGGGGTTGTTAATGGCGGCTGACGACGCGCAACTGCTTGAGCGCTTGCTGGCAGGTGAACAAAAGGCTTTCAAAGAGTTGGTCAGCACTTATCAGAGCGCCATGCGTGCGGTGGCCTACGCTATTGTGGGCAACCGGCATGCCGACGAAATCGTTCAGGATGCCTGGCTATCGGTTGTGCGTAACCTGAGCGGATTCGAGGGACGTTCGAGCCTCAAGACCTGGCTGCTGACTATCACCGCCAACTCGGCCAAGAGCCGCTACAAGCAAAACCGCCGGGAAGTGTTGCTCGATGACCTGCCGTCGCCCCATGGCACGATCGATGATGATCGTTTTTCATCGAGCGATGGTCATTGGCTGGTGGCGCCGTTTGCCTGGCATCAGGACACGCCAGAGGCGCTGTTGACTGAAAGCGAACTGCGCGAATGCCTGGAGCACACGCTGCTCAGCCTGTCGGAACTGCAAAGCAGTGTTTTACTGTTGCGCGAGCGACAGGGGCTGGAGTTGGAGGAGATCTGTAATCTTCTGGAAATCTCGCTCTCCAATGTTCGTGTGCTGCTGCATCGGGCACGGTTGAAGGTCTTTGCGACCGTAGAACATTTTGAGGAAACCGGCGAATGCTGACCTGTAAGGAACAAGTGGCGCGCTCCAGTGATTATCTCGATGGCCAGTTGAGTTTTCGCGAGCGTCTGATGATGCGGCATCACTTGATGTTTTGCCCCAATTGTCGGCGATTCATTCGGCAGATGCGGTTGATGCAGGCGACCTTGCGGGTGATGCCGCAGAAGCCGGTCGAGGATGTGGAGGCGCTGGCCGAGCGGCTGGCGGCGCAGCGGCGTAAAGATCGTTCCTGAAGGAAAGCACAGGCCGGCGCGGGTGAAACGAACGGATGATGGGGATCGTTGCCCCGCGCCAGACTGTTGAACCTCTTCAAACGACACGACCGTATGTAAACCGCATCGTTTGAAGTGTGTGGCTTCGCAGCTTAGAACTTCGCTTCCGCGTCCAGTTGCAGCGTGTTGGTGTTGGCATCACGCTGGGTACGGCTGGAGAAGTCGGCTTTAGTCAGGAAGTAAGTGGCACCGAGGGCGAAGTTCTTGTCGATGTCGTAACCGACTTTGAACTTGTGACCGCGAGAACCGGTGGTGCCGTTGGCGAAGTCCGAGTCGGTGAAGGCGCCGACCACGGCGTTACGCTGCACGTCGCGGTAGTTGTAGTCGAGGTTGAAACCGAAGACTTTCGATTTGGCACCGACTAGCCAGGCAGTGTCCTGATCGGTCACGGCATCGTTGTTCTTCACGTATTGGCCGTAGAACGACAGCGGCATCGGCAGGCCGCCGATATCGATCTGGCTGAAGCCTTCGTACAGGCGGAACTCGTTGTTGGCCGAGTTGCCGTTGACGGCCAGGGCGCACGGTGTGGAGGTGCCGGTGCAACGGCTGTCTTCGTCGTTCTGGTAGGCATAGACGCTGCCGCCGACGGTCAGTTTCAGGTTGTCGGTGATGGCGAAACGGCTGCCCAACTGGCCGGCGGTCAGACGCAGGTCGTGACGAAATTGCACGCCTTCGCCGTCGACGTTGTCCTTGAGGTTGTAGTTGCCCAGGCTACCGAACAGTTCGGCACTGCTGCCCAGCGGGTATTTGTAGGTCACTGCCAGACCTTCCGGGTTGATATCACTGTCCCAGATCACATCACCCATGCTGACCCACGGTTGCAGCATCTTGCCGCCGATCACATGCAGGTTTTTGATGGCGTCCGGGTGGTAGTCGATGTAGCCCAGATCCAGCCAGATCTGCTTCTTGTCGAAGTAGTTGTCCATGTCCTGGTTGGTCGAGCGAGCATCGTCACCGCCGCCGGTGGCAATGCGGATGCCGGTGTCCACTTGCGGGTTGATTTCGCTGTAGGCACCCAGACGGGCGCGGATGCGTTGACGATCCTTGTCACGGCCACCGTTGTTGGGTTCGCCGTCGATCTTGACCGTTTCCTGGCGTACGCGAACGTCGCCCTTGAACTGGGTCTTGGCGGCCCAGGCCAGCTTCTGGTCGAAGGCGCTCAACTCGTTGGCTTTCTTCGCGGCGACCGCTATTTGTTCGTTGGTCTCTTGCTGCGCCTGCTGCGCGATTTGCTGGGCCTTCTGATCCTTGGCCAGTTCGGCTTGCAGTTCAACGTACTGCGCCTGGGAAATAGAACCGTTAGCCTTGAGCATGTCGAGCAGTTTGGCGTCGACTGCGGCACTGGCTGGAACACTCATGGCCAGCAGCAGGCCACCACACAAGGCCGCCGCAGTTTTCGTGGAAGCAAGACGCATAGCAATCTCCGAAGATGAGAGGGATGGCTGAACCATCCTGGACACAACCGACAGTTGAAGGTCGGAAAACAGTGGCCGGGTAGAACCCGACGCTCTAAAAACAGGCGCCAGTATCGCGATGGTTTATGACAGGTCAGTGGCGAAGTGATGGCAGGTCGATGACGATACAAACGTTTCCGAAATGCCCGATTCAGAGCCTTGTATCGGATTGACGCGTGTGGATCGCCCTGCGATCGGCGATACTCGCGGAGCTGTCACGCCAAGATGTGGAGAGGAAAATGCCGCTGCAACGTCTGCATACACTGTCGCAAATCGCAGCCCGTACCTGGGATGCCCTGGTGCCGGAGAATCAGCCGTTTCTGCGCCACGCGTTCCTCGGTTCACTGGAAGACAGCGGCAGCCTGGGCCCGCATTCCGGCTGGCAGCCCGAGCATCTGCTGCATGTCGAAGGCGAGCGCCTGATCGCCGCGCTGCCCAGTTACCGCAAATGGCACTCCTACGGCGAATACGTGTTCGACCATGCCTGGGCCGATGCCTGTGAGCGTGCGGGCATCGACTACTACCCCAAACTGTTGACGGCGGTGCCGTTCAGTCCGGTCAGCGGGCCGCGATTGCTGGCGGCGACGATCGAGGACGGTTTCGAGCTCTTGCAGAGCCTGCCGGGTTATCTGGAGATAGAAAAACTTTCCAGTGCCCACATCAATTTCACCGATCCGTTCACCGACGCTGCATTGGCCGAACAGCCAGGCTGGTTGCAGCGCATTGGCTGTCAGTACCACTGGCAGAATCGTGATTACCGGGATTTTCAGGACTTTCTCGACGCCCTCAGTTCGCGTAAGCGCAAGCAAATGCGCAAGGAGCGTGAGCAAGTGGCGGGGCAGGGCATCGACTTCGAATGGCTGGAAGGCCGGCAGCTGACCCAGGCGCAGTGGGACTTTGTGTACGCCTGCTACGCCAATACCTACGCGGTGCGTCGGCAGACGCCTTACCTGACGCGGGAATTTTTCAGTCTGCTGGCCGAGCGCATGCCGGAGTCGATTCGCGTGGTGCTGGCCAAACAAGGTTCACGGCCGGTGGCCATGGCCTTCAGCCTGGTCGGCGGCGACAGCTTTTATGGCCGTTACTGGGGTTGCCTGGCGGAGTTCGATCGCCTGCACTTCGAGACCTGTTTCTATCAGGGTATGGATTACGCCATTGCCAACGGCTTTCAGCGTTTCGACGCCGGCGCCCAGGGCGAACACAAACTGATTCGCGGCTTTGAACCGGTGATCACCCATTCCTGGCATTACCTGCGCCATCCGGGCTTGAAGTCGGCGGTGAAAGACTTCCTCGAACGCGAACGCGTCGGGGTGCTGGGGTATGCAGAAGAGGCGAAGACCGCCTTGCCTTACCGACAAGGTTGATCTTCGCCGTTGATTGCAGGCTCAGTCGCGCAGATTAACTGTCTTCTTTGCCCAGCCAGCGGTACATCACACCACCGATGACCGCCCCCAGAATCGGCGCCAGCCAGAATAGCCATAGCTGTTGAATCGCCCAGCCCCCGACAATAAGCGCCGGTCCGGTACTGCGGGCCGGGTTGACCGAGGTGTTGGTGACCGGAATCGAGATCAGATGGATCAGGGTCAGCGCCAGGCCGATGGCGATGGGCGCCAGCCCGGCCGGGGCGCGTTTATCGGTGGCGCCGAGAATGATCAGGATGAACATGGCGGTCATCACCAGTTCACTGACAAACCCCGCCGCCATCGAGTAGCCGCCTGGCGAGTGTTCGCCATAGCCATTGGACGCCAGGCCGCTGGCCAGTTCGAAGCCGGGTTTGCCACTGGCGATGAAGTACAGCAAGGCCGCTGCGATGATCCCGCCAATCACCTGGGCGATGATGTAGGCGGGCAGTTCTTTGGCAGGGAAGCGTCCGCCGACGACCAGTCCGACTGAAACCGCAGGGTTGAGATGACAACCCGAGATGTGGCCGATGGCGAAGGCCATCGTCAGTACCGTCAAACCGAATGCCAGGGACACCCCCAGTAAACCGATCCCCACGTTTGGAAACGCTGCCGCCAGGACCGCACTGCCGCACCCTCCCAATACCAGCCAGAACGTACCTACCAATTCTGTAGCCGAACGTTTGAACAAAGACATAGCGAGTTTCCCTATCGAGATAACACTGTCGTTGTGCATCCAGCAGATGGACTACGGAACCTCCAGTACCTTGGCTGAGTACAGCAGGATTTTTACGGAATTCCAGTGACCATAAAAAACCGCCAGAGCCCGTGGTTAGCGGGCTCTGGCGGTTTCTGGTGTTCTTCTGTGTGGCTGATGGCGCCAAGATCGCGGCTTAATCGATCCCGACAAACCCGCCGGTCTGGTGTTGCCATAACCGTGCATACAAACCGCCATGGGCCAGCAGTTCGGCGTGGCTGCCGGTTTCGGCGATCTTGCCGTTTTCCAGCACCACCAACCGGTCCATCCGGGCAATGGTCGAGAGACGGTGAGCGATGGCGATCACGGTTTTGCCCTGCATCAGGGTTTCGAGGCTTTCCTGGATTGCTGCTTCGACTTCCGAGTCCAGTGCCGAGGTCGCTTCGTCCATGATCAGGATCGGCGCGTCCTTGAGCAGCACCCGGGCGATGGCAATCCGCTGACGCTGGCCACCGGAGAGTTTCACCCCGCGCTCACCGACATGGGCATCGAAACCGGTGCGGCCTTCGGAGTCCGACAGCAGCGGGATGAACTCGTCGGCACGGGCCTTGTGCACCGCTTCCCAGAGTTCGGCGTCGGTGGCGTCGGGTTTGCCATACAGCAGATTGTCGCGGATCGAGCGGTGCAGCAGTGAGGTGTCCTGGGTGATCATGCCGATGCGTTCGCGCAGGCTTTCTTGCCCGACTTCGGCGATGTTCTGGCCGTCGATGAGGATCCGCCCGCCCTGCACGTCATACAGGCGCAGCAGCAGGTTGACCAACGTCGATTTGCCGGCGCCGGAGGGGCCGATCAGGCCGATTTTTTCGCCGGGCTTAATGGTCAGGTTGAGGCCGCCGATGATCCCGCTCTTCTTGCCGTAGTGGAAATCGACGTGTTCGAAACGCACCTCGCCACGGGCCACTGCCAAGGGTTTTGCCTGTTCGCGGTCGGTGACGCTGACCGGTTGGGCGATGGTCTGCAAACCGTCCTGGACCATGCCGATGTTTTCAAAAATGCCGTTGACCACCCACATGATCCAGCCGGACATGTTGACGATGCGGATCACCAGCCCGGTGGCCAAGGCAATCGCGCCCACGCTGATCAGCGACTGCGTCCACAGCCACAGGGCCAGCCCGGTGGTGCCGACGATCAAGAGGCCGTTCATGCTGGTGATGACCACGTCCATGCTGGTGACCACACGGCCGGCCAGTTGGGCTTTTTCGGTCTGTTCCGCAATGGCTTCGCGGGCGTACTGCTGTTCGAAGTTGGTGTGGGCGAACAGCTTGAGGGTAGTGATGTTGGTGTAGCCGTCGACGATCCGCCCCATGAGTTTGGAGCGCGCATCGGAGGACACCACCGAACGCTCTTTCACCCGCGGCACGAAGTAGTAGAGCGCGCCGATGTAGGCGGCGATCCAGATCAGCAGCGGGATCATCAGTCGCCAGTCGGCTTCGGCGAACAGCACCAGCGAGCTGATCGCATAGATCAGCACGTGCCACAGCGCATCCACCGCTTGCACGGCAGAATCGCGCAGGGAGTTGCCGGTTTGCATGATGCGTTGGGCGATGCGCCCGGCGAAGTCGTTCTGGAAGAAATTCAGGCTCTGTTTGAGCACGTAACTGTGGTTCTGCCAGCGGATCAGGCTGGTCATGCCGGGACTCAAGGTCTGGTGCACCAGCATGTCATGCAGGGCGAGGAACAAGGGGCGCAGAATCAGCGCCACCGCCGCCATCCAGGCCAATTCCACGCCGTGGACCTTGAAGAAGTCGACGTTGGATGTGCTCTGGGTCAGGTCGATGATGCGACTCAGGTAACTGAACAGCGCCACTTCGATCAGCGCGCCGAACAGGCCGACGACCAACAAAACGGCGAAGATTGGCCAGACCTGCTTGAGGTAGTAGGTATAGAAGGAGAGAACCCGACTCGGTGGAGCCGCCGTCGGGGCGTCGCGGAAAATGTCGATCAGTTTTTCGAAACGGCGATAAAGCATCGGTTCTCCGCCCGTGTACGGGCTCTCCTTTAAACGATATGAGCGGCGCCGGATATCGACCGGCCACCGCTCAAGACTGCCGGTGTACTCAGTCGATGCGCTTGGCCGACTTGATCAGCACCGGGTCGACAGGCACGTTCTGCATGCCTTGTTTGGTGGTGGTCTGAGAGTTGACGATGATGTCCACCACGTCCATGCCCTTGACCACTTTGGCGAAGACGGCGTAACCGGCGTCGCGACCCGGATCGAGGAAGGCGTTATCGGCCACGTTGATGAAGAACTGGCTGGTGGCCGAATCCGGGTTTGAAGTACGCGCCATCGACAGCGTGCCACGCACGTTATGCAGGCCGTTGCTGGCTTCGTTTTTGATCGGTGCCTTGGTTTCCTTCTGTTGCATCTGTGCAGTGAAACCACCGCCCTGAGCCATGAAACCTGGAATCACACGGTGAAAAATCGTGTTGTTGTAGAAGCCACTGTCGACGTACTCAAGGAAGTTCTTGGTACTGATCGGCGCCTTGACCGGGTCCAGTTCGATTTCGATCTGGCCGTTGGTGGTCTCCAGCAGCACGTGGGGTGCCTTGGCCGGCGTAGCGGCCATCAGGTTGGCGGCAAACAGAACGGAGCCGGCGACGAGGGCGATTTTTTTCAGCATGGGTCAGTGATCCTGAGTGGTGGTGTCGACTGCGGTGAGAAACTCGAGCAGCGTTTGGTTGAAGCGTTCGGGTTGATCCAGCGGGGTGGCGTGGCGCGAATCGGCGATCACCACCAGCCGCGCATCGGGCAGCAGTTTTACATAGGTTTCTTTCAGCGCGACCGGGGTGTAGTCACGGTCGGCGCTGACGACGAGGGTTGGACCCGAAACCCTGGAAAGTCGTTCCTGAACCCCCCAGCCAACGATGGCATCGAAGCTGGCGAGATAAGCATGTTTGTCGTTTTTTGCCCAGCGCGCCGCTATTTTTTGTCGTAACGAAGCTTGTTCCGGCTTGGGAAACAGTTTGGCGCCCAGAGCCTTGCCGATGGTGCCCATGCTCAGTACGCGCATCAGGCTCCAGCGTTTGAACCACTGCCAATAATCGTTGCGGCTGCGCCGTTTGACCTCGGGCGCGCTGTTGACGATGCACAGGCTCTTGAGCAGTTGCGGCTGGTCCACCGCCAGTTGAAAAGCGATCATGCCACCCATCGAAAGCCCCACAAGATGTGCAGGGCCAAGGTTCAAGTGTTCGATCAGCGCGATCAGGTCGGCGCTGAACCCGGCGATGCTGTAGCGCTCGCGGGGTTTGTCGGAGCGCCCGTGGCCGCGCACATCCGGCACGATCACCCGATGGTGGGCGGCGAGCGCCGGGATCTGCATTTCCCAGTCCAGGGTGCTGGAGCCCAACCCGTGAACCAGCAGCAACGGGGTGCCGTGACCATATTCCTCATAGTGCAGGTTGCAACCTTCATGTTCGAAATAGGCCATGGGTACACTCCGTGTCAGGCTTGTTCGGGTGCGGCGAAGGGCGCATCCAGCGGCGCGGTGTCAAAGGTGCGCAGCAGTTCGATGAGAATCTGCGTGGCCGGGCCCAAGGGTTTGTCCTTGTTCGAATACAGATAGAAACTCGGGTTGCGGCTTCCGCCCTGATCCAACGGTAGCACTTTGAGCGTGCCTTCCTTGAGTTCGCGCTCGATCATGTGCCGGGGTAGCCAGGCGAAGCCCAGACCGCTGCTGACGAAGGTCGCGGCAGTGGCCAGGCTGCCAACGGTCCAGCGCTGTTCGGCACCGAGCCAGCCGACATCTCGCGGTTGCTGACGGCCGGAGTCGCGGATCACCACTTGCATCTGGCTTTCCAGGTCCTGGAAGCTCAGCTCGCGATTCAGACGATGCAGGGCATGTTCGGGGTGGGCGACCGCGATGAATTCGACATCGCTCAGCTCCGCGCCCAGGTAGCCGGGAATACTGAAACTGGTAATGGCCAGATCGGCCACGCCTTCGAGCAATACTTCTTCCACCCCCGATAACACTTCTTCACGCAGCCGCACCCGGCAACCGCGACTTTGCGGCATGAACGCGGTCAAGGCGCGGACGAGGCGGGCGCTCGGGTACGCGGCGTCGACCACCAGCCGTACTTCCGCTTCCCAGCCTTGTTCCATGTGGTGGGCCAGGTCTTCAAGTTGGCTGGCCTGTTTCACCAGTTGCCGGGAGCGGCGCAGCAGCACGCCGCCGGCCTCGGTGAGCACCGCTTTGCGGCCATCGATGCGCAACAGCGGTACGCCGAGTTGGTCCTGCATGCGCGCTACGGTGTAGCTGACCGACGATTGCGAACGGTGCAGCACTTCGGCGGCCTGGGCGAAACCGCCGTGATCGACCACGGCCTGCAACGTTCGCCATTGATCAAGGGTCACGCGGGGCGCTTTCATGTTGAGCTCCTCTTGTCCTAAGCTGGCAGCTCTTATTGGAGACTGCCGAATGAAAAAAATCTGTTGTGTGATGGCGGGGTGTGCGGTGTTGGCGATGTTGCCTCTGACTGCGTTTGCCTATCCGATCGATGTCAATAAACAGCTCAACGGTTTGAAGGTCGACTACAACGCCTATGACACGGACGCCGACATCGGCTCCATTCAGGTCAACAACTACGGCGACACCGACGTCACTTGCAAAGTGGTTTTCAATAACGGTCCGGAAGCGCCACGCACCCGCAAGATCGACGTACCCGCCGGCAAACACAAAAACGCCACGGCCAAGTTCACCCGCACCATCATCAAGCTGCGTATCGACCTGACTTGCACCCCGAAATGACCTCAAGCGGAGCATGTCGGCTGGGCATGCTTCGCTTATAAACGAATTTATCGATGCTTTATAGCAGTTATTTGCGCTTTTTCATCGATATGACTCTGTTTAACCTTCACTCCATCGACCTACAGCATTCTCAGATGGAGGCTACATCCCATGTCCCGCGTTCTGATCATCGAAAGCAGCGCCCGTCAGCAAGACTCGGTTTCCCGCCAGCTGACCCAGACCTTCATCAGCCAATGGAAAGCCGCACACCCGGCCGACCAGATCACCGTCCGTGACCTGGCCGTCAACCCGGTGCCGCACCTGGACATCAACCTGCTGGGCGGCTGGATGAAACCTGTCGAACAACGCAACGAGATCGAACAGGCCTCGCTGGAACGCTCCAACCAATTGACCGACGAACTGCTGGCCGCCGACGTGCTGGTGATGGCAGCGCCCATGTACAACTTCGCGATTCCGAGCACCCTGAAAGCCTGGCTCGACCATGTGCTGCGTGCCGGCGTGACCTTCAAATACACCGAAACCGGCCCGCAAGGTTTGCTCAGCGGCAAGCGTGCCTACGTGCTGACCGCTCGCGGCGGGATCTACGCCGGCAGCACCGCGGATCACCAGGAACCCTACCTGCGTCAGGTCATGGGCTTCATCGGCATCCACGACGTCACGTTCATTCACGCCGAAGGCATGAACCTGGGCGGCGACTTCCAGGAGAAAGGCCTGAACCAGGCCAACGCCAAACTGGCCCAGGTCGCCTGAGTCGTTAATCGCCAGATAATCGCTGGATGGTCTAGTGACCTGGCGCGACCCTTCAAGCCTGCACGCGCATCGAACCTCCCTTTGCACTTATTGCTCCTGAGTGCTCTAGCCCGATTGAACGCTTTAGCGAGATCGGGCTTTTTTTTGCCTGGGATTTAGTGGGCGCTGATGATTCTGTGGGACCGGGCTTGTTGTTGGCTGAGCGTTCGCGATAACGGGCAAAAACCGCTATCGTCGCCGCCATTCAAAACGAGGCGAGCATGGGCTATCTACTTTTTGTCACGCTGATCCAGGCGTTTTCCTTCAGTTTGATCGGCGAGTACCTGGCCGGTCATGTCGACAGCTACTTCGCGGTGCTTGTGCGAGTGCTGCTGGCGGGGCTGGTGTTCATTCCGCTGACACGCTGGCGTTCGGTCGAGCCGGCATTCATGCGCGGGATGTTGTTGATCGGCGCGCTGCAGTTCGGTGTGACCTATGTCTGTTTGTATTTGAGCTTCCGCGTGCTGACGGTGCCGGAAGTGCTGCTGTTCACCATCCTCACGCCGCTGCACGTGACCCTGATCGAAGACGCACTGAACCGGCGCTTCAATCCGTGGGCCTTGATCGCGGCATTGGTGGCCGTGGCGGGTGCGGCAGTGATTCGCTACGAACGGATCAATCCGGACTTCTTCATGGGCTTTTTGTTGCTGCAACTGGCCAACTTCACCTATGCCGCCGGGCAGGTGCTCTATAAACATCTGGTGGCCCGCCATCCGAGCGATCTGCCGCATTACCGGCGATTCGGCTACTTCTATCTGGGCGCATTGGCGGTGGCGTTGCCGGCATTTCTGCTGTTCGGCAAACAGAACTTCCTGCCTGAAGCGCCGCTGCAATGGGGCGTGCTGCTGTTCCTCGGCCTGGTCTCGACCGCGCTGGGCTTGTACTGGTGGAACAAGGGCGCGTGCCTGGTGAATGGCGGGACGCTGGCGGTGATGAACAACCTGCATGTGCCGGTGGGGTTGCTGATCAATTTGCTGATCTGGAATCAGCATGAAGAGTTGGGGCGGTTGTTGTTGGGTGGATCGGTCATTCTGGCGGCGGTGTGGATCAGCCGGTTGGGTGTACGCCAACCCGTCATTGCACACTAAACCGGGTTAATTCGGCGCCAACTGCGCCACCATAAACTCAATAAACGCCCGGGTCTTTTGTGGTACGCGACGCGAGGAAGGGTAAACCGCGTTGATGGTAATCGCTGGTGCCTGCCACTCGCACAGCACCGGCACCAGGCGGCCTGCCGCCAACGCGCCTTCCACAATGAAATCAGGCAACAGGGCGATGCCCATCCCGGCTTCGGCGGCCTGAGCGAGCAAGTCGCCGTTGTTGGCGTGCAACGGGCCGGAAACGTTGACCCGTTGCGTCTCCTTGCCATTGCACAACTGCAGGCTCACGCCGCTTTGCAGATACCCGTAGTTCAGGCATTGATGCGCGCGCAAGTCTTGCGGGGTCCGCGGTATGCCTGCACGCGCCAGATAGGCGGGGGAGGCCACCATGATCCGCGGTGCCGGTGCCAGTTGCCGGGCGATCATGGTCGAGTCTGGCATGCTGGCGATGCGAATCGTCACATCGAAGCCGCCACGCACTGGATCGACCTGTTGATCGCTGAGCACCAGTTGAAGCTCGATGTTCGGATGCTGCTCATGGAACAGCGGAATCAACCGTCCAAGGCGATGCAGGCCGAACGACATCGGCGCATTCACCCGCAACACCCCACGTAGCTCGCCGATGCCGTCTCGAGCGCGCTGCTCGGCCTCGTCCAGCGCGGACAACACCTCCCGCGCCGCCTCGAAATACTCGGCGCCAGCCTCGGTCAAGTGCAGGCTGCGCGTAGTGCGCTGCAGTAATTGCACGCCGATTGCTTCCTCCAACGCCTGAATCTGTTTACTCACCTTTGATCGCGGCACGTCCATCGCGCGAGCGGCAGCTGCGAAGCCGTTCTCGCCAACCGTCACGACAAAGGCGCGCATGCATTCGATCCGATCCACGATTGTCCCTTTTTTAGAATCAATTATTCTCGATTTTAGGGAATTGTCCCTTTTTTATCTAGCCCGTAAAGTTACTTCCAAGCCAGCAAGCAAACAGCTTGAGGCA
Source organism: Pseudomonas sp. GW821-FHT01E10 (assembly GCF_059422365.1). Lineage (NCBI taxonomy): Bacteria > Pseudomonadati > Pseudomonadota > Gammaproteobacteria > Pseudomonadales > Pseudomonadaceae > Pseudomonas > Pseudomonas sp. GW821-FHT01E10. The sequence goes on from NZ_JBWKWT010000003.1 coordinate 562,246, forward strand.
AGTGACTCACCCAATACTCATTAAACAAATCGACATCAAAAGGAACGCGCCATGTCTAACCGTGAATTGCTCAACCCAACCAACTCCGCCCTGATCCTGATCGACCACCAGCCGCAAATGGCGTTCGGCGTGCAGTCGATCGACCGTCAGACCCTGAAGAACAACACCGTGGGTCTGGCGAAGGCCGCGAAGATTTTCAACGTGCCGACGATCTACACCTCAGTTGAAACCGAAAGCTTCAGCGGCTTCATCTGGCCGGAGTTGCTGGCTGTTCACCCAGAGCAGAAGCCGATCGAGCGCACCTCGATGAACTCCTGGGAAGACAAGGCGCTGGTTGACGCGGTGAAAGCCACCGGCCGCAAGAAGCTGATCATTGCCGCGCTCTGGACTGAAGTCTGCCTGACCTTCCCGGCGCTGGAAGCCCTGGCTGAAGGCTACGAGGTGTACATCGTGACCGACGCGTCTGGCGGCACCACCAAAGAAGCTCACGACATGTCGGTGCAGCGGATGATTCAGGCAGGCGCGGTGCCGGTCACCTGGCAACAAGTGCTGCTGGAATACCAGCGTGACTGGGCACACAAAGACACTTACGAGGCGGTGATGGAACTGGTGCTGGAGCACAGCGGCGCGTATGGCATGGGCGTGGATTACGCCTACACCATGGTGCACAAGGCGCCGCAGCGTCAGGTCAAATAACACCGTTACCCTTGTAGGAGCATGGCTTGCCCGCGAAGGCGGAGTATCAGTCGATAACTATGTTGACTGACACTCCGCCTTCGCGGGCAAGCCTCGCTTAGGGGCGGTGTTTACATGATGTGTTTTTCCGGCTCCGGAATGTGGCTCGCGCCTAACATGGCCGGAAGCAATCCGGCCCTTAAGTCCCCGCCACTCGGCTGCTGATAAAGACTCAATCCGAACTCCGGCAGTACCGCCAGCAGATAATCGAAAATATCCCCCTGAATCCGCTCGTAATCCGCCCACGCCGTGGTGCGGGTGAAACAATAGATTTCCAGCGGAATCCCCTGCGCCGTCGTCTGCATCTGCCGCACCATGCAGGTCATGTTCTGCTGAACCTCCGGGTGACTTTTCAGATACGCCAGCGCATAGGCGCGGAAGGTGCCGATGTTGGTCATCCGCCGACGGTTGGCCGCCATCGCCGCGACGTTGCCCTGGGCTTCGTTCCAGGCCTTGAGCTCGGCTGTCTTGCGGCTCATGTAGTCGGTCAGCAAATGCACCTGGGACAGTTTCTGCTCTTCATCATCGCGAATGAACCGCACGCCGCTGGCGTCGATGAACAGGCTGCGCTTGATCCGCCGTCCTCCGGACTGCTGCATGCCGCGCCAGTTCTTGAACGACTCGGACATCAGGCGCCAGGTCGGGATCGACACAATTGTCTTGTCGAAATTCTGCACCTTGACCGTGTGCAAAGTGATGTCCACCACGTCACCGTCGGCACCGACTTGCGGCATCTCGATCCAGTCGCCGACCCGCAGCATGTCGTTGCTGGTCAGTTGCACGCTGGCGACGAATGACAACAGGGTGTCCTTGTAGACCAACAGAATCACCGCCGACATGGCGCCCAGACCCGACAGCAGCAACAGTGGCGAACGGTCGATCAACGTGGCGACGATGATGATCGCGCCAAACACGAACAACACCATTTTCGCCAGTTGCACATAGCCTTTGATCGAGCGGGTGCGGGCGTGTTCGGTGCGGGCATAGATGTCCAGCAGGGCATTGAGCAACGCGCTGATGGACAGCACCAGGAACAGGATGGTGAACGCCAGCGCCACGTTGCCGAGGAAGTTCATGCTGGTCTTGCCCAACTCCGGCACCAGGTGCAGGCCGAACTGGATGACCAGCGATGGCGTCATTTGCGCCAGGCGATGAAACACTTTGTTGTGGCGAAAATCGTTGACCCAGTGCAACGCCGGCTGGCGGCCGAGCATTTTGGTCGCATGAAGAATGAGGTAACGCGCCACTCGTCCGAGCACCAGCGCCACCACCAGCAGCAACATCAGCGCGAGTGTGGAATGCAGGAGCGGGTGCTGATCAAGGGCACCCCAGAGGTCTTGGGCGTTGAGCCAGAGCTGTTTGATATCCATGAGTGAAAACGCTTCTTCTGTAGGGCGCGACGGGGCGATTAGAGCATTTAAGAGGTTGCGGATGACGTTTTGAGACAAATCAGGCAACAAAAAAGCCACTGTTTGCAGCCGTTTGTATAAAGAAACTCGGCCTTAGCGCTCGAAACCGTTACCCTATGCAGCTGTTTTTTTGTATTTCTTCGAGGTAGCACCCGTGTTTTCCCAATTCGCCCTGCACGAACGTCTGCTCAAAGCCGTGGCCGAGCTTAAATTTGTCGAGCCAACGCCTGTGCAAGCAGCGGCTATTCCGCTGGCGCTCCAAGGGCGTGATCTGCGGGTGACAGCGCAAACCGGCAGCGGCAAAACCGCAGCCTTCGTTTTGCCGATCCTCAACCGCTTGATCGGCCCGGCCAAAGTCCGCGTCAGCATCAAGACCCTGATCCTGCTGCCGACCCGCGAGCTGGCCCAGCAAACCATCAAGGAAGTCGAGCGCTTCGCGCAGTTCACTTTCATCAAGTCCGGTTTGATTACCGGCGGTGAAGACTTCAAGGTCCAGGCCGCCATGCTGCGCAAGGTGCCGGACATCCTGATCGGTACGCCGGGCCGGATGATCGAGCAACTGAACGCCGGCAACCTCGACCTCAAGGAAGTCGAAGTGCTGGTGCTCGACGAAGCCGACCGCATGCTCGACATGGGCTTTGCCGAAGACGTGCAGCGTCTGGTGGACGAGTGCACCAACCGCCAGCAGACCATGCTGTTCTCCGCCACCACCGGCGGTTCGGGCCTGCGCGAGATGATCGCCAAGGTCCTGAACAACCCTGAGCACTTGCAGCTCAACGCGGTCAGCCAGCTGAACGACACCACCCGTCAGCAAATCATTACCGCTGACCACAACCAGCACAAAGAACAGATCGTGAACTGGCTGCTGGCCAACGAGACCTATCAGAAGGCCATCGTGTTCACCAACACCCGGGCCATGGCCGACCGTATCTACGGCCGCCTGGTGGCACAGGAATACAAAGCGTTCGTCCTGCACGGCGAGAAAGACCAGAAAGACCGCAAACTGGCCATCGACCGCCTGAAGCAGGGCGGGGTGAAAATCCTCGTGGCCACCGACGTCGCCGCCCGCGGTCTGGACGTGGAAGGCCTGGACTTGGTGATCAACTTCGACATGCCGCGCAGCGGCGACGAATACGTTCACCGCATCGGTCGCACCGGCCGCGCCGGCAACGATGGCCTGGCCATCTCGCTGATCTGCCACGGCGACTGGAACCTGATGTCGAGCATCGAGCGCTACCTCAAGCAGAGCTTCGAGCGCCGCACCATCAAGGAAGTCAAAGGCACCTACGGCGGACCGAAAAAGGTCAAGGCCTCGGGCAAAGCCGTTGGCGTGAAGAAGAAAAAGGTCGACGCCAAGGGCGACAAGAAGAAAACCGGCGCCAAGGCTCCGACCAAGCGCAAAATCGCCAACCGCCCGAAGACCGACGCCCTGTCGCTGGTCAGCAAGGACGGCATGGCGCCTTTGAAACGTCGCAAGCCGGAAGCGCCGGCGGCTGAATAAAGCGTCGTAGCGATCCAATAAAAACCCGGACAGTGTCCGGGTTTTTTTTCGTCAAAAGATCGGAGCTCCTACACGGAATTGGCATTCATCCCATAGGAGCTGCCGAAGGCTCGGGCCGCGATCGGACGATCTTTTGATCTTGCTGTTTAGCTCTCGGCTTTTTTCTCTGCGGACTACAGCGCCTTGGCGTTGTGAGCATTTTTCTACACCACATCAGGAAATGTCCTGCGCTCTCGTCGGAAGCGCCCGATTTAGCCATTACAAGTCGTCCCTTAACCTTCTCGAATGGATCCATTCATTGACGCCAGAATAATGGCCATCTAATATCGCGCCACTATTGTGCCATCATCCTCCATTCGAGGGATCGAACATGTATCCACCCGCCCTCGTGGCGAGGTTGTGCCTGGCTTTGCTGTGCCTTTCTCCGCTGAATCTTGCTCACGCTGCCCCCACCCCCGGTGAAACCGATCTGATCCGCGAACGTCAGGACCGCTTGCTCGACGAGCAGCGTCGGCGTCTCGAGGAGCTCAAGGAATTACCCGGCAAGGCAGCCCAACCCGCACCACCGACGGCCCCGGCCGACGCCCGTTGTTTCCCCATCAAGGACATCGAACTCAAAGGCGCCGACAGTCTTTCGGACAGCGAGAAAAATCGCCTGCTCAAGCCTTACATCGGTCAGTGCCTGGGCGTCACGCAGCTCAACGAGTTGCTGAAAGTCATCACCGATCACTACATCGAAAAAGGCCTGGTCACCAGCCGTGCCTACTTGCCGCAGCAGGATTTGTCCGGCGGGCATCTGAAGGTGCTGGTGGTCGAGGGCCGGCTCGAAGGGTTGAAGGGCGCGGAGGGCAGCCAGCTGTCGGAGCGCGAACTGGGGATGGCTTTTCCCGGCAGGAGCGGGGAGCTGGTCAATCTGCGGGAAATCGAGCAGATGGTGGATCAGCTCAACCGCTTGCCGTCGAATCAGGCGCAGATGGAGTTGTCGCCGGGCAAGAACGTCGGTGGCAGCGAGGTGCTGGTCAAGAACACCCCGCAGAAGCCGTGGCGTGTCGGGTTGTCGCG
>NZ_JBWKWT010000004.1:0-70714 GCF_059422365.1 Pseudomonas sp. GW821-FHT01E10
CCCCCCCCCCCCCCCCCCCCCCCCCCCCCCCCCCCCCCCCCCCCCCCCCCCCCCCCCCCCCCCCCCCCGCTCCTACAAGAGGTCACTCAGTGGCCGGAAGCAGCCGGCCCCGCCTTCGCCGCAAACGGCGGTTTCGCCAGCCATACCAGCAGAATCAAGCCCATGAACGCCCACCCCAGCAACGTGAAGTAATCCACGGTGGAGAGCATGTACGCCTGGCTGGTCAGTACATGATCCAGTTGCGCGTAGGCCGGGTTGCCCGCCCCGCCCAGCGTGTTCAACGCCTCCCGGGTTGCCGGCTCATAGGTGGTGATGCTTTCACTCAGATACGCATGGTGCTGATCGGCCCGGCGAATCCAGATCCAGGTGGTCAACGACGCCGCAAAACTACCGCCCAGGGTCCGCAGGAAGGTCGCCAGCCCCGCGCCGTCGGCAATCTGGCTCGGCGGCAGGTCCGACATCAAAATGCTCAAGGTCGGCATGAAGAACAGCGCCACGCCAATGCCCATGAACAGCTGCACCAGGGCGATGTGCTGGAAGTCCACTTCGTTGGTAAACCCGGCGCGCATGAAACAACTCAAACCGATGCACAGGAACGCGCCACCGGCCAGCAATCGCAGGTCGAATTTGTGCGCGTACCTACCGACAAACGGCGACAACACCACCGGCAAAATGCCGATCGGTGCCACCGCCAGGCCAGCCCAGGTGGCGGTGTAGCCCATCTGGGTTTGCAGCCATTGCGGCAGGATCAGGTTGATGCCGAAGAACCCGGCGTATCCGCCCACCAGCACGATGGTGCCGATGCGGAAGTTGCGGTAGGCGAACAGCCGCAGGTTGACCACCGGGTGTTTGTCGGTCATTTCCCAGATCACGAACACTGCCAGCGCAATCACCGAAATAGCCGCGCCGATGATGATGAAGTTCGACTCGAACCAGTCCAGGTCATTGCCCTTGTCGAGAATCACCTGCAATGCGCCAACGCCAATGATCAAGGTGATCAGACCCACGTAATCCATCGGCTGGTAACTGGTCTCCACAGGACGCGCCTTGAGTTGCTGGCGCACCACCATCACGGCGAAAACCCCGATCGGCACGTTGATGAAGAAGATCCACGGCCAGCTGTAGCTGTCGGTAATCCAGCCACCGAGGATCGGACCGGCAATCGGCGCCACCACCGTGACCATCGCCAGCAACGCCAGGGCCATGCCGCGCCTGGCGGGCGGATAGACCGCGATCAACAGCGTCTGGGTCATGGGGTACAACGGCCCGGCCACCAGGCCTTGCAGTACCCGAAAGCCGATCAGCTCCGGCATCGAAGTCGAGATACCGCACAGAAACGACGCCAGCACGAACAGCATCGTCGCCCAGAGAAACAGTTTCACCTCACCAAAGCGCCGGCTGAGCCAACCCGTCAGCGGCAGCGCGATGGCGTTGCTCACGGCAAACGAGGTGATCACCCAGGTGCCCTGCTCCGAACTCACGCCCAGGTTGCCGGAAATCGTCGGCAAAGCCACGTTGGCGATGGTGGTGTCGAGCACTTGCATGAACGTCGCCAGCGACAGGCCGATGGTGCTGAGCACCAGGCTGGGCGGCGAGAAAGAGGCGTTATGGCTCATCGCGAATCCTTTGGAGCTGATTTTTTTGGAGCGGGATTGGCACAGCGCCTGTCACTGACGCAGCTGACCTTGTGGGAGTGAGCTTTGTGGAGAGGGAGCTCGCTCCCACAGGGTCGGTGTGATGGCGAATCAGCGGTGCGCGGTTTTGCTGACCGCGGCGCTGTTATCGTGGATCAATTGGGTGATCATCGCGTCGGCCTCGACCAGCTGACGGTCATACACATTGGTACTGAACGAAGCCTTTTGCGGTGGCTGCTGCGCCAGCACCGGACCGCTCTGGTCGCGCAGGTTCACCTCGACCTGAGTCGACAGGCCGACCCGCAACGGGTGCTTGGCCAGTTCTTCGGCATTGACGTGAATCCGCACCGGCACCCGCTGCACGATCTTGATCCAGTTACCGGTGGCGTTCTGCGCCGGCAGCAAGGCAAACGCGCTGCCGGTCCCGGCACCGAGGCTGTCGATGGTGCCGCTGTATTTGACGTTGCTACCGTAGAGATCGGCTTCAATGTCCACCGGCTGCCCGATGCGCATGTCACGCAGTTGGGTTTCCTTGAAGTTCGCGTCGATCCACAGCTGATCCAGCGGAATCACCGCCATCAGCGCGGTGCCCGGCTGGACACGCTGACCGAGTTGCACGGTACGTTTGGCGACATAACCGGTGACCGGCGCGATCAAGGTGCTGCGGGCATTGTTCAGGTACGCCTGACGCACTTGCGCAGCGGCGGCCATCACGTCCGGGTGCGACGACACCACTGTGTCATCGACCAGCGCGCTGGTGGTCTTGAGCTGTTGTTGGGCGTTGGCCAGGGCGTTCTGCGCCGAGGTCAGGTCATCACGGGCGTGGGACAGCTCTTCCTGGGAAATCGCCCCGCCGGCAGCGAGGTTTTTCCGCCGATTGAAGTTCTCCTGAGCCTTTTGCACTTCGGCCTGCTGCGCATTGACCTGGGCTTTCATGCCGTCGACGTCACTGTACAAACCGCGCACCTGGCGCACAGTGCGGGCCAGGTTGGCCTGGGCGCTTTGCAGACCGACTTCGGCGTCGTTCGGATCGAAGTTGATCAGCACCTGGCCTTCATGGACCAAATCGCCATCGTCAGCGCCGATGCTGACCACGGTGCCGGTGACCAGCGGCGTGATTTCCACCACGTTGCCGTTCACGTAGGCGTCATCGGTGCTTTCGCTCCAGCGGCCGAAGAATTGGTGATAACCCCAGACGCCGGCTCCGGCGAGGATCACCATGATGGTCAGGACAAACAGCATCACTTTGCGCTTGCGCGGGTTGCTCGTGTCTTGAGCGTTGTCAGGGGCTTGAGTTGTATCGACAGTGGCCATGACGAGTACCTTGAATTAGTTGTGCTGCGTGGCTGGGGTTGCGTTGGCGGCGGTCAGGGTGTCGCCCTGAAATCCGCCACCCAGCGCTTGCATCAGTTGAATCGACAGGTCGATCTGCTCGGCATTCAGGTTGGCCAGCTGACGCTGGGCCTGGAGCAACTGCTGCTCGATGCTGAGCACGTCGAGGTAGTTGCCGATGCCGGAACCGTAGCGCTGGACCACGGTGTTGTAAGAATCCCGGGCGATGTCGGTGGCGTGTTGCTGGGCACCGATTTGCCGGCCGATATCGTGCAACTGGTTGATGGTGTCGCTGACATCGCCTAAAGCTTTCACCAGGCTTTTGTTGTACTGCGCCACCGCGAGGTCGTAATCGGCGTCGCGGGAATCGAGGTTGGCACGCAGGCGGCCGCCGTCGAAAATCGGCACCGAGATCGTCGGCGCGATGTTGAAGAAACGGCTCGCCGATCCAAACATCGCATCGCCCAGTAAAGATTCGGCACCCGCCGCCGCGCTCAAGTTCAAGTTGGGATAGAACTGTGTTTTGCCAGCGGCGATGTTCTTGCTCGCGGCCTCGACCCGCCAGCGCGCGGCCACGAGGTCGGGACGACGACCGAGCAGTTCGGCCGGCAATACCGACGGCAATGCAACGGCGCTGGCCTGAAGGACTTTCGGCCGGGCGATTTCGTTGCCGCGATCCGGGCCTTTGCCCAGCAGCACCGCCAAGGCGATTTTCGCGCTTTGCAGGCGTTTCTCGGCGTCGATCAGGCTGGCTTCGGCGCTGGCTTCAAGGCTTTCGGTTTGCTGGAACTGGTACTGACTGTCGATCCCCGAGCTCAGGCGACGCTGGCTGAGGTCGAGCATTTGTTTGGTGCGCTTGAGGTCTTCGCTGGCCAGGTCATGGATGATGTGCGCCTGCCCCAGATCGCTGTAGGCACGGGCGACGTCGGCGGACAAGGTCAGTTGCGCGGCCTGCTGATCGACTTCGGCGGCGCGGGCCTGGCCCAACGCGGCTTCCCAGGCATCGCGCTGGCCGCCCCAGAGATCGAAGGTGTAATTGAAGCTGGCGCCGAGATTACGCACGGTGGAGTAAGTGCCACCCTGCCCGCTCGGGTCTTTGTCGCGGGCCAGACGCGAACGGCTGACACCGGCATTGGCATCGAGGGTGGGCATCCGTGCAGCATCGGCGGCGTAGGCGGCAGCACTGGCCTGGTGAGCGCGGGCGTCGGCGATTTGCATGTCGGGGCTGTCGTGCAGGGCTTCGCGGATCAGGCCGTCGAGCTGCGGGTCGCCGAGGCTTTTCCACCAGTCGCTTTTCGGCCATGCGGCGGGTGTCAGGGTCACGCCATTGAGCGACTGCCCGGCCTTGAGGTTCTTCGCATCGAGGCTGACACCTTCGGTGCTCAGGCCACTGTAACTGGCGCAACCGGCGACGCTCATGGCCAACAGCACCAGGCTCAGTCCGGTACGCAGGCGTTTACTGTTCATTGCCACCTACCCGCAGCAAGGTGATCGAGTCACCCGCCGCTACCAGGATTTTCTTCAGGATGTGTTCCAGGGCTTTCAATTCTTCCGGGGTGATGGCCCCGGCCAGTTCATTCATGGCATCGGCGCCGATTTCCGGCAGACGGTCAGTCAACTGTTGACCTTGTTCGGTCAGCACCAGTTGCACCTGACGGCGGTCTGCTTCGGAGCGTTGGCGGGCGAGGAAACCTTTCTGTTCCAGACGATCGAGCATGCGGGTCATCGAACCACTGTCCAGCGACAGGTGGCGGCACAGCTCGGCCGGGGTATCGACGCCGAACTGGGCCATGATGATCAACACTTTGAACTGCGCGGCGGTGATGCCGTGGGGTTCCATGTGAGTGTCGATGATCCGGTCCTTGAGCAGCGCGGCGCGTCCGAGCAAGAGGCCGAGATGGCAATTATGGAAATCGTATGAGGAGAAATGTTTCATCGGACCACCAATTAGCTGCCTAGGCAGTGAATGTATGTCGAGATATTACTGCTTAGGCAGCCAATGTCAACGCAATAGTTAGGATGCTTTGTATTCGACTGATAAAAGGCGCACGACCGACCACCACAAATCTCTGTGGCGAGGGGGCTTGTCGGAACGCCGCACCGCCCCGTTCGGCTGCGAAGCAGTCGTCGCTTTTCGATTTGCAGGGTTTCAGAAGGAATGAAATGGCAAGTTTTGGGGCCGCTGCGCGGCCCAACGGGGGCAAGCCCCCTCACCACAGGGATCGCGCAGGGGGTTAGAAATCCCGCTTGTAGAAGATGTCCAGCGAACTGGCCACGCCGCTGGCGGCTTCGAGGTAGACTTTTTTGCTCAGCTTGTAACGCAAGGCGATGGTGTTGGCCGGTTCAAACACGCCTACGCCATAACGCAGGCTGAGCTTCTCGGAGATGTTGCCGCTGGCCACCACACTGGTGGTATTGCCGCTGCCTTGGGTATCGAGCTGGAAGTCCTGAATGCCCAGATCCTTGGCCAACCCGCTAGTGACCCCGGAGCTGCCCATCAAACCCAAGCCGAGGGCGGCCTGGGCGAGCATGTTGTTGTCTTCACCGGTGGTACTCAGCGGACGCCCCAGCACCAGGTAGGACAACGCCTGCTCCTGACTCATCGCCGGCTCGGAAAAAATCTGCGTGGTCGGCTGTTCGGCACTGCCGCTCAAGCGAATGCCGGCAATCACGTCGTCGGTCTGGCGAATCGCTTCGATGTCCAGGTACGGCTGATCGATGGGACCGGCAAACAACAGGCGGGCCCGGCGCACCGTCAGGCGCTGGCCGTAGGCGCGATAACGCCCGTCGTTGAGCCAGAGCTCGCCGCGTGTGTCCATGTTGTCGCCGATGTGCACATGACCTTGCAGGTTGGCGGTCAGGCCGAAGCCGGCAAAGCTGAGTTTGTCTTCCCCGACCACCACGTCGATGTCCATCGCCATGGCCATCGGCGGCTTGCCCTCTTCGGTCTGCTGGCCGACGATCACCGTGTCATCGGAGACCTTGACCGTCGACGGCGGCAGCTCACGCACGGTGATTTCGCCCTTGGGCACCAGCACTTTGCCGACGATTGCGAGTTTGTCGTCCTTCATGGAGATTTTCAGGTCCGGCGCGACTTCCAGCGCGGCGTAGGGTTCGACGGTGACCGGCAACTGCGAGCCCTTGAGCGCCAGGTCCACCACCAGCGCCTGGCCCCAGGCGATATTGCCATTGAGAGTGCCCTGCCCGGCCTTGCCGCTTTTCCAGCCGCCGTTCAGCTGTACGGTTTCGCCGGCAATCACCGCTTGAAGTTGCAGGGCCTGGAGCGCCATCGGCAGTTCCGGCCCGGAGATTTCACCGTCGCGCAGCTCAAGGTTGCCGTTGACCAGCGGCGCCAGCAACCCGCCAGACAGCGTGCCGCTGCCGTTCAAATGCCCGGTGAGTTTCTCGACCATCGGCACAAACGGCCGCGCCACCGACAAATCCAGGCCATTGAGGCGGAATGAGCCGGTCAGCGGTTTGTTCTTCGGCAACGGGTTGATCTGCGCCTGCAGCATCAGCTCACCAAGCTTGCCACCGACGAAGCTGAGGTCGGTGTCGATGCGTTTTGGCGTGAGTTTGCTGGTGAGTTTCAGGGTCTGGTACGGGAAGTCCAGCCACTGGTCCTTTTCCTTCATGCGCAATGTGCCACCGCTGGCATCGACGCTGATCTGGCCGTTCGGGCCGCTGGCCGGCAAGTCCAGTTGCAGGTCGGCGTTGAGCCGGCCCTGCCAGGCAAAATCCTTCGGCAGCCATTGCGCCAGGCTGTCGATCGGGAACTGCTTGAGGTGGTAACGCAGCTTTGGCTCCGGCATCAAGCGCTGGTCTTCGCCACACAGGCTGGCCGGGCCGGACATCCAGCAATGGGCACCGAAGTTGATTTTGCCGTCCGCCAGCCGTTCGAGTCTGGCCGGGTTTTGCAGCTTCCAGTCCTGACCACCGGCCTGGATATCGCCACTGGCCAGACGCCCGCGCCAGTTACCTTTATCCAACGCGCCGTCAAGACCGAGCGCCAGTTTCAGTTTCGGTCCTTGCAGGTCGAGGGTCAGCTTCTGGTTTTTGATGTCGCCCTGGCCGCTGGCGGTCAAGGTGCCCAGTGACGTGTCGCCGGTCTGAATGCCGCTGCCCTTGAGGTCGATCTTCGCCCGTTGGGCACTGTCGAGGGTGGCATCCAGATTGAGGCTTTGCAGGCGGTTGTCTTCGAAAACCAGTTGCGTGCCTTGCAGGGCGAGCTTGCCTTGCGGTGCCTTGAGCGTGCCGGCGACATTGACCCGACCATTGAGCTGGCCGCGCAGTTGCGGCCAGAGTTGGGCGAGGCGCGGCATTTTGATGTCGATCTGGCCGGCGAGTTTCTGTTGCAGGCTGCCTTGGCCATTGATGCTGTTGTCACCCAGGCGAATCTGCAACGCGCTGAGGTTCCATTGCTCGCCGCCGCCATCAGCCTTGGCTTGCAACACCGCCGGCTGCCCGCGCAGTTTGCCTTTCAGGTCCAGGTCGGCGGTCAGGCTGAGCCTTTCATTCTTCATCTCGCCTTTGCTGCGTAACGGACCCGCCAAGGTACCCGGCAACTCCGCGAGCCAGTACGCCGGGTTGATCGCCGAGAGGTCCAGCGCGGTATCCCAGGCGATGCCGTCGGCAAATTGCAGGTTCAGGTGCCCTTCGGCCTTGCCCTGCCCGGCTTCGAGCTTGAATTGCGGCAGATGGATTTGGCTCAGGTCGCCGCTGAACGGGCTGTTCAGGCTGAACGCCCCGGCCGGACCATCCAGTGCGGCCTTGAAGTTACCGATGTAGTTGCCGTCGGTGTAGGAGACTTCACCGTTGAAGCTGCGCAGTGCCACTTGCGGCTCGTCGATCAGCGGATAGAGGCGGTGCCAGGGGAAATCCAGCCAGTCGATTTTCGCTTCGGCACTGAAGCCTTTGCTCCAGTCCAGTTGCCCGGTGAGCTTGAGGCTTTGTTTGTCATTGGCGGTCAGGTCGAGACCCGCGATTTGCGCGCCCTTGGCGTCAACCTTGCCTTGCAGCGACAACGCGACCGGGCCAAGTTCGGCAGGCAACGTGGCTTTGCCGAGCAACTGGTAGCCGTTTTTCAGGTCGCCATCGCCGGTGAGTTCCAGTTGATTGAGTTGCAGGGTGTCCGGCAGCTCGGCGCTGGCCTTGAAGCCGTCAGCGGTGATGCGCACTTTTGCCGGCAGGTTTTCCACCAGTGGCTGCAATTCGCCAGTCAACTGCCCGTTCAGGTAACCGCTGCTGTCGGCTTTCAGGTTCAAGGTTTTCAGCAGATCGCCGTCGACCTTCAAAGCCAGTGCCCAGGGTTCGGTGCCCGGCGCCGGCAAGGTCAGCTTGCCTTCGGCGGTCAGCGGCCAGTTGCCGATCGGTTGCAACAGGCCAGACAGGTTCAGGCTCAGTTCATCCCGCTGCAAGTGCACCGAGTCGATCTTCAAACCCTGTTCGGTCCAGTGCGCCGCCAGTTGCAGGCCTTTGAGCTCTTCGCTGCCATTGAACAGCAAACGGCCGACCTTGACGTCACCCAACTCGATGGCCAGCGGCAACTTCAAGTCCGGAAGGCTGATCGGCCCGCTGCTTTGCTCTTCTGCGCCTGGCGGAAATTGCAGGCTGACCTGCTCAGCCTGCAATTGCTCGATGCACAGCGTCATGCGCGTCAGGCACAGCGGCGACCAGGCGAAAATCGCCTGGTTCAGCTCAACCCGGCTGTTGTCCTGCTGCCACAGCAGATGGTCGGCGCTCCACTGTCCACCCAAACGGCCCTGGAAATTCTCCACGGTCAAACCCGGCACAAACCCGAGCGCCCAGCGACTGCCCGTCGCCGTACCCAGCACGATGATCAAGGCCAGCACGACCAGCATCAGCAGCGCCGGGATCGCCAGCAGCGCTATTTTCAAACCACGCTTCACAGCTCAGGCCCCATGGAAAAGTGCAGTCGAATGCCGCCGTCGTCGTCCATCGCGTGGGCCAGGTCGAGGCGAATCGGCCCTACCGGCGAAACCCAGCGCACGCCAATACCGACGCCGGTCTTCAGGTTCGGCAGTTCGAGGGTGTTGAAGGAGTTGCCCTGGTCGATGAAGGTTGCGACCCGCCATTTTTCGGCGATGGAGTATTGATACTCGACGCTGCCGGCCACCATGTAACGGCCACCGATACGGTCGCCATCGGAGTTCTCCGGGGACAGGCTCTGGTAGTCGTAACCGCGCACGCTCTGATCACCACCGGCAAAGAAGCGCAGAGACGGCGGCACCGATTTGTAACCGTTGGTGGCGCTGCCGCCGACCTGCACCCGACCGAGGAAGCGGTGTTTATCGAAGACCGTGGTCAGGCCTTTGACCAGTGCCGTGCCATACACCAGGTTGGTGTCCGAACCCAATCCTTCCTTGGCCACCTTGGTTTCGAATTGCAGGCGATAGCCATTATGCGGATCGATGCGGTTGTCGCTTTTCAGGTACGAATAGCTCACGCCGGGCATTAGCAAGGTACTGAGCCCCGAGTCGTCACCGAGTGTGTATTCCTCGCGTTGCCATTTAAGCGACACCACCCGCTGCCAGCCGCTGGGCAACTTGCTGTGCCATTCGGGGCCAAGGGTCAGCAATTTGCTGCGGGAGTCGGTGCCAGCGATATCTTCATATTGATAGCCAGCGGCCCAGCGCAGTTTGTCGGTCAGCGGTGGGTCCAGGGGAATGTCGTAAAACACCCCGACGTTCTGCCGTGGTGCCGACAGTTCGGCTTCCCAGCCATAGCTGTCGCCTTGCGGGTTGACCCAGTGCCGGGTCCAGTTGGCCTTGATTCGCGGGCCGACGTCGGTGGAAAACCCCAGACCCAAGCCCATGGTCCGAGGCTTGCGGGTGTCGAGTTTGACCGCCACCGGGATCACGTCGTCCTTGGAGGCCGTTGGCGCCGCGTCGACGCGCACGCCTTCGAAATAACCGCTCGATTGCAGCGCCTGATTGAGTTCGGCGATCAGTTCCGAGTCATAGGGCGTACCGGCCTTGAACGGCACCATGCGTTGCAGCAGGTCTTCGTCGAACGGCGTGTCGCCTTCAAAACTGACTTTGCCCAGCGCATAACGCGGGCCGCTGTCGTAGATCAATTCGATATCGGCGACGCCCGCGCGCGGGTCCACCAGCAGCTTCTGGCGAGTGAAGCGCCCACTGAAGAAGCCGAAACGCGAGGCCTGGTTCTGGATCAGCCGCTTGGCGTCTTCGTAACGGCCATGGTTAAGCACCGCGCCTGGCATTAGCAGGTCGCTTTTGGGCACACGAAAGGATTTGAGCGAGGCGGCAGGACCGTCGACACGTATCGTGACGTTGCGCAAATGGATCGGCTCGCCGGGATCGATGTTCAGCACCAGGCGCGGCGTCTTGCCGCCCTTCACGTCGCTGTCGATTTGCGGCTGGTAATACCCCAAGGCCTGGGCGGCCTTGCGCGCCTGTTCTTCGGCGCCGCGACTGAAGCGCAGCAAGGCTTCTTCATCGCGATCGCCGAGGCTACCGATATAGCCCTCTATATTGGCCTTCAGTTCATCGTTGGACGGTTTGATCCGCACATCCAATTCACTTTGCGCCAGCGCCGCGCAGCTGGATAACAGCATCAACAGGCCGCTGGTGATTCTTCCTGGAACATTCATAGGCGCGGATGCTATCACGAGCTTGGGAGCCTGATAGAGCCGGACTTGTCCCATAAGTTCGGCGATTACGCTGTTGCTGTTTGTAACACCTGCGGGTTGGCGTGGAAAAACACGTGCTCACGAATCGGTCCTACGGCCACTTCGCCGATTTCCTCATAGCCCTGACGCTTATAGAACTCCAGATAGCGAGGATTCCCGGTGTCGAGGATCACGCCTTGGGAGTGCTCATCGACTGCGCACCAGTTGTGCACCGCTTGCAGCAACTGTTCGCCAAAGTGCTTGCCCTGGAATTGCGGGTGAACCCCCAGCAATGGCAGGACGTGCACCGAGTCGGACGGCACGCACGCCATCACGGCGGCGTGGTAATCGAGGTAGCGTCGGGTACAGCGAAACCCGGTGCTGAGCACCATCCGCAGGCGCCAGGCCCAGCTTTCGGTGATGCCCAGGCGGCGTTGCGGCGGCGCGATCAGGGCGATGCCGATCAAGCGGTCATTCACCAGCAGGCCGATGGCCGGCAAATCCTGCAGAAAGTGCTGTTTGATCAGTTCGCGCACCGTCGCCCGGACTCGCTGTTCATAACCGGGGCGTTCGGCTTCGAACAGGTAGCCGAACGTCGGCTCGTGCCGGTACGCCTGGTACAACAGGGAACGCGCTTCGCGGGAATAGCCGCTGTCGAGCATGTGAATATCGGCGATGGCGGTCGAGGTTTCGGGCATAACGGCGGATCTCCCTGGGGCACAGCT
This sequence comes from Pseudomonas sp. GW821-FHT01E10, assembly GCF_059422365.1. NCBI lineage: Bacteria > Pseudomonadati > Pseudomonadota > Gammaproteobacteria > Pseudomonadales > Pseudomonadaceae > Pseudomonas > Pseudomonas sp. GW821-FHT01E10. The sequence goes on from NZ_JBWKWT010000004.1 coordinate 11,343, forward strand.
CAGATGGCTGCGCTCTTCTTGGTACGAGCCTTGGGGTGGCTTCACAGTTCCCCAGACAGGTATAGACCAAGCGAGGAGCTTCATCGACCGGGCTTGCCCGCGAAGAGGCCGGATCTGCCAACACATCTCTGACAGGACACAACGAATCCCCTCACCCCAAAGCTGGCCCCATTCCTACATGTCAGCTAGCATCGCACTTTTGCCAGGACTGCCGACCATGAAGATCGTCTCCTTCAACATCAACGGGCTGCGCGCTCGCCCGCATCAGCTGGCGGCGCTGATCGAAAAGCATCAGCCGGACGTGATCGGGTTGCAGGAAACCAAGGTCCACGACGACCAGTTTCCCCTGGCCGAGGTGCAGGCGCTGGGGTATCACGTGTATTTCCACGGCCAGAAGAGTCACTACGGCGTGGCCCTGCTCTCGCGCCAGGAGCCGATTGCGCTGCACAAAGGTTTCGCCACTGATGAAGAAGACGCTCAACGGCGCTTTATCTGGGGCACGTTCGCCGACGCCAATGGCGTGCCGGTGACCATCATGAACGGCTATTTCCCACAGGGCGAAAGCCGCGATCACCCCACCAAGTTCCCGGCCAAGGAACGTTTCTACAGCGATTTGCAGCAATTGCTGGAAAGCCAGTTCAGCAACGACCAGCCGATCGTGGTGATGGGCGATGTGAACATTTCCCCGGAAGACTGCGACATCGGCATTGGCCCGGATAACATGAAACGCTGGCTGAAAACCGGCAAATGCAGCTTCCTGCCCGAAGAACGCGAATGGATGGCACGCCTGAAGAACTGGGGTCTGGTGGACAGTTTCCGTCACCTGAACCCGGAGGTTGCCGACCGTTTCAGCTGGTTCGACTACCGCAGCCGCGGTTTTGAAGATGAGCCCAAGCGTGGGCTGCGGATTGACCTGATCATGGCGTCCAACGGGTTGTTGCCTCGGGTCAAGGACGCAGGCGTGGATTACGAACTGCGCGCAATGGAAAAGCCTTCCGATCACGCGCCGATCTGGCTTGAGTTGAGCTGATAACGTTTTGCTGATTATTCCCACGCTCCGCGTGGGAATAATCACTGTCATCGTTCAGAAACCTTACTGACTTATTCTCCCGGCACTTTCTTTGGCTTATTAAGGTGCCGGCATGTCCCTGCGCGTGTTGTTCCTGCTGCTCGGCGCCGTGCTGCCGTTGACAGTATCGGCCGGTGATCTGCCGACGCCCGAACGCGGCCCGGTGCTGCGCATCCAGGGTTCCAACACCATTGGCGCGGCGTTGGGGCCGGCGCTGGTCGAGGGGTTGATGCATGAACAGGGCCTGCTCAAGGTGCACCGCGAAGCCCCGGACAAAGCCAACGAACAACGCATCGTCGGAGAAACCGCTCAGGGCCGCCGAGTGGAGGTGGAAGTCGCGGCCCACGGTTCCAGCACCGGATTCAAAGCCCTGAAAATCGCCTCCGCCGATCTTGCGGCCTCGTCACGGCCGATCAAGGACAGCGAACGACTGGATCTCGAACCGCTGGGCGACCTGAAAAGCCCGGTTGCCGAACAAGTCATCGCCATCGACGGGCTGGCCATCATCCTTCATCCGCACAATCCGCTGAAGCAGCTCAACACCGAGCAACTGGCGCGAATTTTCAGCGGCGAAACGAAAACCTGGGAAGAGCTCGGCGGCACCGGTGGGACGATTCATCTCTACGCGCGGGATGACCAATCGGGCACCTACGACACGTTCAAGGAGTTGGTCCTCAGCCCGCGTGGGAAAATGCTGAGCGGCAACGCGAAACGCTTCGAATCCAGTGAGCAATTGTCCGACGCGGTGAGTCTGGACCCGCAAGCCATCGGCTTCATCGGTTTGCCTTATGTGCGCCAGGCCAAAGCCGCGGCCATTGTCGATGGTGACTCCCAGGCCATGCTGCCGCTCAATAGCCTGATCGCGACGGAAGATTACCCGCTGTCCCGTCGGCTGTTCTTTTACCTGCCGCCGAACGGGAAAAATCCCTGGGCCAAGGCCTTGGTCAAGTTCGCCCAAAGCAGCAAAGGCCAGGCGATTGTCGCGGCTAACGGTTTTATCGCGCAGACCGTTCAGGCCATGGCGGTCACACCGAATGCGCTGATGCCCGAGGGTTATCAGGCACTCAGTCGGCATGCCCAGCGGCTGACGGTGAATTTTCGTTTCGAAGAAGGCAGCGCGACGCTGGACAACAAGGCCCGCCAGGACCTGTCGCGGGTGCTCGACTATATAAGGCAGCACGACAAAGCCAATCGGCAGGTGACGCTGGTAGGGTTTGGCGATGCCAAGAGCGACCCCGCGCGGGCCGACCTGCTGTCGAAACTGCGGGCCATGGCGGTGCGGCGAGAACTGGTGAAAAGCGGCGTGGTGTTTCGCGAAATTCGCGGTTTTGGCGCCGAGATGCCGGTGGCGGCCAACAGCGGGGATGAAGGGCGGATCAAGAATCGGCGGGTTGAGGTTTGGGTGTATTGAAGTAAGCACCAAACATTGTGGCTTGGGGGCCTACTGTGGCGAGGGGGCTTGCCCCCGTTGGACTGCGAAGCGGGCCTCAAACCGGCCACCGCATTTTTCCTGGAAAGACGCGGTGTACAATTTACGACTGCTGCGCAGCCGAACGGGGGCAAGCCCCCTCGCCACAGGTCTCAGTGCCCGCTGCGCATCATTTCCTTAGGCACGTACTTGCCGATCTCGAACTTGCCAATCGCCGCGCGGTGCACTTCGTCCGGGCCGTCGGCCAGGCGCAGGGTGCGTTGCATGGCATACATGTAGGCCAGCGGGAAATCGTTGGACACCCCTGCCCCGCCATGGATCTGGATCGCCCGGTCGATCACCCGTAACGCCACGTTCGGTGCAACCACTTTGATCTGCGCGATCTCGCTCTTCGCCACTTTGTTGCCGACGGTGTCCATCATGTACGCCGCTTTCAACGTCAGCAGTCGCGCCATGTCGATCTCCATCCGCGAGTCGGCGATTTTGTCAATGTTGCCGCCCAGACGCGCCAGAGGTTTACCGAATGCAGTGCGGTTGACCGCCCGTTTGCACATCAGCTCCAGCGCACGTTCAGCCATGCCGATCGAACGCATGCAGTGGTGAATCCGGCCCGGGCCGAGGCGACCCTGGGCGATTTCGAAGCCGCGTCCTTCGCCCAACAGGACGTTTTCGTACGGCACCCGGACGTTCTCGAATAGCACTTCGGCGTGGCCGTGAGGCGCGTCGTCGTAACCGAACACCGGCAGCGGACGCACAATCTTCACGCCCGGCGTATCCACCGGCACCAGAATCATCGAGTGCTGAGCGTGGCGTGGTGCATCCGGATTGCTCAGGCCCATGAAGATCAGGATCTTGCAGCGCGGATCGCAGGCCCCTGAAGTCCACCATTTCTTGCCGTTGATCACCCACTCATCGCCATCACGCACGGCACGGGCAGCCATGTTGGTGGCGTCGGACGAGGCCACGTCCGGCTCGGTCATGGCGAACGCCGAGCGGATCTCGCCGCGCAACAGCGGTTCGAGCCAGCATTGCTTCTGCTCTTCGTTGGCGTAACGCACCAGCACTTCCATGTTGCCGGTGTCGGGCGCCGAGCAGTTGAACGGCTCAGGGCCCAGCAATGAGCGACCCATGATTTCCGCCAATGGCGCGTATTCGAGGTTGGTCAGGCCGGCACCCAGTTCAGACTCAGGCAGAAACAAATTCCACAGGCCTTCGGCCTTGGCCTTGAGTTTGAGTTCTTCCATGATCGCCGTCGGCTGCCAGCGATCGCCCTCGGCGACCTGGCGTTCGAACACCGCTTCGGCGGGATAAACGTAGGTGTCCATGAACGCAGTCACGCGCTCACGCAGTTCCTGGACCTTGGGCGAATAAGCGAAATCCATGGCAGCTCTACCTTTTTAACAGGGGTTCAGAGGAGTTGTTCAGGTCATGCAATCGATGCTAGAACAGCTACGAAAATTTACCTAACCTATTCTCGGCGTGTATTAACATTCATCACCGATATATGATCGGCTGATTGCCAAGGCCCTCGGGTCCGATCAAGACGCCCCTGATAACAAGAGTGCAGCGCATGAATCTGAGCAAGGTCGACCTCAACCTTTTCATCGTCTTCGACGCGATCTACACCGAAGCCAACCTGACCCGCGCCGGGCAGATCGTCGGCATTACTCAACCGGCGGTGTCGAACGCTCTGGCCCGCCTGCGCGAAACCTTCAACGACCCGCTTTTCGTGCGCACCGCCCAGGGCATGGTGCCCACACCGATGGCGCAGAACATCATCGGCCCCGTGCGTAACGCCCTCTCCCTGCTGCGGGTGTCGGTGCAGGAAAGCCGCATCTTCAACCCGTTGCAGGCGGTCAAGACCTACCGCATCAGCATGACCGACCTCACCGAAGCGGTGATCCTCCCGCCATTGTTCCAGCGCCTGCGCCGCCTGGCGCCGACGGTGATCATCGAAAGTTTCCTGTCCAAACGCCGCGAAACCACCAAGGAACTGGCGGCCGGGCGCCTGGATTTCGCGGTGGATGCGCCGCTCAACACCGACCCGCAGGTGCGCCACGTCAAGTTGATGGAAGACCGTTATGTGTGCGCCATGCGCAAGGGCCATCCGCTGGCGGGCAAAGAGAAATTCACCCTCGACGATTACCTGTCCCTGACCCACATCCATATCTCCAGCCGCCGCAGCGGCCTGGGCTATGTCGACCTGGCCCTGGGCAAAATGGGCATCCAGCGCAAGATCGCCCTGCGCTCCCAGCATTACCTGATGGCGTCCCAGGTGTTACAGCAGACCGACATGGTCATGACCGTGCCGGAACGCTTCGCCCGTCGCCATGATTTGTACTCGGTGAACCTGCCGGTCAAAGAAGTTCCGCCGGTGGAAACCCACCTCTACTGGCACGAAAGCACCGACCAGGACCCGGCCAACCGCTGGATGCGCGAGCAGATGATCGAGTTGTGCCAGCAGGTCACGGCGCACGAGAAGAAGCTGGATACGGTGTAGGACGTTAATCCGTGTCATTGTTCTTCGCGGGCAAGCCTCGCTCCTACAAGGTTAGCGTCGAACCACGATTAAATGATCGACACCAAACCTGTAGGAGCGAGGCTTGCCCGCGAAGAGGCCCGTCACTACACAGACAATTCATGCCCCTTGACGTAAACGTCAACCTGACATTAGCTTAGCGCCATGACCTTTTTCGAGCGCTTCCATGAGCAGCCAGACCTATAGCATTTCCGACCTCGCCCGCGAGCTCGACATCACCACCCGGGCCATTCGCTTCTATGAAGAGCAAGGCCTGCTCAGCCCCGAGCGTCGCGGTCAGGAACGCATTTATTCGCCCCGTGACAAGGTCAGTCTGAAGCTGATCCTGCGGGGCAAGCGCATTGGTTTTTCCCTGGCCGAATGCCGCGAGCTGATCGAGCTCTATGACCCCTCCAGCGGTAACACCAAGCAATTGCACAGCATGCTGGCGAAAATTGCCGAACGTCGGGAACAACTCGAGCAGCAACTGCTGGACATCGAACAGATGAAGCTGGAACTCGACACAGCCGAGGAGCGCTGCACCCAGGCGCTGGAGCAAACGATCAAGAGCCAGCAGCTCGTGTAGGAGCTGAGCTTGCTCGCGAAAGCGGTATGTCCTTCAACATGGATGTCGACTGACCTAACGCTTTCGCGAGCAAGCTCAGCTCCTACAGGGCTCTGTGAACATTCATACAATCTCAACAGGTCGATTCCCATGTCCCTCCCCACCCACGTACGCCTGGTCGAAGTCGGCCCCCGCGACGGTCTGCAAAACGAAGCCCAACCCATCAGCGTCGCGGACAAGGTGCAACTGGTCGATGCGCTCACCGCCGCTGGCCTCGGCTATATAGAAGTCGGCAGTTTCGTCTCGCCCAAATGGGTGCCGCAAATGGCCGGTTCCGCCGAGGTCTTCGCGCAGATCCAGCGCAAACCAGGGGTGACCTATGGCGCCCTCGCCCCCAACCTGCGGGGCTTTGAAGACGCTATCGCCGCCGGGGTCAAGGAAGTCGCGGTGTTCGCCGCAGCGTCCGAAGCGTTCTCCCAGCGTAATATCAATTGCTCGATCAGCGAGAGCCTGGAGCGCTTCGTGCCGATCATGGACGCCGCCAAACAACACGGCGTCAGCGTGCGCGGTTACGTGTCCTGTGTGCTGGGCTGCCCTTATGAGGGTGATGTCAAGCCTGCACAAGTCGCCCGGGTCGCTCGCGAGCTCTATGCGATGGGCTGCTACGAGGTTTCGCTGGGAGACACCATCGGCATCGGCACCGCTGGCGCGACCCGCAAGATGTTTGAAGTGGTTTCGGCCGACGTGCCACGGGAAAAACTGGCCGGGCACTTCCACGACACCTATGGCCAGGCCATGGCCAATATCTACGCCAGCCTGCTGGAAGGCATTTCGGTATTCGACAGCTCCATCGCCGGCCTTGGCGGCTGCCCGTACGCCAAGGGCGCCAGCGGTAACGTCGCCACCGAAGACGTGGTTTACCTGCTCAACGGCCTGGGCATCGAGACCGGGATCGACCTGGACGCCTTGATTCGCGCCGGCCAGCAGATTTGCGCGGTGCTGGGGCGCCCTACCGGTTCTCGCGTGGCCAAGGCTCGCAGCGCACAGTGACAGTGTGGATGTGTCCGGGTGTTACCGCGTGTTCTGGCACGTGGGGCGGAAACGAGTAACACGGAAACAAATTGTCAGGTTTGGTACGGGTGAAAAATCTCACAAAAAATCAAATCATTGATTTTAAAGGACTTTTCAAAGTTGGCATGGCTTCTGCTATCTCTATGGCATAACAAGAATAAAAAGCTGCAAACCAATAAAAATAAGACGTAACGACTCTGACATAACAAGAACAACACGGCAGAGACGCAGCTAACAGATTTTTTTGGAGAAGGTGTGCTTTTCAGGGTGCTTTTCGGAGTAACCCGCAACCGGGCAGAGAACAATAAAACTACCTTCAGGTAGCTCCCGAACTGGTTGGATCGCTTGGCGAAAAAGTAGATCAGCGCTCAAAAAAATACGTTTGCTCTTGATCCCGGATGGGGATCGACAAAAACAGCGGTAAAGGGCCACGGTTGCCAAAAACAACAACAGACCGCCCCTCAATAATAAAAAAAGAGCACGTAACGACAAAATTAAAGGGGAGCTTCGGCTCCCCTTTGTGCTTTCTTGTCTTTCTATTTTTCTCGACCCACATGTGGAAGCAGGCTCGCCCCCACACTGGTTATGTGTCAGGCGTTTTTGCTGCGCAGCTCCTCGATGCTGATCTCGCGCATCCGAAACTTCTGGATCTTGCCGGTCACGGTCATCGGAAACTCCTCGACGAACTTGAAGTAACGCGGCGTCTTGAAGTGCGCGATACGCTCCTTGCACCAGGCCTGCAACTCCTGTTCGGTGGCGCTGTGGCCGGGATGAAATTTGATCCAGGCGACAATCTCTTCGCCATACCGGGAGCAAGGAATGCCGATCACCTGCACATCGGCAACCGCCGGGTGGGTGAAGAAGAACTCTTCAAGTTCGCGCGGGTAAATATTCTCACCGCCGCGAATGATCATGTCCTTGTTACGCCCGGCGATGCACACGTAACCCTCTTCGTTCATGCTCGCCAGATCGCCGGTGTGCATCCAGCCAGCGTCATCGATAGCCTCGGCGGTGGCTTGCGGGTTCTTCCAGTAGCCGAGCATCACGCTGTAACCCCGAGTGCACAGCTCGCCAATGGTGCCGCGTGGCACCAGATTGCCCGCCTCGTCGATGATCTTGCTTTCCAGTTGCGGCTGGGTGCGGCCGACCGTGGTGACGCGCAATTCCAGGTCGTCCGACGGACCGGTCTGCAAAGACACGGGGCTGGTTTCCGTCATGCCGTAGGCAATCTGCACTTCGCTCATGTGCATTTCGCCGATAACCCGACGCATCACCTCGATCGGACACGTCGCCCCGGCCATGATCCCGGTGCGCAGGCTCGACAAATCAAATTCGGCGCGCTTGGGCTGATCGAGCATGGCGATGAACATGGTCGGCACGCCATAAAGCGCGGTGGCTTTTTCTTCGGCGACGGTGGTCAGGGTCAACAGCGGATCGAAGGCATCGTTGGGGTAAATCATGGTGCTGCCGTGGGTGACGCAGCCGAGGTTGCCCATGACCATGCCGAAGCAGTGATACAGCGGCACCGGAATCACCAGCCGATCATCGGCGGTCAGGCCGAGGCTTTCGCCGACCATGTAACCGTTGTTGAGAATGTTGTAGTGGCTGAGGGTCGCGCCCTTGGGGAAACCGGTGGTGCCGGAGGTGTACTGGATGTTCACCGCCTGGTCGAAATGCAGGCTGTCCTGGCGTTCGTGCAATGGCTCGATCGACACACTGGCTGCCAGATCGGCCAATTGCGACCACGGCAGGAAACCCGAGGGTGGCTGCGCATCCAGGCTGATGACCCCACGCAGTTCCGGCAGGCGTTCGCTCTGCAAGCGGCCGATGGATTGCTCCGCCAATTCCGGTACCAACCCTTGCAGCATGCCGTGATAGTCGGAGGTCTTGAAGGCCCCGGCGCAAACCAGCCATTGGCAGCCGGATTGCTTCAATACGTATTCGAGTTCCGAACTGCGATAAGCCGGGTTGATGTTGACCAGGATCACGCCGATTTTCGCACTGGCGAACTGGCTGATGCACCACTGGGCGCAGTTCGGGGCCCAGATGCCGAGCCGGTCACCGGTTTGCAAACCCAGCGCCAGGAATGCTCTGGCGTGCAGATCAACAGCATCCGACAGCTGCTGCCAGGTGTAACGCAGCTGTTGGTGGCGCACGACCAGCGCCTCCCCGTTCGGGTATTGCGCGACGGTGTTATCAAACGCCTGGCCGATGGTCATCGCCAGCAAGGCTTTGTCCTGGGAACCACGGGTATAGCTGCGCTGCGGGTTTGCACTGGGTTGATCCATGACGACCCCTATTGTCTTTATTAGTGGGCTGTACCGGCGACCTGTAGGAGCCGGCTTGTGTGGCGAGGGGCTTGCCCCCGTTGGGCCGCGCAGCGGACCCAAGATCTGCGAGCGCTGCGCACTCGAACGGGGGCAAGCCCCCTCGCCACAGTCTTTCAGAACTGGCTCTACTCTCGCTCAAGTTGACGTTAACGTAAAGGGTGATTGACAGCCATTCGTCACAGGCTTACGTTAACGTAAAGGTGAGAGCTGAATCACTGCCCTCCCCACCCTACAAAAAAGCCAAAAGGTGCCCCATGAGCTACCCATCCCTGAACTTTGCCCTCGGTGAAACCATCGACATGCTGCGCGATCAGGTTCAGTCCTTCGTCGCCAAAGAGATCGCCCCGCGCGCCGCTCAGATCGACATCGACAACCTGTTCCCGGCCGACCTGTGGCGTAAATTCGGCGACATGGGCCTGCTGGGCATCACCGTGCCGGAAGAGTACGGCGGCGCGGGCCTGGGTTATCTGGCGCACGTGGTCGCCATGGAAGAAATCAGCCGCGGTTCGGCGTCGGTCGCCCTGTCCTACGGCGCGCACTCCAACCTCTGCGTCAACCAGATCAACCGCAACGGCACTCATGAACAGAAAAGCAAATACCTGCCGAAACTGATCAGCGGCGAGCACATCGGTGCCCTGGCCATGAGCGAGCCGAACGCCGGTTCCGACGTGGTCTCGATGAAGCTGCGCGCCGACAAACGCGGCGATCACTACGTACTCAACGGCAGCAAGACCTGGATCACCAACGGCCCTGACGCCAACACCTACGTGATCTACGCCAAGACCGACCTGGAAAAAGGCCCGCATGGCATCACCGCGTTCATCGTCGAGCGCGACTGGAAAGGTTTCAGCCGCAGCAACAAATTCGACAAGCTCGGCATGCGTGGCTCGAACACCTGCGAGCTGTTCTTCGATGACGTCGAAGTGCCGGAAGAAAACATCCTCGGCGTACTCAATGGCGGCGTGAAAGTGCTGATGAGCGGCCTCGACTACGAGCGCGTGGTGCTTTCCGGTGGCCCGACCGGGATCATGCAGGCCTGCATGGACCTGATCGTGCCGTACATCCATGACCGCAAACAGTTCGGCCAGAGCATCGGCGAATTCCAGCTGATCCAGGGCAAAGTCGCCGACATGTACACCCAACTCAATGCCAGCCGCGCTTACCTGTATGCCGTGGCCCAGGCCTGCGAACGTGGCGAAACCACTCGCAAGGACGCCGCCGGGGTGATCCTCTACAGTGCCGAGCGCGCCACGCAAATGGCCCTCGACGCGATCCAGATTCTCGGCGGCAACGGCTACATCAACGAATTCCCGGCCGGTCGTCTGCTGCGTGACGCCAAGCTGTATGAAATCGGCGCCGGCACCAGTGAGATCCGTCGCATGCTGATCGGTCGCGAACTGTTCAACGAAACCCGCTAAACGGAGCTGTCCATGGCTATCCTGCATACCCAGCTCAACCCCCGTTCGGCAGAGTTCGCGGCTAACAGCGCGGCGATGCTCAAACAGGTCGACGCCCTGCACACCCTGCTCGCGCAAGTGCAGCAAGGTGGTGGCCCGAAGGCGCAAGAACGTCACACCTCGCGGGGCAAACTGCTGCCCCGTGAGCGGATCAATCGCCTGCTCGATCCGGGTTCGCCGTTTCTCGAGATCAGCCAACTGGCGGCCTACGCGGTGTACGGCGAAGACGTTCCCGCCGCTGGCGTGATTGCCGGGATCGGCCGGGTGGAAGGCGTCGAATGCATGATCGTCGCCAACGATGCCACCGTGAAAGGTGGCTCGTACTACCCGCTGACCGTTAAAAAACACCTGCGTGCGCAAACCATCGCCCAGCAGAATCGCCTGCCGTGCATTTATCTGGTGGACTCCGGTGGAGCCAACCTGCCGCGCCAGGATGAAGTGTTCCCGGACCGCGAACACTTCGGGCGGATCTTCTTCAACCAGGCCAACATGAGCGCCATGGGCATTCCGCAAATTGCGGTGGTCATGGGCTCTTGCACCGCCGGGGGCGCCTACGTTCCGGCGATGGCCGACGAGGCGATCATGGTTCGTCAGCAGGCCACCATCTTCCTCGCTGGCCCACCGCTGGTGAAAGCCGCGACCGGTGAAGTGGTCAGCGCCGAAGACCTCGGCGGGGCCGATGTGCACTGCAAGATTTCCGGGGTCGCCGACCACTACGCCGAAAGCGATGAACATGCCCTGGCATTGGCCCGGCGCAGCGTGGCCAACCTCAACTGGCGCAAGCTCGGCGAACTGCAACAACGTACGCCGATCGCGCCGCTGTATAGCAGCGACGAGTTGTACGGCGTGGTCTCGGCCGACGCCAAGCAACCGTTCGATGTGCGCGAAGTGATCTCACGACTGGTGGACGGCTCGGCGTTCGATGAGTTCAAGGCGCTGTTCGGGACGACGTTGGTGTGCGGCTTCGCCCACCTGCACGGCTACCCGATCGCGATCCTCGCCAACAACGGCATCCTCTTCGCCGAGGCCGCACAGAAAGGCGCGCACTTCATCGAACTGGCCTGCCAGCGCGGCATTCCGTTGCTGTTCCTGCAGAACATCACCGGGTTCATGGTCGGCCAGAAATACGAGGCCGGCGGCATCGCCAAGCACGGCGCGAAATTGGTGACCGCCGTGGCTTGTGCCAAGGTGCCGAAGTTCACCGTGATCATCGGCGGCAGCTTCGGCGCCGGTAACTACGGCATGTGTGGCCGGGCCTACGATCCACGCTTCCTGTGGATGTGGCCGAACGCGCGAATCGGCGTGATGGGCGCCGAACAGGCGGCGGGTGTGCTGGTGCAGGTCAAGCGCGAGCAAACCGAGCGCAGCGGGCATCGTTTCAGCGCCGAGCAGGAAGCCGAGATCAAGCAACCGATCCTCGATCAGTACGAAGAACAGGGGCACCCCTACTACTCCAGCGCCCGGCTGTGGGACGACGGCGTCATTGACCCGGCGCAGACCCGCGACGTGTTGGCCCTGGCCTTGTCGGCGTCGCTGAACGCACCCATCGAACCGAGCCGCTTCGGCGTGTTCCGGATGTGATCTGGAGAAAACCATGAGCGACTTCAATACCCTTGAGCTGCAGACCGATCCCCGTGGTTTTGCCACCCTGTGGCTCAGCCGAGAAGAAAAGAACAACGCGTTCAACGCCGAAATGATCCGCGAACTGATCCTCGCGCTGGACAAAGTGTCGAGCAATGCCAGCCTGCGTTTTCTGCTGATCCGTGGGCGCGGCAAGCATTTCAGCGCCGGTGCCGATCTGGCCTGGATGCAGCAATCGGCCGAACTCGATTACCACACCAACCTTGATGACGCCCGGGAACTGGCGGAGTTGATGTACAACCTCGCCAAACTGAAAGTCCCGACGCTGGCCGTGGTGCAGGGCGCGGCGTTTGGCGGCGCGCTGGGCCTGATCAGTTGCTGCGACATGGCGATTGGCGCCGACGACGCGCAGTTCTGCCTGTCGGAAGTGCGCATCGGCCTGGCGCCAGCGGTCATCAGCCCGTTCGTGGTGCAAGCCATCGGCGAACGCGCGGCGCGGCGTTATGCCTTGACTGCCGAACGTTTCGGCGGGCAACGGGCACGGGAAATCGGCCTGTTGTCGGAGAGCTATCCGATGGCTGAGCTGGAGCAGAAAGTCGATCAGTGGATCGACAATCTACTGCTCAACAGCCCGGCAGCCATGCGCGCCAGCAAGGATCTGCTGCGTGAAGTCGGCAACGGCGCGCTGACTCCGGCGCTGCGCCGCTACACCGAGAATGCCATCGCCCGAATTCGCGTCAGCCCGGAAGGCCAGGAAGGCCTGCGCGCCTTCCTGCAAAAACGTTCGCCCACCTGGCAAGCCGAAATCACCCTCAAGGAGCCGCGTTGATGAGCGCACCTGTTCTCACCACCCTGCTGGTGGCCAACCGTGGCGAAATCGCCTGCCGGGTGATGCGCACCGCCAAGGCTCTGGGCCTGACCACTGTGGCCGTGCACAGCGCCACCGACCGTGACGCCCGGCACAGCCGCGAAGCGGATATCCGCGTCGACCTGGGCGGCAGCAAAGCCGCCGACAGTTACCTGCAAATCGACAAACTGATCGCCGCCGCGAAAGCCAGCGGTGCTCAGGCGATTCATCCCGGTTATGGTTTTCTCTCGGAAAACGCCGGGTTCGCCCGGGCGATCGAGGCGGCTGGCCTGATCTTCCTCGGCCCGCCCGCCTCGGCCATCGACGCCATGGGCAGCAAGTCTGCGGCCAAAGCCTTGATGGAAACCGCCGGTGTGCCGCTGGTGCCCGGCTATCACGGCGAAGCCCAAGACCTCGACACCTTCTGCGATGCCTGCGAACGCATCGGTTATCCGGTGTTGCTCAAGGCCACGGCGGGCGGCGGCGGTAAGGGCATGAAAGTGGTCGAGGACGTCAGCCAACTGGCCGAAGCCCTGGCCTCGGCGCAGCGTGAAGCACAATCGTCGTTCGGCGATTCGCGGATGTTGGTCGAGAAATACCTGCTCAAGCCACGTCATGTGGAAATCCAGGTATTCGCCGACCAGCACGGCAACTGTCTGTACCTCAACGAGCGTGACTGCTCGATTCAGCGTCGGCATCAGAAAGTCGTCGAAGAAGCACCCGCTCCAGGCCTGACCCCGCAATTGCGTCGGGCCATGGGCGAAGCCGCCGTACGTTCGGCTCAAGCGATCGGCTATGTGGGCGCCGGCACCGTGGAGTTTTTGCTGGATGCGCGCGGTGAGTTCTTCTTCATGGAAATGAACACGCGCCTGCAAGTCGAACACCCGGTGACCGAAGCCATTACCGGCCTCGACCTGGTGGCCTGGCAGATTCGCGTAGCCCGCGGCGAAGCGCTGCCGATGACACAGGATCAGGTGCCGCTGATCGGCCATGCGATCGAAGTGCGGTTGTACGCCGAAGACCCGGGCAACGATTTTCTGCCGGCCACCGGACGCCTGGCGTTGTACCGCGAATCCGCCGAAGGGCCGGGGCGTCGTGTGGACAGTGGCGTCGAAGAAGGCGACGAGATTTCGCCGTTCTACGACCCGATGCTTGGCAAGCTGATTGCCTGGGGCGAAGACCGTGAACAGGCGCGGCTGCGATTGCTGAGCATGCTCGAGGAGTTTGCCATTGGCGGGCTGAAGACCAACATCAACTTCCTGCACCGGATCATCGGCCACCCGGCGTTTGCCGCCGCCGAACTGGATACCGGGTTCATTCCGCGTTATCAGGAGCAACTGCTGCCAGCACCTTCGCCGCTCAGTGATGAGTTCTGGCAAGCGGCGGCCCAGGCGTTTGCGCAAAGTCAGCCGGCTGTGTTGCGCGCCGATGATCCGAGTTCGCCGTGGGCCTTCAACAATGGTTTCCGTGCCGGGTTGCCGACAGAAATCACCCTGCATTTGAGTTGCGAAGGGCAAGACCGGGCGCTGACCCTGGGCGATGCCGACGCGCATACCGCACGGCTCAAGGGTGAATACCTGCTGACCGAGCACAGCGGTTTGCGCCGCCAGCACCGGGCCATCCGCCGTGGCGATGCGCTGTATCTGCAATGGGACGGCGAGCTGCGCCGCATCGAGTCGTATGACCCGATCGGCGCCGTCGAAGCCAGTCACAGCCATCAAGGCGGGCTTACCGCGCCCATGAACGGCAGCATCGTGCGGGTGTTGGTGGAGGCCGGGCAAACGGTCGAAGCCGGGGCGCAACTGGTGGTGCTGGAAGCGATGAAGATGGAGCACAGCATTCGCGCGCCCCACACCGGGGTAATCAAGGCGTTGTATTGCCAGGAAGGCGAAATGGTCAGCGAAGGCAGTGCGTTGGTGGAGTTGGAGCAAGCGTGAAATGAAGATCGGTCCTACGCGTTGCGAGGACCGATCCGATTAGAATTTGGCAGTCGCCTGAACCACCACGCCGATGATTCGGCATTCCTCGGTGTAAAGGGCTTTCGGATACGTCGGATTGAGCGGGACCAGGTAACGCTGCCCGCCCTCTTCGATCAGTTTGCGAAAGACCGCCTCGGCGCTGCCGGGCCATTGGGCGATCACCAGTTTGCCAGGCTCCGGCACGATCGCCGGGTCGACCAGAATCAGCATGCCCTCGGCAATGCTCGCTCCCGTAGGGGCGGTCATCGCGTCGCCGACCACCACCAGCCAGAACGCCGCGCCCTGTGCGTGGTAATCGGACAGCTCGAAACGTGGCTTGCTGACAGCCAGCGAAGTACCGTAGGTCGATAGCTCGCCGTCGCGCACCTCCCCGGTTTCCCGCCAGTCACTGACCGGGTAGCGAAAGTACGGGTTGTACTTTTGCGCCAGGGAGATCTCCTCATCCTCTGAGGGCAGCGGCTCCCTGATCACCATCGCCACTTCCAGATAGTCCATGCCGAGCGCCCGCAAGACACGATTCATCTCTGCGATGCCGGGCTGACGACGTTTATTGAGCCAGTGGCCGACGCCACCCTGGGACATCCCGATGCGCTCGGCGAGTATTTCCTGAGTGACTTTGAGTTCACTCATTTTGGCCTTGACCAATTCAATCCATTTATCCATGTGCGGCACGATACGTGGGGTACTCCGACCATCAAAACACAAATTGTAGTATTAAAACTGAAGACACAAATACAGTAAGTACTAAGCTGGGCTCACGGATTTGAATTTCTCACGGAGCTCGCCATCGTCATGACCATCCCCAGCAATACCTTGCCCGATATGCAAATCGACACCAGCCTCACCTCGCCAAAAGGCTCTGCCGCGGCGCAGCGCGCACTGGACTATTACTTGAAACCAGCTGTGTCAGAAGTAGCCAGCGAAGAACGTTTCTTTGATGTGAACCGTAACATCAGCAGCGAAGAGGCGCTGGTCCATGCTTCGGATCTGCTGCGGTGTGCCGTCGCCACCGCGCATGAGTCAGCCAACCAACTGCAGGGCGCAAGCCGGGATCTGGCGTTTTCGACGGTGCACATGATCGACATGGCCAAGGCGATGGTCGAACGGGCCCTGGAGGGCAATCAGAACAATTGAGGCGGGAGCGCATTGGAGGAGGACAGGAAAATTTTTCCAATCGCGCAGGTAGAAACATTTGACTTTCAAATGATAATGATTATTATTGCATCAACTGGTCGCGAGATCAGTCGATAGTCCAAGAGACCTTAGGTCGGACTCCTGGACTATCTCCTCATCAGGCTAATCACGGTTTTTGACCCGGCTTTTTGCCGGGTCTTTTTTTTGCCAGTCAGGCTGGCTTTGGCTTCAGGCTAATGAAGTCTGTAGGTGCTGCAAAATTCGATTGGCGCGGATGATATCAAAAGAATATCTACTGCCAAGAGAAGCCCGGCAGCACTGGGCCAAACTAACGAAAAATAGCACTTGAGAATCAATTGCGCAGTCTCTAAGCTGCATCGGCGTCAAGGAGGACGCCCCCCTTTTACCCCCCCGTAATTTCCCCCCGGTTTCTCCCCCTCTTGCGTGTAAAGTAGCAGCCATAAAAATCGTATTCAGGAAATGATTATGGCCGGGGCTAAATCTTCTTTCGACATCAGCGCTAACTTCGACAGCGGCAACATTGATGTGCTGGACATCAGCAATCCTCTGCAAGCATTGCTGGCCATCAGGCCAGACACTCGCAGCCAGCATTTCCAGTGGTTCCATTTCAAGGCCAGCGGCCTGCATGTGGGTCAGGAGCATTGGTTTCGTCTGAACAACGCCAGCAAATCCTCATACAACAAGGCCTGGGATGGTTATCAGGCGGTGGCGTCCTACGACCACGTCAACTGGTTCCGGGTGCCGACCATCTTCGAAGGCGACTGCCTGCGTTTCAGCCTTGAAGCCACTGCCACCCATGCCTGGTTCGCCTACTTCGAACCCTACAGCCGTGGCCGTCACGATTGGCTGATCGAACAGGCACTGACCAAGGCCGGCACCGAACTGTTGGCCACCGGCAAGAGCGTTGAGGGTCGTGACATCCAGCTGTTGCGCAAAGGGACTGGCGCCGAAGGTCAGCGAAAGGTCTGGATCATCGCCCAGCAACACCCCGGCGAACACATGGCCGAATGGTTCATGGAAGGCGTGATCGAACGCCTGGAAAAACACGACGACCCGGTGCTGAATAAGCTCCTGGCCAGCGCCGACCTGTACCTGGTGCCGAACATGAACCCGGACGGCGCCTTCCACGGTCATTTGCGCACCAATGCCATGGGCCAGGACCTGAATCGCGCCTGGCAGAACGCCAGCCAGGAAATCAGCCCGGAAGTGCTGTTCGTTCAGCAGCAAATGGAAAAATACGGCGTCGACCTGTTCCTCGACATCCATGGCGATGAAGAAATTCCCTACGTGTTCACCGCCGGTTGCGAAGGCAACCCCGGCTATACACCGCGGATCGAAAAACTCGAAGAGCGCTTCCGCAGCCATCTGAAGCACCTGACCAAGGACTTTCAGACCAAACACGGCTACACCCGCGACGAACCGGGCAAAGCCAACATGACCCTGGCCTGCAACAGCGTCGGTCAGAAGTTCGACTGCCTGTCCTTTACCATTGAAATGCCCTTCAAGGACAACAACGACGCGCCGAATGCGCTGACCGGCTGGTCTGGTAAGCGCTCGAAGCAGTTGGGCAAGGATGTGCTGACGACCATTGCCGACATGGTCGATACCTTGCGCTGATCACCCTTGGACAAAAGATCGCAGCCTTCGCAGCTCCTGCAAGGCGGCGATTTTTTGATGTTTTACTCAGCCGGGATCCGCACACAATCCTGGGGCCCCAACAGCCGCCCATCCTCGGCGCGCAATTCCAGCGGCCGCACCGGTCGACCGTTCTCACGATCGACAACCTGCGAATGCGCCTCCCCCGCCTCATAGAAAAACGCCTCGCCCCACTGCCGCAACCCGATGATTAACGGGAACAAGCCCTGGCCCTTCTCCGTCAGCACATATTCCTGATACGCGCTGCCATCCGACGCCGGCACCAGATCGAAAATCCCGTGGGCCACCAATGTGCGCAGGCGTGCCGAAAGAATGTTCTTGGCCATGCCGAGATTGCGCTGGAACTCACCGAAGCGTCGCAGGCCATCGAACGCATCGCGCACGATCAATAGCGACCACCAATCCCCAATCGCATCCAGTGAACGAGCGACCGGGCATTCGGCGCCTTCCATGCTTGTACGTTTAACCATGACCGCGTCCGCCGGCAACCAATGTGGTTGCAATATAAAACCAGAATCCTTACCGTACAACTGGTTTTATATTGCAACCACACAAGGAAGCCTGTGATGAAACCTGACCACCCGTTAAGCGGCGCCGTGGTGCTGCTGTTTGCCGTCGCCTGCGGCCTGGCCGTCGGCAATGTGTATTACGCACAACCATTGCTCGATGCCATGGCCGAAGCCTTCGCCATGGACCCGGCAACCATCGGTATCATCATCACCCTCACTCAGATCGGTTATGGCGTGGGCCTGTTGTTGCTGGTCCCTCTGGGGGATCTGCTCAACCGCCGCCGATTGATCGTCTTGCAAACCCTGCTGTCGGCACTGGCCTTGTTGATGATTGCGTTAGCCCCGAGCAGCACCTGGCTGTTGCTCGGCATGGCGCTGACCGGGTTACTGGCGGTCGTTACGCAAGTCCTGGTGGCCTACGCCGCGACGCTGGCCATCCCGGCGCAACGTGGACGTGTGGTAGGCGTGATCACCAGCGGCATTGTCGTCGGCATTCTATTGGCACGAACGGTGGCCGGCGGCATGGCCGACCTGGCTGGTTGGCGTTCGATTTATCTGCTGTCCGCCGGGTTGACCCTGGTGATGGCGCTGCTGTTGTTTCGTGTGCTGCCCAGGCACGAAGACGCGCGACCGGATAGCGCTTACGGCGCGTTGATCGGCTCAGTCTTCACGTTGTTCAAGGAAGAACCGGTGTTGCGTCAACGGGCCATCCTTGCCCTGCTGACGTTCGCCAGTGCCATGGTGCTGTGGACCCCTTTGGTATTGCCGTTGAGCGCCCCGCCGCTTTCACTGTCCCACACCGAAATCGGACTGTTCGGGCTGGCCGGGGCTGCCGGCGCACTGGCCGCTGCTCGCGCCGGGCATCTGGCCGATCGTGGCCTGGGTCAATGGACCAGCGGACTGTCGTTGTTGCTGATGCTCGCCTCATGGCTGCCCATCGCCCTCACTCAATCCTCGCTGTGGGCGCTGCTGCTCGGGGTGATTACGCTGGATCTGGGTTTGCAGGCCGTCCATGTCACCAGCCAGAGCATGATCTACAGCGTGCGCCCCGAAGCGCAAAGCCGACTCACCGCCGGCTACATGCTGTTCTATTCGATCGGCAGCGCCTTGGGCTCTATCGGTTCGACGGCGATGTATGCCTGGGGCGGCTGGATCGCGGTGTGCTGGCTGGGTGCGGGCATCAGCGCCGTAGCGTTGATCTATTGGTGGCTGACGCTGGCCACCAAAACACCCAACACCTGTGGCGAGGGAGCTTGCTCCCGATCGGCTGCGCAGCAGGCGTAAATCGATCAGACGCAGGAGCGTCTGACCAACCGCATTTGGGGCTGCGTTGCAGCCCAACAGGGGCAAGCCCCCTCGCCACAGTTATCGGCAGTCGCCCAACTCACCCACGGTCCCTGCCCCGCAACATGCTGTCCAGCACCTCATCGCGGCGCACCCAACCGTGAAACAACGCCGCCGCCAGGTGCAGCAGCACGGTCAGGAACAGTAGATACGCCAGATACCTATGTGCCTTGCGCAGGAATGCAAACACCTGCGCATTCGCCGGCAGGATCGACGGCAGTTGCAACGAGCTGCTGAGCATCACCGGATCGCCAGCCGCCGAAATCATCGCCCAGCCCAGCAGCGGCAAAATCAGCATCAAGGCGTACAGCAAGACATGCGAAGCCTTCGCCGCGAGCACTTGCCAACCCGGCAAGTCCGCCGGCAGCGGTGGTTGCCGGGTCGAAAAACGCACGGCCAGACGCACGACCACCAACAGCAGAATGGCGATGCCCAACGGTTTGTGCAGGTGGATCAGCCACTCGTGACGCTCGGACACCGAGGCCACCATGCCGGCGCCGATGAACAGCATCGCGATGATCATCAGCGCCATCAGCCAATGCAGCAGCCGCGCCAGGGGAGCGAAATGGTTCGGTTGAGCGCTCATTGATGAGCCTCCTGCTTGGCGTTGGGCAACTGATTCACTTCGCTGGTGCGACGCAGATAGGAATTGGCATAGCCCGCTGAACGAGCGGCGAGCAGCGGGTCGTCGGAGCCTTCGATACCGCTGGGCAATACCAGTGGGTCGTAGTTGATGTCACGGCACTCGCCATTGAGTTGTGGCTGGGTGCTTTCGAGCACCAGAGTGCCGGCGTTCACAACTTTTCGGTCGCCGGGCCAGGCCTTGCTCGCGTCGTTGACCGGGTCCCCCGGGTTCGCCAGGGTGATGTTCAACTGCCAACGCAGCGGTCCGGCGGACAAACGCTGAACCAGATCCTTCTCCAGAAAGTCAGCGCCCTCCGGTGCCGTCGCGCCCGCCGCATCCTGAGCAACCGGGGTCATGCTCCAACGCACCGCTTGCCGCTGCCCCGCTGCGTTCACCAGGTAAAACGCATTGACGCTGTTATACGTCTCGGTCGCATAACTGGCAGAAGGTTTGGCAGTCTTGATCCAGGCAAGAAAAGGCGCGGCTTCCGGGTGAGAACCGAAGAACGCCGGCACTGCCGCAGGATTCGGTTTGCCGGTGGCCGGGTCCGGTGACTGCGCCTGTTGCAGCTGATAGAACGCCTCGGGCGTGCCCACCGGGAACACCGGCATGCTGTTCATCCCGGTGCGCCACTGCTGACCGTTGGCCTGGGTAAAGCGCAACGCCAGGCTGCGGATCGGCACGCTGTTGTCCGGTGCGTAAGGGTTGCCGGCAGGCAGCGCGAAACGCCCGACCACCGGGGTCCGCGCTTCATTGAACACTTGGGCGCTGGAATACTCGCGCACCTGGCCGCTACTCTCGAAATGCCCGATAACGCACACCCCTTTGGCGTGGTTACGACGGAACCCCGGGTGCACGCCGTTGTTTTTCTCCAGCACATTGATCAACGCTTTCGGCGTCAGGCGCTGTGGGTCGAGTGTGCCGTTGACGTAGGCAAAAGCCCCGGCCAGCGCGGCGACCACCACGGCAATGCCGGTCAGGCGCAACGTCAGGCTCGCGGTGCTCAGGGGCGGCCGAGACGGCCCTGTTGTAGATGAGCGATCAACCATGAAAGTCTCCGGGGCCATAGGCCACAGGGGGAAAGAGCTATGAGACGAACGTCACGTAGGATTATTCCCCCTGAACTGTAGTTTCTTTCAAAGCACCGCCAGCGACGAATCCTCAAGGTTGGTCAAACCGGGTTAAAACTCGGCTCACGCTTCTGCAAAAAAGCCTGCATACCTTCCTGTTGCCCCCCCGTGGCAAACAAACCATGAAACACTCTTCGCTCGAAAAGAAGGCCATCGCGCAATCCTGACTCCAGTGCCCGGTCCACTGCTTCTCGCGCAGCCAGTGTGGCGGTTTTGGCGAAACCGGCAATGATCTGCGCTGCGGCCAAGGATTGCTCCAGCAGATCGCTGGCAACGATGACCCGCGACACCAATCCTGCCCGCTCGGCCTCTTCGGCCGACATCGAGCGTCCGGTCAAAATCATGTCCATGGCCTTCGACTTGCCGATCAGGCGCGTGAGACGTTGGGTCCCGCCCATTCCAGGCATCACCCCCAACCTGATTTCCGGTTGGCCAAAACGAGCGTTATCGGCAGCAAAGATCAGATCGCACATCATGGCCAACTCACAGCCGCCACCGTATGCATAACCGGCAACAGCGGCCAGCTTGGGCGTACGCAACGCGGCAAAGGCTTCCCAATCGGCGAAATAATCCTCATGGACCATGTCCAGGTAAGATTTTCCGTACATCTCCTTGATGTCGGCACCCGCCGCAAAAAAATCCGCTGTCCCGGTGATCACGAAACAGCCGACTCCGGGGTCGCGATCCAGCCGTTGCAAGGTGTCCAGCAGTTCGCGCATCAAGGCCGAACTCAAAGCATTCTTGGCCTGCGGCCGATTAAGACGAATCAATACGACTCGATCATGACGTTCGATCAATGTGTGCATGGTGATCTCATTAAATAGATGTGAAATGTTTGAATGAAAAAACGCTCTTGGCACACTTCAGGAATCCCAGATTGCGCCATACGCCGGAATGCCCCGCCCCTCCATTTCCTCAACCACTCGCTGGGTGAGCGTCTGGTTCGAAATGCAGATCACCGCCTCGGCACCGAACGAGCGAACCGCGTCATAAGCCAGTTGCACAAGGTCTGGCTTGCCGAGCACATCGGTGTCCCAGATCAAGGCATCAGGATTGGCCCGCAGGATCTCTTCCACCAGTTCGTCACCGTAGGTTTTTCGCGGGCTGCGGGTCGACCAGACCAGCCGTATCGGTACTTGCCTGGCCAACAAATGGGGCAACACCGGGCCGATGCCGCTGCCCGTGGCGATGTACACCACCGATTTGAACAGGGTTTCGATGTGCGCCACGCCAGCGGTGGTAATGCCTTTGACCCAGACATGCGTCGGCATTTGCTCGATGAACTCGCCGGTCCAATCACCTGCCCGGGAAATGATCAGGCGAAAACCCGCTTCACCCGGTGCGGGAATATTGGCAAAGGAATGCCACTCCATCAGCGGGTTGAGACTGATAGCGTTGGAGGAGCCGGCAAACGGCGTGACATGGCCAAAACGGGCTATTACCGCATGAGAAGAAGGCCTGATCAGTTGCACCGGCACTTTGCGCAGACGAAACCATGGCAAGGCGATGCTGAACGTCAGCACAATCAGCATCCAGAATGCCACCGACGTCGACAGCGCCTCGCTCACGAAGGCCTGCGGGTTCTGGTCCCGGGTAAACAGAACGCTCCATACCCAGAACAGGGCAAGTGCGGTCCACCCACCAAAGCGGTGCATTCGCTCGAAGCCGTTGTGAAAACGCCCGCGAATCCGCGGATGAGCCATGACGGCCACCAGCAGCAAGATCCCCAGCAACCCGGCGCTCACCCCGAGCAGCGCCAGAGAAACGCCGCCCAAACTTTCAGTCCAATGCCAGGCCAAAGAGCCGCTCAACACCGCGAACCAGCCAATCGCCGCCAGCGCCCCGCCACTGTGCAAGCCGCCGAAGTGGTAAACCTTGGCCAGTGATCGGCGTATCGCAAGCGGCCAGGAAGTGGGCGCCCGGGTTGCCAGCCAGAACAGCAGATTGATGATGTATTGCTGGCGAATCAAAATCGCCAGCGACAGATTCGCCACCACCAATCCCGACAGCGCCTCAAGGACTATCCCCGTGGATGTCCACCATTGCCCGGCGGTCAACCCATGCGCCAGTGCCGCGATATTGAGTGCAAGCACCAGCGCTACGAGGCGGTTGTAATGAGAAAATATCGGCAACGTCCCCAATCGCCGCCACAGCACGCGCTTGACCGGCAGTGCGGTATCCGAATTGCCCCCCTTCATGCGCTCACCCCTTGCCGGGTCGTCGCGTCGGCCTGGTGCGTCATCGCCCACTCCAGCAGCAAGCGTTTGTCGACCTTGCCGCGTGAGGTCAGCGGAATGTGCTCCACGGCGAGGATCAGCGAAGGGACGCAATAGTAGGCAAGCCGCTCTTCACAGCGCCGTCTTGCATCATCGATGTCCGTGGTAACGGGATAGACGAAGGCCACCAGATGGCGACTGTCGAGTTTCAACGTGACCGCCCGCTCGCAGCGATCAGATGACTCCAGAGCCGCAGAAACAGAGTCGAGCTCCACCCGAAACCCTCTGACCTTGACCTGATCATCGACACGTCCCAGGTGTTCAAGTTCGCCGTTCACTGTCCAGCGCCCCAGATCACGTGTGCGAAACATCATCCGGCCCTGCCCCAGAAACGGATCGGGCCGATAGCGTTCGGCGGTCAGCGTCGGGTTACTCAAATAACCGGCGGTCACACAGTCGCCGCCAGCCCACATCTCACCTTGCTCACCCGCCTGACAGAGCTGGCCCGCCTCATCCAGCACGTACACCGTGTTGTTGGGCGTGGGTTTGCCGATCGTCAATGCACCTGCGCCCCTGTAATGCTGCATGGTGTTGACGATCGTGGTTTCGGTCGGGCCGCAGGCATTGTAAAAAGTGCAGAACGAGGACCAGCGATCAGCCAGGGGCTGAGGGCAAGGCTCCCCGGCAAGGGCCACGACCTTGACTTGCTGACAACGCAATGGATCGAGTGTGCCGAGTATCGAAGGTGTAGCGATCAGCACGTCGCATTGTTCGGCCGTCTGGGCGATGTCCTTGCCACGGATCATCAAGGTCGCACCATGAGCCAGGCACCCGAGTATTTCCCAGGCCGCCATGTCAAAGGCGATGTTAAGTATCTGTCCGACCTTGAGCCCAGGCCGCATGCCGAGATTGCCAGGGGCTGTCAGCAAAATATTGCACACATTGCGGTGGGTCACCCGAACCCCATTGGGCAGGCCGGTGGTGCCGGAGGTAAACAGCACGAAACACAACCGGTCCGGGGTCGATGAAAGCGAACAGGCCACATTCAGGTCATCAGCGGGTGTTGACGCAACCGCCATGAACTCATCGAGGCAAATGCAGTGTTGCTGCGACGTCAGGGGAATTCGCGACTCGAGGCTCGACAGTGTCAGCACCACCCGCGTCGAGGCCACGTCCATGATGTGGCGCAATTGCGCGGTGGGAGTAATCCCTACGTGCTGAGGGATGTAGGCAGCACCCACTTTCAATGCGGCCAACATTCCCACCAGCATCGGGATCGAACGCTCCACAAACAAGGCCACGTGATCGCCCGGGGCGACGCCCTGCTGACGCAACAGCGTGGCCAGTCGGTTGGCCTGCCGGTTCAGTTCACCGTAGGTGATGGCTTCGCCCTCACAATGGGCGGCAATGTCCTGAGGTCTGGCGGCGGCTTGCGCCTCGATGGCGTGATGGATCAGAAGATACTCAGGCTCAACCGTCGGCCCACGACCGAACTGCGGCCACACGTCATGGGTGTTGTTGTCCGGAAGCAGCGAACACATCGATGCCGACTCAAGGGAAATTTTGCACTCTTGCATGTTAAAAATTCTCTTCAGGCTCAATATTTACGTTCAAGCACGGGTGGTTCTGCGCAGCCTGGTGAGAGGCTGGGCTGACTGCCTGAGCTTGCTGCATGGGTTGAGCCGCGAAGTTCGATGCCATTACATGGATTACAAACCCCTCAGAAATCTCCTACACAAATAAGTAATAGTTTTCCCCGACGAAGGAATAAACCACGGTAGCCGGCGTCCTTCTTGTCAGTGCCATTCATCACAGCCAGAGAACACGCCTTTTCCATGAACAACATCGACGGACAATTGCGTGAAATCATTCCCAGGCTGCGACGCTTCGCCGTGTCGCTGACGCGCAACCCCAGCAGTGCCGACGATCTGGTGCAGGCAAGCCTGGAACGAGCGCTGTCGAATTGGAGCGCTAAACGTCCGGAGGGCGACCTGCGGGCCTGGCTGTTTTCGATTCTTTATCGGCAGTTTCTCGACGCCCACCGCCGCTCCCGGCGGTATGCGCGGATGCTCGAATTCTTTACCGGGCGCGACGATGCGCAGCCTTCGGTAGAACGCACGGTAATCGCCCAGTCGACCCTGCAAGCCTTCGATCAGCTCAACACCGAACAGCGCGCGCTGCTGCTCTGGGTATCGGTGGAAGGCTTGAGTTACAAGGAGGTCGCCGAGATTCTCGACGTCCCCATCGGCACCGTGATGTCACGCCTGTCCCGCGCGCGTCAGGCCTTGCGCCAGCTCAGCGACGGCGAAATCACCCGCCCTTCCCTGCGGAGACTCAAATGATCAGCCTGCCTCCCAACGAGCGTGACCTGCACGCCTACGTCGATCACCAACTCAGCGATGCCGACCGACATCAAGTGGAAATTTATCTGGCCGGCAACGCCGAAGTGGCCGCACAAGTACGCGCCTGGCAGCAAGACGCCCAACAATTGCGCGCAGCCCTGAGCGGCGCCTTGCAGCAACCGGCCAACCCGCAACTTGACCCGGCGCTGATTCGCCAGCGCCTCAAACGCCAGTCCCGCCGTCATCTGGCCAGTGCCGCGATGTTGTTGATTGCGGTCAGCGTCGGCGGATTGGGCGGTTGGCACGCGCGGGAGATGACTCTGGTCAGCCCCCCACTGCCGATGGCCGATGCGATGCAGGCCTACCGACTGATTGCCCAGCAAGGCATGCTGCCGGCGGATTACCAAGTCAGCGACGATGGCGACATGCAGGGTTGGCTCGACCGCTATTTCAGCCAGGCCCATCGCCTGCCGAACTTGGCGGGAGCAGGCTACAAACCGGTCAGCGGCCGTTTGCTCAGTACCGAACAAGGGCCGGCAGCGATGGTGGTCTACGAAGATCAGGGCGGCCACAAAGTCAGCTTTTACGTCCGTCCGCCGGGACCGAAAAACTTCCTCCTGCCCCGCGGCAGCCGCAGCGACGGCGAACTGCAGGCCGAGTATTGGTCGGATGCCGGGTACAACTACGCGATGGTCAGCCCGAGTGACACACCGGCGGCGCAGATACTCAAGCAGACACTGAAGTTCTGATCCGGGTTGTGGTCACCCCTGCCCAAACACCTGCGAAGGCCTGCGCAACAGCGGGTCGAACGGGTTGATCCGCGGCCCGATCAACGCCGCTTCGCGCTTGAGCATTTCCACCACGGTCGGCAAACGATCCGGCCCCAGGCGATCACTGATCGTGGCTACGCTCAACGCCGCCACCGCCCGGCCGTCGCGATCGAGGATCGGCACGGCCACGCCGGCCATGCCCTGCAACACGCCGGTGTTGCGCCCGGCGTACCCGAGCGCGCGCACATTCTCGACTTCCGAGCGCAGGAACACTTCGTCATACAGGTGAAAATCCTTGAGCCGCGGCAAGTTGTAGTGAATCACCGTGTCGCGTTCCTCTTGCGGCAGGAATGCCAGAATCGCCAGGCTGCCCTGACCCACGCCGAGCGCCACCCGCCCGCCGATGTCACCGGTAAATGTGCGGATCGGAAACGGCCCTTCACTGCGGTCCAGACAGATCGCATCAAAGCCACTGCGCGCCAGCAAAAACAGCGAATCGCCCAGCGATGCCGATAACCGCAGCAATGCCGGCCGCGCCAGTTCTCGCAGGTTGTTGGTATTGCCGGCGCGGGCCGCCAAGGCAAAAAACTCCAGGCTCAGGCGATAGCGTTTGCTGCGGGCGTCCTGTTCGACCATGCCCTCGTCCATCAAGCTGCGCAGCAAGCGGTGGGTAGTCGGTTGCGACAAGCCGATGCGCTGCGCCAGTTGCGTCACGCGTTCGCCGCCCTCGACGGTGTCACCCAGGCTGCGCAGCACCGCAAACAGTCTTGAGACCGCACCGACACCGACTTCATTTTTGTTTTCATTCCGATCAGTGGAATCTGACATTTGATTTCTCATCAATAAATTTACTCACTGAATAAAACTGAAAATAGTCATCGCTTCAGTGAAATAGGTTATTGAGCCCATCCTATTCTTCGTCCTACTCTGCGTCCATACAGGGGCGATTCGAACAACAACGGCAGCCGACACATGTCGAGCGCCAACACCCCCCGCAACATCTTTTCGTATCTGCCCATACAAAAAAGCGCGCCGTTGGCGACGCATAACAATCTCAGGTGGAGCGCAGTCATGGCCTTTGTGCAGCTTGAAAACCTCGGCAAACGATATGGCGAGATCGACGCAGTCGTCGCCACCAACCTGTCGGTGGAAAAAGGCGAGTTCGTCTCACTGCTCGGCCCCTCCGGCTGCGGCAAAACCACCACCCTGCAAATGATCGCCGGCTTCGTCGAAGTCAGCAGCGGACGCATTGTGCTGGACGGTCGCGACATCACCCACGCCAAACCCGCCAGCCGTGGCCTGGGCGTGGTATTCCAGAGTTACGCGCTGTTCCCGCACATGACCGTGCAAGACAACGTCGCCTTCGGCCTGCGCATGCGCAAAGTGCCCAACGGTGAGTTGCAGCAACGGGTGGACCGAGTGCTGAAACTGGTTCGCCTGCACCAGCACGCCGAGCGTTACCCGCGAGAGCTTTCCGGCGGCCAGCGCCAGCGTGTTGCACTGGCCCGGGCGTTGGTGATCGAGCCGCCGGTGTTGCTGCTCGACGAACCGCTGTCCAACCTCGACGCCAATTTGCGCGAAGAGATGCAGTTCGAAATCCGCCGCATCCAGCGTGAAGTCGGGATCACCACGCTGATGGTCACCCACGACCAGTCCGAAGCGCTGTCGATCAGCGATCGGGTGGTGGTGATGCAGGCCGGGCGCATCACCCAGATCGACGCCCCTTACACCCTCTACGAACACCCGCGCACCGAGTTCATTTCCGGGTTCGTCGGCAAAGCCAATCTGCTGCCCGGTGAGCGGGACGGCGCCGGTGTGGTTCAGGTGTGCAACACCGGCAACGGCGAACTGACGCTAAGCCTGCGCCCGGAAAAAATCGATCTGCGGGAAAAAGGCCATGGTCGTCTGCAAGGCAAGATCGCCAGCCGCTTCTTCCTCGGCAGCCAATGGTTGTACGGCGTAACGACAACCCTGGGCGAACTCTGCGTGGTGCGTCGCAACGACGGCTCGGCGCCACTGGCCGAAGGCACGGCGGTCGGCCTCGACTGGGACGCGGCACTGCTGCGGGTGCTGAGTGTCGACGAGGTGTCGGCATGAATACGCTCGCCGCCATCCGTCAGGGACGCCAAGGGTATGTGTTGTCGGCGCCGGCCCTGGCGTTGTACGTCGGCCTGCTGGCGATCCCGCTGCTGCTGACGCTGGTGTTGTCGTTGAACGTCTTCGACTACAGCTCGGGGATCAACAGCGACGCCTACACCTTCGCCCATTACAGCAGCCTGCTGGGCGATCCGTACTTCTACGAGATCTTTCTGCGCACGATGTGGATCAGCGCCCTGACCACCCTGCTCTGCGTACTGATCGGCGTGCCCGAGGCCTACATCCTCAGTCGCATGGGCGCACCGTGGCGTTCGATTTTCCTGATTCTGATCCTCACGCCGCTGCTGATTTCGGTGGTGGTGCGGGCGTTCGGCTGGAGCCTGTTGCTGGGCGCCGACGGGCTGGTCAACCAGACCTTGCAAGCCTTCGGTGGCTCGCCGATGAAGCTGCTCTACACGCCGTTCGCGGTGGTGATCGCGCTGGTCCACGTGATGCTGCCGTTCATGATCATTCCAGTCTGGACCTCGCTGCAAAAACTCGACCCGGCCGCCGAGCAGGCTGCGCTGTCACTGGGCGCCAGCCACTTCACGGTGATACGCAAAGTGGTGTTGCCGCAGGTCATGCCCGGCGTGCTCTCCGGCACCTTGATCGTGTTCGGCCTCGCGGCCAGTTCCTTCGCCATTCCCGGCCTGCTCGGCGGACGCCGGCTGAAGATGGTCGCCACGCTGATCTACGACCAGTACCTGTCGGAGCTGAACTGGCCGATGGGCGCCGCGATTGCCGTGGCCCTGCTGTTGCTCAACCTGCTGATCATGCTGTCGTGGAACCGGATGATCGAAGGCCGCTACAAGAAGTCATTGGGATAATTCGTCATGTCCAGAAACGGTCCTTTCGCCCTGCTGTTCCATGCCCTGGTGGTGCTGTTCATGCTCGCGCCGCTGGTGGTGGTGTGCCTCGTCGCCTTCACCCCGGAAAACACCCTGAGCCTGCCGACCACGGATTTCTCCCTGCGCTGGTTCCGCGCCGTGTTCGAACGTGCGGACTTTGTCGATGCGTTCTACAACAGCCTGATCCTGGCCTTCAGCGCGGCCAGTCTGGCGACGCTGATTGCGGTGCCGGCGGCGCTGGCGATCACCCGCTTCGAGTTCCCCGGACGGGACTTCTTCAACGCCCTGTTCCTGTCGCCGATCATCATTCCACACCTGGTGCTGGGGGTGGCGTTGCTACGCCTGTTCGCGCTGATGGGCGTCAACGGCAGCTTCGCCTGGCTGATCTTCGCCCATGTGCTGGTGATCACACCGTATGTGTTGCGGCTGGTATTGGCGTCGGCCATCGGCCTGGACCGCAGCGCCGAACACGCCGCGCAATCCTTGGGTGCCGGACGCTTCACGCTGTTCCGGCAAATCACCTTGCCGATGATTCTGCCGGGGGTCGCCGGTGGCTGGCTGCTGGCGTTCATCAACAGTTTTGACGAGGTCACGTTGTCGATCTTCGTCACCTCGCCGGCCACGCAAACCTTGCCGGTGCGCATGTACGTGTACGCCACCGAATCCATCGATCCGATGATGGCGGCGGTGTCGGCCCTGGTGATCGCGCTGACCGCGCTGACGATGATTCTGCTCGATCGGGTCTACGGCCTGGATCGGGTTCTGGTGGGTAAACAATGAGGGCGCCATGGCTCTGCTGAAACGACTGGCCGAAGGCGACCGCCCGGCCCTGGACTTTACCCTCGACGGCGTGCCTGCCAGTGGCTTGCTCGGCGACACCCTGCTGACCGCCGTGCTGACCTGCAGCGAACACCTGCGCGGCAGCGACTTCAGCGCCGAACCCCGCGCCGGCTTTTGCCTGATGGGAGCCTGCCAGGACTGCTGGGTACGCCTGGGCGATGGCCGCCGGGTGCGGGCCTGCTCGACGCAGCTTGAAGCCGGCCAGCAGGTCAGCCGCGAACCGGGGCGCTCGGTATGAACGCGGTGGTGATCATCGGCGCCGGCCCCGCCGGGATTCGTGCGGCGCAGACGCTGGTGGCGCATGGCGTGCGCCCGGTTCTGCTGGACGAAGCCGCACGCGGTGGCGGGCAGATTTATCGGCGGCAGCCGATGAACTTCAAGCGCTCGCCCGTCAAGTTGTATGGCTTCGAAGCCCCCAAGGCCAACGCGCTGCATCAAACCATCGACGCACTGCGCAAACAACTCGATTACCGCCCCGACACGCTGGTATGGAACGCCGAGGCCAACGCGCTCGACACCTTGCACGAGGGCCGCGCCATACGCGTGGCGTTCTCCCGGGTGATTGTCGCCACGGGTGCCACCGACCGGATTCTGCCGGTGCCGGGCTGGACGTTGCCGGGGGTGTACAGCCTCGGCGCGGCGCAGATCGCCTTGAAGTTTCAGGGCTGTGCCATTGGTGAACGCGTGGTGTTCGCCGGCAGCGGACCGTTGCTGTACCTGGTGGCGTATCAATACGCCAAGGCCGGTGCCAACGTGGTCGCGGTGCTCGACAGTTCGCCGTTCAGCGCTCAGGCCCGCGCCCTGCCCGGTCTGTTGTCGCAACCGGCTACCCTCGCCAAAGGCCTCTATTACCGCACCTGGCTGACCGCCCACGGCATCCCGGTGCATCAGGGCGCCAGCCTGTCAGGCATCGATGGCCAACAGCGTGTGCAATCGCTGAACTGGCGCAACGCAAAAGGCCAACATCGAATCGACTGCGACGCCGTCGCCTTCGCCCATGGCCTGCGCAGCGAAACCCAACTCGCCGATCTGCTGGGCTGCGAATTCACCTGGAACCCGCTCAACCGCGCCTGGCTGCCACAGCGCGACAGTGCCGGGCGCAGCAGTGTCGCCGAGGTGTACCTGGCGGGTGACGGCGCCGGCATCATGGGCGCCGACGCGGCGGAAATGGCCGGCGAACGGGCAGCCCTGGCGCTGCTCGAAGACAGCGGTTACCTGCTCTCGCCGCAACGTGCCACCCAGCTGGAACAGTCGCTGAAAGAAATCGGCAGATTCCGCCAGGGTCTTGAGCGTGCCTTTGCCTTCCCCGAAAGCTGGGCCACCGACGCTGCGGATGACCTGATGATCTGTCGCTGCGAAGAAGTACGCGCCGGCGACATCCGCCAGGTGGTGCGCGAAGGTCATTGGGAGATCAACCGGGTCAAGGCCCACTGCCGGGTCGGCATGGGTCGCTGTCAGGGCCGGATGTGCGGGGCCGCCGCCGCGGAAATCATTGCCTGCGAAAGTCAGCGTTCAGTAGCCGACATCGGTCGGTTGCGGGCTCAGGCACCGATCAAACCCTTGCCGTTCGGTCTGGAGGTCGAGCCATGATCGAAGTCGAGGCGGTCATCATTGGCGGTGGCATTGTCGGGGCCTCCGCCGCCCTGTTTCTGAGCAAGGCTGGCCGACGCGTAGCGCTGCTGGAACGAGATTTTTGCGGTTCGCATTCCAGCGGTGTGAACTATGGCGGCGTGCGTCGTCAGGGTCGGCCGCTGTCGCAATTGCCGTTGTCGCAACGAGCTCATGAGATCTGGGGGCAGCTGCCACAACTGATCGGCATCGACGGTGAGTACCAGCGCAGCGGTCACCTGAAACTCGCCCGCAGCCTCAACGATCTGCATGCCTTGCAGGATTACGCCGCCAGCAGCCAGGGGTTCGGCCTTGATTTGCAGCTGTTTGATCGCGATGAGTTGCGCGCACGTTTTCCGTGGGTCGGAGACGTCGCGGTCGGTGCTTCGCTGTGCCCGGACGATGGCCACGCCAACCCGCGCCTGGTGTCTCCGGCGTTTGCCCAAGCGGCACGTCGGCATGGCGCGCAGGTGCATGAGCAATGCGCAGTCACGGCGGTGGAACACAATGGTCAGCGCTTTCGCGTCAGCACTCAATCCGGCCTCGAACTGCGCGCCCCCTGGCTGCTGAACTGCGCCGGCGCCTGGGCCGGCAACCTTGCCGCGCAATTCGGTGAAGCGGTGCCGATGCACGCCGGGCACCCGGCGATGCTGGTCACCGAGCCGTTGCCGCTGGTGATGAATGCCAGCACCGGCGTCGAAGGCGGCGGCATCTATGCCCGTCAGGTCGCGCGGGGCAATTGTGTGTTGGGCGGCGGCCAGGGCTTTGCCCTTGATGGTGCCCGCGTCCGACCTGGCCAGAGCGCGGTGATCGAGATCCTGCGTCAGGCCGTCGAGCTCTACCCGTTTCTTGAAGGCGCCCAGGCGATTCGTACCTGGAGCGGCACCGAAGGTTATCTGCCCGATCGTCAACCGGTGATCGGTCACAGCAGCATGCAACCCGGTCTGTTGCACGCATTCGGCTTTGCCGGCGCGGGCTTTCAGATCGGGCCTGCGGTGGGCCAGGCGCTCACCGAGATCATCTGTAGCGGCGCGTCAAAGACGCCGCTGGATGCGTTTTCCATCACCCGGTTTCACTCCATCTCCGTAGCTTGATAGAGGAAGGTCGCGCCAATGAATAACCTCAAACGCACTGCACTGCTCGGTTTGTCCTGCATGAGCGCCCTGCTCACGGTCACTCAGGCCCACGCCGAACCGACGCTTTACCTGGGCATGAACGGCGGGACCATGGAGCGGCTCTACGCCGACAAGGTGCTGCCGGCTTTCGAGAAAGCCAACAACGTCAAAGTGGTGATCGTGCCGGGGACATCGGCTGATATTCTGGCCAAGGTCCAGGCCAGCAAAGGCAACCCGCAATTGCATGTAATGTTCCTCGACGACGGCATCATGTACCGCGCCATCGCCATGGGCTTGTGCGACAAACTCGAAGACAGCCCGACCCTGGCGCAGATTCCGCCCAAGGGCCGCATCAAGGACCAAGCGGTGGCGGTCAGCCTCGGCGTTACCGGGTTGGCGTACAACACGCGGCTGTTCAAGGAAAAGGGCTGGAACGCGCCGACCTCCTGGATGGACATGGCCGATCCGCGCTTCAAGGACAAACTGGTGTTCCAGTCGATGGCCTCCTCGACCTTCGGCCTGCACGGTTTCCTGATGTTCAACCGGATTCAGGGCGGCAGCGAAACCAACGTCGAACCGGGGTTCAAGGCCTGGCCGAACACCGTCGGGCGCAACGTGCTGGAGTACATTCCGAGCTCGGCGAAAATCTCCGAAATGCTCCAGACCGATGAAGCGGCGCTGTTCCCGCTGACCCCGACCCAGGTCACCGCGCTGAAACTCAAGGGCATGCCGGTGGAATATGCGCAGCCGAAGGAAGGCTCGGTGGTGCTCAACGTGGCCGAATGCGCCATCGCCAACAACACCCAGCCGGAACTGGCGCAGAAACTCGCGGCCTTCTTGCTGACGCCTGCCGCACAGGCTGCGGCGCTTGAAGACGGCGATCAGATTCCGTCGAACCCGAATACGCCAACCACCGACAAGACTCGCGGTCAGGTCGAGGCAATGAAACACTATCTGGAAACGGCGATTGCCATCGATTGGGATCAGGTCAACGAACAGCGTCCGACGTGGAATGACCGATGGAATCGCAGTATCGAGCGCTAACCTCGAAGATCAGGTGAGAGGGCTTTTGTGGCACGGGAGCTTGCCTGTGGCGAGGGAGCTTGCTCCCGTTGAACTGCGCAGCAGTTCCTTTTTTGGGGCCGCTTCGCAGCCCAACGGGAGCAAGCTCCCTCGCCACAAAAGCCTTCTCGACACAAAAGCTTGGTCGGCAGCAGTGGAAGGGAAATTACCCACTTGGTTAAACTACGCCGCTGCGGCTCAGGGGGAGCCGGCCTGAAGATTACGGGGTGACATCACATTGGCCGTACGACCGCCCAACCGTCCGCAACTCACACCACGCTGGTCCGCGCTACGCCGTTTTTTCGGCAAGGCATTCGCGGCGCCATCCAGTGGCAGTGCGCAAGGCCGGGTGATCCACGACTACTTCCGCCACAAGGCCCGTGTTCAGGGCTACACCCTCAGCCACAGCCAGTTGCGCGTGATCGACTGCATGGCGCAGCACGCGTCGGCGCTGCCGGGGTCATCGACGCCACTCCCCGGACTTTACCTCCATGGTGCGGTCGGGCGCGGCAAGAGCTGGCTGCTCGACGGTTTTTTCCAGGCCATCCCCGTCACGGCAAAACAGCGCCTGCACTTCCATGAGTTTTTTGCGCAGTTGCACCAGGGCATGTTCAGCCATCGCGATCAGCCCGATGCGCTGGCAACCACCCTCGACGAACTGCTGCAAGACTGCCGGGTGCTGTGTTTCGATGAATTCCACGTGCATGACATCGGCGATGCGATGCTCATCACGCGGTTGTTCAAGGCGCTGTTTCGCCGGGGGATTCTGCTGCTGGTGACCTCAAACTACCCGCCGGAAGGTTTACTGCCCAACCCGCTTTACCATGCCCGTTTCAAACCGGTGATCGACCTGATCAACACGCGCATGCAGGTGATGGAAGTCGGCGGCCCCCATGATTACCGCAGTCAGGCGCGACCCCGTGCGCAGCAGCTGTTTACCCAGGGCCAGTACGTCTGGCCGGCCACGGTGAGCCAGCGTCAGGCGCTGCACCTGCTCGAACACGACGCACCGCCCATTCGGCTGCCCGTCGGGACACGACACCTTCAAGCCCGATACTGCGAAGGGCGAACCATTGGCTTCACCTTCGCCGACTTGTGCGAACACCCCACCGCCGTCATGGACTACCTGGAACTGTGCCGGCGCTTCGACCGCTGGATCATCGACAAACTGCCCAGCCTCGCCGGCTGTTCAATCGCCGCCCAGCAACGCTTCATCAACCTGATCGACGTGTTGTACGACCAGGACAAACACCTGATTCTGCTCGGCCACCAGTCATTGCGCGAATGCCTGGATGGCGATGCCATCGACCTGGCGCGCACGCGCAGCCGGCTGGGGCAGTTACTGGAAGTCAGGGAACTCGCCTGACAGCCACCAGCACTTTCCCGCTATCATGTCGCCCATTTCCAGGCCCCAGCGCCTTCCTTCAGATCAATAGCGAACCTGCCTATGCACACCCTCGCACAACTGCGCGCCGGCCAACTGTCGGGTATCACCCGCCTGGACCTGGTCTGTGGCCTGACCGAATTCCCCCGGGAAATCTTCGACCTGGCGGACTCGCTGGAAGTGCTCAACCTCAGCGGCAACGCCTTGCGCAGCCTGCCGGACGATCTGCACCGCCTGACCCGTTTGCGCGTGCTGTTCTGCTCGGACAATCAGTTCACCGAACTGCCCGCCTGCCTCGGCCAGTGTACGGCGCTGACAATGATCGGTTTCAAGGCCAACGCCATCGAACACGTGCCGGCCGCCGCCCTGCCGCCGCTGTTGCGCTGGCTGATCCTGACCGACAACCGCATCACGGATCTGCCAACCGAACTGGGCGAGCGCCCGTACCTGCAAAAACTCATGCTCGCCGGTAACCGCTTACAGCGTTTGCCCGAGAGCCTGAGCCACTGTCATCGACTTGAACTGATCCGCATTGCCGCCAATCAGCTCACCGAGCTTCCCGAATGGCTGCTGACCCTGCCGGGCCTGACCTGGCTGGCGTACGCCGGTAACCCATTGGAAACCGAAGCCGATGCGGCCGCACTTGAAGCCACGACGAGCATTCCCTGGTCCGAGCTGAGCCTGGAGCAGAAACTCGGCGAAGGCGCGTCGGGGGTCATTCATCAGGCGCTGTGGGAGCAGACAAAACAGGTCGCGGTAAAACTCTACAAAGGCGAGATGACCAGCGACGGCTCGCCGTTGCACGAAATGAACGCCTGCATCACCGCCGGCATCCACCCTAACCTGATCCGGGTCGAAGGGCGGATCGTCGGGCACCCACAGGCGCAAGCCGGGCTGGTGATGCAACTGATCGATCCGAGCTACCGCAACCTGGCCAGCCTGCCGAGCCTGGCGTCCTGCTCCCGCGACATCTATGCCGACGACACCCGGTTCAGCGCCGGCGTGGCAATGCGCATCGCCAGTGGCATCGCCTCGGTGGCCGAACACCTGCACCGTCAAGGCATCACCCACGGCGACCTCTATGGCCACAACATTCTGTGGAACGAGCATGGCGATTGTCTGTTGGGGGATTTTGGTGCGGCATCTTTCCATGCCACCTCGGACAGCCTTGAAAGCCGCGCGCTGCAACGGATCGAGGTACGGGCGTTCGGGATTTTGCTGGGAGAATTGCTGGAGCGGATCGACTCAGGGTTGAGCGCTGAACAGCGGGTCGCGTTAGAGGATTTACAGCAGCGCTGCTGTCAGCCGGATGTGTTGGCGCGGCCGGGGTTCAGTGAGGTGGTGCGGGAGTTGAATGGATCCTGACCCGCAAAGATAGAACTGTGGCGAGGGGGCTTGCCCCCGTTCGGTTGCGCAGCAGCCGTCGCTTTTGGGGTCGCTTCGCAACCCAACGGGGGCAAGCCCCCTCGCCACAAGCAAGCCCTCGCCACAGGTTAAATCACAACGGTCAGAACCGCTTAACCCGCCAACCCGACAAACATGTCCTGCACGTCATCGTGGTTATCGAGGCCTTCGAGGAACGCTTCGACTTCTGCCATCTGCTCGTCGCTCAAGCCGCTCACCGGGTTCTTCGGCTGATAACCCAACTTGGCCGACAACACGGTGAAGCCTTGCTCCGGCAGCGCTTTCTGTACCGCATCCAGGTCCGCAGGGTCGGTCAGGAACAGCGTCGCGCCGTCTTCGCCCGGCTCGAAATCCTGGGCGCCGGCTTCGATCGCGGCCATTTCCGGATCGGCGTCAGGGCTGTCCGGGGATGCCTCGATCATGCCGACGTGGTTGAAGTCCCAGGCCACCGAACCGGAAGCGCCCAACTGGCCCTTGCGGAACGCCACGCGGATTTCAGCGACGGTGCGGTTGATGTTGTCAGTCACGCATTCAACGATCAGTGGCACCTGATGCGGTGCGAACCCTTCATACGTCACGCGATGGTATTGCACGGTTTCGCCGAGCTGGCCGGAGCCTTTCTTGATCGCGCGTTCCAGGGTTTCGCGAGGCATCGAGGCTTTTTTCGCCTGTTCGACCACCAGACGCAGGTGTGCGTTGGTGGCGGTATCGGCACCGTTGCGCGCAGCAATGGTGATTTCCTTCACCAGTTTGCCGAAGATCTTGCCCTTGGCGTTGGCTGCCGCTTCTTTGTGTTTAACCTTCCACTGTGCGCCCATTACTCACTCTCTTGATCTGTGGCGCCGAGACATCTATTGGCCGACGCGTAGCGCAAGTTTATACGGCCTAAAGATGCCAATCGACCAAAAAATTCCAACATCTTCAGCCCACGACGGGTCGACATCTTCACCAGCGTTTGTAGGGCGATTCTGAAAAGTCGATTTGCGGTGACGCTTCAGGGCTATGGTTTCGTACCCTCTGCGCCCGTTCTCCAAGGCAGAAGCGCGCTCGATGCACAACGACAAGGAAAGCCCCTACACCCTGACACTCCTCGACAGCGGTCTGAGTTTGCAGGTGTTGCAGTTCAATGGCCGCGAGGGCCTCAACCAGCCCTATCGATTCGACATCGAGGTGATCGGCCTCGCGCCGGCGATGAACCTGGATCGGTTGCTGCAACAGCCGGCGTTCCTGAGGCTGTCGGCTGATCAGGGCATTCACGGCGTGATCCACAGCGTCAGCCGCGAACATCGCGGCCCGTATCGGGTCGGCTACTCACTGGTGCTGGCGCCCCATCTGCAACGACTTCAGTTGCACAGCTCGCGTCGGGTTTTTCATCGTCTCAGCGTGCCGGCGATCATGCGTCAGTTGCTGGAAAAGCATCAGCTGCCCGAGCACAGCTATCGCTTCGACCTGACCTGCGGCCACTACCCGCTGCGGCCCTTTTGCATTCAGTACGATGAGAGCGATCTGGCCTTCATGCAGCGGCTGTGTGAAGAAGAAGGCATCCACTTCCACTTCGAACATCAGCACGACGGGCACGTGCTGGTCCTGGCCGATGACAGCCTGAGTTTCCCGCAGGAACCGCTGCTGATGCCGTTCCATGCCGACGTGTTCAACGACCCGCTCTTGCCGGCGATCAGCGAACTGTTCCAGCGCCATGACCCGGACCCCGCCCCGGCACAATGGGATGCCAGAAACCGCGGCGCGCACGTGATCGGCGACGGCGCGGCCAACCACCCGCTCACCGGAACGGGCCCGGTTACGGCAAGACCTGCGCCCGAACAGCTTCATCGCGAACAGCTGGGCCGCCGCTCGCTGGAACGCCTGCGTTGCCAGCACCGGCAGATCCACGGCCAAAGCACCCTGAACGAGCTGCGCAGCGGACGAATCGTACAAGTGGCGCAGCACCCGCTCTCGAGCTTCAACGATCAGTGGCTGCTCACCAACATCCAGCACCAGGGGCAGCAGCCGTCGATTCTCGCCGAGGACAAGCCCGACCATGACATTGCCGGGCGCTACAGCAATCGTTTCACCGCCATTCCCTGGTCAACGGTGTTCAGGCCGGCGCTCAAACAGGTCAGGCCGAGCATCCCGGGCTACCAGACCGCCCGGGTGCTGGGCCCCGTCGGGCAGCCGGCAGCGCTCGACGAGCAAGGCCGAATACAGGTCTGCTTGTGGCCGAAACCGGGGTTCGAGGCGGATGAGTCCGTTGGGCTCTGGCTACCGATCGCCCTCGCAGCACCGGACGGTAGGATCGATCCGTCCAGGCTGCCCTTGGCCGGCACCGAAGTGTTGGTCAGTTTTCTCGACAGCGACCCGGACCGACCGGTGTTGTGTGCCGGCATGAGCCACCTCCAGCCTTCCCGGCCCGCTCCCGAACCACGCCGCGATGCGCATCTGCTGCTCGGCTGGCTGATCAACCGCTCGGATCCCATGCCGTGATTTTACCGGGCCGCTCCCACAGGAATTTATGCTGGCCGCCAACCTTGTGTACGACGCAAAACCTGTGGGAGCGTGGCTTGCCCGCGATAGCCACGCCGCGGTCTACCCGACGGGCGCCAACCCAAAAAACGCCTGTATCAAGCGCAAATCCCGCCGCCGTTCCATACAACCGATCATGTGCCGATTGACCAGCCCCTCGCCAATGATCGGCACCGCCGCCACCCGTGGGTCGTGGCTGACTTCCACCGACGACACCACGCCCACGCCCAACTCGGCGGCCACTGCCTCGGTCACGGCCTCGCGACTGTCCAGTTCCAGCAACACCCGTGGATTGACCCCGGCCTGAACGCACGCCTCGTCGAACGTGCGCCGGGTAATCGAACTCGGCTCGCGCAGCACCATGATCACCTGATCCAACGCCTTGAGCGGCAGCCCTTGCGACTGCTGCGCCCACGGATGGCCCGCGGGCACCAACGCGCAAATCCTCGACTCGCTCAACCCTTGCAGATGCAACCCTTTGCGCGGCTCCACTTCGGTCAGCACCGCCACGTCGGCATGCTCCGACAGCAACGCCGCGAGGGTTTCCTGGGCATTGCCCAACCGCAGGTTCACGGTGATCCCCGGATAACGCGCACGCAGGCTGGCGAGCATCGGCATGACCATGTGCGGGCCATCCGCCGCCACTTCCAGGCGCCCGGTGAGTAGCTGCCGGTTGGCCTCCAGCATCGCCTGCGCTTCTTCGGCCAGGCCGAACATTGCCCGGGTGATCGCCGCGAGCCTGGTGCCCTCTTCCGTCAACTCGACCCGCCGCGCGGTGCGGCGCAGCAAGGTGATCTGGTAGTGCTCCTCCAGCGCCTTGATGTGCCCGGTGACCGCTGGTTGGCTGATAAACAGGCGCTCGGCGGCGCGGGTGAAGCTGCCCTCTCGGGCCACGGCATCGAAGGCACGCAGCTGGAACAGATTCATGAATAACTCTCACTGATGGCTGGCATAACAACAAACAATTTGATTGATAGCACGCCGAATTGCAATTTATGCCCCGTAGTTTCATCCCACCGAGCTTTTGCAAGGACACAAGAATGCGTACTGCCGAGCCCATCCTGCTCACCCCCGGCCCATTGACCACATCGCAACGTACCCGTCAGGCGATGATGGTCGACTGGGGTTCATGGGATGACCGCTTCAACCAATTGACCGCCAGCCTGTGCGAGAAATTGCTGGTGATCATCAACGCCGGCGACAGCCACCACTGCGTGCCCCTGCAAGGCAGCGGCACGTTCGCGGTCGAAGCGGCGATCGGCACGCTGGTGCCCCGGGACGGCAAAGTCCTGGTGCTGATCAACGGCGCCTACGGCAAACGCCTGGCGAAGATCTGCGAAGTGCTCGGCCGTTCGTTCAACACCTTCGAAACCGCCGAAGACGAGCCGACCACCGCCGTCGACGTCGACCGCTTGCTGCGGGCCGACGCCAGCATCACCCACGTCGCCTTGATTCACTGCGAAACCAGCACCGGCATCCTCAACCCACTGGCAGAAATCGCCCACGTCATCGAGCAGCACGGCAAACGCCTGATCATCGACGCCATGAGCTCGTTTGGCGCCCTGCCGATCGATGCGCAACAGGTGCCTTTCGACGCCCTGATCGCCGCCTCGGGTAAATGCCTGGAGGGCGTGCCGGGGATGGGCTTCGTTTTCGCTCGCAAAGAAGCGCTAGCGAACGCCGCCGGCAACTCGCACTCGCTGGCGATGGACTTGTTCGATCAGCACACCTACATGGCCAAGACCGGTCAATGGCGTTTCACCCCGCCGACCCACGTGGTCGCGGCGCTGCACGAAGCCTTGCTGCAATACCACGAAGAAGGTGGCTTGCCCGCCCGGCATCAGCGCTACGCCAACAACTGCCAGGTGCTGCTCGATGACATGGCCAAACTCGGCCTGCGCAGCTTCCTGCCCGCGGCGATCCAGGCGCCGATCATCGTTACCTTCCATGCGCCGAAAGACCCGCGCTATCAGTTCAAGGAATTCTACGAACGGGTCAAGTCCAAGGGTTTCATCCTCTACCCCGGCAAACTGACCCAGGTCGAAACCTTCCGGGTCGGCTGCATCGGCCACGTCAACCAGGCCGAAATGCACGCAGCGGTGGCGGCCGTGGCCGAGGTGCTGCGCGAGATGGAAGTCATCGAAATCTAAACCACCACTGTTCCCTGTAGGAGCGAGGCTTGCCCGCGAATGCAGACGACACCGGTGCGTCAGTTAAACCCTGTAATCGTTCTTCGCGGGCAAGCCTCGCTCCTACAGAGATCAGAGACATGAACTATGTAAACCCAACCAAACTGCAAGCCGCCATCCTCGACTGGGCCGGCACCGTGGTCGACTTCGGCTCCATCGCCCCGACGCAGATTTTCGTCGAAGCCTTCGCCGAGTTCGACGTCCAGGTTTCCATCGAAGAAGCCCGTGGGCCGATGGGCATGGGCAAGTGGGACCACATCCGCACCCTGTGCGATCAGCCATCAGTTGCCGAGCGTTATCGCCAGGTGTTCGGCCGCACGCCGACCGACGATGACGTCACCGCCATCTACCATCGCTTTATGCCGCTGCAGATCAAAAAAATCGCCGAACACTCGGCACTGATTCCGGGCGCCCTGGACACCATCGCCAACCTGCGTCAGCAAGGAATCAAGATCGGCTCGTGCTCCGGCTACCCGAAACAAGTCATGGACAAAGTGGTGGAACTGGCCGCCACCAACGGCTATGTCGCCGATCACGTGGTCGCCACCGACGAAGTGCCCAACGGCCGCCCATGGCCCGCTCAGGCCCTGGCCAATGTGATTGCGCTGGGCATCGACGACGTCGCGGCCTGCCTGAAGATCGACGACACGGTGCCGGGCATTCTCGAAGGTCGCCGTGCCGGCATGTGGACCGTGGCGTTGATCTGCTCCGGTAACGCGCTGGGTCTGGACTACGAAGGTTATCGCGCGCTAAGCAGCGACCAACTGGCCAGCGAACGCAAGCGCATTCATGCCCTGTTCGAAGGCTCGCGACCGCACTACATGATCGACACCATCACCGATTTGCCCGAGGTGATCGCCGACATCAACAAGCGCCTGGCCAACGGCGAGATGCCGCAAGCCAACTGATCGCACCCCTCGCCTCATAATACAAGCGCCAGTTCCTTGGATGGAACTGACGCTTTTTTGTGGTCGATCACTTGATTTAGAGCATTGAGCGGCCCATTTGCCTCGGGCAAATCCTGCGAAACAGGATTACAGTTAGTGCACGCCGTCGAACAAGAACGGTGACTTCAGACCAGAATTGTGAGGAAACACCGTATGCCCTGGAAGAATTCCGAATCACGCTACAGCACCGTATCGATCGCGCTGCACTGGTTGATGCTGGTTCTGTTAATACTGGTCTACGCCTGTATCGAATTTCGCGGGATCTTTCCCAAAGGCAGTGGCGGCCGAACGCTGATCAAGGAAGCGCACTTCATGCTCGGCCTGACCGTGTTCGTGCTGGTCTGGTTGCGGCTGTTCGCCCGCAGCCTGGGGCCGGCACCGCAGATATTCCCCGCCTCCCCTCGCTGGCAAACCGTGGTTGCCAGGCTGATGCATTGGGCACTGTATATTTTCATGATCACCGTGCCGGTTCTGGGTTGGCTGACTACCAGCGCCGAGGGGCATCGGGTGATGTTCTATGGCGTCGACTTGCCATTGCTGATCGAAGAAAACAAACCGCTGGCCAAGCAGTTCCAAGGCTGGCATGAGCTCGGCGCCACCATCGGTTATTGGCTGATCGGGTTGCACGCGGTGGCCGGGATTTACCACCACTATGTGGTGCGCGATAACACCTTGCTGCGGATGATGCCCAAACGCGGTTAATCGCGACCGCTTTGCTCGAAACCCCGGCGGCCCTGCAGGCCGCCGGTGTGGATGAAGATCAGGCGCGTGCCTTGGGGAAATTTACCAGCTTCGACTTGTTGCTTGAGAGCCATGAGCGCTTTGCCGGTGTACAGCGGCTCGAAAAGAATGCCGCTGGCCTGTTCGGTCTGCTCGATGAATGCAAGCAGCTGCGGATCGACTTTGGCAAAACCGCCACGGCTGGCGTCCAGTAGTTCATACAAGGGATCGACCCAACCGGCTTCCCGCCCGATCATCTCGACCTGCTGCGCCACGCCATGATCATCGGGCACCGCCAGCGCGCCATACACCGGGTGTTCACCCGCCTCGGCCAGCACCAGACCGGCCAGGGTCGTGCCCGTTCCGCAGGCCAGCCACCAGCCGTCGTAATGGCTCCAGCCCAGACCACTCAGTTGCTCGCGGGCCTGCGCCACCAGCTGCATGCAGCCCTTCGCCCCACGCAAGCCACCACCACCTTCCGGCACCGGTTGCAGCTCGGGATACTGCGCCCGCCACGGCTGCCAGAAACCCGGCTCATGCCGCGCTCGATAACCGCCATAACCCAGCCAGTGCAACTGCATGCCGAACGCCTGCAAGTCCTTTACTGTCGGGGTGTCTTGCGGATGCCCGCGCAGCAAACCGACCGTGGTGAACCCGAAGCGCTTGCCTGCGGCGGCCAATGCGTGGAGATGGTTGGAGTGAGCACCGCCCAGGCTGATGATGCCTTGGGCGCCGTTCTGGTCGGCGGCTTTCAGGTGTTCGATGAGTTTGAACCACTTGTTGCCGCTGATCAGCGGGTCGATCTGG
Organism: Pseudomonas sp. GW821-FHT01E10; assembly: GCF_059422365.1. Classification (NCBI taxonomy): domain Bacteria; kingdom Pseudomonadati; phylum Pseudomonadota; class Gammaproteobacteria; order Pseudomonadales; family Pseudomonadaceae; genus Pseudomonas; species Pseudomonas sp. GW821-FHT01E10. The sequence continues at coordinate 55,516 of NZ_JBWKWT010000004.1, forward strand.
TCCAAACGCAGGATGGCGACGTCGATGCCGGCGGTGGTGAGCCAGTCGAGGTGAAGGGGTTCGAGAGGGGCTTGGGGGAGCCAGTCTGTTGGAGGGGAAAGCATTGATGCGTTACGTTCTGACGAAAAACAGGAGTCTATCAGCCAGCACGATCCCTGTAGCAGCTGCCGAAGGCTGCGTTCGGCTGCGAAGCAGTCGTCAATCCTGACACCTCGGTTTATCTGGAATACCGCGATGGCTGATTTTGCGACTGCTGCGCAGCCGAACGCAGGCTGCGCCAGCTGCTACAAGGGATAGCTGCGAACGTTAGAGTTCAGCCGCCAACCGCGACCCCTGGTTGATCGCACGCTTGGCATCCAGCTCCGCCGCCACGTCCGCGCCGCCGATCAAGTGCACGTTCTGCCCGGCCGCAACCAGACCGTCGTGCAACTCGCGCAATGGATCCTGCCCGGCGCAGATCACGATGTTGTCCACCGGCAGCACCTGCGGTTCGCCGCTTTCGCCGATGCGGATGTGCAGGCCTTCGTCGTCGATCTTCAGGTACTCGACGCTGTTGAGCATTTGCACCTTTTTGTTCTTCAGACCGGTGCGGTGAATCCAGCCGGTGGTCTTGCCCAGGCCATCACCGACCTTGGAGGTCTTGCGTTGCAGCAGGAATACTTCGCGGGCCGGCGCATGCGGCGCAGCCTTGATGCCCGCGACACCGCCACGCGCTTCAAGGTGCGTATCGATACCCCACTCCTTCCAGAACGCGTCGCGGTCCTGACTGGTGGCCACGCCTTCGTGCACGAGGAATTCCGACACGTCGAAACCGATACCGCCAGCGCCGATTACCGCGACGCGTTTGCCCACCGGTTTACGCTCGAGGATCACGTCCAGATAGCTCAGCACCTTGGCGTGCTCGACACCCGGAATCGCCGGCACCCGCGGCGCGATGCCGGTAGCGAGGATGATTTCGTCGTAACCGCCCTCGACCAGCTGCGCCACGTCCACACGGGTGTTCAGGCACAGCTCGACGTTGCTGGTCTGCAACTTGCGGTTGAAGTAGCGCAGGGTTTCGAAGAACTCTTCCTTGCCCGGCACGCGCTTGGCGATGTTGAACTGGCCGCCGATTTCGCTGGCCGAATCGAACAGCGTCACCTGATGACCGCGCTCGGCCGCCACGGTGGCGGCGGACAGCCCCGCGGGACCGGCGCCAACCACGGCGATTTTCTTGATCTGCTGCACCGGCAGGTAATTGAGTTCGGTTTCATGGCAGGCCCGCGGGTTCACCAGGCAACTGGTCAACTTGCCGCCGAACGTGTGATCCAGGCAAGCCTGGTTGCAACCGATGCAGGTATTGATTTCATCGCCACGGCCGGCCGCCGCCTTGTTGACGAAGTCCGGGTCGGCGAGGAACGGTCGCGCCATCGACACCATGTCGGCATCGCCTTCGGCCAGGATCTGCTCGGCGACTTCCGGGGTGTTGATGCGGTTAGTGGTGATCAGCGGAATACTCACCGAACCACGCAGTTTCGCCGTGACCTTGCTGAACGCTGCACGCGGCACTTTGGTGGCAATGGTCGGAATCCGCGCTTCGTGCCAGCCGATGCCGGTGTTGATGATGGTCGCGCCCGCCTGCTCGATGGCCTTGGCTAACTGCACGATTTCTTCCCAGGTGCTACCGCCTTCCACCAGGTCGAGCATCGACAGGCGGAAGATAATGATGAAGTTCGGGCCGACCGCTTCGCGCACCCGACGGACGATTTCCACCGGCAGGCGCATGCGGTTTTCGTAGACACCTCCCCAGCGGTCAGTGCGATGGTTGGTGTGGGCCGCGAGGAACTGGTTAATGAAATAACCTTCGGAACCCATGATCTCGACGCCGTCGTACTCGGCTTTTTGCGCCAGGGTCGAGCAGGTAACGAAATCGCTGATCTGCTTCTCGATGCCTTCCTCGTCCAGCTCTTTAGGCTTGAACGGGTTGATCGGCGCCTGGATCGCGCTCGGCGCCACCTGTTTCGGGCTGTAGGCATAACGCCCGGCATGCAGGATCTGCATGCAGATCTTGCCGCCCGCCTCGTGCACCGCGCGGGTGACGATCCGGTGTTTGAGCGCTTCTTCATCGGAGGTCAGCTTGGCCGCGCCCGAGTAAACCCCACCCTCATCGTTCGGGCCGATACCGCCAGTGACCATCAGGCCTACGCCGCCACGGGCACGTTCGGCAAAGTACGCGGCCATGCGCTCGAAACCGCCGGGTTTTTCCTCGAGGCCCGTGTGCATCGAACCCATCAGGGTACGGTTGCGCAACGTGGTAAAACCCAGGTCCAGCGGGGCCAACAGGTGCGGGTAATGAGCGGCGGCCATCGGTAACTCCACAACGAGCGATCACGGAAAATTTGCAGGAGCTCTTCGGCCCCCGTCAGTCATGTTCGACAGACTAAGAGTCGCACCGCTGTCACTCAATGACCGTAACTGACAACTTATTGATCCAAATGCGCAGCGCCCCTTGGCAAGCGCTGGCATGGGCCCTACCCTAGTCGCGAACCCTGCACACGGCCGCTGACTGTTTTCCATGCGCAAACTTCTGTACCTGACCCTCTCCATGGCGTTGATCGCCGTTCTGACGACCTACGCGATGTGGGCCGCGGACCGTCCGGTGGGTCATTACCTGTCGGACCTGCGCATCAATCTCGCGGTCGATCAGGGCACACCCGCCGATCGTGGCAATCTGCTGGGCATCCAGCCCGAGCTGTTCCCCACCGACTATCAAAGCCCTGAACGCCTGCACCGCAAGCTCGCGGCCTATTTGCAGAAGGCCCAGGACCAGGGCCTGCTGAATGAAAAAACCATCGTCGTACTGCCTGAACATGTCGGCACCTGGCTGATGGTCAGCGGCGAGAAAGACGAGCTGTACCAGGCCACCACCCTCAAGGAAGCCATGAACTGGTTGGCGGTGAGCAACCCGCTGCAGTTCATCCGCGCCCTGATCAGCGCCGAAGGCAGCAACCGTCTCGACGACGCGCACTTGCGGATGAAAGCCAAACGCATGGCCAAGGATTACCAGGCGCTGTTCGGTGGCCTGGCGAAAGAATTCCACGTGACCCTGGTGGCCGGTTCCATCGTGCTGCCCGAGCCGAGCGTCAGCGACGGCACCCTGCACATCGGCCACGGTGCGCTGTACAACAGCAGCGTGGTGTTCAGTCGCGACGGTCTGCCAATCGGCCAGCCCCAGCGACAAGTGCACCCGACGTTCGCTGGACGTGGCACGCTCCAAGGCAACTCCGATCATCCGGTCAACGTCGTCGACACCCCGGCCGGACGCCTCGGCGTGCTGATCGGCAGCGACAGCTGGTACCCCGACAACTACCGCAAACTTGACGCCCAAGGCGCGCAACTGGTGGCGGTCCCGGCGTTCGTCGTCGGGCGTGGGTCCTGGGATCAACCATGGCGCGGCTATAGAGGCCTGCCCGCGCCGGGCTCTGTCAGCCTCAAGGCCGGCGAACTCAGCGAAGGTCAGGCCTGGCAGCGGCTGACGCTGACCGCCCAACCACCGGCCAGCCAGAGCATCGCCGGCATGAGTGTGTTCCTGCGCGGTCAGTTCTGGGACAAGAGCAGCGCCGGTCAAAGCTTCCTCAGCAGCAACGGGCAGCATTTCGCCGACAGCGATGCCCGCGGCGCGCAATTGCTGAACCTCTGGTTGTAAGCGATGAAACCGCAGCCGATGCGCCTCGGGGATCTGTCGGTGGGCTTCGTCCATAGCCTGGCCGACGCCGTGCGCAGCCATGGCCTGGACCCACAACCGTTGCTGGAACAGTACGGCCTCGACGCCGCGCGACTGGCCGAAGCCGGTGCCCGCCTGTCGATCCCGCGCTACATGCGTCTGGGCCACGGCGCTATTCAACTGACCGACGACCCGGCGCTGGGTTTGCGCATGGGCCAGCTCAGTCGCCTGAGCCAGGCCGGCTTGGCCGGCGTCACCGCCGCCCAGGCTCCCACCGTGCGCGAAGCGGCGCGCTGCCTGATTCGTTTCGAAGCGCTGTACGGCTCCAACTATCGAGGCCAGTCGAGCTTTCACGAAGACGCCCAAGGCGCCTGGCTGCGGTTCTATTCGATCAGCCCCTACAACGCCTACAACCGCTTCGTGGTGGATTCGATCATCGCTGGCTGGTTGCAGCAATTGTCCAGCGTGAGCCCTGCCCCACTGCGCGCCGAACGAATCGAGATCGAATTTGATGCACCGGATTACCTTGAGGCCTATGCCGTACTCGGCGACTGTCCGATTCAGTTTGGCGCCGAACAGAATCAACTGCGCCTGGGCCTGGACAGCCTCGCCCAGCGCAACCCGGAGCACTGCCCGAGCACCTGGCGGCACCTGCTGCAACTGTGTGAACGGGAACTTGAGCAACTGACACGCACCCGCAGCCTGCGTGAACGCATCACTCAGTTGCTGGGCCCGTTGCTCAATGGTGGCCGGGAACCCGACCTGGAAGAAGTGGCGGCACGCCTGAAGCTGCCAACCTGGACCTTGCGCCGCAAACTCACCGAGGAAGGCACGCAATTTCGTGCAATTCTCAACGATACACGTCGTGACCTGGCCATGACCTACATCCGCGACACTGAACTGGCGTTCGGCGAAATCGCCTATCTTCTGGGGTTTGCCTCAGCCGAAGCCTTTCAGCGCGCTTTCAAACGCTGGAACGGCCAGACGCCCGGCGAGTTTCGCCGCAGTCAGCGTAATTACAGCTCGGTAGCGTCTTCGGCCGGTTCCAGCGGGTCCAGTTCAAAGGCCTGATACTCGAGCAGTTCTTCTTGATAATCGTCCATTATTAAACCCCCATCGCTTGTTGAAAAAATCGCTTGAATAAATGACCAACGCCTTGAGCATAAAGTGCCCGCATGAAAGAAAAATGACGCGGGTACGACACTACGTCGCTACTGAATAAAACGTAGCAGGTGGTCAGGAATTTATCACTGGATTTTTCGACACGGACTGTGGGAATACAGCCCGACTTGATGTGGATCAGTCTTGAAGGACGTTACGGGAGCGGTATCGTCTGACCCGCCCCCATAACAAGCAAGCCCATTACTGGCCGGAGACAGGTATCGCCGAAATCGGCTCGGTCGGCGGCGGCAGCGTGCTCGAGTCCGCTACTGGAGTGACCGTTTCCGTGGACGACGTCGGCTCGGTGCTCTTGGCCGGGGTAATCGGCGCTGTTTCAGCAGGCGGCACAACAGGCTCCGAAGTGGCAGGCGCGGCGGCAGGTGCGGGCTCGGCTGCCGGCGCTGGTGCAGGTGCAGGTGCAGGTTCTGCCGCCGGTGCCGGGGTTGGCGCCAACTGAGCGGGGGCAGCCTTGGCTTCAGGCATTCCCAGTTCGGTTTTCGGCTTCTCGATAATGTGCGCGGCCTTCTTCGCTTCCGGCGGCAGGAACAGTTCGACCAGGGTAAAGAAACGCTCGTAGAACTTGGCCGAGGACACGGTTTCACTGGCGACCTTGACCATCGAATCATCGGACGAGCCGATCGGCATCGATACCGAGCCCAATACGCCGACGCCGAGGCTGGCGGAGTTGTTGGTCTTTTTCAGCGCATATCGGTCCTGCAGGGCGTTGGCGAACATGGTCGCATGGTGCCCCTCGCTGCCGTCATCGGCACAAACCACACTGAAGCTGATCTCCATATGGGTTTCGCCGGTCTGCTGGAAGCTCTTGTGCCCACTGACCAGTTTCGGATCGCTGCTGGTGATGATGTAACCCTGGCTAAGCAAGGCCCGACGGGCGGCTTCGCAGGTTTGCGCATCGGTCACCGGGTAGCTGCGCGAAAACGTTCCCGAGTCGTCGAAGTTCTCATGCTCATAGATGGCGGCCTTCTTCGACGAACAACCGGCAGCGGCGGCCAGCACCAAGGCCAGCCCTACAACACGCATGGGAATTGATTTAAACATTGAACATCCTGAGGAAAACGGTTCGAGGCGTATTGTGCAACAGATCGATGCTTAGCGGAGCAACGATTGTCTAAAACGGCTACAGATTCATTGACCATCATCTCGGGAGAAAGTCCCGCCGGAGCAAAAATCAAAAAATCACCGCCCGTGGCAGCGCCTAAAGATGACCGCGCGCGCCCCCCTGAAAGCGCTAGCGCAGGCTGCGATCTTTTCGTTTCCCTCATAAAAAAACCCCAACCTTTCGGCTGGGGTCCTTTGTGTCGCGCAAAACTCAGTCAGGCATCAGAAACGCTTGATCTCAGCCTCACGCTCCAGCAGCTTGCGGTAGGCCGCGAAGTCTTGCTGGCCAATGCGCGAGGCGAGGAAGCGACGGTATTGAGCCTTCTCTTCTTCGGTCGGCGCAGCGCCTTCATTCACGCCGTTCAGACGCACGACCACCAGGCTACCATCGGCCAGGGTCACGCTGCTGAAGGTCGGCTTGTCCTTGGAGACTGGCTTGGGCATGCGGAACAACGCTTGCAGCACGGTTGGGTCGACCCCTTCCTGAGCGCGAGTCGCGGTTGCGGTAACTTTCCAGTTCTGACCATCGATCGCCTTGTCCAGTGCAGTCTTGCAATCACGCAAGCTGGCGATCAGTTGATCGGCCTTGGTCTTGGCGGCGGCACTGGCGTGCTCCTTGGTCAATTGCACGCGGATGCTGGCAGCCACGCTTTCCAGCGGCAGTTGCTCAGGCTTGCGGTGCTCCTTGGCGCGCAGCACGATCACGGTTTCCGGATCCAGCTCGATGGCGGTGCTGTTGGCACCCTCATCCAGCACTTCAGGACTGAATGCAGCGGTCACCACGGCACGATTGGCCGCAACGCCTTCGCCACCTTCACGGCCGAATGGCGCGGACGTGTGAACGGTCAGCTTCAGGTCTTGTGCCGGCTGGGCCAGATCAGAGGACTCGAACGAGGAGTCTTCCAATTGCTTGGTCGCTTCGACGAAACGCTGCTCGACTTGCTGGGTTTTCAACTCGCGGGTCAGCTTGTCTTTCAGGCTGGCGAACGTTGGCACTTCAGGCGCTTCGACACCCAACAGCTTGATCAGGTGGAAACCGAAGTCAGTGCGAACCGGCTCCGAGACCTGATCCTTGGCCAACGAATACAGGGCTTTTTCAAACGCTGGATCGTAGACGCCCGGACCTGCAAAACCGAGGTCACCGCCGTTGTTCGCCGAACCTGGATCCTGGGAGAACTCCTTGGCCAGGGCCTCGAAACTCTCGCCCTTGGCCAGGCGCGCCTGAACTTCTTCGATCTTGGCCTTGGCTTGCGCCTCGGTCACCTTGTCGTTCACTTCGATCAGAATGTGCGCAGCCCGGCGTTGCTCGGACAGGTTCGCGGTTTCTTTCTGATACGCCGCTTGCAAGTCTTCGTCCTTGACGCTGACCTGATCGAAGAAGGATGCCTTCTTCAATTCAAGGTAATCGATGACCACCTGATCCGGCGTCATGAACTCCTTGGCGTGTTCGTCGTAGTAGGCCTTGACCTCATCGTCGGTCAGTTTCACTGCCGCCGGGTCTGCCTTGATGTTCACGGTGGCGAAATCACGGGTCTGCTTTTCCAGACGGGCGAAGGCCAACACCTGTGCATCGGTGACGAAACCGCTACCGGCCAGGCCAGCGCGCAGCTGACCGATCAGCATTTCCTGAGCCAGCATCTGACGGAATTGCAGACGGCTGTAGCCCAGTTGACGGATGACCTGGTCGAAACGCTCAGGGCTGAACTTGCCGTTCACCTGGAACTCAGGCGTTTGCAGGATCACCTGATCCAAAGCGGCTTCGGAGAAAGCGAATTTCGATTTTTCTGCGCCTTGCAGCAGCAGTTTGCGATCGATCAGGCCTTTGAGGGCCGATTCGCGCAGCATTTTTTCGTCGAGCAAGGAAGCATCGAAATCCTTGCCCAGCTGTTGCATGAGCTGACGGCGTTGCATATCGACCGCCTGGCTCAGCTCGTTCTGGCTGATTTCTTCGCCGTTGACCTTGGCCGCGTCATTTTTGTGCGTCGTGGCCTTGAAAATAGCGTCGAAACCGGTCAAAGCCATCAGTGCAACGATGACCCCGATAATGGTCTTGGCAATCCAGCCTTGTGAATTGTCCCTGATATTCTGCAGCATGCGTCCCCCAGAAACGGTTGAACTTCAAAATTAGGCAACCGTGGAGCGTGGGTAGAATCCGGATAGAAGAAAGGCGCATCCGAGGATGCGCCTTCTCGTAACTGGCGGAGCGGACGGGACTCGAACCCGCGACCCCCGGCGTGACAGGCCGGTATTCTAACCGACTGAACTACCGCTCCGCTGCCAAGTCAGGAATGACCCCGACCCGGATAGGCAAAAACCTGAATCGAACTTAGTTGACAGCTTCTTTCAGTGCTTTACCGGCTTTGAAACCTGGTTTTTTGGCTGCTGCGATTTCCAGCGTCTTACCGGTCTGTGGGTTACGACCGATGCGAGCTGGACGATCAGTCACGGAGAAAGTACCGAAACCAACCAGAACAACAGAATCACCAGCCTTGAGAGCGCCAGTGACGGATTCGATTACAGCGTCCAGCGCACGGCCAGCAGCAGCTTTCGGGATATCAGCGGATGCAGCGATAGCATCAATCAGTTCCGACTTGTTCACTCTAAGTCCCCTTATATCTATTTGAGTTTGATTCTAAGTTTTTTGGTGAAAGCAAAAAAACGAGTGCTGAATGGCCTACAGACACTTAAGAGCCGCTTTATAACAAGGGCTCTAAAAAACTGTCAAGGAAGCCCCCCAGGCAAATGCGTACTAATGCGTGCTAATTCTTTCCTTAGAGTCAGACTCGCGTTTGTCATCCTTTGCAACGATCTCCGGAACCACATCCGGCAAGGGTTCCGGCGCGTATTGCAGCGCAATTTGCAGGACCTCGTCAATCCATTTAACGGGTTTAATCTGTAGATCTTGCTTGATGTTGTCAGGAATTTCCTTCAGATCGCGTACGTTCTCTTCAGGAATGATCACCGTCTTGATTCCGCCACGGTGAGCAGCCAGCAGTTTTTCCTTCAAGCCACCGATCGCCAGCACCTGCCCACGCAAGGTGATTTCGCCGGTCATGGCGACGTCCGCTCTTACAGGAATGCCAGTCAATGCCGACACCAGGGCCGTGCACATGCCTACACCGGCGCTAGGGCCGTCTTTCGGGGTTGCCCCTTCAGGCATGTGGATATGCGTGTCGCGCTTCTCGTGGAAGTCCAGGGGAATCCCCAGGCTCTTAGCACGGCTGCGAACAACGGTCAGGGCTGCGGTGATCGATTCGACCATCACGTCACCCAGAGAACCGGTCTTGATCAGCTGGCCTTTACCCGGCACGACTGCGGCTTCGATGGTCAGCAATTCGCCGCCCACCTGGGTCCACGCCAGGCCGGTGACCTGACCGATCTGATCCTGCTGTTCAGCCAGGCCGTAACGGAATTTACGCACGCCCAGGAAGTGTTCCAGCATCTCGGCTGTCACCTTCACCGAGAAGCGTTTTTCCAGAGCATGCTCTTTGACCGCCTTGCGGCAAACCTTGGCAATCTGGCGCTCCAGCCCACGTACACCGGCTTCGCGGGTGTAGTAGCGAATGATGTCGCGAATCGCTTCGGCGTCGAATTCCAGCTCGCCTTTCTTCAGGCCGTTGGCAGCAATCTGCTTGGGCGAAAGGTATTTGACGGCGATGTTGATCTTCTCGTCTTCGGTGTAACCCGGCAGACGAATCACTTCCATCCGGTCCAGCAGCGCCGGTGGAATATTCATCGAGTTGGAGGTGCACAGGAACATCACATCGGACAGGTCGTAGTCGACTTCCAGATAGTGATCGTTGAAGTTGTGGTTTTGCTCGGGGTCGAGCACTTCCAGCAACGCCGACGCTGGATCGCCACGCATGTCGCTGCCCATTTTGTCGATTTCATCGAGCAGGAACAGCGGGTTACGGACGCCCACCTTTGTCATCTTTTGAATCAATCTTCCTGGCATCGAACCGATATAAGTCCGGCGATGACCACGAATTTCCGCCTCATCGCGCACGCCACCGAGGGCCATGCGGACGAATTTGCGGTTGGTGGCATGCGCAATCGACTCCGCCAGAGAGGTTTTACCCACCCCTGGAGGACCGACCAGGCACAATACCGGGCCGCGAATCTTCTTCACGCGCTTCTGCACGGCGAGGTATTCGAGGATCCGCTCTTTGACTTCTTCCAGACCGTAGTGGTCGGCGTCGAGAATGTCTTCGGCACGGGCCAGGTCCAGGCGCACTTTGCTCTGGGCTTTCCATGGCACTTGAACCAGCCAGTCGATGTACGAACGCACCACGGTCGCTTCCGCGGACATTGGCGACATTTGCTTCAGCTTGTTCAGTTCGGCCTGAGCCTTGGCCAACGCATCTTTCGGCAGACCGGCGGCATCGATGCGCTTTTTCAGCTCTTCGATTTCGTTGTGGCCTTCGTCGCTGTCACCCAGCTCTTTCTGAATGGCCTTCATCTGCTCATTCAGGTAGTACTCGCGCTGGCTGCGCTCCATTTGCTTCTTAACGCGGCCGCGAATGCGTTTTTCGACTTGCAGCAGATCGATCTCGGCATCCAGCAACGCCAGAACGTGCTCGACCCGGGCCGACAAATCGATGATTTCGAGGATTTCCTGCTTCTGCTCGATCTTCAGGGCCATGTGCGCGGCCATGGTGTCGACCAGGCGGCCCGGCTCGTCGATGCTGTTGAGCGACGACAGGACTTCAGCGGGGACTTTCTTGCCCAGCTGCACATATTGTTCGAATTGAGCCAGCAGGCTGCGGACAAACACTTCCGATTCGCGCTCTGGCGCTTCGGTTTCGTCGATCAACGAGACTTCGGCACGGCAGTGGCCGTCGACTTCGCTGAAGCGCTCCACGGCGCCCCGCTGCTCGCCTTCGACAAGAACCTTGACGGTGCCGTCAGGCAGTTTGAGCAGCTGCAGAACGGTAGCAATGGTGCCTACGCGATAAAGTGCTTCTTCACCGGGATCGTCGTCAGCAGGATTCCGCTGAGCCAGCAGAAGGATCTGCTTGTCGCCCGTCATCGCTGCCTCGAGAGCTTCGATGGATTTCTCGCGCCCCACGAACAGCGGGATAACCATGTGCGGATAAACCACGACATCACGCAATGGCAGGAGAGGCAATTCGATGGTCGTCTTCATGATTTCGCCTCTACGGCGGCCATAAGGCCGTAAACAGATGGAAGTAAGCTTGAAACCAAGATGGGGGCTGTTTTCAAAAAAAACAAGCGGATAAAAGAATCACTTAAAAAATCAGAGCTTACGGTAGCGCCTGCATTTATCCCGGCGCATCCAGAAATTCAGGTTAGCTGCCCCGTCTCCCACAATAGCAAAGGGGCCCGAAGGCCCCTTCTTTATTCCAGCAGTGTGACGCTTAAGCGTCTGGCGCTGCCTTGGCAGTCGGCTCACTGTTCTCATAGAGATACAGAGGCTTGGACTTGCCTTCTATAACGCTTTCGTCGATCACTACTTTACTCACCTCGGACTGCGAGGGGATTTCATACATAGTGTCGAGCAATACACCTTCGAGAATCGAGCGCAGGCCACGGGCACCGGTTTTGCGTTCCAGGGCACGTTTGGCGACCGATTTCAGCGCGTCGGCCCGGAATTCCAGGTCCACGCCTTCCATCTCGAACAGCTTGGCATACTGCTTGGTCAGGGCATTCTTCGGCTCGGTGAGAATCTGCATCAGCGCAGCCTCATCAAGCTCGTCCAGCGTGGCAAGTACCGGCAGACGCCCGACGAATTCCGGGATCAGACCGAACTTGACCAGATCGTCAGGCTCGACTTCACGCAGGGATTCACCGACTTTCTTGCCTTCTTCCTTGCTGCGCACTTCTGCGTTGAAGCCGATGCCGCCACGGGTGGAACGGTTTTGAATAACCTTTTCCAGACCGGAGAACGCACCACCGCAGATGAACAGGATGTTACGGGTGTCGACCTGAAGGAATTCCTGCTGCGGATGCTTGCGACCACCTTGAGGTGGAACGGAAGCGACCGTGCCTTCGATCAACTTGAGCAGGGCCTGCTGCACGCCTTCACCGGAAACGTCCCGGGTGATCGACGGGTTGTCAGACTTGCGCGAGATCTTGTCGATCTCATCGATGTAGACAATGCCCATCTGGGCCTTTTCTACGTCGTAATCGCACTTCTGCAGCAGCTTCTGAATGATGTTCTCGACATCTTCGCCCACATAACCCGCCTCGGTGAGGGTGGTTGCGTCGGCGATGGTGAACGGAACGTTCAGCAAGCGGGCCAGAGTTTCGGCAAGCAGGGTTTTACCCGAGCCTGTCGGGCCGATCAGCAAGATGTTGCTTTTGCCGAGTTCGACGTCGTCATTCTTTTTGTCGCGCTGGTTCAGACGCTTGTAGTGGTTATACACCGCTACGGCCAGAACCTTTTTCGCACGTTCCTGACCAATCACGTACTGATCAAGGATGCCGCTGATTTCTTTAGGCGAAGGCAATTTATGCGCGCTGCTTTCGGCCTGGGCTTCCTGCACCTCCTCACGGATGATGTCATTGCACAGGTCGACGCACTCGTCGCAGATAAAGACCGAGGGGCCGGCAATCAATTTGCGCACTTCATGCTGGCTTTTGCCACAGAAGGAGCAATAGAGCAGTTTGCCGTTGTCCTCGCCGTTGCGGGTGTCAGTCATTCGATCGATCCAAATCCGATAGGCTTGCAACACAAGATGAAGGCAATTGCAGGCTTTTTCAAGCCCGCAGGCGGTCAGTTACCCCGACCACCTACATTTGGGCTGCTTAGGCGGGCATTTTACGCTTGTCGATCACAGAGTCGATCAGGCCATATTCAGCCGCACGCTCAGCGCTCATGAAGTTGTCGCGCTCGGTATCGCGCTCGATGGTTTCGAGGCTCTGACCGGTGTGATGAGCCAACAGCTGGTTCAAACGCGAACGAATGTGGAGGATTTCCTTGGCATGGATGTCGATGTCCGACGCCTGACCCTGGAAGCCGCCCAACGGCTGGTGAATCATCATGCGCGAGTTCGGCAGGCAGAAACGCTTGCCGGCAGCACCACCGGCAAGCAGGAAGGCACCCATGCTGCAGGCCTGACCGATGCAGGTGGTGGAAACGTCTGGCTTGATGAACTGCATGGTGTCGTAGATCGACATGCCCGCAGTCACCGAACCGCCTGGTGAGTTGATGTAAAGATGGATGTCCTTGTCCGGGTTTTCCGCTTCAAGGAACAGCAGTTGCGCCGCAACCAGGTTGGCCATGTAGTCTTCTACCGGACCTACCAGGAAGATCACTCGCTCCTTCAACAGGCGCGAGTAGATGTCATAGGCACGTTCGCCACGGGCAGACTGCTCGATAACCATCGGGACCAGACCGCCTGCGGCCTGGATGTCAGAGCTCTGATAATAAGAATTGCGGGACATGTCTCGCAGTCACTCCCAAATAGTTATGTCTTGAATACGCATAAGCCAGCACGAAGGCTGGCTTATGGTGTGTACTTCTTACCGCAAAACCAATCAGTCGGCTTGTGGAGCTTCTACCGGCTTGACCGCTTCTTCGTAAGAGACCGATTTGTCGGTCACGCTAGCTTTCTGCAGAACAGTATCCACAACTTGCTCTTCCAGCACAACCGAACGGACTTCGTTCAGTTGCTGGTCGTTCTTGTAGTACCAGGACACAACCTGCTCAGGCTCTTGGTAGGCCGAAGCCATTTCCTGAATCATCTCGCGAACGCGGGCTTCGTCAGGCTTGAGGTCGAATTGCTTGACCACTTCAGCCACGATCAGACCCAGCACGACGCGGCGCTTGGCTTGCTCTTCGAACAGCTCGGCCGGCAGTTGGTCAGGCTTGATGTTGCCACCGAACTGCTGAACAGCCTGCACGCGCAGACGGTCGACTTCGTTGGACAGCAGAGCCTTAGGCACTTCGATCGGGTTGGTGGCCAGCAGACCGTCCATCACCTGATTCTTGACCTTGGATTTGATCGCCTGACGCAGTTCGCGCTCCATGTTCTTGCGAACTTCGGTGCGGAAGCCTTCCAGACCGGTTTCCTTGATGCCGAATTGAGCGAAGAACTCTTCGGTCAGCTCTGGCAGTTTAGGCTCGGAAACGGTGTTCACGGTCACGGTGAACTCAGCAGTTTTGCCTGCCAGGTCGAGGTTCTGGTAGTCCTCTGGGAAGGTCAGGTTCAGAACGCGCTCTTCGCCGGCTTTAGCGCCAACCAGACCGTCTTCGAAACCAGGGATCATGCGGCCGGAACCCAGCACCAGCTGAGTACCTTTGGCAGAACCGCCTGCGAACACTTCACCGTCGACCTTGCCGACGAAATCGATGTTCAGCTGGTCTTCGTTCTGGGCAGCGCGTTCGGCCACTTCAAAACGGGTGTTCTGCTTGCGCAGGACTTCCAGCATCTTGTCCAGATCGGCGTCAGCCACTTCGGCGCTCAGGCGCTCGACGGTGATGCCTTCGAAACCGGCAACGGTGAACTCAGGGAACACTTCGAATACGGCTACGTATTCCAGGTCCTTGCCCGCTTCCAGGGTTTTAGGTTCGATCGAAGGCGAACCAGCCGGATTCAGCTTCTGCTCGACGACAGCTTCGTAGAAGGAAGACTGGATCACGTCGCCCACGGCTTCTTGACGTGCATCAGCCCCGAAACGCTGACGGATCACGCTCATTGGCACTTTGCCTGGACGGAAGCCAGCGATCTTGGCCTTTTGGGCAGTCTGCTGCAGACGCTTGTTGACCTGAGTCTCGATGCGCTCAGCCGGCACGGTGATGCTCATGCGGCGCTCAAGAGCAGAAGTATTTTCAACAGAAACTTGCATGGATATTCCTCGTTGCACAGACGTTAGCCGGCCGTTTCCGACCCCAGAATCAAGGGCATGCATTCTAGTGGGTCAAACTCAAGAAGTCACCCTACTGAAAACGGGTAAAAAAACAGCAGGCAATTTATAGGCGGGGACAAACGGTTGTGCCTCGCCCTGTTAGCAAATACAGCCAATCAAGCCAGGGCTCTGCACCCACCTTCCTATATATAGAAGGAATCGGCAATCCGTCCCTGACAGCCAACCCCGCGAGGGGATCGGCGGGCAAATCAGGCATCATCGAGAAACATAAATACGACGAAGCGACCTGCCCCTGCGGCCCACAACCTGCAGCCACCGGCACTCAAACCACTGAAACAAAAAAGGCGCCAGACTGTTAAATCTGGCGCCTTTCGGAATATGGGG
>NZ_JBWKWT010000004.1:70813-482390 GCF_059422365.1 Pseudomonas sp. GW821-FHT01E10
GTGGACGATGGGGATCGAACCCACGACAACGGGAGTCACAATCCCGTGCTCTACCAACTGAGCTACGCCCACCATATTGCGTGACAAAGAAGCCAAACAACTTCTTTGTTGAACCTCAATCATGCCAATCGGCATGAGTGAAGCTTTATTTGGTGCGGATGAAGAGACTCGAACTCTTACGCCTCGCGGCGCTGGAACCTAAATCCAGTGTGTCTACCAATTCCACCACATCCGCGGGTTGAAGCTGTTAAAGCAAAGGCGCCAGACTATTAATCTGGCGCCTTTCGAAATATGGGGTGGACGATGGGGATCGAACCCACGACAACGGGAGTCACAATCCCGTGCTCTACCAACTGAGCTACGCCCACCATATCGCGCTACTTGTGCCAATGCTGCCTAATGGCGCACCCGGCAGGACTCGAACCTGCGACCATCCGCTTAGAAGGCGGATGCTCTATCCAGCTGAGCTACGGGCGCCTTGTTAATCTGTACCCTTGAAGGACTACAAACTAAGTGCTTTTCAGCCTTGCGGAACCGTAACTCCGCTCGACCTTCTTAACCAGTGCTAGGCTGTGCCCGACAAGTGCGACGAATAGTATAGAGCCCCCTGAAGGTCGTCAAATCCTTTTTGAAAAAAATTCATTTAATTAAAGGAGTTAGGGGAATTTGCAGACCAAGCGCCTTTGCCCTCACCTCGTGACATGCGAGAATGCGCTCTCTTTTTTTCCCCTCTCGATGGTTAATCACGCGCAATGACTGCACAACTAATCGACGGCAAATCGATCGCCGCCAGCCTGCGCCAGCAGATCGCCAAACGAGTTGCCGAGCGTCGCCAGCAAGGCCTGCGCACACCCGGCCTCGCGGTGATCCTGGTCGGCAGCGATCCTGCCTCTCAGGTTTATGTCTCGCACAAGCGTAAAGACTGTGAAGAGGTCGGCTTCCTATCCCAAGCCTATGACCTGCCTGCCGACACCACTCAAGCAGCGCTGACCGATCTGATCGATCGCCTGAACGACGACCCGGCAATCGACGGCGTTCTGCTTCAGCTGCCTCTACCTGAACACCTGGACGCCTCCAAATTGCTGGAGCGCATTCGTCCCGACAAGGACGTCGACGGTTTCCACCCTTATAACGTCGGTCGCCTGGCCCAGCGCATTCCGCTGCTGCGCCCGTGCACGCCCAAAGGCATCATGACGCTGCTGGAAAGCACCGGCGTCAATCTTTACGGGATGGACGCGGTCATTGTCGGGGCTTCCAACATTGTTGGTCGTCCGATGGCGATGGAACTGCTGCTGGCCGGTTGCACCGTGACGGTCACCCACCGCTTCACCAAGGATCTGGCCGGCCACGTCGGTCGCGCCGACCTGGTAGTGGTTGCCGCCGGCAAGCCGGGCCTGGTCAAAGGTGAGTGGATCAAGGAAGGCGCGATCGTGATCGACGTCGGCATCAACCGTCAGGCAGACGGCAAACTGGTCGGCGACGTGACTTACGAATCCGCCCTGGCCCGTGCCGGCTGGATCACTCCGGTACCGGGTGGCGTCGGCCCGATGACCCGCGCCTGCCTGCTGGAAAACACGTTGTACGCCGCCGAAACACTGCACAGCTGAGTTAACTCTCACCCTGCTGCACCCAAAAGAACCCCGCCCATCGCGGGGTTCTTTTTGCCTGTAGCAAACAGCTCGATCACAGAGGTCGGACAACTGCAAAGCCAAATAGTAAAGAAAGAGTTACAGCATTAAATATTCTTCACTTTTACCCCCCGTCTTGCAGGCGCCTATGGCTTTCCTGGCACATACTCCTAAAATGCGTCGTTTTTAAGAAACAGCCCGTTACAGAACGGCATATCCACCCTTTATGAGTCTGCCAGCGTGAAAATCCGTCTTTCCATCCTGAGCCTAGTTTTTGCAGTTACAGGGACTTTCATCACGCCAACGGTCAACGCCGGTGAAACCACCGCGGCACCACGAGACACTGCACAACTGAAGATCGCTTCCGGCAGCGCTTTGCTGATGGATCTGCAAACCAACAAAGTCATCTATGCCAGCAATCCTGACGTCGTCGTACCCATCGCCTCCGTCAGCAAACTGATGACCGGCCTGGTGGTCGTAGAAGCGCGGCAGAACATGGACGAATATATTCCCGTTAACATCAGCGACACCCCGGAAATGAAAGGCGTGTTCTCCCGAGTCAAACTCCAAAGCGAATTGACGCGCCGCGAGATGCTGTTGATCGCCCTGATGTCATCGGAAAACCGTGCCGCCGCAACCTTGGCGCATCACTATCCGGGCGGTTACGTCGCGTTCATTGCCGCCATGAACGCCAAAGCCAAGGCGCTGGGCATGACCAGTACCCATTTCGTCGAACCGACGGGTCTCTCCCCGCGCAACGTGTCCACCGCCCGCGACCTCAGCAAACTGCTGATCGCCGCGCACAAGTACCCACTCTTGACCGAGCTGAGCACGACCAAGGAAAAAACCGTTACATTCCGTAAACCCAACTACAGCCTGGGTTTCCACAATACCGACCACTTGATCAACAAGCCGAACTGGGACATCAAGCTGACGAAAACCGGGTTTACCAACCAGGCCGGCCACTGCCTGGTGTTGGTGACCAGCATGGGCAACCGTCCGGTTGCGCTGGTGATTCTCGATGCCTTCGGCAAGTACACGCACTTTGCCGATGCAACCCGTATTCGCAGCTGGGTTGAAACCGGCAAGAGCACCAACGTGCCGTCCGTCGCCCTGCAATACAAGTCAGACAAGAACCTCAAGCATCGCCAGAGCGGTGTGATTGAAGCCTCAAAATAAGGTCGAAACATCCATAAATGAAAAGCCCCGAATATTCGGGGCTTTTTTTGTCCGGCGGTCAATCATTGGGCAACGGCATCTGATCGTCATCCGGAATGCCGTCCCCGGCACTCGGGTCTCGCCAGCCCTGCGGATGCTTCGTCGGCACCACGGTCGGCCTGGCCAAGGGATCCCTTAGCGGGCTGTCCGGATCCATCACCGGGTCCAGGTCCGCCTCGGGGGTTGTTGGAACGTTTTCGGGAGGGTCCGAATGTTTGTCGTCGAAGCTCGAATCGGTAGACATATGCACCTCTGACTAAGACTTGGGTTTCAGATTACCGAGCGGGTCGTAAGGCTTTGCCGGTGTCTTCTTGCCCTCTTCACCCGGTTTTATATCTTTGGGTGCCCTGGCAGGTCCGATGGGGTCGACCTGAGGATCAGCAACGTCCGGAGAGTCGGGGTCGAACCCCAACTCATTATCGGACGAATGCTCGGACGAGTGTGGGCCGACGGGGGTATTGGATTGAGCCATGGACGCCTCCTGGTCACGGCCCGGCGAGAAACCCGGGCCCTTTACATCAGAGGCGAACAACGTCGAGTAGTGCCCGGCGGATGACAAACGGAAACTACTGCGCGGTCAGCGCCTTCTTCGCCCTGGCTGCCGCCTGCTCCTGACCTGACTGGGCAAGATCGTTCGCCGCTTTCAGCCAGCGCTGCTGATCGACGTTGGCCGGAATCTGGTCCGGCTTCTGGATCAAAACGGCCCAACCGCCTGCATTCTCGAGCGCCGACTCAAAGGCGCTGAACCCCATCAGCAACCGACGATCCATCCCGGTGCGCAGCAACACGGTCTGCTTCTGACGGTTGTAACCGGCAAGAATGGCGTATCGCGGCCCGGCCCAGAAGGCCGAGCCTTCAGTAATGCGTACCATCACCGGATAACCGGCTGCGACCTGGGTCAGCAGCGCCGGCAATTGGCTGTCGAGGGGATAGACCACCATCCCGTATTCGCGGGCGAGGTTTTGCATGTTCTGCTGCAACCGGTCTTCGGCGCCCGGTAAATTCAGGGGCTTTTCGAGCAACCCTGGAGTTATCACGATGTCCTGTTGGGACAACAGGCTGGCCAGCACTTGAGGCCCGCTCTGATAACTTTGCCCACGGTAGAACGTACCGCTGAGTTCGACACGCTCCGGCAGACGCTTGATCTCAGGCGCTACGCTCCCCGCGCAGCCAGCCAGGCCGGCAACGCAGCCAACGATCAGTGCCAAAGATCGAATTCGAGAAAATACCCGCACCATCATCACTCTCTTGTTCAGACGCCAGGCGATCACGCAGCCGGCTTGGCCGTCGATCATAGGATGCCGCGCGACAGCGGTATAGCCTTAACCGGCAGTTGTTTGCATTTGATAGAGCGAACGGGTTGATGACAGGCGACCTTTGGTCAATAGCCTGAAACACAGCAACGGCTAGACTGTCCTTTACCAAGGAAGAGTGTGCGCCCGCGGCAGGGCAAAGAGGAGGCACTGATGAGCCTGACAATGACCATTGTGATGTTGATTTCCGGCTGGCTGGCAGTGGCCGCCGCCATGTTGTGGGGCGTTTTGCGCATTACCCGTCGGCACCATCACCACCCGATTAAATCGGCGCCCGCGGCCAAAACCGATAAACCGGCTACACACCCCATCACCGCGCACTGACTGGCGCTTTTCAGTCGTACAAACAAAAAACGGCCGCCTGGACTCTCGCAAGTTCAGGCGGCCGTTTCGTTTATCGGCGATTAAGCTTCTGCGGCAACGCGCCTCTGTTTGGCCCGCCGCGACAGCATGTTCAAGCCTTCGATCGTCGCCGAGAACGCCATGGCCGCGTAGACATAGCCTTTCGGTACGTGGGCGCCGAAACCTTCGGCGATCAGCGTCATGCCGATCATGATCAAGAAGCCCAGCGCCAGCATCACCACCGTCGGGTTGTCGTTGATGAACTTGGCCAACGGGTCAGCAGCCAGCAACATCACCAGGACCGACACCACCACCGCGATGATCATGATCGGCAAATGCTCGGTCATGCCGACAGCGGTAATGATGCTGTCGATGGAGAACACCATGTCGAGCATCAGGATCTGACCGATGGCGGCGGCAAAGCCCAGGGTCACGGTCGAGGTGGCCGACGTCGGGTCTACCGGCGACGGGTCCATGCTGTGATGAATCTCGGTGGTCGCCTTCCACAACAGGAACAGGCCGCCGGCGATCAGGATCATGTCCTTCCAGGAGAACGCGTGGCCGAGAATGTCGATCACCGGTTCAGTCAACTGGACGATAAACGCGATGGTGCTCAACAGCGCCAGGCGCAGGATCAACGCCATGCCGATACCAATGCGCCGCGCCTTCTGGCGATGCTGCTCGGGCAGCTTATTGGTGAGGATCGAGATGAAGATCAGGTTATCGATGCCGAGCACGATTTCCATCACCACCAACGTGGCCAGGGCGACCCAGGCGGTGGGGCTTGCAGCGAGTTCTAAAAGGTATTCCATGGGTCAGTCCTGACTCGTTGTAGACGGTTTAGATTTCCTGGGACGAAGAGTCGGTTTTGCCCGTCTCTTTGGCCGGTTGTTCTTTCTTGCTGATCAGGCCACTCGTGGCCTCGCTCAACGCTTGTTCGGCGGCTTTGTGGGTATCGTCAATCGCCTGTTTGGCGCTTTCGGCGGCCTTGCCCATCAATTGCTGAGCACTTTTCTCGGCCTGGTCGCAACCGGCCAACACCAGTAAAGAGGTGATCAGCAGCGCGGTGGTTTTAAGCTTCATGATGCTTTCCTCGATAGGACAGACAGAACCCGAAAGGCGATCCGTCGATAGCGAGGCAGTCTAAAGAGGCAAACACTTCAGGAAAATTCGTATTTTCAGCGGTTATACTTCGGTTTTTACGAATCCATAGCAAAACACACGCTACGGGGAACATGAATGCTGAATTATCGACAGCTGCATTATTTCTGGGTGGTGGCCAAGACCGGCAGCATCGTGCGCGCCTGCGAGCAGTTGAACCTGACACCACAGACCATCAGCGGGCAGATTTCCCTGCTCGAACAAACCTATGGCATTGAATTGTTTCGCCGGGTCGGGCGGCAGCTAGAACTCACCGAAGCCGGGCGTCAGACCCTGCCCTACGCCGAGCAGATGTTTCAACTCGGGGGCGAGCTGGAGCTGATGCTGCGGGCGCAGCCCAATGAGCAACAGATTCTGTTTCGGGTGGGCGTCGCCGATGTGGTGCCCAAATCCATCGTCTATCGCCTGATCGCGCCGACCATGGAGTTGAACGAGCCGCTACGCATCACCTGCCGCGAAGACAAACTGGAACGATTGCTCGCCGACCTGGCGATTCAACGCCTCGACCTGGTGATTTCCGACAGCCCGATGCCCTCGCATCTGGATATCAAGGGCTATAGCCAGAAGCTCGGCGAATGCGGTATCAGCTTCTTTGCCACCGCTGAACTGACGGCGCGATACGGCCAGGATTTCCCCCGCAGCCTGCACGGCGCCCCGTTGTTGATTCCCGGGCCGGAAACCGTGGTGCGCAGTCGCTTGCAACGCTGGTTTGCCGAACAGCAGATCCAGCCGCGAATCGTCGGCGAGTTCGACGACAGCGCTTTGATGCAGGCTTTCGGCCAATCCGGTAGCGGGATTTTCATCGGCCCGAGCGTGATTGCCGACGAGGTGAAACGCCAATGCGGTGTGGAGTTGATCGGCCAGACCGACGCGGTGCGCGAGTCGTTCTATGCCATTTCGGTGGAACGCAAGGTCAAGCACCCCGGCATTGTCGCCATTACCGAAGGTGCCCGACGCGAGCTGTTCACCGAGATGTAAAGCCTCAGGCGCAGACTTCGCGAGGTTTGAAGGTCATCAGCGCCATGGCCAGGAGAATCGAAACCAGGATAAAACCGGCTGCGGCGAAACCCAGTCCACCCAGGCCCACACTGTCGATCACCCGGCCGCCAACCATGGCGCCCAGGCCGATCCCGAGGTTGGCCCCGGCAATGTTCAACGACGCCGCGAAGGCCGGCGCTTCAGGCGCCGCCTTCATCAACCGCACATGACTGACCAGGAACAACGCCGCCTGGGTCACCCCCCAAATCCCCATCGCCGCCGCCAGCCCCAGCGGCGAGTGAATGTTCGGCACCAGCGTCACCATGCCGGCAATCATGAATGCGCAAAACGTCATAGAAGCGATCAGCGGGTGACGATCCACCGCGCGACCGCCCAGCGAGTTGCCGATCAGCCCGACCGCGCCGAAGCCCATCAGACACCAGCCGACCACGGTGCCGTTGAAACCGGCGAGGCGTTCAAGAATGTCGGCCAGGTAGGTGTAGGCGGTGAACATGCCGCTGAACACCAGGATCGACAGCAGAACATGACCCAGCATCAGCGGGCTGCGCAAGATCTTGAATTGCGAACGAAAACTCACCTGATGCTGGTGCAGGCTGGTTTTCGGCAAATAGATAAACAGCAGCAGCGCCTTGGCAAACGCAATCACCGCCAGAATGCCGAAAGCACTGCGCCAACCGAACGCATCGGAAATCAACGTGCCGACCGGAATGCCGAATACGGTGGCGCAGACGATGCCGAAACCAATCTTGGCAATCGCCCGCCCGGCGTAGTCCGGTCCGACGATGTCCACCGCGGTTTCACTGGCCAACGCCCAGAACACCGGCAACCCCAGCGCCGGAATCAACCGGGCAATGGCCATCACCCAAATGTTCGGCGCAAACGCCGCCAGCGTGTTGGCCAGGCCGAACATGATCAACACGCTGATGAACAGTTTGCGCCGTTCAAACCTTGCGAAATACGCTGTCAGGAACGGCCCGAACGCGGCCACGGTGAACGCAAACAGGGTCACCAGCAAACCCGCTTGAGGGATGCTGACGTCCAGGTCACGGGCGATTGCCGGCAACAGGCCGACGATGATGAATTCCGTGGTCAGCACCGTGAAACCGGCGGCGGACAACAGAAGAATGGGCAACAGCATGCAGAACTCCAGGAAAACGACGACACCAGCGACAGCCCGAAGGCCCACTGGCAGAACTAGAAAATGAGGATGGCGAAGCTTAACAGAGTGTTTCCAAACGAAGTTGCACGAACCTGCAAATCGCGTTGAACAATCGGGTGGCAGATCGTCACAGGTCTGAAGGATCGCGGCTACGCTGTGATAAAGTCCGCGACCCGCGAGATTGACACCTTGCTCATCGGCCATTGATTGGCATTGATGTGGCGACCCCTTCGGTTCCCTCCATGTAGCCTGCCCGGCTTTTTGCTGCATGAGCCAAGGAACCCTGCACCCTAATAAAATCAGAGATACCGTTATGACCGCTTCATCCCCTTCTCTTTTGCAACGCCTGAAACGCAGCAGCCTGGTCACGCAAATCATCATCGGCCTGATCGCCGGGATTGCCCTGGCCCTGTTCGCGCCTGAGGTGGCGAAGTCCACCGCCTTCATTGGCAAAGTATTCGTGTCGGCGCTCAAGGCTGTCGCGCCGATTCTGGTGTTCGTGCTGGTCATGGCCTCGATTGCCAATCATAAGCACGGCCAGGAAACCCATATCCGGCCGATCCTGTTTCTGTATCTGCTGGGCACCTTCGCCGCAGCCGTGGTTGCAGTGATCGCCAGTACGCTGTTTCCGTCGAGCCTGGTGCTGTCGACCCAGGACGTTGCGGTCACCGCGCCGGGCGGCATCAGCGAAGTGCTGCAAAGTCTGTTGCTGAGCGTGGTCGATAACCCGGTCAGCGCACTGATGAACGCCAACTTCATCGGCATTCTGGCGTGGGCGATCGGCATGGGCATTGCGATCCGCCATGCTGGCGAGACGACGCGCGAAGTGCTGGGCGACCTGTCCAATGGCGTGACCGTGATCGTGCGCCTGGTGATTCGCTTTGCGCCGCTGGGGATCTTCGGTCTGGTGGCTTCGACCCTCGCCACTTCCGGTTTCGGCGCATTGATCGGCTATATGCACCTGCTGGCGGTGCTGCTGGGCTGCATGCTGTTCGTCGCGTTGGTGATGAACCCGGTCATCGTGTTCTGGAAACTGCGCCGCAACCCGTATCCGCTGGTACTCACCTGCCTGCGCGAGAGCGGCATCACCGCCTTCTTCACCCGCAGCTCGGCGGCGAACATTCCGGTCAACCTGGAATTGAGCAAACGCCTGGGCCTGCATGAAGACACCTATTCGGTATCGATCCCGCTCGGCGCGACCATCAACATGGCCGGCGCGGCGATCACCATCACTGTGCTGACCCTGGCCGCCGTGCACACCCTGGGCATCGCCGTGGATATTCCGACGGCCATTCTGCTCAGCGTCGTCGCGGCAATTTGTGCCTGTGGCGCCTCGGGCGTGGCGGGCGGTTCGTTGTTGCTGATTCCGCTGGCGTGCAGCCTGTTCGGCATCCCGAGCGAAATCGCCATGCAAGTGGTGGCGGTCGGCTTCATCATCGGTGTGTTGCAGGACTCGGCGGAAACCGCGCTGAACTCCTCCACCGACGTGCTGTTCACCGCGGCGGCTTGCCAGGGTGAAGAGTTGAAGGCGCAGCGTTTGGCGTAAACGCACCGACGAAAACGAAAAAGCCCGCCAAGGCTTACACCTTGGCGGGCTTTTTTGTACCTGGGTGGTTTAGAACGCGCCCATGTAATCGCGCTTGCCCACTTCCACACCGTTGTGACGCAGCAACGCGTAGGCAGTGGTGACGTGGAAGAAGAACTGCGGCAGACCGTAGCTCAGCAGGTAAGCCTGGCCAGTGAAGCGCTTCTCTTTAGGGGTGCCAGGACGGGTCACGATTTCGATGCCTTCCTTGCCGTTGATTTGCTCGGGTTTGATCTCGCCGATGAAGGCCAGAACCTTGGCGATCAACGCTTGCAGTTCGGCGAAGGTGGTTTCGGTATCGTCGTATTTCGGCAGTTCGATTTCAGCCAGACGCGCCGAAACACCCTTGGCGAAATCAACGGCGATCTGCACCTGACGCACCAGCGGGAACATGTCCGGGTACAGACGGGCCTGCAGGAATGCGTTCGGGTCGATGTTTTTCGCGGTAGCGTGGGCTTCGGCCTTGCTCAGGTTGTTGCTCAGGGCGTTGAGCATTTGCTGGAAAACCGGAACGGATGCGGCGTACAGGGAAATAGTCATGGCAGTCTCGTGTGGTGACGGGAGTAAAAAACGTGGAGCGATTATAGCCATGCCGGCGCGCCCTGCGACTTGTCTTTTATCCAGCAAGGATTAGGCTAGGCGGCTCGACTGCCTAGGGAAAAGCGCGATGAGCACTGAACAAGAGACGACCTTCGACGAACCGCGGCTCAACAGCACGGAAATCCGCATTTTGGGCTCGTTGATCGAAAAACAGGCCACCAGCCCGGAAACCTATCCGCTGACCCTCAATGCCCTGGTGATTGCCTGCAACCAGAAAACCAGCCGCGAACCGGTGATGAACCTCAGCCAGGGCCAGGTTGGCCAGAGCCTGCGCGCCCTTGAAGGTCGCGGCTTCACCCGGCTGGTGATGGGCAGCCGTGCCGACCGCTGGGAACATCGGGTCGACAAGGCGCTGGAACTGGTGCCGGCGCAGGTGATTCTGACGGGGCTGTTGTTCCTGCGCGGTCCGCAGACGGTCAACGAACTGCTGACCCGCAGCGGCCGCATGCATGACTTCGAAGATGCCGAACAAGTGGTGCATCAACTGGAGCGTTTGATCGCCCGAGGCCTGGCGCTGTTGATCCCGCGCCAGGCCGGTCAGCGCGAAGATCGTTACATGCATGCGCTGGGTGATCCGGCGGATATCGAAGCGATCCTCGCGGCCCGACAGAATCCGGTGGAACGTGGCACCGGTGGCGGTGTGTCGGTTGAGCGAATCGAAGAGCTTGAAGCGCGGATTGCGGCACTGGAAGAACGCCTGGCGCGCCTCGAATAACCCTTCCCGATGTACCGAGTTCCCTGTGGCGAGGGAGCTTGCTCCCGTTCGGCTGCGAAGCAGTCGCAAGGCCGGCAAACTCGGTGTGCTGACTGCTTTGGGGCCGCTTCGCGACCCAACGGGAGCAAGCTCCCTCGCCACAGGTCCAACCGATAATCGGAATTCAGCTCCGGGCAAACGCCACGGCTTTCTGAAACTGCTCATCGGTCGGTCGCACGCCGGTGTACAACACGAACTGCTCCAGCGCCTGGATGGCAATCACTTCCAGCCCGGTGATCACCCGTTTGCCTTCGGCACGAGCACGCACGATCAGCGGTGTTTCCGAGGGAATCGCCACCACATCGAAAACCGTTTCGGCGGCAGCGATGGCTTCAGGGGGAAACGCCAGTTGATCGGCTTCCAGGCCACCGGTCATGCCGATCGGCGTGACGTTGATCAGCATCTGCGGGCGTTGAGCACCCAGTTCCGCCTGCCATTGGTAACCCAGCGATTCGGCCAGGGCACGCCCGGCGCGTTCGTTGCGGGCCACGATCAAGCCGTTTTTGTAGCCGCCATCGCGCAAGGCACTGGCCACAGCCTTGGCCATGCCGCCGCTGCCGCGCAGGGCAAAGGTCGAATCCTTGGGCACCTGGTGGGTTTCGAGCAACTGGGCGACGGCGATGTAATCAGTGTTGTAGGCCTTGAGGTGGCCGTTGGTGTTGACGATAGTGTTGATCGATTGAATAGCCTCGGCCGATGCATCCAGCTCATCGACCAGCGCGATGCAGGCCTCCTTGAACGGCATCGACACGCCGCAACCCCGAATACCCAACGCACGAATGCCGCTGACAGCCCCCGTCAGGTCCTGACTGCTGAAGGCTTTGTAGTAAAAATTCAGCCCCAGTTGTTCGTACAGATGATTGTGAAACCGCAGGCCGAAATTGCCGGGACGGCCCGAGAGTGACATGCACAACTGGGTGTCTTTGTTGGGGTTCATCTGCATCCGAATCTCCTTCAGTAGCACTTTCAGATGGACGGAATTAACAATTCCACCGGATTGTGGTCGATCATAAGGGTATGTCTGTACCAGACAGCACCGTAAAGAAACCGGTACAGACCTTACACAAAATTTACCCAACGGCTGTGCTGATTTTCAAAAAATTGCTGTCTTAGAAGTATCCCCGCGACAACTTGTGTCTATTGCAGACCCAAGCGCCGGGTCGAAGAACCGAGGACTTATCATGATCCGTAAAATCCCCACAGTAGCCTTGCTGATCGGTGCTCTCGCTATCGCAGGGCAGGCAGAAGCAGGTGGTCGTGGCTGGGAAGGTCCGGCTGTGTTTGGTGCGATCGTCGGCTCGGCAATCATCGGCTCGGCAATTATCGGCCGCGACCGGCCGGTGTATGTAGAGCAACCGGTTTACGCTCAGCCTCAACCGGTTTACGTACAGCCACCGCCCGTTTACTACCAACCGGCGCCGGTCTATGTCCAACAACCGATGTACTACCGCCCGGCACCGATTTATTACGGTCCACCACGCGGCTACTATGGCCCACCGCGCGGCTACTATGGCCATCCCCATGGTTATTACCGTGACGACCGCTGGTAACAGACTCATCAGGCCCCGCCTCAACAGCGGGGCCTTTTTTGTGGCCGCAAGGCGAACGGAGTCTGAATAAATCTCGTCAAGGTCGCTGTCGGGACAGTACCGGCAGGTAAAGTCGGTCATATTTATGTCATGACAGGCCCGCAAGCTTGATCTGTCCATAAACAACAGGTTGATAAAAACAAGGACGACCTCATGCCCACACAAAACCCGCACCGCATTGTCGGCTTGTGCACATCCAGCAAGGTGTACAACGCACTGACCGAGCTCAAGCACCTAGAAGGCCATCGCAGCGCCAAGTTTCTCTCGCTGCTGGCGGAAAACCTGGTGCGCAAAGGCCTGCTCAATGAACAGGAAGTCGTGCATATGCTCGATCAAGTCGTGGACTGATCGCCAACACTCACTGGCATCAATGACGACTATCGAAAGCGTTGATTTTCCACTCAAGCGTCCGATCCGTAAGGTAACCCCACAGATTGATGGAGGTACTTATGGCTCAGGTTCAGATTATGTCCGTTATCGGCAGCGCCGTTCCCGCACCGCTCAGAGCACTGGGATTGCTTGCCTGCTGGTATCTCGTACAGGACGGCGAACCGATCAGCGGCCCGCTCACTTCGCTTCCCGACGCCCAAGCCCTGTCGCAACGTATCGGCTCAGGCCAGCTCAACGCTTAAGGCAGCTGAACCCGCTGTTTGGTATCGACGAAAATCGCCCAGCTCGACATAAACAACGCGGCAATCAACGGGCCGATGACAAAACCGTTCAGGCCGAAAATCGCCAGGCCACCCAGGGTCGAGATGAGAATCAGGTAGTCAGGCATTTTGGTGTCCTTGCCCACCAGAATCGGTCGCAGGATATTGTCCACCAACCCGATCACGAACACCCCGAACAACGCGAGCACCGTGCCCTGCCAGATCGCACCGCTGAGCAGGAAATACGCCGCCACCGGCACCCAGACGATACCCGCCCCCACCGCCGGCAACAGCGACAGGAATGCCATCAACACCGCCCAGAGCAGCACGCTCGGGATATCCAGAAACCAGAAAATCAACCCGCCCAACGCCCCTTGCGTGATCGACACCAGCAAACTGCCCTTCACCGTGGCCCGCACCACCCGATTGAATTTGAGTTGCAAGCGACGCTTCTGGTTATCTTCCAGCGGTATCGCCGCGCGCACTTTGCGCGCCAGTTCAGACCCGTCCCGCAGAAAGAAAAACAGCAGATACAGCATGATGAAAAAACCCACCACGAAATCGAACGTCCCCTGGCCAAAACTGAACGCCTGGGACGCCAGAAACTGACTGCCTTGCATCATGCTCTTGATGATTTTCTCGCGAAGCCCACTCAGTTCACCCATGCCGAAACGATCGAGCAAGTGCTGAAAGTACGGCGGCAAGCTGTGTTTGAACTGCGACACATGCCCGGCAATGTCCAGTTCGCCGCTTTCGATTCGGCCATAAAGCGCCGCGCCCTCCTGAACCAGCAAGGTACTGATGATGATTACCGGCAGGATCGCAATCAGCACACATAGACTCAAGGTGCACAGGGCCGTCAGGTTGCGTGACCAACCGAATCTCAGCTGCAACTGATGCTGCAAGGGCGCAAACAGAATGCCGAGGATGGCCGCCCAGAACACCGCACCGTAGAACGGCAGCAGAATCCAGACGAAGGCAACGGTCACCACAGCCAGCAAGACCATCAGCGAAGTGTTCTGGAGCTTCGTTTCGTTCATGTCCGGTCCATGCCAATGCGCAGAGGCGAAAATTCGCGTCCTTATGTTTAGTCCGCCACGGTTGGCGCGAGTGCCATCTGTTTGTTGGTCAAGCATAGATCCAGATCAATAAACCCCGCGTGCAGGCCGCTTACCCTTGCCGGCTTTTGCGATCGACACTGCCATGACTTGCGCCATGCCACTCATCCCCCCGGAACTGCTCGCCCCTGCCGGCACCCTGAAAAACATGCGTTATGCCTTCGCCTACGGTGCCGATGCGGTATACGCTGGCCAACCGCGCTACAGCCTGCGAGTGCGCAATAACGAATTCGATCACGCCAACCTCGCGCTCGGCATCGCCGAGGCCCAGGCTCAGGGCAAGCGTTTTTATGTGGTGGTCAATATCGCCCCGCACAACGCCAAGCTGAAAACGTTCCTCAAGGATCTGGAACCGGTGATCGGCATGGCGCCGGACGCGCTGATCATGTCCGATCCCGGCCTGATCATGCTGGTGCGCCGGCACTTCCCGCAGATGCCGATCCACCTGTCGGTGCAAGCCAACACGGTGAACTGGGCCAGCGTCGAGTTCTGGCAGCAACAGGGCTTGAGCCGGATCATCCTGTCCCGCGAACTGTCGCTGGAAGAAATCGCCGAAATCCGCCAGCACGTCCCGGCGATGGAGCTGGAAGTGTTTGTGCACGGCGCATTGTGCATGGCCTATTCCGGGCGCTGCCTGTTGTCGGGCTACATGAACAAGCGTGACGCCAATCAGGGCAGCTGCACCAATGCCTGTCGCTGGAAATACTCGGCGACACCGGCCAGCGAAAATCAACTGGGTGAAATCGTCCAGCACCACTCTCCCGAACCGACCCTGGGCCTCGGCACGCCGACCGATCAGGTGTTCCTGTTGCAAGAGGCCAATCGCCCCGGCGAACTGATGCCGGCGTTCGAGGATGAACACGGCACCTACATCATGAACGCCAAGGACCTGCGCGCCGTCCAGCACGTCGAGCGCCTGACACAGATGGGCGTGCATTCACTGAAGATCGAAGGCCGGACCAAATCGCATTTCTATTGCGCGCGCACCACCCAGGTTTACCGCCGCGCGATCGACGATGCGGTGGCTGGCCGAGTGTTCGATCGCAGCTTGATGACTGATCTGGAGTCCCTCGCTCAGCGCGGCTACACCGAAGGTTTTCTACGCCGGCACGTGCATGACGAATACCAGAACTACCAGAACGGCAGCTCGGTTTCAGAGCGCCAACAGTTCGTTGGGGAGTTGACCGGCGAACGCCGCGACCGGCTGGCCGAGGTACGGGTGAAGAATCGTTTTGGCCTGGGCGATCACATGGAACTGATGACGCCCAAGGGCAACTTCCACTTCGACCTGCATCAACTGCAGAACCTCAGGGGCGAGGCGATTGAAGTGGCGCCTGGGGATGGGCACACGGTGTATTTGCCGATTCCGGATGCGGTGGATTTGCGTTATGGATTGCTGATGCGCGATATAGCGCCCCTGTAGGAGCGAGGCTTGCCCGCGAAGAACGATGACGCGTAATACCTGAAAAAACGCGGTGTATTCTTCGCGGACAAGTCGGATCGCCGCACTGCTCGCTCCTACGCACTGACGAATCAGCTGCCGCCCGCCGAAAAGCGGTCGCGGCTGTTGGTCAGGTGCAACCACATGGCTGCCCGCGCCGCATCCGGATCCTGGCGCTTGATGGCGTTGAGAATCGCCTCGTGTTCAAGGTTGGCGAGTTGCCCCAGCTTGCTCAAATCCGCTGACCCGCGCTCGGCGGCATTGACGCGGGTGCGGGGAATCATCGCATTGCCCAAGTGCTGCATGATCTCTGTGAAGCATACATTGCCGGTGGCTTCGGCGATCAGCAGGTGGAAACGTTTGTCGGCCTCGACGCAGCTGTCGTTGTTGGCCAGCAAACTTTGATAGTCATCCAGCGCTTCACGCATCTGCGCCAATTGCTGATCGGTACGACGCACCGCTGCCAGCGCGGCGGCCTGGGTTTCCAGGCCCATGCGCAACTCCAGAATGCTGCGCACCCCCAGCGCGGTATCGACATTCAGCCGCAACCCCTGCTCCGGCGCACGCTCGATGACAAAGGTGCCGATGCCGTGACGGGTTTCCACCAGCCCTGAAGCCTGCAATTTCGAAATCGCCTCGCGCACCACCGTACGGCTGACCCCATGCTCCTGAACAATCGAATTCTCCGAAGGCAGCTTGTCCCCCGGCAGCATCTGGCCGAGCAAAATGCTCTGGGTCAGCTTGGCCACCAGATCATGGGCCAGGTTGTGAGCGCGCTTGCGGGCGGGTGCGTCGATGTCTTCTTGCATGGTGATTATCCGTAAGGCAGGGCTATCCGGATCGTAGCACCGGAATCGATTGGAATCCCCAGAAAACAGCCTCAAACTTGTATGACAACACTCAACAAATTCACCATTCGAACACCATCACAACCCCACACCCGACCCAAAAAAGCATAGAAATCATCCGACAAATAGCCATTTTATTGGACTACAGTGCTTGTCGAATCGAAAAATTCAGTTGTATGATGTCTATCAACATCGCAATACCCAGCCACACCCCGCATAAAAATAACGAGTGGGAGAAAACGAAGTGAATACATCCATATCCGGGATGAACGATGGCGCCGATTCGGTCCTGAAGTCCGCCATCTCGAAAGTGAAACGCCACGTCCTGCCGCTGTTCGTGATCATGTTCATCGTCAACTACATCGACCGGGTGAACATCGGCTTCGTCCGCGCCCACATGGAACATGACTTAGGGATTGGCGCTGCCGCCTACGGCCTCGGGGCCGGTCTGTTCTTCATCGGGTACGCGCTGTTCGAAGTGCCCTCCAACATCCTCCTGCAAAAAGTCGGCGCGCGAATCTGGCTGACCCGCATCATGCTGACTTGGGGCCTGGTGGCCGCCTGCATGGCGTTCATCCAGAACGAAACCCACTTCTACATCCTGCGTTTTCTGCTCGGCGTGGCTGAAGCCGGGTTCTTTCCCGGGGTGATCTATTACTTCACCCGCTGGTTGCCCGGTGTGGAACGCGGCAAGGCGATTGCGATCTTCCTCAGCGGCTCGGCGATTGCTTCGCTGATCTCCGGCCCGCTGTCGGGGCTGCTGCTGCAAATCAACGGTTGGGGCATGCACGGCTGGCAGTGGATGTACTTCATCGAGGGCATGTTCTCGGTCGGGTTGTGCGTGTTCGTCTGGTGCTGGCTGGACTCCAAACCCCACGACGCCAAATGGCTGACCCTGGCTGAACAGGACGCGCTGGTCAAAGCCATCGATGACGAACAACTGGCCCGCGAAGCCGCGACGCCGATCAAACCGTCGCTGGGCACACTGCTCAAGGACCGCCAGATCATCCTGTTCTGCCTGATCTACTTCTTCATTCAATTGACCATCTATGCCGCGACCTTCTGGCTACCGAGCATCATCAAGAAAATGGGCGACCTGAGCGACATCCAGGTCGGCTTGTTCAACTCGATTCCGTGGTTGCTGTCGATCGTCGGCATGTACGCCTTTGCCTCGCTGTCGGGCAAATGGAAGCACCAGCAAGCCTGGGTCGCCACTGCCCTGCTGATCGCTGCGGCGGGAATGTTCATGTCCACCACCGGCGGGCCGATCTTCGCCTTCGTTGCGATCTGCTTCGCCGCATTGGGTTTCAAATCGGCTTCGTCGCTGTTCTGGCCGATTCCCCAGGCGTACCTGGATGCGCGGATCGCTGCCGGCGTGATCGCGCTGATCAACTCGGTGGGCAACCTCGGCGGCTTCGTGGCGCCGACCACCTTCGGTTTGCTGGAAGAGCACACCGGTTCAATCCAGGGCGGGCTCTACGGCCTGGCCGCCACCTCGATCATCGCCGCGATCATCGTCTTCGCCGCGCGCAATAAACCGAAACCCGCACCGGCCGTTGCACTGGGCAAACCAGCGCCGAATCACGCTTGAATATTGGTTGAAAGGACAAAAAAATGAACCCACAAGAAGCCGCAAAAGCCCCGATCATCACCAGCATGCAGGTTGTGCCGGTGGCCGGCCACGATGGCATGCTGCTCAACCTGAGCGGCGCCCATGGCCCGTTCTTCACCCGCAATATCGTGATCCTCAAGGACAACGCCGGTCACACCGGCGTCGGCGAAGTACCCGGTGGCGAGCGCATTCGCCAGACCCTGGAAGACGCGCGCGCACTGGTGGTCGGCAGCCCGATCGGCACCTACCAGAAGATCCTCAATCAAGTGCGCCAGACCTTCGCCGATCGCGATGCCGGCGGTCGCGGTTTACAAACGTTCGACCTGCGCATCACCATTCACGCGGTCACCGGCCTGGAAGCGGCCCTGCTCGACTTGCTTGGCCAGCACCTGGACGTGCCGGTCGCCGCTTTGCTCGGCGAAGGCCAGCAGCGTGATGAAGTGAAGATGCTCGGCTACCTGTTTTACGTCGGTGATCGCAACGAAACCGATCTGGCTTATCGCGATGAACCGGATGCCGACAATGACTGGTTCCGCGTACGTCACGAAAAAGCCATGAGCGCCGACGCCGTGGTGCGCCTGGCGGTCGCCGCTCACGCCCGCTATGGCTTCAAGGACTTCAAACTCAAGGGCGGCGTGTTGAGCGGCGACGAGGAAATCGAAGCGGTCACGGCCCTCGCCGAGCGCTTTCCCGATGCGCGCATTACCCTCGATCCGAATGGCGCCTGGTCGCTCAAGGAAGCGATCCGCCTGTGCCGTGATCAGCATCATGTTCTGGCTTATGCCGAAGACCCCTGCGGGGCGGAAAACGGTTACTCGGGCCGCGAAGTCATGGCTGAATTTCGTCGTGCCACGGGCCTGAAAACCGCGACCAACATGATCGCCACCGACTGGCGGGAAATGGGCCACGCGATCCAGCTACAGTCGGTGGACATTCCTTTGGCGGACCCGCACTTCTGGACCATGCAGGGCTCGGTGCGGGTAGCACAGATGTGTCACGAGTGGGGCCTGACCTGGGGCTCGCATTCCAACAACCACTTCGATATTTCCCTGGCCATGTTCACCCACGTCGCGGCCGCCGCGCCGGGCGAGATCACAGCCATCGACACCCACTGGATCTGGCAGGACGGCCAGCGCCTGACCCAGTTACCGCTGCAAATCGTCGACGGCTGCGTGCAAGTACCGAAAAAACCTGGCCTGGGGGTTGAGCTGGACATGGATCAACTGGCCAAGGCCCATGAGCTGTACCAAGGCATGGGGCTCGGCGCGCGGGATGACAGCGTGGCGATGCAGTTTCTGATTCCGGGATGGAAGTTCGATAACAAGCGGCCGTGCCTGGTGCGCTAAACCTCTGGAAACACCGCTCCCACAAGGAGTGGTGTTTCCACTATTTCATCTGGGCCGTTTGCAGCAGCCAGCCCCGGAACGCAGCCATCGCCGACGTTTCGGGACGCGACTGCAAGCGGGTCAGCCAGTAGCTGCCGGTGGTGATCCCGATGGCGAACGGTTGCTCGATTGCGCCCGCCGCCAGTTGCCGGGCAAACATCAGCGGTGGCGCCAATGCCACACCTGCACCTTGCAACGCAGCCTCCATCATCGCCAGCGAGGAATCGAAGACGATGCTCCGGGGCAGCACGGCATGGGCCGAAAGACCGGTCGCCTGAAACCACTCCGGCCACTCATCCGTGCGATAGGAGCGCAACAGCGTTTGCTGCAACAGATCCTCTGGCGCCTGCAATTGCCGGGCGATCTCCGGCACACAGAGCACCGACAGTGGTGCCTCGATCAACCGCACCGCTTCAATCCCATGCCACGCCCCCGCGCCAAAGCGGATGGCGTAATCCAGGCCTTCAGCGGCCACATCCACCCGGTTGTTATTGGTCGACAGGCGCAAATCTATGTACGGATGTTTCTTCTGAAAATCCGCCAATCGCGGCAACAGCCAACCGACCGCGAACGTCCCCACGGCGCCCACCGTCAACACTTCACGAAAATGCCCACCCTCGAAACGCTCCAGGGTTTCGGCAATCCGGTCGAAGGATTCGCGCAATACCGGCAGCAGGGTTTCACCTTCGCTGGTCAGCATCAGGCCGCGGGGCAGGCGTTTGAACAAAGTCACGTTAAGCTGGGCTTCAAGACTTTTGACCTGATGGCTCACCGCCGCCTGCGTGACGCACAACTCCACGGCCGCCCGGGTGAAACTCAAATGGCGCGCCGAAGCCTCGAAAGCACGCAACGCATTCAGCGGCAAATGAGGTCGAATCATGCCAGCCCCCAAAATTTTCTAATGGCTCATCCGAAATATCGTCGTTTGCCGGTCTTCGCCAAACTGCCTAGATTTGGCTCGCCCAACAGCGGACCGCCTTTAAAAACCGCTCGGAGTGTAGCGGTTAACACCACGAACAATCATGGACAGCGTCTCAATCATGCGTAAAAAAAATCAGAAGAAACTCATATCCTACAGCGCTTTCGCACTTCTCCTCGGTGCCAGCCACAGCTTTGCTGACGAGCGCATCGAAACCATCGTTAAAGCCGCCATCGAACCGGTGATGCAGCAACAGAAGATCCCCGGCCTCGCGATCGCAATCACCGTCCATGGTCAGCCGCATTACTTTAACTACGGCGTGGCCTCGAAAGAAAACGGTAAAGCCGTCACCGAAAACACCCTGTTCGAGATCGGTTCGGTGAGCAAAACCTTCACCGCCACCCTCGCCGCCTATGCCCAGGCGAGCGGCAAACTGTCCTTGTCGGACAACGCCAGCCAGGTACTCCCGGCCTTGCGCGGCAGCGCGTTCGATAACATCAGCGTGCTGCAACTCGGCACCTACACCGCCGGCGGCCTGCCCCTGCAATTCCCTGGCGAGGCAGACCGTCAGGACAAGATGCTCGGCTATTTCAAGCAGTGGAAACCGACCTACGCCGCCGGCACTCATCGCCAGTATTCAAACCCCAGCCTCGGGCTGTTCGGTTATCTGGCAGCCCAGAGCATGGGGGCGCCGTTCGATGAGCTGATGGAGAAAACCTTGCTGCCGAAACTCGGCCTCAAGCACAGCTACCTCAAGGTGCCGCAGGATCAGATGGCGCTTTACGCCCAGGGTTACAGCAAGGATGACAAGCCTGTGCGGGTCGAGCCGGGTGCGCTGGATTCCGAAGCGTACGGCGTGAAAACCAGCGCCGCGGACCTGCTTCGCTATGTTGAGGCGAACATGAATCCCGCGTCGCTGGAAAAGCCTTTGCAGCAAGCCATCGCCAGCACTCACACCGGGTATTACCGGGTTGGCGAGATGACTCAAGGGTTGGGATGGGAGCTCTACAACTACCCGGTGACGCTCGACACCCTACTGGCCGGCAACTCGTCGCAGATGGCGCTTGAGGCCCATGAAGTCCGGTGGCTGACCCCGCCACAACCTCAACGCGACACCGTGCTGATCAACAAAACCGGCTCAACCGGCGGCTTTGGCGCCTACGTCGCTTTTATCCCGGCGAAGGACATCGGCATCGTGATCCTGGCCAACAAAAACTACCCGAACCCGGAGCGGATCAAAATCGCCTACCAGATTCTGAGTGCGCTGACCAAATAGCCGAGGGCGACGCCCCGTAGCAGCTGCCGAGCCTGGAAATAATTGGCCGGATTGGCACAGAACCTGTGGCGAGGGAGCTTGCTCCCGCTGGGCTGCGCAGCGGCCCCAAACCAGTCACCGCGGTACATCAGATAGGCCTAGGGTGCAGGGTTTACGACTGCTACGCAGCCGAACGGGAGCAAGCTCCCTCGCCACAATGGATCACCAAGTTTCAGATTTCCGTTGGTAAACAAAATGGGCGACCTGTTGAGGTCGCCCATTTTCGTTACTGCATTTAAATCTGTGCCTGCAATCGTCGCCCGATCACATCCATCAAATCACAGCCGTCGCGCAGCGGAATCGCCAGCACCCGCGCGAAGTCCTGCAACAGCAATGCATCGCGGCTGATCCCCTCGCCGATGGAGAGGGTTTCCAGTAGTTGAGTCACGCTTCTGATGCGGTAGGCCGCCGTGTCATGCAACACATCCACAGGTGCTTCGGTATCAATCAGCAACGACGGGATTTTGCAGTCGATGCCCGTTATCGGCATGTATCGAGCCATAACTGAACCTCCCTGATCAATGTTGAGTGCCTGGCTGAACTGCAGTTGCGCCTTCGGGCGGATCGATAGTGTCCAGTGCGCGGTTCACCAACAATTCGGCGACTACCGCCAACTGCTGAATCGTCAGCGCCACGTTGCGGTTGGAGCTTTCCAGCTTGCAGGCCAGATCGGTGATCAGGACATTCAGGGACGCGAGGGTTTCGCAGGCGTGGCTTAGCAGGGTTTCTGTGTGGACACCGGGGACGATGGTGAAGATGTGGCTGATCGGGTCGGCGCGCCTGGGGTTACGTAAGCGAGCGCTGATGGCGGGTTCGGTCACTTCGGAAAGTTCGACGGGATCTAGGGAATCATCATCGGCTTGGGTTTCGGGAGGGTTAGGCGTTTGTTTCTTCATATGGGAAGTACTCTGTTGAGTTTCAGGGGGAGCTACCCATCTCACTTCCACATGAGGGTGGCAGCTGTACGCAGGTGTGGAAGACCAGGGAAACTCACCAAAACCCGGCGCACCCGAAGGTGCTCCCGCGCACAGCCGCCATAACGCGGCAATGTTGACATAAAAAATGTCGCCATGCGCTTTACAAGCGTTGGAAAGTATCTCTGACCACGGACTTCCACATCCGACCACTGATTTTGCAGCGGCAGAAGAAGGTTATCCGGGCAGTCGACGGGGCGATAGTTCATGGAATGCGCTACGTCTTGCAGGAAATGTCCGACGCAAACGAAGGCGCAGACTTAACGTCCTAGGACGCCCCAATTCCGTAGCAGCTGCCGAGCCTGGAAATCATTGGCCGGATTGGCACAGAACCTGTGGCGAGGGAGCTTGCTCCCGCTGGGCTGCGCAGCGGCCCCAAACCAGTCACCGCGGTACATCAGATAGGCCTAGGGTGCAGGGTTTACGACTGCTGCGCAGCCGAACGGGAGCAAGCTCCCTCGCCACAATGGATCACCAAGTTTCGGATTTCCGTTGGCAAACAAAATGGGCGACCTGTCGGGTCGCCCATTGGGGTAAGCCTTCTCACCACTACTCAGCTCAATTCAATCATCCGGCTGCTCAGCCGGCTTGGCGGGCTTCGCCGGTTTGCCTTTGGTGCCTTTAGCACCTTTGACCGGTGCGACTTCAGCCACCGGCGCTGGCACCGGTACTGTTGCTTCCTTCTCGGCCGTCGGCAGCTGGTCGACGGTGTTGAATATCTCTTTCAACTCGACCGCATCCGACTGCTCAAGCTTCTTTTCGCCATCCTTGCCGATCAGGATGATTTTGCTCTTCGCCCCGGCGCCCAGCTTGAGTGAGCGGATCAACGCCATCGTCGATTGCGGGTCGAGGTCTTTGCCGTCCCGTTGGCCCATCGTATTGATCACGGTGTACAGCACCATGTTTCGATCGGTGAAGCCTTTGCGGTTGGCAGAGTCGTCCAGTGACTTTTTCAGGTTGAGCCAAACCGGGTCCACCGAACTGGGCGCGATGACTATCAGGGGACGAGCCCGGCCCACGTCTTTAACCAGAGGGGAATCGTCATCGGCGGCAAATGAAGGACCGACGAAAGCCAACAGGGTAGCCAGGGTCAAAGACCTGATGAGCATGCGCATCTCCTTTTGATATCCACGCTCTAATGATTGCGCATCGCGGTGATCGTTCCGGGCGATGCACCGCGATTGTGTTCCGCCTTGCCCAAGCTTAGGTCAGGGCGGTCATTGCGCAACAGCCTGAGCTAATCTCATAGCTGATTCATCGTGAGGGTTTATCCATGAGCGCTCAGCTGAACCACACCATCGTCTGGTGCCGTGACAAACAGGTTTCGGCACGCTACCTGACCGACCTCCTCGGCCTGCCCGATCCCGAGCCGTTCGGGCCGATGCTGGTGGTCAAGTTTGATAACGGGGTGTCGCTGGATTTCTACAACAACGACCCGCCCATCGCGTCCCAGCACTATGCGTTCTTGATTGGAGACGACGACTTCGATGCGGCCTTCGCTCGCCTGCAGGCGATCAAGCAGCCGTGGTGGGCCGACCCCGGTAAGCAGCGGCCCAACGAGATCAACGATTACGCCGGTGGCCGGCGGGTGTATTTCGATGACCCGGACGGGCATCTGCTGGAGATTTTTACTCGGGAAGCGGTATCGGATCAGAACGCCAGTTTATAGCCGATCAGCACCAGCATCGTGGCCAGGCACGGACGCAGCAGTTCGTCGGAGATGCGCCCGGTCAAATGGCTGCCCAGGTAAATCCCTGGCAGCGAACCGACCAGCAAGAAGCCCAGGACGTGCCAATCCATATTGCCCATGCTCGCGTGGCCCAGGCCGGCGACCAGGGTCAGGGGCACCGCGTGGGCGATTTCGGTGCCGACCAGGCGACGAGTGGGCAGCAGCGGATACAGAATGAACAGCGCAACGGTGCCCAGGGCGCCAGCGCCGATGGAGGTCAGGGCCACCATGGTGCCTAGCACCAGACCGGTGATCACGGTCAGTGCATTCAACCGGGAACCGCTGGGGTTGTAGTGACCGCCCGCCCGTTTGTGAGCGAAATCGAGCAAGCGTTTCTTGAAGAAAATCGCCAGCGCCGTGGCGAACAATACGAAGCCCAGCGCCTGTTTGATGACGGCGTTCATCGCCTCGGGCGAGGTCTGCAAAGTGCTCAGGAACCACAGCGTCAGGGCTACCGCCGGCACGCTGCCGAGGGTCAGCCAACCAGTGATTGCCCAGTCGATGTTCTTGTTCTTGCGATGAACCAGCACACCACTGGATTTGGTAATGGCCGCGTACAGCAAATCCGTGCCCACCGCCGTGGCCGGGTTAACGCCGAACCACAGCAGGATTGGCGTCATCAACGAACCGCCCCCAACACCGGTCATGCCGACAATAAAGCCGACCACCAGACCCGCTACGACCAACCCGAAATTACCGAAATCCATTAATACGCCCAGAAATTCGCAGGAAACAAACCGGTCAGCAGCATAGCGATTTTTCTTATAACCACATATATCGATGCGGTCTATCGTTATGCCAATTCACCGATTTGAAACAGCGACTCCCCACTCAATACCAACCCCACAAGAATTGCGCTTTATCCGACATCTCACTGCACCGGCAAAAAATTCAGGAACAGCAGACTCTGGGCGTAGTTCAGGCCGATCCGCCGGTACCGCTCATCGAGCATCTGGGTCAGCAGGTCCAGTCGCGCGACGATTTTGCCGAACTCCACGGCAAAACTCAGGTTGCTGCCCTCCTCCGAAATTTCGTTGGAGAACAGCAAAGGCTCGCCTTGCCTGTTTTGCCGCTGGCTCAAGATCCAGGTGGCTTTTTCGATGTTGCGCGCGGCATTGCTGACGAAGGTCGGGTTGAGCGCATCCGTCATGTAGAACTCCAGCCGATTGCCATGGGCCGTCACCAGCATGCTGCCAATCGCATAGATGAATGCGCCGACCCGGTCACCGAGGAATTCCGGGCTCATGGCGAAGCTCAGCGCCGCGAGGTCTTTTTTGCCGCCGAGGGTGGGCAGCGGCTCTTGCTGTTCGATGGCCATGCGCACCTGTTTTTCTGCGGTGCCGACATCGAGGAAGCCAGATTTTTTCAGCTCCTGCGGGTTGCGCAGGTAGAGCTTGTTCATCAGCAGGTAGAGGCTTTCGAGGTTGTCGCGCATCGTCAGGGTCGCCATGCGGTCGACGCTGGTCTGGAGGAGTTCCTGGGGTTTGCCATCGCGAAACTGGCTGATGACATCGTTGCCCGGCTGATGGCTGCAACCACTGGCGAGGAGCATCGACAGGCTAATCAGCAGCAAGCAATGACGGCGAATGTGCAGGGTAAAACGGGGTAAAACTCGAGCCATGGGTTCTTGAACTTGGGCATGGGCCGGCAGTGGGGATCGCCGCGGGCTGGCCAAGGATAGAACCGTGAAAGCTGAAAAAGTGCAGTGCCGGTGGTCCGTAAGCTCTGGTCACCATGAAAGCGATCTCTTATTAGTCATACTTTTAATTGCAATGTTCAAGACATAAGCTATAAATCCTTCCTTGATCGCACTTAAACACGATCATTAGTATGACTACTTCTTAAAAACAACAAAAAGGAAGGTCAACCATGCTTCAATCCCGACACCTGCTCTCCGGCCTCGGACTGTCCCTGATGATCGCCACCCTCTCCGCTCACGCCACTGGTTTGTCCAGCGAACAAAAAGCCTTCGGCAAAACCAATGACGGCACGCCCGTCGAGCAATACATTTTGCGCAACAGCCATGGCCTGCAGGCCACGGTCATTACTTACGGCGGGATTCTCCAGTCGCTGAAAGTGCCGGATAAAAACGGCAAGCTTGACGATGTGGTGCTCGGTTTCGACGACGTGCAGGGTTATCAAAGTGGCACGGCGTTTTTCGGCGCGACCATTGGCCGCTTCGGCAATCGCCTGGCCAACGGCGCCTTCGAGCTGGATGGCAAGCGCTTTCAAGTGCCGCTCAACGACGGCAGCAATTCGCTGCACGGCGGGGCCCAAGGTTTCGACAAGCGGGTGTGGAAAGCCGAACCGAGCAAGGGCAAGGATTCGGTGGGCGTGACGCTGACGTACCTGTCGTCGGATGGCGAAATGGGTTTCCCCGGCAACCTGAAAACCGAGGTCACCTACAGCCTCACCGAGAACAATGAGCTGCGCATCGACTACAAGGCCAGCACCGATAAGCCCACGGTGCTGAACCTGACCAACCACAGCTATTTCAACCTGGCCGGCGCGGGTAACGGCGATGTGCTGAAGCAGCTGGCGACCTTGCACGCCGCCCATTACACGCCAGTCACCGGCAAACTGATCCCCACCGGTGAACTGGCCCCGGTCGCCGGCACGCCCATGGACTTCACTCAACCGACCGCCATCGGTCAACACATCAAGGCCGATCACCCACAGTTGAAATTCGCCGAACCGAAACAAGGCGGTTTTGACTTCAACTGGGTGCTGGACGCCAAGGGTGACCTGGGCAAACTCGCCGCCGATGTCAGCGATCCGCAATCCGGCCGTCGCTTGCAGCTCTACACCACCGAACCTGGCGTACAGTTCTACACCAGCAACTTCCTCGACGGCTCGGTCAAGGGCAAGGCCGGCAAGATTTACCCGCATTGGGGTGCCTTTACTCTGGAAACCCAGCATTATCCGGACTCGCCGAACCAGCCGAGCTTCCCGTCCACGCGGCTGGATCCGGGCAAGACCTATGCCCAGACCACCGTGTTCAGGTTCTCCGCCCGGTAGATCAAAAGATCGCAGCTTTCGGCAGCTCCAGGGGGCTGGATACACCCGTGATATCGCGGGTGTGCCCCGCCCTCGCAGGAGCTGCCGCAGGCTGCGATCTTTCATGATGACGACGGAACCACCCTGCTATTTTGCTGCCAACTGTAGTATCGATCGGACTTCGACAAGGAGGATTCATGCGGACTCTTGAGCTGGCCGGCCGCCCTGTGCCGGTCATCGGCCAAGGCACCTGGCACATGGGAGAGGAACGCTCCCGACACACCAGGGAAGTTGCAGCGCTGCGCCTGGGTATCGAGTTGGGCATGACCCTGATCGACACCGCTGAGATGTACGCTGAAGGGGGCGC
Organism: Pseudomonas sp. GW821-FHT01E10; assembly: GCF_059422365.1. Lineage (NCBI taxonomy): Bacteria > Pseudomonadati > Pseudomonadota > Gammaproteobacteria > Pseudomonadales > Pseudomonadaceae > Pseudomonas > Pseudomonas sp. GW821-FHT01E10. The sequence continues at coordinate 98,517 of NZ_JBWKWT010000004.1, forward strand.
CGAAGAGGTGGTGGGTGAAGCCATCACAGGCCTGCGCGACCAGGTTTTCCTGGTGAGTAAGGTCTACCCTCACAACGCCAGCCGCAGAGGCATCCCCCAGGCTTGTGAACGCAGCCTGCGGCGGTTGAATACCGATTACATCGATCTTTATCTGTTGCACTGGCGCGGCGAGTATCCCCTTGAGGAAACCGTCGAGGCCTTCGAACGCCTGCGCGAAGACGGCAAGATTGGCCGTTGGGGCGTGTCCAATTTCGATCTGGATGATCTGGAAGAGCTGGCCTCACCGGCCTGCGCCACCAATCAGGTGCTGTATAACCTGGAAGAGCGCGGCATCGAATTCGATCTGCTGCCCTGGAGCCAACGGCAAAAGATGCCGGTGATGGCCTACTGTCCGATCGGCCAGGGCGGACACATGCTGGCCAATCCAATACTCAAACAAGTTGCCGCCCGTCACGAGGCGACACCCGCGCAGGTAGCGCTGGCATGGATTCTGCGTCAGAACGGAGTGATCGCCATCCCCAAAGCGGTCCACCCCGAGCATGTGCGGCTCAACGCACAAGCGGCGCAATTGCGTCTGGAGGCTGGGGATCTGGAGGCGCTGGACCAAGCGTTTCGCGCGCCACAACGCAAGCAGCGGTTGGCCATGGTCTGAGCCATCGCGGATCTATCAGAGGGCATCGGCATGAGAAGTACCGATCAGCTCGACTCTTTCAATTTGCCACGCTTCGTCCAGGCGCAGGATCCTGTGTTCGAGTGGGTTCAGGATGAACTGCGCGCCGGCCAAAAGCGCCGACACTGGATGTGGTTCATCTTTCCGCAGTTTGCCGGATTGGGTGACAGCGAAATGTCCCGCTACTTTGCCATTCGCTCCAGTGAAGAGGCCGCGGCGTACCTCGAGCATCCGTTGCTGGGGCCGCGCTTGCGCACCTGCACGCAATTGGTGCTGGATGCTCCTCAACGTTCGATCACCAAGATTTTCGGGCACCCCGACAACCTCAAGTTTCATTCATCGATGACGCTGTTCGCCCAGGTTTCGCCAAAAGGCAGCCTGTTCCATCAGGCGCTGGATCAGTACTTTCACGGCATACCGGATGACTGGACGCTGTCGCTGCTGGACTCAAAACAGGCCCAGCTGCCCCCCAATCAGCGTTGAGAAATCGTCATCCACGAACGGCAGGATGGCATCCGCCACCGGTTGCAGCTGCCGGGTGATGTAATGGTCGTAGTCGATCGGCGTGCTGCGCACTTCCAGCGGCTCGGGGCCAGCAACCGTGATCACGTAACGGATCCAGCCGCCGTTGTGATACTGCCGCGGCCGCCCCTGTTGGTCGTTGTAGTCATCGGCGATCCGCGCGGCCCGCACATGGGGCGGCACATTGCGCTGATAGTCATCGAGGGGCCGACGCAGGCGTTTGCGGTAGATCAGGCGCTCATCGAACTCACCGGCCAACGTCTTGCGCACATAGTCACGCACGTAATCCTGATAGGGCTTGCGGTTGAAGATGCGCAGGTACAACTCCTGTTGGAATTGCCGGGCCAGCGGCGACCAGTCGGTGCGCACGGTTTCCAGGCCTTTGTAGACCATCTCGTCGGAGCCATCGGCACGGGTAACCAATCCGGCATAGCGCTTCTTGCTGCCCTCCTCGGCACCGCGAATGGTCGGCATCAGAAAGCGTTTGTAGTGGGTTTCGAACTGCAACTCCAGGGCACTTTCCAACCCGTACTCCTGCTTCACATGCTCGCGCCACCATTGGTTGACGTGGTCCACCAGCGCGTGACCGATCTGCGCGGCTTCGGCCTGACCATGGGGGCGACGCAGCCAGACGAAAGTCGAGTCGGTATCGCCGTAGATCACCGCGTGGCCCTGAGCTTCGATGAGTTGGCGGGTACGCAGCATGATCTCGTGCCCGCGCAGGGTGATGGACGAAGCCAACCGGGTATCGAAGAAGCGACAACCGCTGGAACCCAGTACACCGTAAAACGCATTCATGATGATTTTCAGCGCCTGGGACAGCGGCGCGTTGTGTTCGCGCTTGGCGGTTTCGCGGCCTTCGGCGACTCGGGCGACAATGGCCGGCAGGCAATGCCGGGTCCGTGAGAAACGTGCGCCGCGAAAGCCTGGCACCGACTCGCTGTCGTCAGGATGCTTGAGCCCCTCGATCAAGCCCACCGGGTCGATCAGGAAGGTGCGGATGATCGACGGATAGAGGCTTTTGTAGTCGAGCACCAGCACCGACTCGTATAACCCCGGCTGCGAATCCATGACAAAACCGCCGGGGCTGGCCTGCGGTGGTTTATTGCCAAGGTTCGGTGCGACGAAACCCTGGCGGTGCATCAACGGCATGTACAAATGGGTGAACGCCGCTACCGAGCCGCCGCTGCGATCCGCCGGCAATCCGGTGACGCTGGCGCGCTCCAGCAGGAAAGTCAGCAACTCGGTCTTGGCGAAGATTCGCGTCACCAGTTCGCAGTCCTTGAGGTTGTACTTGGCCAGGGCCGGTTTGTCCTCGGTGAACATGCGATTGATTTCATCCATGCGCTGGTACGGGTTGTCGATCGACTTGCCCTCGCCCAACAGGGTTTGCGCGACGTTTTCAAGGCTGAACGAGGGGAAGCTCCAGGTGGCCGAGCGCAACGACTCGATGCCGTCGATGATCAACCGGCCGGCAGCCGAGGCGAAATAATGATTGCCGCTGCCGTGCTCGCGCCACTGCATTTCTTCGCCGCCACGCCCCAGCTTCAAAGGCACCGCCAGGCGCCGGGCATGTTCGTGCAGGACGCGCAGGTCGAACTGCACGACGTTCCAGCCGATGATGGCGTCGGGGTCATGCCGGGCGAACCACTCATTGAGTTTTTTCAGCAGCAGGGTTCGCGAATCGCAGTATTCGAGCTGGAAATCCACCCCACTGTCATCACCATTGGGCGACCCGAGCATATACACCTGACGCTCGCCGCAGCCTTCCAGGGCGATGGAGTACAACTCGCCCTGGGCGGTGGTTTCGATGTCCAGCGAGACCAGCCGCAGGTTCGGCCGATAGCCGGGGGCGGGTTTCATTTGCGCGTCGAGCAGCAGGCCGTCGGCGCCAGCCGTGCCACCGAACAAAACCGGCGCGGTGATGAACCGCTCCATCATGTAGCGTTCCGGCGGGCGGATGTCGGCTTCAAACACCTCGACGCCTGATTTGCGCAGTGCGGTTTCCAGGCGCATCAGCTGGCCGTGCTGCTGGCAATACAGGCCCAGCACCGGGCGGTGCTCGAAGTCCAGCAGCGCCAACGGCCGCAGTTCAACGTTCTTTTCGCCGCGCAACACCGCTTCGGCTTGCTCGCGCATGGCCTGTGGAATGAACGCGACCGACGGTTGATGCGGCAGGCGGATGCGCCGGGGACCGGCATCGGTCGCCAGCCAGAACTCGACTTCGGTGCCGGCCGGGGTATCGCGCCAATGCCGGGTCAGGACGAAGCCCTGCTGTAAATCCACCACTGCGACCTCAACGATTTGATTCAAGGGGTGATTCTACGCGTCATTGGGCAACCGTGTGGATGCGTTGGGATAGGTGCGTCCCTTGTCACCTGTCATATCTGACAGGTTACACACCCCTCGTACGTTGATAGCATCGAGCCTTGGAGAAAATCCTTGCCGTGACCGATGCTACGCATTGAAGGAGATAGAGAGATGGATCTCACCGTGCATCGGAACACCTCTTCGATTACTGCCAATGATGGCCGCGGCCTGGCGGTTCGCCATGTGGCCTACCTGCGCAATAGCGCTCGCGAGCCTCTGGAAGCGCTCATCACCCGACAGCGTCATGACGTCACCGGCAGACCGGTGGAACACTGGGATCCGCGTCTGTATGGCTCCAGGCCCACCCTGACGACGGTCCATGGGCTGACCGGCCAACCGCTGAAGGTCGACAGCGTCGATTCCGGCTGGCGTCTGAGCTTGCTCGGGGTGGCCGGTGAAGTCCTCTGCCGCTGGGATGAGCGCGGCAATCAATGGCGAAATACCTACGATGATCAACTGCGCATGTTGGCGGTTGACGCCAATGCGCAACCGAACGTCGAAGTCTTGACCTATGGGCGGGGCGATGCGGATCCCGGGAAAAACTTGCGGGGTCAGCTGATCAAGAAAGTCGATCCTTCGGGTTCGATTGCATTCGATTCCTTTAGTTTGCATTACCTGCCTTTAGAAGAAACCCGCACGTTATTCGATGGCTGCGTCTACACCACACGATGGCGCTACGGTGCAGACGGCAAGGCGCTGAGCCAGACAGATGCCGGCAACCATCAGCAGCATTCACGCTACGACGTTGCCGGGCAACTCAAGCAAGTGACACTGCAAATCAATGCCAGCGACTCCGCTCAGGACATCCTCAAGAACGCGCAGTACAACGCCGCCGGCCAGGTCATCGAGCAACAACTCGGCAACGGCATGACCAGAACCTGGATCTACGACCAGGCGGATGGTCGGCTGACACGCATGAAGGCGGGAGTGCCTGGCCAGAACCTGCGGCAAGATCTGGAATATGACTATGACAAGGTCGGTAACGTACTGAGCATAAAGGATCACACCTTCAATCCGGTGTTCTTGGCCAACCAGTACATTGATGGAGCCCGCGAATTCATATATGACCCCCTGTACCGGTTGGTCAGCGCCACCGGTCATGATAGCCCCCCGCCGTCCAGCATGCCGGGGAGGCCGCTGCCCAACGACCCCAACAACTTCCTGAAGTACACACAAACCTTCGAGTACGATACAGGCAACAACCTGATCAAGATTACTCATAGCCGCGCGGTACGCGGTTACACCCATCGGATGCGCATTGATCCGTCCAGCAACCGTGGCGTGCGCTGGAAAGAAGGGGATCCTGAACCCGATTTTTCAAAGCTGTTTGACCGCCATGGCAATCTCCAGGCCTTGCAACCGGGCCAGGCGTTGCAATGGAACAGCCATGATGAGCTGGCCTCCATCACGCTGATCGAGCGCGAAAATGGCCTCCACGATACGGAAACCTTTCGCTACAGCAATGGCGTACGTGTCTATAAACGCCACGAAACCCATACATCATCGACCAGCCATTTCCACGAAGTACGCTACCTTCCCGGATTGGAAATACGCTGCCGCGACACGGGTGAAGAGCTGCACGTCATCACCTTGCCGAACGTAATAGGCAACGTACGCTGCCTGCATTGGCTCCAGGGTAAACCGGAAGACATTGATGCCAATCAGGTGCGCTACTGCCTCGACGACAGCCTGGGTTCCAGCCTCATCGAGCTCGATCAAGCGGGCCGCCTGATCAGTCACGAGGACTATTATCCCTTCGGCGGCACGGCCTCGCTGAGAGCGGATTCGGTGCGGGAAGTCAGTTATAAAACCATCCGCTATTCGGGCAAGGAGCGGGATGACAGCGGACTTTACTACTACGGACGGCGTTATTTCGCGTCGTGGTTGCAACGCTGGATCAGTGCCGACCCGGCGGGAACAGTGGACGGGTTGAATCTGTATGAGATGGTGGGTAGTAACCCGATGAGTTTTGTCGATAGGCTTGGGCTTACCAAAGGAGCCGCGCTTAACCAGAGGGTAAGTGCCCGAACCACCGCCATGCTTGAGGTGCCGCGCACTCATCCGGTGCCTAAAGTGAAAGGCTCCGCGACAAAACAACTGGCTGCAAGCGAAGAACACTTTAAGACACATCCAGATGCGCGGTTCTCAAAAACGTTTAGATCCGAGGTCGCTGTCGCACATGCGGGAGTAGCGATTGAAGGCTCAACACCTGACGATGCCATTTACATCACCGACTTTTTCAATATCCCTTTGGAAAGAAATATAACGCTCACTAAAGCCAAACATGGCGTAGAGATGCACAGACAGGCGGATGATAGCCTCGGTAGAGACAATCCGGTCACAGGTGGCATCCTGAGATTCACCGACCCTGATCGATATACGGAATATTTGAGCAACCGGTATATCGAGCGAATCAAAGATCCTGCGCTTCCTGTAAAAATCTACCGAGGGACGACATCTGAAACGATTGACCTGGCCGGCATAGAGTATGAACAAACGCCACTTCACCCGCTGATAAAGAACCGTATTCAAGGTCATATAGCGGCAAGCGAAGGTGACCTGCCCCAATCCAGTGGACTCCCTGCCGCCCACGCAGAAGTTCAAGCGGCCAATCTGGCGCTTTATATCCAGAAAGCGCAGACCGGGACAACCGACCCGGCGCTCATTCAAGTGGTGACGCAAAAACTACAAGGGGCGATAGCAGCGCAGGCCTTTCCCGCTTGTTTCAACTGCACCCATATCTTGCTTGAGTCCTACGACAATACATCAGCCTTTGATGTCTTGACGGGGAGAACGGCGACGACTCGGTCCCAGTGGAACAGCGCGATAGTGGAATACCGGTAGGGCAATATCCTTCTGGAGCCAAACACGCTAACGGCCCCAAAAAAACCGGTCTGTGCGCAACGACAGACCGGTCGCGTGATGCGATGCGGTACCGTGCAGGCTATGCGGCCTTTTTCCACGCCTGCGCTGTCAGCGTCCTCAATAATCCCTTACGCCCCTCGGCCAACTCAAGAAGTTCGCGCTCATATACCTGCTGTGAGACGGTGCCCGCCAAATGCCGATTGAGCAGCTCCTCTGAGCGAGCATTAAACGCCGTCGAATTCTGTGCGAATGCTTGCGCATGGCGACTCTTCAGGTACTTGCACCAAAACCGCTGCTCAATAATCCGGTTCACCAGCCCCTCACCCGCCTCAAGCGTCAAAACCGATTCATGCGCCTGATCTATCTGCGCATCACTGACCTCGGCCATCTCCCGGAACAACATGCCCCGAGATTGCCATGGCAGATCAAGCCGATCCGCCAGACCGGTCTGAAACGCCAGATAAACTTCCACTTCGTCGATGGTACCGGTGATGTCCCCGTCTTCATCGACCGCCATAAAGCTTTCACCGGCCTGCAATCGGCTCTGGACAGTGGCGCGCGCGATTTCATTGACCTGATCCAGACGGGACTTGCCCTTCGCCAACCTGATCAGGCTGGTTTCGATCTGCTCAGGGCTGCCGGCCAGATACGCTTCGTGAACCAGTACTTTGAACCCCATTTCATTGAAAATCTGCGCACCGGCGTCGGCGCATGAATCAGGGTTGCTCGCCAGGCGAAACAGTTCTTCGCGCAGCGGGGTATCCTGGGCAGCGGCATCGAGCAGGCGCCACACTCGTTGTGTCAGCTCCGGGCGACTGGCTTCTTCGACGTAATCGGCTGAGTCGGCGAGTTGCTCCAGCACCTCGAAAAACCCCTGGGCATTCGGCTCCCCTTCAAGCTCATCCCACAACGTTTGCCTGCTTTGTCGTTCTGCGCCAGACAAACCTTCCAGCCAGTACACACTGGTTTCCTCGCCTTTGGGCGGGTAACTGCGTGCCGGGTCATACCCTACAGAACGCATATAGCTCTGAAATTGTTCACGACCTTGATCTGACAACCGGTCGCGGCTCAAGCGGGTGCGGGCAACAAGCCGTGCCTGCTCCGAACCGGGTGTCACTTGGGGGACCTGTTCGATCGGATTGCCCTGCAGATCCAGTTCAAAGGCGCGCGGTCGCGGCAGCGTGAGCAGGCCGGTGGGCCACTCCGTGATACCGGTATCGTGCAAATCCAACAGGTGGAGTTCAGCCATCCGGCTGACATCCGGCTGCTGCGACAGCGCCGGGTTGCCGGCCAGTCTCAGTGTTTGCAGACGAGTCAGACCAGCCAGATCCGCCACACTGTCAGCGGTCAGCGTCAGTTGGTTATTGGACAGGTTCAGATGCTCGAGCACCGGCAGACTTTCTTGCAAGCGAGGGGCGGCGACCAGCGCGTTATCACTCAAATCCAGCGCCCTCAAGTTGGAAAAATAACGAAGAAAACCGGTGATATCGGTACGCAGTTCGACATGGCGGAACTGTAGCGAACTGACATGCCGGAAATCAGCATTCAATGCTGGCAGATACTCCAGAAAATCACTCGTCCAGTGAAAATTCAGATCCAGGGCGTAGCCGTCCGGCCCCGAAGTTAGTGCAGCCTGCCAGCATTGCTTGATCGCCTTGGCAAAACGTCCCTTGTGGTAGCGTTGATCCATGGGCAGAAGCTCGCCTCTCTCGATCGCCACCCAGCTATCCAGGGCTTTGGTCAGTTCCTCGAACTCCAATTCCCGTTCGCCGATGCCCCGCAACGCCTGAGTCTGCGAGCCGGATGAGCGGACAAAATCGGCAAACGTATCCGCACTCGCCTGCGGGTACAGCACCTTGAACCGATCCTCCAGACTCAAGGTCCCCCCTGTACCGAGCAGAGGCTCATTGATCCGTGCATACCCCTGAACGGCTCCGCGCAAACGGGTTGCGGCCGCGGTGTCCATTACATGTCGAATGGAGGGATCCGGGAGAATTTCGCGCAACGCCGCATGCGTCAGCGGTGCGTTCTGTAATGTCTGTCGCAACTGGATGCCCTGGCCGATTTCGTGGCCCAGTTTTCTGCGCGCGGCGTCAGGCAAGGCTTGTAACAGGGCGGTATAGAAATCGTCGCCGCCATGCAGCGTATTACCCTCTTCGTCATGGGACTGAAAGGTGTTTTCCATGGTTCGCACCAGCACTTTGCGAATGGACACGCGTTCCGGCCCGATACTGTCGAGCAGCGGTCCCTCGAATGACTGGTTGCGAATTTCGATGCGTACCTCGGGCGACCAGCCCGGCAGGCGCTCGAGGCTGTGCAACGCCAGCCGACTGGTATCCAGATTCGCGCTCGAGGGCAAATACAGCCCCTCGTACGCCCGAACAATCCGCCATTCGCGCATCGCCGTGCGGACCTCCTGCCGCAGACGAAACGGCAAATGCTGTCGATCGCTCATCTGTCTTTGTTCCGCCTCGGTGATACCGACCAGCAGCTCATCCATGATGGCACCCGGCAATTGAGGAAACTCACTACGCAACCATCCAACGTGCGCCGCAACGTCGGGGCCGACAGGAGCTTCATCAAGGCTGAAACGAGCATCCACCAACGTCGTTTCTTGCTCACTGGCCGCCGTGGCGATAAGCGCACGCAGTCTGGCCGCCCGCACATCCAGGGCGATGATTCCATTGCCAAACGCTTCATCCAGCAGCGTCTTGACCTCCTGTTCCTGCAGTTGGGAGAGCATCGTTGCGGCCAGATCGTGGTAACCGGTCTGCCCGGATCTGACCTTGATGATCGATTCGCCCAGGTCTGGCGAAGATTGCCAGAGCACCTTGTCTTGCGCATCGAGCCACTGCACGGTGCGGTTCTTGGGCCATTTGCGATGACCCGTCAGCAGCTTCAGTTGAGTCTGCACATCGGCCTGACCATACACCTGCGGGTCACGGCTACTTATTCGCTCGATGAAAGTTTTAACCTCCTGGTCAGCGGTAAAACGCTTGATGGTTGCCACCAGCAACGCCGGCGGCCGCTCATGCTCGACATGTAGTTTGCGCAATACCGCGTCGTCAACACCGCTGACGATCCGGATCAGCTCCAGGGTTTGATCGGAAAACGAATCGACGCGATGTCCCAGGCGTCGCATCAGGGTGACGCCCTGCCAGGTCTGAGGGCGCTCAGCCTCATGCGCCCACGCACCAACGCCATTGTGTACAAGACGGGGGGCATAGGCGTCGCCCCGACGGGGATGCTGGATGCGGTACTGATCCGATCCAGGATCAGGCTCAATCACAAACTGCGTGCCATCGAGCGGCAGCACCTCCTGTCCGGAATGTCGATAAATGCCCTTTTCATCCAGCCGGACAGACTCATCAAGGGTAATCGACTGTGCGTAGCGCTGCAGATCCGCGTCCCATAACCGCGACCTGCCATCGCTCTTTTCTACGACCCTCATGCCCTCGATAAAGGGCGACGACTTGAGCGGCAACAGGGTGCCCACTACTTTGCCTCCTGCCGCGAATGCACCCAACTGGATCAGGCTTTCAGCCACACCGATCAAATGCCCGGCAGCTTCGCTTCTCTGTCCCTCTGACCACTCGACAATCCCTTCGAACGTTTCATCAAGCAGTTGATAGGCGGTATAGGCCAGCATCAGCTCGCCAAGTAACGGTACAAAGAGCGTCGCCACAAAAGTGGCCGCTTCAAGAACGACTGCGGCGACCTTTTGAAAACTATCCCAACGCGCCCAACGAGTTTTTTCATCTTCATCGCCAGTGGGAACCGCCATCGCCCGAGCGTCATTGAGGATCTTGTTCAGTTTCTGGTGAAAGTCACGGGGCCAGAAGTCACCGCTGTTTCGCAGATAGGTCATCCGCAAATCAGGATTGATATTCGGCTCCTCACGCCACGCCGGCTTTTGTTCAAACGGCAAGGATGCATGCCATTGAATGCTTGAAAGCCGGTTATTGAGCTGGAAAAAGAAGGTGCCTCGCTGTTGATGAGGGACAAACCGGCTGAAAAAGCGCTGATACTCAGGCACGCGTAATTGTGAGATCAGTTCTCTATGGAAGCTGGCCAGGGAGGGGTATTGTTTGACCGGATGTTCCGGATCATGGGGGACATAGGCGATGACTTGTTCAATCTGACGGCTGCTATCGAGGTCCGCCGCAATCAGAACAATGCCTGTCAGGGCCGTATCCATCATCCTCAACTCGTAACAGTGCATGGGTTGGCCCTGCAAAGTCAGTGCTTGATGCCCCGCAACCAGATTCAACAGCATGCGGTGAGTATCGTGATCGATGTCTTGTTTCATGAGCGCCAGAACACTGGCCGCACGCAACGCATCCTGTTGGCTGGCCTGTACTTTATGTTGTAACACCGCCCTTGCCACCGGGTTGGTGAACCCCATGAATGCCTTCAGGTAAGCTTGGTATCGAGCCCCGATATCCAGTTCACGACACAGCGCTGCAAAGGCCTCGACAGACAGTTTATGTTTGATCGGCACGACGTCGAATTGCCCGGAAGCGGAAGGCTTCGTAATGAAGTCGCTCGCCCTGTCGAAATAACCCGCTCGGGTTTCTTTAACTTCGAAGTTATGCAGCGAGGCCTCAAGCAGTGACAGCGTCCGCACATCAAACCCGACGACAATGCCCTTGGGGCAGTAAAGCCGCAGGTAGGTCGCTTTGACATCCAGGGTAATGCCGTATTTATCTTTCAGCGCAGTGATTAAAAGCTGTTCTGCGAACGTTTCGACTTCCTGAATTTTGTTCAGGGTTCTATCAGTTTCGTTTTGTGATACCCAACTGTCCTCAAACGCCCTTTTCATCTCACCACGTAATTGCGCCGACGCCATGTCATACCAGGGCATGGCAGGTCCAACATTCTGTTTTAAAGCGGTGCGATTTTCTGCACGGGTGCTCAATAGCCAGTCTGGAATAGACTTGGCAATAAAAGGTATGTGCGGACTCTGAGTCATAGACTCAGGAAGTGAACGCTGCGTAGATTCAGCAGCCGTTAGAGCATCAAACATAATGACGAGTCATCCATGACTTATTAGAGGTATGAGCCTACCCGAATTTCTTTATTCGATTTTCCTCCCTCTATTTCAAGGTATTAACCAAAAAACCCATAATCCCCGTTACCCGGTCTCCCCGGTCGACACGCGACAAAACTGAACGCCCTCCGGGCCTGAGCCTATCCTGCTAATCGACACATTCTCTCGATGAATCGGGGGGGGTTATGAAAAAAAAGCCTGAATGACGCTATTTGCGTGTTATCTGCCGCTTTCTCCCTTGCTCTGTGAGCGTGTCTCTACGATTCTTCAAGAACAACGACAACACCCGAGAAGCCGTCATGAAAACCGTCGCCCAGTTGCTCAAGTTAAAGGCCCAACAGAATCAGGCAGTCCACACCATTGCGCCTCATCAAATGGTGCTGGAAGCGCTGATGGTGATGGCCGCCAAAAACGTCGGCGCGTTACCGGTCCTCAAAGACGGAAAGGTCGTCGGCATCATCAGTGAGCGGGACTATGCGCGCAAACTGGTGCTCAAGGGGCGCTCCTCCGTCGGCACACCGGTCAGCGACATCATGGTGTCGCCGGTGATCACCGTGGACACCCATCAAACCGTCGAAACCTGCATGGGCATCATGTCCGACAAACGCCTGCGGCATTTGCCGGTGGTGGAGGACGGTGAGCTGATGGGCTTGCTGTCGATCGGCGACCTGGTCAAGGAAGCCATTGCCGAACAGGCTGAACTGATTCGGCAGCTGGAGCAGTACATTCGCGGCGAGTGATTGCACACTGTGCGAGGGGGCTTTTGTGGGGGGGGGCTTCCCCCCCCCCCCACAAAAGCTCCCTCGCCACAGATAAGCCCGCCCCTCCCCCACAACATGTGTTTGGCGGTGTTCCTATGGCCAATGCCGAGAGAAGACCGGCGCCAATGCAGGGTGGCGGTCGAAGCGTTCGAGCCAGGCGAAGAACCCCGGCCGCGCAATGCGCAAGTGTTCCCGGGTGCCCGCCCACCGCGTTACCACCGCTGCCAGAATATCCAGCGCGCCCGGTTTTCCATCGTCCAGGTACAACTTGCCGGCGAACTGATCGGCAAACACCTCCCAATGCCAATGCAGGCGTTGGCGGGCACCGGCCATGAGGTTTTGCCGGGACGACTCGTCCGCCTCGGCCAGCCAGCGTTCGGGGTAATCGATGATGCCGATGGCGGTGTAACAATTGCTGACGATATACACCAGGCCATGAATCACCTGATCGCGCTTGATCGGATTTTCCGGCAACAGATTCGACTCCGGAAACGTAAGGCCCAGGTGAATCAGGATGGCCGCACTCTCGGTAAGAACGCCGCCATCAGGCAGTTGCAGAGTGGGAACCTGCTTCAGCGGGTTGAGCTTCTCCAGCGCATGCAGCGCCTGCGGGGACGATGAAACGTCGATGAAGCGATAAGGAACCTCGCACAGTTCCAGCGCGGCTTCGATGGCGGCCGCCCCCGAATTCTGATGCCCATAGAGCTGGTACATGACTAAATCTCCTCTGCGACTCTCTCTTTGTAGCAGATGCCAAAGACTGCGCACGAACCATGTGGGAGCGAGCTTGCCCGGTTACCCTCCCGCGCGCTTCATACAGCGCTGATAGCGCTCGTCGACCCGCTTGGCAAACCACGCCGTGGTGAGTTTTCGGGTGATTTTCGGGCTTTGCAGCACGATCCCCGGCAACACCGCCCGGGGTAATGGCCGGCCTTCGGCCTGTTCGGCCAAAGCGAAGACGCGTTGATAGAGCGTGGTGTCCTCGAACTGAAGACTTTTGCCCTCCTCCAGTTGATCCCGAATGGTCGGGTTGCGCATGTCCAATTGCTTGCCAAGGGTGCGCACCGCCAGTTCCGTGGTGCCGGGCATGATCGAGTCGTAGCGCACCAGGTCGCCATCCAGCGCCAGCGGGATACCCGTCGCACGACTGACCGCGTTCTGAAACGCCGCATTGCGGCTGGCGTACCAACCGGCGTTGAAATCGGCGAAGCGATACAGCGGCTGCTGATAGCTCACCGGATAGCCGAGCAAGTGGGCGATACCGAAATACAGGCCACCGCGACGGGTGAACACTTCGTGACGAATCGAGCCGTTCACCGGGTAGGGATAATCCCGCACATGCTGCTCGGCAAAGTCGATGCTGACCTGCATCGGCCCGCCGGTGTGCACCGGGTTGAAGCCACCGAACAAGGTCCGGCCCATGGGCACCATGCCGATGAAGTCATCGAAAATCTCGCTGAGCTCTTTTTCGCTGCGCACGGCATTCAGCCGGTCGCTGTAGCTTTTGCCGTTGGGTGAACGCACCTGCAAGGCACCGCTGACCAGCAAGCCGGGGATGTGGGCCTTATCGGCGCGGCGGTCGATTTCATCCCGGGCGATCTTGCCCAGGCCTGGCACCAGCGGGTCAGCCTGAAACGTCGACTCCTGCTCAGCGACCGCGAGTACCGAACACAGGTTTTGCGTGGTCGGCGAAATCTTTTGCGCGGCAAATGCTGCGTAGATGTCCGTGGCCCAGCCCTGACGGTCGACCGTTTTGGCCGGCAGCAGGCTGACGATCTCGGCCTTGACCTCGGCAGGCTTGCGGGCCGGCGGTTCCTGAGGGCGCTGAGTGCCGCAACCGGCCAGTACCAACAGCGCGGCCACGCTCATGATCAATCGATTGGCTTGCATGGTGCTCCATCAAATCCGTTGAGCCGGGTTAACCATACGATCAATGGCATGGCGCAGGCTATGACTATCCCGCCCTCTCCCTGTTCCGTAGCAACTCGTTCGCCGTAGCAGCTGTCGAGCCTGCGAGTGCCCCCCGGTTGAACCATACTTGATCCACACACCGAGGAGGACAGGCTCATGAACCGTAGCGACGTGCTGATCATCGGCGCCGGCCCGACCGGGCTGGTCCTGGCACTGTGGCTGAGCAAGCTGGGGATTGGGGTGCGGATTATCGACAAGACCTCGGCCCCCGGTACTACCTCACGCGCGTTGGCAGTACAGGCCCGAACGCTGGAGCTGTATCGCCAGCTCGACCTCAGCGACGCCGTGGTGCAGAACGGCCATAAAGTGTGCGCCGCGAATTTCTGGGTCGAGGGCGAACCGGTCGCACACCTGCCGCTGAGCGCCATCGGCGAGGGGTTGACGCCCTATGCGTTCCTGGAAATCTATCCGCAAGACGAGCATGAACAACTGCTGATCGAACGCCTGGAGACCTTTGGCATTACGGTGGAGCGCAACACCGAATTGCACAGTTTCGAGGAAACTGGCGATGGCATCACCGCAACGCTGCGCTTGCCCGATGGCCAGCAGCAAACCTGCCAGGCCTGCTACCTCGCTGGCTGCGACGGCGCCCGCTCGATCGTGCGCAAATCCCTGGACACCGATTTTCCGGGGGGCACCTACCAACAGATTTTCTACGTGGCGGATGTGCAGGCCCGCGGCCCGACGTTCAACGGTGAATTGCATGTGGACCTCGACGAAGCCGACTTTCTCGCCATTTTTCCTTTGTCCAGCGAAGGTCGCGCCCGACTGATCGGCACGGTTCGCGACGAACGCGCCGAGCGCGCCGAAACCCTCCAGTTTGCAGACGTCAGCAGGCGGGCCATCGAGAATTTAAAGGTGCAGATCGATCAGGTGAACTGGTTCTCGACCTACCGCGTGCATCACCGGGTAGCGGATCACTTTCGTACCGGACGCGCGTTTCTGTTGGGTGACGCCGCCCATGTCCACAGCCCGGCGGGTGGCCAGGGCATGAACACCGGGATTGGCGACGCGATCAATCTGGCCTGGAAGCTCGCGGCGGTGTTAAGCGGCAGCGCCACGGCCAAACTGCTCGACAGTTATGAAACCGAACGCATCGCCTTTGCCCAGCGCCTGGTGGCCACCACTGATCGGGTGTTCAATTTTGTCACGGCCGATGGGCCAATTGCCGACGTAATGCGCATGCGCGTGGCGCCCTTTTTGATCCCGAAAATGATCTCGTTCGAGGCCGTCCGGGAGTTCCTGTTTCGCACGGTGTCACAGACCACCCTCAACTATCGCGGCATGCCGTTGAGTGAGGGCGTTACCGGCCATATTCACGGCGGTGATCGCCTGCCCTGGGCCCACGACGATGAAGGGGACAACTTCGAATCGCTGAAATACCTGACCTGGCAGGTGCATGTGTATGGCGAAACCAGCGACGAGATGATCGCCTGGTGCAGCGCGCATCACCTGCCGTTGCAGGTGTTCGACTGGCGACCGGTGTTTGAAACCGTGGGACTGGCGCGCAACGGGTTTTACCTGCTGCGCCCCGATACCTATGTGGCGATCGCCGATTACAGCGCCGATCCGAAGGTGATCGAACGGTATTTCCGCGATCATGGGATACGGCCTTATATCACCTGAAGATCTTTTGATTTGTTAGATCCCGGCCAGGGCCAGGTCCATTGCGAAGTAGGTGAAGATCAAATCCGCCCCCGCCCTTTTGATCGCCCCCAGACTCTCACGCACGACGCGATCTTCATCGATCGCCCCAGCCTGGGCGGCGAATTTGATCATCGCGTATTCACCGCTCACCTGATACGCCGACAACGGCAGACGCGAGGCTTCGCGGATGTCGCGGATGATGTCCAGGTACGCGCCGGCCGGCTTGACCATCAGCGCGTCGGCGCCTTCCTGTTCGTCCAGCAACGACTCACGCACCGCTTCACGACGGTTCATCGGGTTCATCTGATAGCTTTTGCGGTCACCCTTGAGCGCACTGCCGCCGGCTTCGCGGAACGGGCCATAAAGCGCCGAGGCGAATTTGGTCGAATAGGCCATGATCGCCGTCTGGCTGAAACCCGCCGCATCGAGCGCCCGGCGAATCGCCTGGACCTGCCCGTCCATCGCCGCCGACGGCGCGATCACATCGGCGCCGGCCCGGGCGGCGGCCACGGCTTGTTTGCCGAGGTTGATCAGGGTCTGGTCGTTATCGACTTCGTGCTGGTGCAACACGCCGCAATGGCCGTGGTCGGTGTACTCACAAAAACAGGTGTCGGACATCACGATCATTTCCGGCACGGCGTTTTTGGCGATGCGCGACATGCGCGACACCAGGCCGTTATCGTTCCAGGTGTCGCTGCCGTTGCTGTCCAGATGATGAGACACGCCGAAGGTCATCACCGACTTGATCCCGGCCCGGGCGTAACGCTCAATCTCGCCGGCCAGTTTCGACTCGGGAATGCGCATCACCCCGGGCATGCTCTTGATCGGCACGAAATCGTCGATCTCTTCCTCGACGAAAATCGGCAGCACCAGGTCATTCAAGCTGAACTCGGTTTCCTGGAACAGGCTGCGCAGGCTCGCATTGCGGCGCAGACGGCGTGGACGTGCTTCGGGGAACTGACTGGACATGGACCTTCCTGAAGAGACGAAATTCGTAGGGCGCAGAGCTTATGCCCTGCAAGGTGCGGGACACAAACCTCGATCGCTCAAGACAACGTTACCGCGACGGCAACAATCGCCCGCATCGAATACCGCCTGCTCTCACAGGTTAGATCGTCAGCGTTCCGGCAATGCACGTCACGACAGCACCACCAATCCAAATCTCATCTCCCACCTGCTCCACCCGAATCCGCCCGGCGCGGCCCATGGTCAGGCCCTGACTGACGACATAAGATGCCGGGGCCAGCCCTTCGCTGAGCAACCATTGAGCGATTCCGGCGTTCAGGCTGCCGGTGGCCGGGTCTTCCGGCATGCCGTCGCCGGAGATGAATGCACGCACTTCGAACTGCGCCTCAGCACCATCGCGCTCGGGGTGCCATGGCGCGATGACACCGACGGCGAGGCCGAGCATCTGTGCATGATCCGGCTGCAAGTCCAGAATCTGCTGGCGGTCCTCGACCATCACCGCCAGCCAACCGGCACCGTTGTCGACCCATTGCGTGCGCACAATCGCTCCCGGCGCCAATCCGAGGCCCAGCCGTACACGCTCGACCAGCCCGGCGTCCACCGGGCCGGACCTGAGCAACGGTGGCGCGAGAAACGCCAGCTCCGCCCCCTGCCGACGCACTCGCACCAACCCGGCACCGCATTCCTGAATGATCTCCTCGCCTTTGGGCACCCCACCGGCCTCGAGCCAGGCATGGCAGGTGCCCAGCGTCGGATGACCGGCGAACGGCAACTCTTGCAGGGTGGTGAAGATGCGTACCCGATAGTCGGCCCGGGGGTCTCGAGGTTCGAGCACGAAAGTGGTTTCGCTGAGGTTGGTCCAGTTCGCGAACGCCGCCATGCGTTCATCGCTGAGCTTGTCTGCGCCGAACACCACCGCCAGCGCGTTGCCCTTGAGCACGACGTGGCTGAAGACATCTACTTGCTTGAAATCGAATGAGCTCATTGCCTGCCTTGGTGATGAGGGATTCAAAGGGATTGCTTGGGGATTTCCAGCCCACGAATCACCGCCGGCCTTGCCAGGAAACGCTCCAGCACGCGAGTGACATTGGGGAAATTCTGTATGCCGACCAGATCACCGGCCTCGTAGAAGCCGATCAGGTTACGCACCCACGGAAAAGTCGCGATGTCGGCAATGGTGTAGCGCTCGCCCATGATCCAGTCGCGCCCTTGCAGACGGCCATCGAGGACCTTGAGCAAGCGCTTGCTTTCGTCGACGTAACGATCACGGGGACGCTTGTCTTCGTAGTCCTTGCCGGCGAATTTGTTGAAAAAGCCGAGCTGGCCGAACATCGGCCCGATACCGCCCATCTGAAACATCAGCCACTGAAGGGTCTCGTAACGCGCTGCCGACTCCTGGGCCAGCAGTTGCCCGCTCTTGTCGGCGAGGTAAATCAGAATCGCCCCGGACTCGAACAGCGCCAGCGGTTGGTCGCCCGGGCCGTGGGGGTCGAGGATCGCCGGAATCTTGTTGTTGGGGTTCAGCGACAGAAACTCAGGGGACAGCTGATCCTGGGTGTCGAAGCTCACACGATGCGGCTCGTAGGGCAGCCCGATCTCTTCGAGCATGATCGAAACCTTGACGCCATTGGGCGTTGGCAAGGAATAGAGCTGGATCCACTCCGGGTACTGGGCCGGCCATTTTCGAGTGATGGGGAATGCAGACAAATCGGTCATCGGGAGCTTCCACGGGAAAGTCGGAGTGAAGATCATAAGGGGGACGGGGCTAACATGTGTACTGTGCCCATCAATCCGAAACATCCTGTCGATAACCTTCCCCCCAATCCGTTCAAGGTTGCCGCTAAAGTGCCAGGCACCTGGCCCGGATCGAAGCTCGAATCGAACCAAAAGGGCTTCAGCGGACTCTGAGCATTGCCCTGTTAGAAATGGACCGGGTCAACGACATGGCAAACACCCTATGCTAGGCACTTGAGGTGTCAAGGTTTGTCGGCCTTAACCAAATGCGCTGAAGATTACCTATTCGATGATGAATCCTTTGAAACTCACCAACCGCTTCAAACATCGCGCTTATATCTTCCTGCCCGCTCTGTTGGCGGCCAGCGCGTTGTTTTTGTCACTGGAGTCCAGTGTAAGCCGCGCCCAACCGGTGGACGGTACACAGACGCTGGTGTTTTTGCGTCACGCGGAAAAACCGGCCGGCGGCCTGGGTCAGCTCAATTGTCAGGGACTGAACCGCGCCATCGACCTGGCCACCTTGCTGCCGGAAAAATTCGGCAAGGCCAACTACGTGTTTGCCGCCAACCCGACGCGCAATGTAGAGGAAGGCGAACTGGATAATTCCTACAGTTACATTCGCCCCCTGATGACCATCAGCCCCAGCGCGATCAAGCTCGGCTTGCCGGTGAACATCGAATTTTCGGCCAACGACACCAGCGACCTGGCCGATGAACTGCTTCGCGACAAGTATCACAACTCGATCATCTATACCGCCTGGTCTCATGGCTACCTGCCCGAGCTGATCAACAAGGTCGCCGGGGAAGCCGTCGGCTCAGAACAGCGCATCACCGATGACTGGGCATCCAGCGACTATGACTCGCTGTACGTGCTCACGCTGACCTGGCACAACGGCAAGGCCAGCCTGCAGAGCCACCTCTATAAGCAAGGGCTCAATAACGGCCCGGAGACTTGTCCGACGTAAGCGGTCGGGCACCTGCCAGGCCTCATCGCGAGCAGGCTCGCGAAGGGGCCAGTAAAAACAACATCACCCCCGCTGCTTACCCCGCTCCCGCAAATATTCGAGAACCGCCCCCCGATCCCCGACAAACTCGATCCGCGCCCCCTTCTTCTCCCGCTGAAACACATACATCGGGTCGTAATACTCACACAGCAACCCTTCGATCCAGCCCCGGTGCAAATCCACCGCGCCGCTATTGGCCTGTTCCGCCAGCGCATCCTCCATCAAGGTCAGCATCCGCCGATGACGTTCGCCGCCCAGGCGTTTCTGGACATTGTTCAGGCTCGCCAACATCCGCTCGGAAAACAGCGCGAAGCCTTCATCGCCATACACCTCGGTGAACTCGGCGCATAAATCCACCACGTAATCGCGCAGGATCCGCTCGACGCGCCCTTCCAGGCTGTCTTCCAGCCAGACCATCGGAAACTGCTGCATGCCCTGATACAGCGGCAACGGCAGCGCACAACTGCCGATCGCGCGGCTCTCGTCTTCGAGCACAAACTGCTCGATACCGCTGGCACGCTTTTTCAGCACGTCCACGGCCAGGCGGTTTTCAAAGTCGATGTTGGAGGGTTGGCCGGTGGCGCGTTTGCCGAAGCTGGAGCCGCGATGATGGGCATGACCTTCAAGGTCCAGCGCGTTGCTCAATTGCGTGAGCACCTCGGTCTTGCCGGTGCCGGTCATGCCGCCCAGCAAAACGAAATCGCACTGGGCAACGGCCTGGTCGAGCGTGTCGAGCAAGAAGGTGCGCATGGCCTTGTAGCCGCCACCGACCCGCGGATAGTCGATGCCCGCTTCGTCCTTGAGCCACTGCTGGGTGATCTGCGAACGCAGCCCACCGCGAAAACAATACAAATAACCATCCGGATGCGCCCGGGCAAAATCGGCCCAGGCCTGGATACGCTCGGCCTTGGTCGCGCCGGCCACCAATTGATGCCCCAGCGTGATGGCTGCTTGCTGACCGTGTTGCTTGTAGCAAGTGCCGACCCGTTGCCGCTCGTGGTCATTCATCAGCGGCAGGTTGACCACACCAGGGAATGAGCCCTTGAGGAATTCGATCGGCGCGCGCACATCCATCATCGGCCGGTCGTTGAGGAAGATGTCGCGGTAATCGGTGAAGTCTCTGGACATCAAACCACCTCAACCGCGTGGGTCTGTCGCTCAACCAGTTCGCCGATCGGCTGAAGGGCCAGCCCAAGTTCGGCCGCCACCGCCAGGAACGCTGCGTCGCCTTCGGGCTTGACCGCAATCAGCAAACCGCCGCTGGTCTGCGGGTCGCAGAGCACGCGTTTGTGCAACTCCTGGAGCCGACCGACCTTGCTGGCGTAGCTGTCGAAATTGCGCAGTGTGCCGCCGGGCACGCAGCCCTGATCGAGGTAATACTCGACGCCCGGCAGGCGCGGCACACGGTCATAGCCGATGCGGGCGGTCACGTTGCTGCCGTCGGCCATTTCCACCAGATGCCCGAGCAGGCCGAAACCGGTGACGTCAGTCATTGCGGTCACGCCATCGAGCTTGCCAAAACGGCTTCCGGGTTTGTTCAGGGTGCACATCCAGTCGCGGGCCAGGCCGATGTCGGCATTGCGCAACTTGCCCTTTTTCTCGGCGGTGGTGAGGATGCCGATGCCCAAGGGTTTGGTGAGATAGAGCAGGCATCCGGCGGTGGCAGTGTCGTTGCGCTTCATGTGGCGCTTTTCCACCAGTCCGGTCACGGCCAGGCCGAAGATCGGCTCAGGTGCGTCGATGGAATGGCCGCCGGCCAGGGGGATTCCCGCTTCATCGCAGACCGACCGCCCGCCGCGAATCACTTCCCGGGCAATCTCCGGCGCCAGCACATTGACCGGCCAGCCGAGGATCGCAATCGCCATCAACGGATCGCCGCCCATGGCGTAAATGTCGCTGATGGCGTTGGTGGCGGCGATACGGCCGAAATCGAACGGATCGTCGACGATCGGCATAAAGAAGTCAGTGGTCGACACCACGCCGCGCTCTTCATCGATGGCATACACCGCCGCGTCATCGCGCGAGGCGTTGCCAACCCAGAGTTTCGGGTCCAGGTTCTGCGCCCCGCTGCCGGCCAGAATCACCTCCAGCACCTGGGGCGAAATCTTGCAGCCGCAACCTGCGCCGTGGCTGTATTGGGTCAGACGTATCGGCTCGCTCATGGGATGCACCTTGTGAAGTCAATGGCGAGGATTCTACAGCAACCCCATTTGGCAGAAGCCGCGTAAGAACGATCTTTGTGCAGCGAAACTCACTTTGGTGCATTCAGCTCCCCCGCCTTTCCCCCGCCCCTCGAAATCCTTGACCAAAAGGACAGCAAAACCGCCAATTCCTCCGGCTTTTCAGCGCATTGCGAAAATTGGTATAGCTTATGCAAACGTTTGCGAGCCGCCGATACCGGCCTGTTCGCCACTTAAACCGCACAAGCCCGCACCACCGGGGCTTCGATCCGCACGAAAAGGGACTTTTAATGCATTGCACCCCCAGTCGCGTGACTTGCTCGCGCACGTTTGCTGTTTCCTTGCTGTTGGCCAGCGTTACAGGACTACTCAGCAGCTCCGCGCTGGCCCAACCGGCCACCACCGAAGAGTCCGCCCAGGGCGAAGCCCTCAGTCCTGAAGCCAACCCACCAAAAAAAGGCGCGTACCTGTCGGACTGGTTCAATCAGGACCTGACCGTCATCGGCAGCAAGGACATCAGTTTCGGCCCGCAACCGGCCGACGACATCTACTTGGAATACGAGTACTTCGGCCGCAAGGGGCCGTTCGAGTTGTACGGCTACATCGACATTCCGAAGATCTTCGACATCGGCAACAGCCATGACAAAGGCGTATGGGACCACGGCTCGCCAGTGTTCATGGAGCACGAACCGCGGATTTCCATCGACTACCTCTCCGGCCGCAGCCTGGCCGTCGGGCCGTTCAAGGAATGGTACGTGGCGTTCGACTGGATCTACGACCACGGCAGCAACCGCGCCAACCGCGCCAACACGCTGTACAGCGGCCTCGGCACCGACATCGACACCCATTCGCGGGTCAACCTGTCGGCCAACTTCTACGGTCGCTACCAGTGGGAAAACTACGGCGCCAGTAACGAGTATTCGTGGGACGGCTACCGTGCCCAGCTCAAATACATCGTGCCCATCAGCAGTTTCAGCAACGGCGCTTCGTTGACCTACATCGGTTTCACCAACTTCGACTTCGGCTCCGATCTGCACAAGGACAACCCGGCCCGCACCGCCAATGCCACCGTGGCCACCAACGTGTTGCTCTACGCCTTCACCCACTTGCGTTTCACCCTGGTCGGCCGTTACTTCCACAACGGCGGCAACTGGGAGGACGGCAGTGAGTTGAATTTCGGCGACGGCGACTTCCGCGCCCGTTCCAACGGCTGGGGTTACTACGCCGGTGTCGGCTATCAGTTTTAAGGCTCATTTGAATCAGGAGGTTTTATGAAAGCAATGACGCGTCTTTCCCTGTCTGTCGGTTTTGCGGCAAGCACCCTGCTCTCTTCCTCTGCCTGGGCGGTAGAAGCGCCGATCCAGCCGAAAGTGATGCTGATCACCATGTTCGCTCCCGAGGCGCAGAACTGGATCGATCGCCTGGAACTCAAGCAGGAAGTGCGAGTACCGGGCCTCTCCGCCGAGTACCCGAACATTCGCTGCAACATCGAACAGGTATGCCTGATGGTCACCGGCATGGGCCAGACCAATGCGGCGGCCTCAACCCTGGCCCTGGCGCTGTCGCCAAAATTCGACCTGCGCAAAAGTTACTTCCTGATCGCCGGGATTGCCGGCATCAGCCCGAAACACGGGACCATCGGCACCACCGCGTGGGCGCACTACCTGGTGGAGTTCGGCACCCAGTGGGAACTGGACTCCCGGGACGCGCCGAAAGACTGGCCGACCGGTTACCTGGGCATCAACACCAAAGGCCCGAACGAAAAACCACCGCTGGATTACAAGACCGAAGTCTTCGAACTCAACCCAAAGCTGCAGGCCAAGGCCTTCGCCCTGAGCCACAAGGTCGAGCTGAGCGAGAGCAAGGAGTCGGCGGCGTGGCGCTTGAAGTATCCGTCGGCCCCGGCCAATCAGCCGCCGGTGGTGACGCAGTGCGACACGCTGGCGGGCAATACCTGGTTTTCCGGGACGCGCTTGAGTGAGCGGGCGGAAGTCTGGACAAAATTGCTGACCAACAACGAAGGTGTCTACTGCACCACTCAGCAGGAAGACAACTCCACCTACGAGGCACTGTTGCGGGCCAGTCGCGAAGGTCTGGTGGATGTCCGCCGTTTGGCGGTGGTACGCGCCGGTTCCGACTTCGACCGGCCCGCGCCGGGCCAGAGCGAGGTGGATAACCTGCTCAAATACGCCGATCAGGGCGGGTTTGTGCCGGCACTGGAGAACCTGTACCGCACGGGGAATCCGTTGGTGCAGGAGATTTTAAAGAATTGGTCGGCTTGGGAGAAAGGCGTGCCTGAGGTTTGAGTTCGGCTTGAGGACGCTTTCGCGGGCAAGCCTCGCTCCTACGGTTCGAAATCGACACCAACCTGTAGGAGCGAGGCTTGCCCGCGAAGCTCTTTACGGCAACAAAATCACCTTGTCGCCACTGCCCTGATTCACCTCGGCATACCGTTCCAGCCCCTCGGCCAACGGCGATTCAACTAGCCCTTCCGGCAACGGCAACAGGCCCTGATCGAAAAAGCTTCCGAACTGTTCGAGCATCGCCGCACACGCCTGAACCCCGTACAGCAACGAATTGATCCCTACCACCGAACCGCCCTTGCGATACAGCGCCAGGGCCGGCAATTGCACATGCCCATCCGCCGGCGCGGCGATGATTGCGATGCGACCGAACGCGGCCAGCGCCGGGACCGAGGCCGGTAGCCAGAAACCGGTGGTGTCGAAGATCACGTCGGCACCGCCGGCATACACGGCGTTGACCTGTGCGCCCAGGTCCTCAGGCTTATCCAGTTGCAGCGTCTGATAACCCTGAGCCTGCAAATCCTTGACCTGCTCCGGCCGCCGCGCCGCCGCCAGCACTTGGGCGCCCCGGACTTTGGCCAGCGCCAATGCTGCGCTGCCCACCGCCCCGCCGCCGATCACCAACAACCGCGTTCCGGTCGTGACAAGACTGCGCTCCAGCGCATCCCACGCCGTGGTGTACGGCACACCGAGGCTGGCAGCCTGGGCAAAGCTCAGATGCGTCGGCTTCAGCGCCACGCCATTGGCCGGCAGTTTGACGAATTGCGCGTGGGAACCGTCGGCAAAGAAGCCCAGCTCCCGGCCGGTGCCCCAGACTTCCTGGCCGATCAGCGCCTGCGGGCCTTCGACGACGATACCGGCGAAATCACGCCCGGGAATCCGCGGCAATGTGGTGTAGGGAAAGCGCCCCAGTACGTTTTTCACATCGCTGGGATTGAGGCCCGCCGCCTTGATCTGGACCAGCACTTCGTCAGCGCCGGGAACGGGGGTGGGCACCTCAACGTAGCGCAGGGCCGAGAGGTCGCCGGTTTTGTCGAATTGCAGTGCTTTCATGGGCATTTCCACCAAATGGATAAGAGGTTTCAGGAGATCCAGCCCGCCACCAGTTGCCGACCCAAGGGCCACAACTGCTCACCGGCAAGCATGCCCAGCAGGCCCACCAGCGCGATGGCCGGCGGTGCGGGGGAACGAAAATCCAGCGCGCCATAGAGCAGGCCGACGCCCAGACCGATACCCAACGAGATAAGGTAGTTCATGACAGACTCCGTGGCATAAGAGGGTATGCGCAGAGTCTAGAGAGAGGTCGCCACGGACGTCGGCCAAGTACTTCTGAATGTCGGCCAAAGCGCTTTTTACGCAGCGCCGCCCCGTTGCTGGCTCACGCAAAACTGCGAAGGCGCGACACCCAGTTCCCGGCGGAACATGTCGCTGAAGCTGCTCGGCGAATAACCCAGTTCCCGGGCTATCGCACTGACCGGTACGCCCTGAATCAATTCGGCCGCCGCGGTCGCCAGTTGCACCTGCCGCCGCCATTCGGCGAAGCCCATGCCCAAACCGTCCTTGAACAACCGCGCCAGGGTACGCACGCTGGCACCGGCATTTTCGGCGTGCTGCTCGAAGGGAATGTCCAGCGACGGTGAGGCCATGACCGCCTGGCACAG
Organism: Pseudomonas sp. GW821-FHT01E10; assembly: GCF_059422365.1. NCBI lineage: Bacteria > Pseudomonadati > Pseudomonadota > Gammaproteobacteria > Pseudomonadales > Pseudomonadaceae > Pseudomonas > Pseudomonas sp. GW821-FHT01E10. The sequence continues at coordinate 124,220 of NZ_JBWKWT010000004.1, forward strand.
GTTCATCAGCCGCCGGTCGGAATCGTCCGGTAGCGGTATTTTCAGCAATGAGCGCCGGGCGCGCTTGAGCTCCAGCAAGGCCAGGCCGACCAGCGCGTCGTAGTAATCCGGGGCACCGTCGTCGCCCTGCTCCACCAACCCGACGATCAGTTCGCGCAGCAAGCCGCCGACTTCAATCACTTGCACACTGTCGTCCAGTGTCGCCGCCAATGACGGCCGCAGGTAGATGTTGCGCATCTGCAAGTCAGAGACCACGCGAATCCCGTGCGGCACACCCGGCGGCAGCCAGACCGCCCGTTGCGGCGGCACCACCAGTGCTTCATTGGGCGTCTCGACCCACATCACGCCGCTCATCGCGTACAGCAACTGGCCCCACGCATGTTCGTGAGGCTCGATATACAACCCACGTGGGTAAGTACGCGCCAGCGGTTGCACGGGCACATCGGTATCGCTTAAATCAGGGGGGGCGGCCTTGGCCATAGGCTAGGATCATTAGGGGACGGAAAGGCTCCATGGTAGCGAGGCGTGCGACGTGTCGCCAGTCGCTGTAACCGACTGACAATCCGACGGAATTTTTCGCGCGCCTCACGATCCTTCTATAACAACAGGGAGGAATACAGGCTTTATGAACAACGCAAAGCTTTTCGTCATTGAATACACACTTCATGGCAAGCCCAAGTCTTTCATCATCCGCCAGGACAAAATGGACAACGCAGAAGCCTGGCACTGGGCCAGTTGCGATGCCGGCGTAGGCCGGATCCCTCGTTTTGGCCGTGAGCGGGTGCAAAAGACCAGCAAACCTGTGGCGGAAAAATTCGGCGTCGAGAACGTGACCTGGCGGCCGACGAGTTGAACGTTGAACGGGAGGGTGAATATTCGAACTGAAAGTGGAGCCGCAGCGGCTCCACTTTTTTTGGATGAGCGGTCAGTGCTTAGCGCACTTGCAGCCTTTGGTGGAACATTCTTCGCCGTGTTCGTGATGTTTGGCGCAGCCTTCGCAGCAATAGTGCTTGCCGTGACGCACGATGGGGTGATCGCCCAGTTTGCAGGAGCATTTCGGGCAGTCGCAGGTACCGTCGTTCATGAGTCTGACTCCATGGTTAGGGTCGTCCGGGTGCCGCGGGTGCGCGGCACCTGAAGCAAATGACCGCCCGTTGCGGAAACCGGTTCAAACAGATGCCTGGACGGAGTTTGCTTACTATTGAGGGTAGTCGCGATGTGGCTCCCCCGTAGCAGCAGCCTCGCGGGCTCGGCAGCTGCTGCAGATCGCAAAACGCTCTCAGCGACATCAATCAAATACGGAATTGCCCGACCAATTGCCCCAGGCGCTGACCGAGATCGGCCAGGCTGCGCGAGGTTTGCGCACCGCGCTGGGTCTCGTCGGCGACGCTGTCTACCGCCACGGCGATCTGGTGCACGCTGCGGTTGATCTCTTCGGCCACGGCGGTTTGCTCTTCGGCGGCGCTGGCAATCTGCGCGTTCATCGAGTTGATGGTGCCGATCAACTGGGCCATGGCGTCCAGCGACGCCCCGGCCTCGTTGGCCTGGGCCGACGTGCCGTCGCCGGCCTCGCTGGAGCGGCGCATGGACTCGACCGCCGATTGGGTGCCGGCCTGCAAGCGGTCGATCATGCCCTGGATTTCCTGGGTGCTGATTTGCGTGCGACTGGCCAGCGCCCGCACTTCGTCGGCGACCACCGCAAAACCACGTCCGGCCTCACCGGCGCGGGCCGCTTCAATGGCGGCGTTGAGCGCCAGCAGGTTGGTCTGCTCGGCAATCGAACGGATCACCCCGAGCACGCTGACAATCGACGACACGTCTTTCTGCAGGCTGTCGAGGGACACGCCGCTGCTGCGAATGTCGTTCACCAGTGCATGAATCTTCACGATGCTGCCGGCCACCACGCGCTTGGCGGCCTGGCCTTCTTCGTCGGTCTGCTGGGCAGCGACCGCGGCGTTTTGCGCGCTCTTGGCCACTTCCTGGGCCGCCGCCGACATTTGGTTGATCGCCGTGGCCACCTGATCGGTCTCGTGACGCTGGCGCTCCATGGCCTGATCCGAGCGTTGGGCCTGATCGGAAACCTGATTCACCAGCCCGGTCAGTTGCGAGGTCATTTCGGTGATCTGCCGCACCAGGCTGTGGATCTTGTCGACGAAACGGTTGAACGAGCCGGCCAGTTCGCCGAGTTCATCCTGGCTGGTGATGGTCAGGCGCCGGGTCAGGTCGCCCTCGCCCGCCGCGATGTCGTCGAGGTTGGCTTTCATCAGGTTCAGCGGACGCAGAATGGTATTGGCCAGCAGCATCCCGGCCGCGGCGATCACCAACAGCACCAGCACGGCAATCCCGACAATGCTCAGCACCACGCCTTGCATGCGTTCCTGGACCTTGATCTCGACCAGCGCCACTTGCGCTTCAATGCCGTCGAGGTTGACCGAGGTGCCGACCGCCATGTCCCACTTCGACAGATATTCGGTGTAGCCGAGCTTGGGCACCTGTACTTGGGTATTACCAGGCAGTGGCGAGCTGTATTGCAGGTAGTGGGTCCCGTCCTTGGCGACTTTCACCAGGTCGCGGTTAACGTAGATGCCGTTCGGGTCGCGGTTGTCCTTGAAGCTCTGGCCCACGCCTTCGGGGCTGTTGGCCTTGAACAGGCGCACGGTGTTGGAGTCGTAGCCGAAGAAGTAGCCGTCCTTGCCGTAGGTGATACTCGACAGCAACTTGATCACCTGCGCCCGCGCCGCGTCATCGCCGGGAGCGGCCGCGTCGTAGAGCGGTTTGATCGCGGTCATGGCCACGGCAACGTAGCTTTGCAGGGTTGCCTTGGCATCGCTGAGCAGGCGCTGACGGGTTTCCTCGACTTCCTTGCGGGCCTGTTCCTGCAGAATGAACAGCGTGGTCAGGCTGATGACCAGCGCAAAGAGCAACACCGGGAGGACGGCAAGGGACAGGACTTTGGCCTTCAGGCTCATGCGCATGACGTTCACTCTTTTGATTTTATTGGCGTGGTTAAAGGCTATAACGGCACGCCAGATCAAAAGTTGAACGCGGTCCCACAAGGTAGAGTGGTTACAGAACCATCGCCGCCACCCAACCGAACGCCAGCAACGGCAGGTTGTAGTGCAGGAAGGTCGGGACCACGGTGTCCCAGATGTGGTGATGCTGGCCGTCGATGTTCAGACCGGAGGTCGGGCCCAGGGTCGAGTCCGACGCCGGTGAACCGGCATCGCCCAGCGCGCCGGCCGTGCCGACGATGCACACGATGGCGATCGGGCTGAAGCCCAGTTGCACGCACAACGGCACGAAAATCGCCGCCAGAATCGGTACGGTGGAAAACGACGAGCCGATGCCCATGGTCACCAACAGGCCCACCAGCAGCATCAACAGCGCCCCGATGCCTTTGCTGTGGTCGATCCACGAGGCCGAGGACTCCACCAGTGTCTGCACATGACCGGTGGCTTTCATCACTTCAGCAAAACCGGATGCGGCGATCATGATGAAGCCGATCATCGCCATCATCTTCATGCCTTCGGTGAACAGGTCGTCGGTTTCACGCCACTTGACGATGCCCGACGCCGAAAAGATCAGAAAGCCCACCAGCGCCCCGATAATCATCGAGTCCAGCAACAGCTGAATAATGAACGCCACGATAATCGCCAGACCGGCGACCATCAGGCTCAAGGGGTTGTACTGCACCGCGACCTGTTCGACTTGCTCGATCTTTTCCAGGTCGTAAACGCGCTTCTTGCGGTAGCTGATGAAGGCTGCCGCGAGGCCAAACACCATGCCCAGCGCCGGAATGCCCATGGCATGGGTGACGTTGATGCCACTGATGTCCACCCCGCTACGGGCGACGTTGGCCAACAGGATTTCATTGAGGAAGATGTTGCCGAAGCCCACCGGCAGGAACATGTACGGCGTGATCAGCCCGAAGGTCATCACGCAGGCGATCAACCGCCGGTCCAGTTGCAGTTTGGTCAGCACATATAAAAGAGGCGGCACCAGCAACGGGATAAACGCGATATGAATCGGCAAAATGTTCTGCGAGGCGATGGCCACCACCCAGAGCAGGCCGATCAGCAGCCATTTGACATTGCCGCCGCCGTTGGTGTGCTGGCGATCGACCATGGCCAGGGCTTTGTCCGCCAGGGCGTGGGCCAGGCCGGACTTGGCGATGGCCACGGCGAACGCGCCGAGCAAGGCGTAGGACAACGCCACTGTCGCCCCGCCGCCGAGGCCGCTGTTGAAGGCTTTGAGGGTCGCATCGATCCCCAGGCCACCGGTCAAACCACCGACCAGCGCGCCCACAATCAGCGCGATTACCACATGCACGCGGGACAGGCTGAGTATCAGCATGATGCCGACCGCGGCAATTACTGCATTAATCATCGTTACCTCAAGGCAAGCGGAAAGAGTCCGTCCGGCAGTGCGCACAAGCGCCGCCAGCGGATTGAAGAGAGGGTTTTATTAGAGGGCGCGCACTGTGCCGCAGCATCGTCCCCTTGTCAAAGCGAACGGCTATTGCCGATATTTAACGGATTGCGCTCCCACAGGGTTATGGGTTGGCTTCCGCTCTGTGTCAGCGTTTGGGCAGTTCGATCATCACTTTCAACCCGCCCCACTCGCTTTCCTCCAGCCTCAACACCCCGCCCCACGTGTCGACGATGTCGCGCACGATGCCCAATCCCAATCCATGCCCATCGGTCTGTTCATCAAGCCGTGTACCGCGGCTGAACACCTGGTCACGCTGGTCTTCGGGAATCCCCGGCCCATCGTCTTCCACGCTCAACTGAAAACTTTCAGCCGTTTCAACCACGCTTAACCGAACCTCGGCATCCGCCCATTTGCAGGCGTTGTCCAGCAGGTTGCCCAGCAACTCCAGCAGATCTTCGCGATCCCACGGCAGTTGCAAACCGGCCGGTGCGCGGTAGCTCAGGTCGAGGTGTTCACCGTGAATCATGCTCAGCGTGGCCAGTAACCCCGGCAGCTCGGCATCGCAATCAAACAACGCACCCGGCAGCGCATCGCCGGACAACCGGGCGCGGTTGAGTTCGCGATTGAGTCGCTGCTGGACCTGCTCCAGTTGCGCTTGAATCACCTTGCGCAGCTGCGGGTGCGCATCGAGCTTCTCGCTGGAAGCCAGGCTCAACAACACCGCCAACGGGGTTTTCAACGCATGCCCCAAGTTGCCCAAGGCATTGCGCGAGCGCTTGAGGCTGTCTTCGGTGTGGGCCAGCAAATGGTTGATCTGCGCCACCAGCGGTTCCAGCTCCACCGGCACGGCTTCGTCGAGTTGCGAACGCTGGCCCTGCTGCAACTGGGCGATTTGCTCGCGGGCCTTTTCCAGCGGGCGCAAGGCGCGGCGCACGGTGATCCGTTGCAACAGCAAAATCAGCAACAGCCCCGCCAGCCCCAACCCGAGACCGACTTGTTGCATGCGACAGAAACTCTCGCGCACCGGCGTGTAGTCCTGAGCGACGCTGATGGAAATCGCCTGGCCCAGCCGCCGGTAGTCCGAACGCAGCACCAGCAACTGCTGCCCTTCCGGCCCCAGTTGCAGGTTGCTGTTCAGGCCCGGGTGTTCGAGCCGCGGCAGGTCCTGATCCCATAACGAGCGGGAGCGCCAATGGCTGTCGGCAAAGTCGATACGAAAATAGTGCCCGGAAAACGGGCGCTGATAGGCCGGCGACAGATGGCGCTCATCCAGCTGCAACCCCTGCGGGCCACGCACCAGCGCCACCAGCAGGTTTTCACTGTCGTTGCGCAACCCGGCTTCGAGGTAGCGCTGCAAACCCATTTCGAACAGCCACAGGCTGGTTTGCGCCAGCACCAGGCCGACGATCACCATCACGCTGATCAGGCCCAGGCTCAAGCGACGCTGGATCGACCTCACTGGGCTTGCCCGCCGAACAGGTAACCCTGACCGCGACGGGTTTCGATCACGCTGCGGCCGAGCTTGCGGCGCAGGTGATTGACGTGGACTTCTAGCACGTTGGAGTCGCGCTCGGTTTCACCGTCGTAGAGGTGTTCGGCGAGGTGGCTTTTGGAAAGGATCTGTTCGGGGTGCAGCATGAAATAGCGCAGCAGGCGAAATTCGGCGGCGGTGAGCTGGATGTCGGCGCCGTCGCGGGTCACGCACTGGCGACCTTCATCCAGGTGCAGCCCGGCGGCCTTGAGTGTCGGCTGATTGGCCTGGCCGTGGGAGCGGCGCAACAAGGCCTGAATGCGCAGGTGCAGTTCTTCCGGGTGGAAGGGTTTGCTCAGGTAATCGTCGGCGCCGGCCTTGAGGCCTTCGATCCGCTCGGCCCAGGAACCGCGTGCGGTGAGAATCAGCACCGGCGTGGCCAGGCCACCGGCCCGCCACTGCGCCAGCACCTCAAGCCCCGGCAAACCCGGCAGGCCGAGGTCGAGGATGATCAGGTCATAAGGCTCGCTGCTGCCCTGGTACACCGCATCGCGGCCGTCGGCCAGCCAGTCCACGGCGTAGCCTTGCCGATTGAGGCCGGCCATCAATTCGTCGGCCAGCGGCACGTGGTCTTCCACCAGGAGCAAACGCATCGATCAATCTTCCTTGTCTTTCAGCACGTGGCCGGTGGTGGCATCGACGTCCAGCTCGCGCACCACGCCTTCGGCGGTCAGCAGCTCGACTTCATAAACATAGACGTCGTGTTTTTCTTCAAGCTCGGCTTCCAGCAACTTGGCCCCGGGATAGCGGTCCAGCGCTTGCTGCAAGAGCTGCTCCAGCGGCAGGATCACGCCCTGTTGGCGCAGGCGCAGGGCTTCGTCCTGATCCAGGTCGCGGGCCACGGCCACCGAGCAAAAAGCCAGAAGCACCAGCGCCATGCTTGAAAATGAAAGCACCTTCATTACGTATCCTGATGATCCCTGAGAACCTGCCCGCTGACCGCATCCAATTCCATATCCCACTCAATGCCTTGCGGGTCGCGCAGTTCCATCTGGTATTTGTACTTGCCGTACTCTTCTGCAAGCTCGGTGCCGGTGATGGTCGAGCCGGGGTGTTTGGCCAGAGCGGTGGCGTTGAGCTTCTCGAAAGACACAATGGTACCAGCGTCGTGCAGTCTCAGGGTTTCGTCGGGGCCCAGGTCGCGGGCATGAGCGAGGCTGGCGGTCAGGCAGATGAGGGACGCGGTGAACAGGGCAGTCAGGATTTTCATGGGGTGGCTCCGTATTTTCTTATGTGTTGCCGACGGCGCGACCTTAGCGATTCGAACTTAACTGAAACTGAATTGCCATCATTGGGAATAGCTTACGCATAAGCCGGAGCTGCCGAAGGCTCGGGCCGCGATCGGACGATCTTTTGATTTGGATTTTTTGCGTGCATGACGCAGCCAAAGATCAAAGCATCGCAGCCTTCGGCAGCCCCTGCATTGATCGGGGACAATCGCAGCCCAAGAGGTGCTTATAATCCCTGCTTGCCAGACATCGAGACCGGTATGACCGCTATCCACATCAAGTTCCCTTCCCTGACCCTCAAGGCCGGCCCGCGCGCTCTGGCGCGCATCCGTGCCAACGGCTTGAACGCTGCCGATGTGGGCACGTTGCCGGGCGCCGCCGGTGGCCCGAAAGCGCTGGGGATTCAGGGTCTGGACCTGGCGCTGTTTGGCGAATGGCTGCCGGCGGCGCCCCGGGAGCGTTCGCTGATCGGCGCCTCGGTGGGTTCCTGGCGGTTCGCCAGCGCCTGCCTGCCGGATGCCGCCGAAGGCATCCGCCGCCTCGGTCATCTGTACACCGAGCAGAACTTCGCCAAAGGCGTGACCATGGCGCAGATCAGCCAGAGCTCCCGACGCATGCTCGATGACTTGCTCGACGGCCGCGATGCTTCGATTCTGGATAACGCCCACTACCGCCTGAACATCATGGTGGTCAAAAGCCACGGCCTGTTGGCGGGCGATCATCGCGGCCGGTTGGGGCTGGGCCTGTCGTCGGTGATCGCCGACAACCTGCGCGGTCGCGCACGGCTGTCGCGGCATTTCGAGCGGCTGATCATCCACGACCCGCGCCTGACGCCACCGGTCAACACGCTGAACGACTTCCCGTCGCGCTTCATCTCACTGAATGCCGGCAACCTGCGCCAGGCCCTGCTGGCCTCGGGTTCGATCCCGATGGTCATGCAAGGCGTGCGCGACTTGCCGGGGGCCGGCGCGGGGACGTTCCGTGATGGTGGTCTGCTGGACTATCACCTCGACCTGCCCTACAGCGGCAACGACATCGTGCTGTATCCGCATTTCACCGACCGGGTGATCCCCGGCTGGTTCGACAAGACGCTGCCATGGCGCCGCGCCTGCCCTGAGCGCTTGCAGGATGTTCTGCTGCTGGCACCGTCGAAGGAATACCTGGCACGCCTGCCCTACGGCAAGCTGCCGGACCGTAACGACTTCAAGCGCTTCATGGGCGATGCCCCGAGCCGACAGAAGTATTGGCGCGCAACGATGGATGAAAGCCGTCGCCTGGGCGATGAATTCCTTGAACTGACCGCCAACGGTCGCCTCGGCGAGCGCTTGCTGACCCTTTAGTCAGTGTTTTGCCCGGAGCTCTGGTAAACTCGCCACCTGCCCACATCGCCGCGGCGATCGCCACCTGAAAGAGCTGAACATCACTGTGGAAATATTCAAAGAGTTTACCTTCGAATCCGCCCATCGCCTGCCCCACGTACCGGACGGCCACAAGTGCGGCCGCCTTCACGGTCATTCGTTCAAAGTGGCGATTCACCTGAGCGGCGACCTCGATCCGCACACCGGCTGGATCCGCGATTTCTCGGAAATCAAAGAGATCTTCAAGCCGCTCTACGAGCGCCTCGATCACAATTACCTGAACGACATTCCCGGCCTGGAAAACCCGACCAGCGAAGTGCTGGCCAAGTGGATCTGGAATGAGTTGAAGCCGTTGTTGCCGGAACTCAGCGCGATCCGCATCCACGAAACCTGCACCAGCGGTTGCATCTATCGCGGCGAGTAAACGTAAATCCCACAAGGAGAATGCGTTTCGTCAGTGATATGAAAAACAGCCTTCAATGGCTGTTTTTTTATGCCTATGCTTTTGGGCTCGCACACGCCAAGAGGACGCACCCATGACTGACTGGCCGCTGGCTCAGACCTATCGCTTCAACGGGCACTCCGTTCGCTACGCCGTGCGTGGCGACGGCCCGCCGCTGGTGTTCGTGCATGGCACGCCCTTCTCTTCTCATGTGTGGCACCGGATCGCGCCGCACTTCATCACCTCGCACCGGGTGTATTACTTCGATTTGCTGGGTTACGGGCAGTCCGCACAGCCAGACGGCGATGTGTCGCTGGGCGTACAGAACCAACTGTTGGCGCAATTGCTGGAGCACTGGGGCCTGGAACGGCCAGACGTGGTAGCCCACGATTTCGGCGGCGCCACTGTGTTGCGCGCGCATCTGCTCAATGGCAAGGATTACCGCAGCCTGACGCTGATTGACCCGGTGGCGCTGTCGCCCTGGGGTTCGCCGTTCGTGCAGCATGTGCGTCAGCATGAAGCGGCGTTCAGCGGGCTGCCTGATTACATTCAACGGGCGATTGTGCCGACCTATATTCGTGGCGCGATCAAGCGCGAGATTTCCGATCAGGAGCTGGCGCCTTACGTGCAGCCCTGGCTGGGTGATCCGGGGCAAGCGGCGTTCTATCGGCAGATCGCGCAGATGGATGAGCGTTATACCCGCGAGATCGAAACGCTGTACCCGACGATTCGCTGCCCGGTGCAGATTCTCTGGGGGGAAGACGATCAGTGGATTCCCATTGAACGCGGGCGGGCGTTGCATCAGATGATTGCGGGGTCGCAGTTTCATCCCGTTGCGAATGCCGGGCATCTGGTGCAGGAGGATGCACCGGAGGCGATCATGGCGGCGATATTGCGGTTTTTGCCGTTGGCACAGAACGCCTGAGCGACGGAGACCCTGTGGCGAGGGGGCTTGTCGGAACGCCGCATCGCCCCGTTGGGTCGCGAAGCGGCCCCAAAATCTCTGAGATACCAAAGATCTTGTGAGCGCTACGCACTCAAACGGGGGCAAGCCCCCTCGCCACAGGACGTTGTGACTACCTGATTGCTGCGTTCCAATTTGAACCACTGCCGCACTGCTTTCGTGCCCCTCTTCAGGCTAAATCCGCCGGCTCGGCTATAAAGAACAACACCCTCGCGCCATTGGCACGAGCACTGCAACACCCTCGCGTCCTCCATCCAGCAAGGAATGCCACATGACGCAGAACGATCCGGGCAACGATTACCCTTTAAGCGAAGTCCCGATGCATGCCCGCAAGGGGCTCGCCTCCACGGCCATGGTGCTGCTGGGTTTTACCTTCTTCACGGCGACCATGTTTGCCGGCGGCAAGCTCGGGGTGGCGTTCAGTTTCAGCGAGATGCTGGCGGTGATCATCGCCGGCAATCTGCTGTTGGGAATCTACGCAGCCGGGCTTGGCTACATCGCCTTCAAAAGCGGCCTCAATTCGGTGTTGATGGGCCGTTTCTGCTTCGGCGAAGTGGGCAGCAAGCTCAGCGACCTGATCCTCGGCTTCACCCAGATCGGCTGGTACGCCTGGGGCACCGCGACCGCAGCCGTCGTACTCGGCAAATATTTCGAACTGAATGAAAGCACCGTACTGGGGCTGATGGTGCTGTTCGGCCTGGGCTTTTGCGCCACGGCGTACATCGGCTATCGCGGGCTGGAGATTCTGTCGTACATCGCCGTACCCGCCATGATGTTGCTGCTGATGCTGTCGATGTGGGTCGCGACGGTGAAGGTCGGCGGGCTCGAGGGTTTGCTCGCCGTGGTGCCGACGGCAACACTGGACTGGTCGACCGCGATTACCCTGGTGTTCGGCACCTTCGTCAGTGGCGCGACCCAGGCGACCAACTGGACACGTTTCTCCCGTTCGGCGCGAGTCGCGGTGCTGGCGAGCCTGATCGGCTTTTTCATCGGCAACGGCCTGATGGTGTTGATCGGTGCCTATGGCGCGATCGTCTATCAGCAACCGGACGTAGTCGAAGTGCTGTTGCTGCAAGGCTTCGCCATGGCCGCGATGGCGATGTTGCTGCTCAACATCTGGAGCACCCAGGACAACACGATCTACAACTTCGCCGTCGCCGGCTGCAATCTGTTGCGCACCGGCCGGCGCAAAACCGTGACCCTGGCCGGCGCGGTGATCGGCACGCTGCTGGCGCTGCTGGGCATGTACGACATGCTGGTGCCTTACCTGATTCTGCTGGGCACGGTGATTCCGCCGATTGGCGGGGTGATCATGGCGGACTTTTTCTTCCGTTACCGTGGGCAATATCCACGCCTGGCCGATGCCCGGTTGCCGGCGTTCAACTGGCCTGGCCTGAGCGCTTATGCGGTCGGCACCGTCGCAGCATTCAGCTCGCCGTGGATCGCGCCGCTGGTAGGGATTGCCACTGCCGCGCTAACGTATGTGTTATTGACCGGCGTACTGGGTGCCCGTACCGCCGAAGCACCACTACAAGATCTCTAAAAGGACTCGCCTGATGCATATCATCAACGCCCGCCTGCGCAACCAAGAAGGCCTGCATGAGTTGCACCTGGAAAACGGCCTGATTCACAGCATCGCCCGGCAAACCGAAGCCCCGTCACTGGGGCCGGATGACCTGGACGCCGGCGGTAATCTGGTGGTGCCGCCCTTCGTCGAACCGCACATTCACCTCGATGCCACCCTGACTGCCGGCGAACCGCGCTGGAACATGAGCGGTACGCTGTTCGAAGGTATCGAGTGCTGGGGCGAGCGCAAGGCCACCATCACTCAGGAAGACACCAAGACCCGCGCCAAAAAAACCATCCAGACCCTCGCCGCCCACGGCATTCAGCACGTGCGCACCCACGTCGATGTCACCGACCCGGAACTGATCGCGCTCAAGGCGATGCTCGAAGTCCGCGAGGAAAGCCACCACCTGATCGACTTGCAAATCGTCGCGTTCCCCCAGGAAGGCATCGAGTCGTACCGCAACGGGCGCGAGCTGATGGAAGAAGCGATCCGCCTGGGCGCCGATGTGGTCGGCGGCATTCCGCATTTCGAATACACCCGGGACCAGGGCGTGAGCTCGGTGAAGTTCCTGATGGACCTGGCCGAACGCACGGGGTGTCTGGTGGACGTGCATTGCGACGAAACCGACGACCCGCACTCGCGCTTCCTTGAAGTGCTGGCCGAAGAGGCCCGCAGCCGCGACATGGGTTCGCGCGTCACCGCCAGCCACACCACGGCGATGGGCTCCTACGACAACGCTTACTGCGCGAAACTGTTTCGCTTGCTCGGGCACTCGGGGATCAGTTTTGTTTCTTGCCCCACCGAAAGCATTCACCTGCAAGGCCGCTTCGACAACTTCCCGAAACGCCGTGGCGTGACTCGCGTGAATGAGTTGCTCGAAGCGGGGATGAACGTGTGTTTCGGTCAGGACTCGATCGTCGACCCGTGGTATCCGCTGGGCAATGGCAACATCCTGCGGGTGCTCGAGGCCGGTTTGCACATCTGCCACATGCTCGGTTATCGCAATTTGCAGAGTGCGCTGGACCTGGTCACGGACAACAGTGCCAAGGCGATGAACCTGGGCGATCGCTATGGTCTGGAACGGGGCCGGCCGGCGAATCTGCTGATCCTGTCGGCGGACAGCGATTACGAAGTGATCCGCAGCCAGGGTCTGCCGCTGTATTCGATTCGCGGGGGCAAGGTGTTGATGAAGCGACAGATGCCGGTGGTTGAGTGGGCGGATCGGCTCTGAATCTTCGCTGACCATTCGGGCGTCATCGCGAGCAGGCTCGCGATGACGGTCTCAAAATCACCCCATCAACCGCGCCGTCCCAAACAACCTGACCCGACTCAATTCGCCCTCCCGTTCTTCCAGCAGAATCGGCGCCGTGCCGCCGGGCATGACCACTTGCACTTCCCCCGCCGCCACCCAACCCACTCGCCACGCCGCGCACGCCACCGCACTGGCGCTGGTACCCGACGACGCGGTCGGCCCTTCGCCACGCTCGAACACCCGCGCAACGATTCGCCCTTCGGATTCAAGCATCGCCCATTGCAGGTTCACCCCGGCCGCACACGGCTGCCCCGCCCCGGTCGGCGTGGCGTAAGCGATGCGGGTCAACCCTCCAGACAACTCCGGCTCGCGCATTTGTGCGTTGCTCGGCAACGCATCGGCGCCTGTCACTAACGTCACACAATGGGGGTTACCGATGCGCACGAACTGGCTGCGGTTCCAGGCTGGGTCGAGCGTCGACAATGGCCGCACGTGACTGACATCACGCCCGTCCAACACGACGGCTTCGACCCCTTGCGCACCCACCGCTTCAGGCCCGAACGAAGGCTGCCCCAAGTCCAGCCAGAACCCTTGCACGCCATCGATTTCGGCGGGTTTCACCGAAGTCGCCACTGGCGAGAGCGCATCGCACTTGTCGTGATGAACCCTGAGCAGGCAAGCCTCCTCCCTCGGTATCAGCCCTTGTTCACTCAGGGCCTGGGAAAAAATCGTCAGGCCATTGCCACTGCGCTCGGCCAGGCTGCCGTCGGTGTTGACGATCAGCAGGTCAAACGGCGGCGAAGATTGAAACGGCCCCACCAGCAAGCCATCGCAACGATGCGCCTTGCTGCCGGGCGGTTGTGTCCCGGGAGCCCAGCCGCAGAATGCCTCGATAGCCGACAACGCCCAGGCCTCACGGGTTTGCGCCGCCTGGCTGGCCTGTTCAGGCAGCTCGATACCGCTATCGCGCAGGGCGTCAGGCGCCACCACCGCGTAGATATTGCCTCGAGCATCGTACATCCGCGTCATGGCGCCCCCCCTATGAACAATTGATGCGTCGACAATATCGCGAAACAACGGCTGGCTGTGCAAGGATGTCACTCTGCGTGACTGCTGCCCCCGCCTGAACGTGGTGATCGAACCCTTTGCGGTTGTTCACTGTCCTTTGGGACGCGACGTTTTTTGCCAAGGATCGATATGACCAACCTCAACACCCAAGCCACCTTCGTCCCCGGACGTCTGGAACAGATGTCCACGCGCATCGCCTTCTTCATCGCCGGTTTCGGCATCGCGGCCTGGGCGCCGCTGGTGCCTTACGCCAAGGCGCGGGCCGGGCTGGATGAAGGCACCCTCGGGCTGTTGCTGTTGTGTCTGGGGGTGGGTTCGATTCTGGCGATGCCCATGGCCGGGATTCTGGCGACGCGTTTCGGCTGCCGTCGGGTGTTGAGCGGCGGCACCTTGTTGATCTGCGCGGCGCTGCCACTGTTGGCGACGGTATCCTCGATTCCGGCGTTGATCGCGGCATTGTTCATGTTCGGCGCCGGCCTGGGCACGGTGGATTCGACGGTGAACCTGCAAGCGGTGATCGTCGAGCGGGCCAGCGGCAAGACCATGATGTCGGGTTTTCATGGGCTGTTCAGCCTCGGCGGGATCGTCGGCGCGGCGGGTGTCAGCGGCCTGCTCGGTCTGGGTTTTTCGCCGCTGGGGGCGATGTGCGTGGTGATCGTGGTGCTGGTGCTGGCATTGCTTAAAGCCGCGCCGCACCTGTTGCCTTACGGCAGTGAAAGCTCCGGCCCGGCATTTGCCGTGCCCCATGGCATCGTGCTGTTTATCGGCGGGATGTGCTTCATCGTGTTCCTGGCTGAAGGCGCGGCACTCGACTGGAGCGCGGTGTTCCTGGCGCAGGAACGCGGGATCGACACCGCGTATGCCGGGCTGGGTTATGCGGCATTTGCGCTGACCATGACCGCCGGGCGATTGACCGGTGACGCGATTGTCCGGCACCTGGGCGCCACGCGGGTGATTCTGTTCGGCGGACTGATGGCTGCGGCAGGATTGTTTCTGGCGACCTTCGCACCGGGATGGCAAGCCGCGCTGCTCGGTTATGCGCTGCTCGGTGCCGGTTGTTCGAACATCGTGCCAGTGCTGTACACCGCCGTGGGCAAGCAGACGGTGATGCCGCAAAGCATCGCGGTGCCGGCCATCACGACCCTGGGTTATGCCGGGATTCTGGCGGGACCGGCGGTGATCGGTTTTGTGGCTCATGGCAGCAGCCTGAGCTTCGCGTTCGGTCTAATGGGGGGCCTGCTGGTGGCGGTGGCGATTGGAGGGAAAGTGCTGAAGGTCTAATGCTCAGCAGCACGAAAAACGACAGGAGGTCGTATTTTTCGCCGCTTTACTATCAGTTCTGACAGTAGACACGTTTTGGCTGCGCATCGACCATGAGTTGAATATCCCAGGCGGGTGAGCTCCTCATGAACACGTTCAACCTCAAGGTTCTGCTGGTTTTGTTGCTGCTGATGGGCGCGAACGGTTGCAGCAAATCGCCGCTTGCCCAACATGACTGGGGCGAAGGTATTGAAAATTTCGCACCGGCACGTCTCTTGTCCAATGCCGACGGGCGATACAACCATTGGCAGTCCATCGCCAGGGTCAAGGTTGATGAAGGCCGGATCTGCAGCGGCAGCCTGATCGATACCCGTGGAGCAAACGATGATCGCAGCGGCCCAGCGTATGTGCTCACCTCAGGTCATTGTGCAAAAGGTAATGTCGGTCGATTTATCGTGAACGAGCCTGCGTCCGGACAGGCTACCTTCAATTTTTTCCGGGACACGACGCCACAACAAAAAAACTATCCCATCACCAGAATCGCCTGGAGCACCCTGCGTGGCCAGGACATTGCGCTGCTGGTACTCGATCGCACCCTCGGCCAAGTGATGAACGATGGCATCCAGCCCTTGAAAGTTGCGAGCCATGCCCTGACCGAAGGCACCGATACGCTGGTGGTTGGCGCCGCTGTCGATGATTTTATCCAGCGTTCGGCATGTCCGCAGGAACACCGCGCAGGAATTCTCGAAGCCGGGTGGATTTGGGTGGATCAAATCAGCAATCGATGCCTGGGGGTCATCAATGGAATCTCTGGCTCTCCACTTCTGAATCGCTACACCAACGAAATCGTCGCGGTGATTGGCACCACCACGCGCGACAGCGGGCGATCGCGATGCAGTATCAGCGCACCTTGCGAAGTCATCGAAGGCATGCCCAATAAAGCGCAAGACACCAATTACTCGACGCCCGCCAATGGCCTGGATACCTGTTTTAGAGGGGGGCGCTTCGTTGGGGACCGCGAGCCCTGTGTACTGGGGCCCGTGTCGGAATTCGGCTCGAAGTATGGCGATCACTTCCTCAAACAGCCCCGAGATGAACAAGGGAACTACCTGCCGTTGTTGTGGGAGCATCGTTTTTCGAGCAACCAACCCTTCTTTCGCTTCAAGTACACGCGCACTGCCGAAAATTGTGCGGATATCAGGGATTACAGTGAGGTGCGTACCACTGACTCAGGCGGCGAGAGCGAGTTACGCTATGAACTGCGCCAAGGACCAGGGCTGTATTTCTTGTGCGTGATGGGGCAAAACCATCAGGCGGGACCACCCGGAAAATGGGATGCGCGAAACGCCAGGATTTTTTGGCGGTGGGTATTGGCAGAACCCGCTCAAATGGCGCCAGTATTCAACATCACGAATAGAGGAGAGGGCGTCTATTCTGTAGCGCCTTCTCAGGTCACGCCCGATCTGGATGTAGCAGGGCATCAATACAAGATCGGTACATCGGCCACGATTGATTGCCAACAAGCTGAGGGATATAAGCAGGTCAGGCCGCCACTGCTGGATTTTGAAGTGGACACGAGCGACGGCGAGAAAAAAATCTGCCTCAAGACCGTGGACATGGCAGGCAATCCTTCGCCTGTCATCGACTTCCGACTGCCAGATGCCGCCCCGTAAGCCTGTGTCGACACCTATCAGAAGCTGATCGGCAACCCGGAATTGCCGACCAGTCACTCATCAGAATCCGACGCTGGCCTGCACAAAGAACGTGCGTGGCGCACCGACGTACATCCCCGAGTTGTTGTCGCTGGAACGGGTGAAATACTGCTTGTCGAAGATGTTTTTCACCCCGGCGCCGACTTTCAGGTTCGACAACTGCGAACCGAAGTCATAACCACCGCGCACGTTCCAGGTCACGTAACCCGGAATGTCACCGTACTGCCCGTCTGCGGAACCTTCGGTGATGTAGTTGCCGCTGAAGCTGCCATCGGCATTCACTCCGGTCCCCGGTGAACGCTGCCTGGACTGGGCAAAGGCATCGAGGTTGTAGGTCCAGCGGTTGATGTCGTAACGCAGCCCGGCGGTGGCCACCTGACGCGAGTAGAACGGCAGATCACGGCCCTTGAAGCCCGGGATCTCGCCTTCATACGTGGCGCGGGTGTAGGTGAAACCGGCGTTGGCGGTCAGGCCATCGAGCATCGGGTTGAGCGCCGACAGGTCGTAATGCACCGACGCTTCAAGGCCCTGGTGCTTGGTCGCGCCGAGGTTGGTCCAACCCACGTCGTTGCTGATGTATTGCAGTTCGTCATCGAAGTCGATGTAGAACAGCGTCACTTCCCCGCCCCACACGTCATCGTTGTAGCGCGTACCGAGCTCGTAGGTCTTGGCTTTTTCCGGGCTCAAGCCATTGGCGGTGTTGTCACCCGAACCACCCTGGCCGAGCTGGAAATATTGCAGGCTGCCGAACGAGGTTTCGTAGTTGGCGAACAGCTTCCAGGCCTCGGACAGGTGATACATCACGCTCAGGGCCGGCAGCGGCTCGTTGCTGTCGATGCTGCGGCGTTTTTCCTGCACCGGTTTGCCGGCGGTGTCGAGCACCGGCCTGTCGTGCCATTCGGTGCTGATGCTTTCAAAACGGATGCCGGGGGTCACGGTCCAGTTGCCGACGTCGATCTTGTCATCGATGTAAACGGCGTGGGCCTCGGTGCCACCGGTGCGGTCCTGGAACACATGGCCATCGGACGTTTTGCTGACCACCGGCTGATTGTTCACCAGCGCCAGACGGCTCGACTCTTCGTGCATGCCTTCTTTCAGGTAGCGATAACCGACGCTGGCTTCCTGCGTGGTCGGGCCCAGGTCGAACACATGGGACACCCGCGGTTCGATGCCGAAGGTGTAGTACGTGCGCGGGTAGGAGTTGAGGGTTTTCTGGTCACGCGCGGCGATGGTGCTGCCACGGAAGCTGTCGGAATAGTAGGTCAGCACTTCGGCTTGGGTCCGGTCGTCGATCTGCCGCGCCCATTTGAACGACACGTCCTTGCGGCGGCCGCTGAAATTGTCGTGGTCGCGGTCGGACTGGAACGGATCGGCGTCGTACTGCTTCTGCGTCAGGCCACCGGGCATGTCGGCGCTGGCGTCGTAGTAATGGAAATTGAGGCTGAAATCGTCCTGATCGGTGGGCGCCCAGTGAGTCTTGAGGATCACGTCGTCGATGTCATTGCCGTTGTTGCTTTTGCGATAACCGTTGCCGTTCACCCCGGAATACAACAGCGCCACGCCCATGCCGTTTTCGGCGGTGCCGCCGAGAAACGCGGTGTCGATGTGTTTCCAGCCACCGCGCTGGGTGGTTTCCATGGTGGTGCCGATTTCACCGGTGGCTTTCTCCGGGATCGCGCGGGTGACGAAGTTGATCACGCCACCGACGTTCTGCGGCCCGTAACGCACGGAACCGGCGCCGCGCACCACGTCGATGCTGTCGAGGTTGCCGGAGGAAATCGGCGCCATCGACAGCTGTGGCTGGCCGTAAGGGGCGAAGGCAGCCGGCACACCGTCGATCAGTACGGTGGAGCGTGGCGACAGGCGCGAAGTCAGGCCGCGCACACCGACGTTCAGGGAGATGTCGCTGCCGCCAGTGCCGTTGGCGTCCTGCACTTGCACGCCGGGAACACGCCGCAATACGTCGCCGACATTCATGGCGCCCTGCTCGACCATCGCTTCACGGCGAATAACCGTGCGCGCGCCGGGATGGTTTTGCACCACGGCGGCATCGGCGTCACCGAGCCAGTCACCCACCACCTTGATGTCGGTCACGCCCAGTTCCAGCGGGCCATTTGAGGCGGAAGTCGGTGCCGGCATCAGCGTGACCGAACCCTCATCGATCTGGTATTGCAGACCGCTGCCTTGCAGCAATTGGCGCAAGGCCTGTTCCGGCGAGAGGTTGCCATCGACTGCCGGTGCCTGTTTGCCAGCCACCAGTTCCGGGCTGAAAAAAACCTGCAACGAGGTTTGCTGGCCCAGCTGACTCAAGGCCTGGCCCAGTGGCTGAGCCTGAATATGAATGGCGTCGGCGGCGAATGCCTGAGGCAGCGCCGAGCTGACCGACAGGGCGAGCGCGAGGGGCAGCCAGGATGATTTGTTATTTTTAGCGGTGGTTTTCTTCACGTCAAACGTTGTCCTGTGGATCGCAAGAGTGCGTGTCTGTTAATGCAAACCAGTTGCAGTTGGACAAGAAGACGAAGAACTCGAAAAAAACCTGAATCTATCGGGAGATTATTTCCTGGCTGCCGTCATCGAGGGTGCGGATGGCCACCGGCAGAATGCTCGGCAAGGCCTTGAGCAGCGCATCGGTGTTGTCGGATTTGAACACGCTGGTCAGGCGCAGGTTGCCCACGTTGGCGCTGCCGACTGTCAGCGGTTTCTCCCGATAACGCGACACTTCTTCGGCCACTTCGCTGAGGCTGGCGTTGTTGAACACCAGTTTGCCGCTGCGCCATGCGGTCAGTTCCGCAGGGTTGACCATATAGGCGGTGGCCACCTTGCCCTGGGCATTGATGCGAGTGCCGAAGCCGGCGGTGAGGCTGACGAAATCATCGCCACCCCCTTGAACCCTGACCGTGCCCTGCTCCACCGCGACCCGGGTTTCGGCGCTGTCGCGGCGCACATCGAACCGGGTGCCGGTGACCGTGACCCTGCCGCTGCCCGCCTCGACCACGAACGGTCGACTGCTGTCGTGCTCGACGCTGAACATCGCCTCGCCTTGCGTCAACTCGATGCCGCGACGGTCCTTTTCATAGCGCACCTGCACCCGGCTGCGGCTGTTCAGATCAATCACCGAACCGTCCGGCAACGCCACATGACGACGCTCGCCAAGGGCCGTGGAATATTCAGCCGTGTAGGTCGCCGGAGGGTTCAAGCCGCTGAACAGCCCCAGGCCGAGCGCCACCGCCAACACGCTGGCGGCCACCGCGTAACGCACCAGCGGACGACGTTTACTGCGCACCGCCGGGGTTTCACACAAGGCGTGCAGACGCTTGGCCGGCAATCGATCGGCCGCCACCCACAGGTTCTGGAGTATCTGATATTCGTTGCGATGCTGAGGGTGTTCGTCCAGCCAGCTCTCGAAGCGGCGCTGCTCTTCGGCGCTGGTGGCAGGTTCCTGCAAACGCACAAACCACCGCGCCGCGTCGTCGCGAACCGTTGTTTGCCCGCACGCACAATCACGAGTATCCATCATGGCTGTGCCCCGTCCAGACGATCACGCAGATGCCGCAGGGTGCGGATCATATACTTTTCCACCATGTTCCTGGACAGCCCCAGGCGCTCGGCGATTTCGGCCTGGGTCAGGCCTTCGATCTTCTGCCAGACGAACACCTTGCGGCAGTTGAGCGGCAACTCGGTGAGCGCCCGCTCGATGGAATCCGCCAACTGGATCGCGTGCATGAAATGCTCCGGGTCGCCGGACGACGACACACTGTGATCGATCGCCTCCGACTCCATGGCGCCCCGCCGATCCTCACGCCGATAACCGTCCACCGCGATGTTGCGCGCGGTCTGGTGCAAATACGCCCGAGGTTGCTGCACCGCCGCCGAATCGGACTCGAGCACCCGCACGAAGGTGTCATGGGCCAGGTCCTCGGCCTGCTGACGATTTCTCAGACGACGGGTCCAGGTGCCGATCAACTCTTCATAATGCTCGAAAAAGCCAGGTCTGCGGGGCAGCTTGGGGGTCATTGCGGCGTGCTGTAGGGATGAAGTGCAAATAGTAATGCTTCCTATTAACCGGAAGCAATGGATTCCACTTGGGAGCACCAGACGACCGGTAGCCAAAACCCGTTGCCACAAAATATTACCTACGTCATATTATACCCATAATAACGCCTCGTTTCCCACAGGTATTTCTCCATGACCAGCATGCCCAGCCTTGAACCCGACCTTGCCGTCGCAGCGACCCCACCCAAGCCTCCCCTGCTGAAACGGCTGGTGCTGCTGACGGCAGCCATCGCAGCCCTGGTGTTCATCGGGCTGTACGCGAACCATTGGTGGACTGCCGGGCGCTTCATCGAAGAAACCGACGATGCCTACATTGGTGGCGACGTCACGGTGATCGGCCCGAAAGTCGCCGGCTATATCGAAGAAGTGCTGGTGACCGACAACCAGAGGGTCAAGGCCGGCGATGTGCTGATCCGGATCGACGCCCGTGACTATCGCGCCAACCTGGCCAAGGCTGAAGGCGCGGTGGCCGCTGAAGAAGCATTGCTCGCCAACCTCGACGCCACCGAACAACTGCAACACGCGGTGATCGGCCAGGCCCGCGCCGGCATCGATGCCGCGGGCGCCGAAACCGCGCGCTCGCGGGACGACAATGCCCGCTACAAACGCCTGGTGGGCAGCAATGCCGTCTCGGTGGAAAGCGCGCAACGTGCCGACGCCACCTTCAAGACGGCCCAGGCGCAAAGTGCCCGGGCCCAGGCCGAACTGCTGGCCGCGCAACGCCAGTTGAACGTGATCGAAACCCAGAAACAACAAGCCCGTGCCGCATTGGTACAGGCGCGGGCCGAGCGTGATCTGGCGCAGTTGAACGTCGGCTACACCGAGTTGAAAGCCCCCGTCGACGGCGTGATCGGCAATCGTCGGGCGCGGGTCGGCGCTTACGCCCAGGCCGGTTCGCAACTGTTGTCGTTGGTGCCGGCCAGCGGATTGTGGGTCGATGCCAATTTCAAGGAGGATCAGCTAGCGCGGATGACGCCGGGCCAACGTGTGATCGTACATGCCGACGTGCTCAAGGGGCGAGAGTTCCACGGGCATCTGGACAGCCTGGCGCCGGCCAGCGGGTCGCAGTTCAGCGTGCTGCCACCGGAAAACGCCACCGGTAACTTCACCAAAATCGTCCAGCGGGTGCCGGTGCGGATCCTGCTCGACCCGGCGGATGGCGTACTCGGTCATCTGCGTCCAGGCCTGTCGGTGACGGCCGAAGTGGACACCCGCGCCGAGCCTGAAGCGCAAACCCCAACCGTGGCCAGCGCGCCATGAGCCGCGCCCTCGTCGCCCCTGCGCAACCGTTCAACGCCGCCAACATGGCGACGGCGACCAAGGTGTTCGCCTTCGCCACGATGTGCATCGGCATGTTCATTGCGCTGCTGGATATCCAGATCGTCTCGGCGTCGCTGCGTGACATCGGCGGCGGGCTCTCGGCGGGCACCGACGAAACCGCCTGGGTGCAGACCAGTTACCTGATCGCCGAAATCATCGTGATTCCGCTGTCGGGCTGGTTGTCCCGGGTGTTCTCGACCCGTTGGCTGTTCTGCGCCTCGGCGATTGGCTTCACCCTGGCCAGCCTGCTCTGTGGTGTGGCCTGGAACATCCAGAGCATGATCGCCTTCCGCGCCCTGCAAGGGTTTCTCGGTGGCTCGATGATTCCGCTGGTGTTCACCACCGCCTTCTTTTTCTTCACCGGCAAGCAACGGGTGATCGCCGCCGCAACCATCGGCGCAGTGGCCTCGCTGGCGCCGACGCTGGGGCCGGTCATCGGTGGCTGGATCACTGACATTTCGTCCTGGCACTGGCTGTTCTACATCAACCTGGTGCCGGGGATTTTCGTCGCGGTGGCAGTGCCGATGCTGGTGAAAATCGACCAGCCGGAATTGTCGCTGCTCAAAGGCGCCGACTACCTGAGCATGCTGTTCATGGCGGTGTTTCTCGGTTGCCTGGAATACACCCTCGAAGAAGGCCCGCGCTGGAACTGGTTCAGCGACAGCACGATTCTGACCACTGCGTGGATCAGCGGCCTGGCCGGATTGGCCTTCATCGGTCGAACCTTGTACGTGGCCAACCCGATCGTCGATCTGCGCGCCTTGAAAGACCGCAACTTCGCCCTCGGTTGTTTCTTTTCGTTCGTCACCGGGATCGGCTTGTTCGCGACGATTTACCTGACGCCGCTGTTTCTCGGCCGGGTACGCGGCTACAGCGCGCTGGACATTGGCCTGGCAGTGTTTTCCACCGGGGTGTTCCAGATTATGGCGATTCCGCTGTACGCCTTTCTGGCCAATCGCATCGACCTGCGCTGGATCATGATGACCGGCCTTGGGCTGTTCGCCCTGTCGATGTGGGACTTCAGCCCGATCACCCACGACTGGGGCGCCAGGGAATTGATACTGCCGCAAGCCTTGCGCGGGATCGCGCAACAACTGGCGGTGCCGCCGGCGGTGACCCTGACCCTTGGCGGGTTGGCACC
Organism: Pseudomonas sp. GW821-FHT01E10; assembly: GCF_059422365.1. Classification (NCBI taxonomy): domain Bacteria; kingdom Pseudomonadati; phylum Pseudomonadota; class Gammaproteobacteria; order Pseudomonadales; family Pseudomonadaceae; genus Pseudomonas; species Pseudomonas sp. GW821-FHT01E10. Next base: position 147,551 of record NZ_JBWKWT010000004.1, read on the forward strand.
GTCGCGGCTCAAACATGCTTCGGGGTTATTTAACCTGATGCGTAACCTTGGCGGCGCGATGGGGATCGCCGCGTGCGCGACCATCCTCAATGACCGCACCAACCTGCACTTCACCCGGTTGGCGGAGAACCTCAACAGCACCAACGAAGCACTCAATCAGTGGCTGTCCCAGGTCGGCCATAACTTCGCCGCCCTCGGCCAGAGTGGTGACATCGGCGTCACCGCCAGCCTGCGTCAGCTGTGGCTGCTGACGTATCGCGAAGCGCAGACGCAAACCTACGGCGACGCGTTCCTGATGATCATGGTCTGCTTCATTCTCGCCACGGCGATGGTGCCCCTGATGCGCAAGGTACAACCACCAGCCGCGCCGAGTGCCGATGCTCATTGAGTCTGATTGTTACTCCTGAGGCATCTTGCGGAAACCCACAGCCAGGCGGTTCCAGCTGTTGATGGTGGAAATCGCCACCGTCAGGTCGACCATTTCCTTGGGGCTGAACTCGGCGCTGAGCAGCGCATAGTCTTCGTCCGGCGCGTGGGTCAGGCTCACTTGGGTCATGGACTCGGTCCAGGCCAGTGCGGCGCGCTCGCGATTGGTGAAAAACGGTGCCTCGCGCCAGGCGGTCACGGCGAACAGCCGGCGTGGCGTTTCCCCGTCCTTCATGGCATCGGCAGTGTGCATGTCGATGCAGAAGGCGCAGCCGTTGATCTGCGAGGCGCGCAGCTTGACCAGTTCGATCAGCGACTTTTCCAGGGGCAGTTTCGAGACAGCGGTTTCCAGGGCCATCATGGCTTTGAAGGCGTCTGGGGAGGCAGTGTAGAAATCGATACGGGTTTGCATGGCGAGCTCCAATCACAATGGGTGTTGGCGCTACGTTAATGCGGACCTGAGGTTGAACAAATAGCCAATTATTGGGAAGTTGAGGATGCCAATAGACCAGAAGAATTTCAGTGACAGTGCCGACGCCGACGCCTGCTCGCGAAGGCGCCGGAACAGGCAACCAACCTATTGGTGACTACGATTGCGCAACCACTGCAAAAACCCTTTTTTCTCCACCACCTTGGGTGTTTCCTGACTCAGCGCCTGAGCCTTGTTCAAGCGGAAATCCAGCAACGTCTTCATCGCTTCACCGATGTCATGCCGCGCATCCAGGCACGGTTGGAGGTATTCCCTTTCAATCCGGTACAAGCTGCAGGTCGTCTTGGCTTTAAAGTCCGCCGGCATCGCCATATCGGACAAAATCCCGCCCTCGCCGATCACCTCTCCCGGCCCCATGCGCCCGCTTTCGATCTTGACCCCGCCGCGGCTCAGCTCCACCGACACGACGCCGGATTCAATGATGAACAGATGATCGCTGACCTCCCCCGCTGGCAGGATCATTTCTCCGGCGCGGAAGGTTTGCAGCTTCATGTTCTGGCTGAAGGTTTCTTTCTCTTCCTGACGCAGGGTCGAGAAGATGTTCGAGCTGTCCAACAACGCCCGTTGCCGTGACAAGGCCGCAGGAGCGTTGGGCTCGACGTTCGACAACAGGATGACGCCGGATGCCTGCAAGTGCCGGAACGCCAGGTCGAACAGCAGATTGCGCACCATGCGTTTCTGATCCATGGAGACCACGAAGCCGCTGATTTCATACTCCACGCCGGTGCTGCCGGAGCTTTTCAACGCCACGCACGGTGCCGGTTTGTCCAACAGAAAGCGGCACCCCTGCATGGCCCGCTCCAGGGCATCGATCACCGTTTGCGGACGCGCGTGGGGGCTCACTTGCAAACTGATCGAGACGCCGAAAATATCACTGGGCCGGCTGAAATTGATGATCTTGGCCTTGGCCGCCAGGGAGTTGGGGATCACCGCCATGCTGCCTTGGGAGGTTTGCAGGCGTGTAGCGCGCCAATCGATGTCGGTGACCCGACCTTCGGTGCCATCGATGGAGATCCAGTCACCCAGTTGATAGGGTTTGGTGGTGTTCAGGACGATCCCGGAAAACACGTCGCTGAGGGTACTTTGCAAGGCCAGGCCGACGACGATCGCCAACGCGCCGGATGTCGCCAGCACGCCCTTGACCGGCAATTCGAGCACGTACGCCAGGGCAGCAATGACCGCGATCAGGAAAATCACCGCGCCGAGCAGGTCCTGCAACAAGCGCCCGGTGTGCCCGACCCGTTGCATCATCACCGCGCCGAGCAATACTGTCAGGGTGCGCGCTGCGTATAGCCACCAGCCAATCTGCAAACCGGTTGCCGCCAGGTGCAACGGCACATTGTCGGCCCAGGGCGCCGGCGCCATGGGGTTCAAGCCTTCGTTGAACAGCAGCACGCTGAACAACGCGAAAATCACCACCCGCGCGGCCAGTTTCCAGTTGCTGCTACTGGCCGTGATCAAACGCCACAACACCAGATCTATCAGGATCAGGATCAGCGCGCTAAGCAACGGGTGATTGGTGAGCAGTGACAGCATCAAGCGACTCCAACAATGGCCAATGGCGTGAAGATCTCACAGATTGTAGGAGCTGGCGAAGCCTGCGATCTGCAAAACACCACAAAACCAATGTGGGAGATACCAGGTTGCAGAGCAACCCACTACTGCGTCGTATTCAACCGCTCATCCGGCCGAACCGGCCCGACTGGAAGTCGCTGAAGGCCTGATGAATTTCCTGCTCGGTGTTCATTACAAACGGGCCGTGGCCGACGATGGGCTCGTCGATCGGCTCGCCGCTGAGCAGCAGCACGACTGCATCGTTGTCGGCTTCGAGGCTGAGCTGATCACCGTTGCGTTCGAACAACGCCAACTGCCCGTCACGCACCAGTTCCTGACCATTGACCTGAACCGTACCGCGCAGCACCACCAGTGCGGTGTTGCGTCCTTCATGCAGATCCAGGGTCAGCAACTTGCCGGCGTTCAAGCGCACATCCCACACGTCGATCGGCGTGAAGGTGCGCGCCGGGCCTTTGTGGCCGTCGAACTCACCGGCGATCAAGCGCAGGCTGCCGGCATTGTCTTTCAGCGGGATACGCGCAATGTCGCCGTCGAGAATCGTCTGGTAACCGGGCTCGGCCATCTTGTCCCTGGCCGGCAAGTTGACCCACAGCTGCACCATTTCCAGGGTGCCGCCGGTTTTGGCGAAACCTTCGGAGTGAAACTCCTCATGAATGATCCCCGAGGCTGCGGTCATCCATTGCACATCGCCGGGGCCGATCTTGCCGCCGCTGCCGGTGGAGTCACGGTGTTCCAGCTCGCCCTTGTAGACGATCGTCACGGTTTCGAACCCGCGGTGCGGATGCTGACCCACGCCACGACGCTCGGTGGTCGGAGTGAATTCGGCGGGACCTGCGTGATCCAGCAGCAGGAACGGGCTGATGTGTTTGCCCAGGTTGTCGTAGGAAAACAGCGTGCGAACCGGAAAACCGTCGCCGACCCAATGAGGTCGTGGACTGGTGTAGATACCGATGATGTTTTTCATCTTGGCCTCTGAATCTGTTGTGTGACGCGATGGATAAAGCTTAAAACCATGACCTTTGGCGCACTAGACTGCAAAAATCAGCCTCATCGTTCTATCTGGAGAACGATGGAGGAAGATTTTTTGATCTTCCAACAACCCATTCATGACTTGCGGTAAACAGTGCTTTGCCAAACCAGCGGTTTTTCTCAAGGGTGCAGCCGGGGATACTCCCGCCCATTCCCACTGCAACCCCTGGAGTCTTTGATGTCTATTCCCGCATTCGGCCTTGGTACGTTTCGCCTGCAAGGCCAAGTGGTCATCGATTCGGTAAGCACCGGTCTTGAGCTGGGTTACCGGGTCATCGACACCGCGCAAATCTACGAAAACGAAGCCGAGGTCGGCCAGGCCATCGCCGCCAGCGGCATTGCCCGTGAAGAGTTGTTCATCACCAGCAAAATCTGGGTCGCCAACTTTGCCAAAGACCGGTTGATCGACAGCCTCAAAGAGAGCCTGGATAAGCTGCAAACCGACTATCTGGACCTGACCCTGATCCACTGGCCGTCACCGGAAGATCAGGTGCCGGTCGAAGAGTTCATGGGGGCGCTGCTCGAGGCCAAACGACTGGGCCTGACCCGTCGGATCGGCGTGTCCAACTTCACGGTCGACCTGATGAAGCAAGCCATCGCTGCGGTCGGCGCCGAGAACATCGCCACCAACCAGATCGAACTGCACCCGTACCTGCAAAACCGCAAGGTCGTCGAGTTCGCGCAAAGCCAGGGCATCCAGATCACCTCTTACATGACCCTGGCCTACGGCGAAGTGCTGAAAGATCCGCTCATCCAGCAGATCGCCGATCGCCTGCAGGCGACACCGGCCCAAGTCACCCTGGCCTGGGCCATGCAACTGGGGTACGCGGTGATCCCCTCTTCCACCAAACGCACCAACCTGCAAAGCAACCTGCGCGCCTGCGCCCTGACCCTGAGCGACGCCGACATGGCGCTGATCGCGGGCCTGGATCGCGGCCAGCGACTGACCAGCCCCAACGGCATTGCACCACAGTGGGATTGAGTTTCAGCCCTGACTTAAATCTTGGCTCAAGTGTTGATCCAGCGATGACATCGCGTGCTGCAATTGATCGACGGCTTCGTCGAGTAGCATCGTGTTCCCCTCATCGATGACACGCTCCAGTTGCTCGCAATGCTCGATCAGCCGCTGCGCCCGAACCATGCGCGCACCGCCCTTGATGCGGTGCGCCAGGTCGCGCAGCACACAGTGATTGCCATTGGCGTGCGCCTGGAGCAGATCATCCCGATCCACCCGGTTGGTCACCGTCAGTTCGCGCACCAGACGATCAATCAACGTGCGGTCCGCACCGACGTATTGCTCCAGGCCACTGAGGTCAATCTCCGGCGTCAAGGGCTCTGCGACAGGTTCTGGCGTCTGGTTCAAAAACCTGGAGGCCAACCAAGTGTTCAGATCCGCCAGCAGGATCGGTTTGAACAGGCAGTCGTCCATGCCCGCCTCCAGGCATCGGGCCTTCTCCTCGGGCTGCGCATTGGCGGTACAGCCCAGAATCAATGTAGGTGGCAATCCCTTGGCACACTCTTCATCGCGGATTGCACCCGCCAGTTCATAACCGCTGAGCCTGGGCATATTGCAATCGGTAACCACCAGATCGAACTCATGTTTGCGCCACAGCTTAAGCGCCCGTGCGCCCTCTTCGGCCTCCAGAACATGATGCCCAAGGTGGCTCAGTTGCCGTGAAAGCAACAGTCGATTAGGCGGGTGATCGTCAACCACCAGAATCGTCAGTGGCCGCGTTGGCGCCTGCAATCCGCTCTCCACGGCCTCAATGGAAGGCAACGACGGCAATGCGATCAGCTCAAGATTGATGTCGACCTGCGTGCCTTGTCCAAGGACGCTGTCGAGTTGCAACCGCCCGCCCATCATTTCGCACAGCGTGCGGCTGATCACCAACCCCAGGCCAGAGCCGCTTCGGGCTGACTGTCGGCCGTTATCGGCCTGGATGAACGGGCTGAACAACCGTTGTCGGTCGACGGTGCTGATGCCTATGCCGGTGTCTTCAATCTGCACGCTGACCGCCAGATGTCCTGACATGACGGCCGCCACTCGCAGCGTCAGGCTCACTTCACCCTCATGGGTGAACTTGATGGCGTTGCTCAGCAGATTGGACAGCACCTGTTTGAAGCGTGTGGGATCGATCAACACATCACAGTCACTGTGTTCGTCCAGATCGATTCGCCACGCCAGCGCTTTCTGCCGTGCCAAGCCTTCGAAAACCCGACACACCGACTCCACCAGCCCCCGCAGATTGGCGCGCTCAGGGGTCAGGGATAAATGCCCTGACTCGATACGCGCGATATCCAGAATGTCGCCGATCAGCGCCAGCAATTGTTGTGCGGCACTGGACGCCACCTCAATGGCGCTACGGTCGGTGACGCCCTCGTCCGCACGCTTCAAGGCCAGTTCGAGCATGCCGATCAGGGCGTACAACGGTGTGCGTAGCTCGTGACTCATGGTCGCCAGAAAAGTGGTTTTGGCGCCATTGGCATCCTCCGCCTCAGCCTTGGCGTCCTGCAATTGCCGCAACCATTGCTGGCGCTGGCGGATCTGCCGACGCTGCCAGGCGATCCAGCCCAAGGCGAGCAACAGCAAGGCTCCCGCCACGGCAAACGCTTGAACAATGCCTTGGCGATGACGCAACCAATAGCTGTCATCCACCACCACGTCATTGCTCCAGCGGGCCACCAGATCGTCCATCTCCTGGGGCGAGATGCTCAGCAATGCCTTGTTCAGAATCGAGTGCAGCTCCAGCGCATCACTTCCGGTCGCCAGAGCGATGCGTGCCGGTTCATCGCCCACGGTACTGCTGATGCGCAGACGCCCGCTGTAATACCGGGCAATCAGGTAGCGGGTCATGAACAACGAACTGAGCGCGGCATCGGCTTCCCCCTTCATGACCATTTCCAGGCCTTGGGCCGGGCTTTGCACATCCAGCATCCGCACCTGCGGTGCCCTGGCAAGAATGAATGCGCGCATGGGATGACTGTGATAAATCGCCAGGCGTTTGCCGGCCAGATCGTCCAGCGTTCTCGGGCTGCCGGGGGTGACTGCACTGACCAGCGTGTATGGATTGGTGACGTAAGGGCTGGTAAAACGCAGCCCGGCCACACCTTCAGTCGTGGGGATGAGCGCCGGCAATATGTCGATCTCGCCAGCCTTGAGTCGCTGGATCTGCTCGTCCAGGGATTGGCCCCGCTGCACGTCAAAGTTCAAACCGCTACGCTGGCTGATCAGCGTCAACAATTGCGCGGTCAACCCGCTGAATCGCCTTTCGGCGTCATAGAAAGTCAAAGGCGCAAAGTCCCCGACCACTCCGACCCTCACCGTCGGATGCTGATCCCGCCAGTGCTGTTCACTGGCGCTCAGACTCACCCGCTGCAGACCCAGTCGATTGGCGCGGCCGGCACTCCATCGTTGCTCGATGGCAGAGCGTTGCTCCATCGGGATCGCCGCCAGTGCCTGGTCGACGATGTTTTTCAGGCGCGTATTGTCCCGCACCAATGCGAAACCGAACGGGTTGGCGTCAAGGCCGGATGGCCCCATCAACTGAACGTTATTGTGGTAGTTGTTGTTGATCAGGTAATTGGCACTGATAAGGTCCCCGAGATACACATCAGCCTGCCTGTATGCCACGGCTCCGAGTGCATCGAGCGCCGATGGGTAACGTTGCAGATCAGCCTTGGGATAGAAGGCTTTGACGGTCTGCTCCGGCAGATAGTCGGCGACCATGGCAATGCGTTTACCCGCCAGATCCTCGGGCATGCGCTCGTCCAGTCTGGTGACCAGCATCGGCTGATCTTCGGCATAGGCGCTGGTTCGATTCAGTTCGGGATCGGCGGCCTCGAAGCTGTTGGAGGTTCCCAGCAGATCCAGGTCTTTGCGTTTGAGTGCCTCCATCGCCGACTCGCGTGTGCCGTAGCGCAGCACCTCGACGTTGACGTGCAGCAGTTGCGCAAGCAGCTCGACGTAATCGGCGGTAATGCCCTCCAGCTCATCGTGATTGCGCGTCAATTCGAAGGGCGGGTAGTCCGGCCCCGTTACTCCGACGCGCAACACCCGTTTGCTGACCAGCCAATTGCGGTCATCCATGCCCAGCTGGACGGCATAGCCATCCACCGTGGAGCGCCCCAGCAGGCGCAATGACTTAGGCTCGTCGGCTACCGCGACCAGGGCCTGCGATGCAAGACATAGGATCAACACCCACAGGAAGATGCGCACGGTCGGGTTCATTCAGATCAGATGATTGCGCTTGGCGAAATCGCGCAGGTGTACCGCAGCGTTCACGCCCAGTTTTTCGATCAAGCGGGTCTTGTAGGTGCTGACGGTTTTGTGACTCAGGTGCGTAAGCTCGGCGATGGCCTTGTTACTCATACCCTGGGCCAAATACCGCAGGATTGTCAGTTCGCGGTTGGAAAGTTTATCGATCATCTCTTTTTCGCTGCGTTGCCGGGGGTCCTGCGATCCCGCAGGCAACCGCGCGAAAAAGGTGTAACCGGCCATGACGGCGTGCACGGCTTTTTGCAATTGTTGCAAGGAGCGGGTCTTGGCGACATAAGCCATGGCCCGGGCGCGCATGCAACGCTCTTGAAAAAAAAGCGGATCCAGGGAAGTGAAAACCAGTACCAGACATAGCCAACCATTGGCCCTGATCCGGTCCAGCAGCTCCAGCCCATCGCCACCGGGCATAACCAGATCCAGTATCACCAGATCGACTGCATGCTCACGAAGTATCGATAAGGCCTCGCCAACACTGGACGCCTCAAAAATGAGTTTGAAGCCTTCCCGCTCGAGTACAAGTGTGACTGCGGCACGTACCACCGGATGATCGTCCACAATCAGCGCTTTCTTCATGGCAATTCCTTTGCAAAAACTCAACGATTGCCCGCCGGTAACCACCGGGATAGACGCAGCGGCTGCGCAATGACTTTTGCACGGAAAGCAGGAGAAATGTACCTATCAGAAATGATAGTACCGACGAACGGTAACCCTGAACTCAACCCATCCGTTGTCGACTCCGCTCCTGATCCAGTGGCGATGCAGCTTCACACGCAGGCGGATCGATGAGCTCCATCAGCCGTCGAATGGCGGCTAAATCCGGCAGCGCCGCGTGGTCTTCGTAGATCAAGGCGTGGTGAACCTGGCGGTTATCGCGCAAGAACCCGGACAGATCCAATGCCCCTGCCGCCAGAGAGGCATTGATGATCACCAGGTCGAACGGCTCGCATCCGTACTCGACCAGATTCAGCATGTCGGCAAGACTTTGCACCGGCGCCACTCGGTAATAACCGAGCTGGTTGAACAACCGCTCGGTTTTCATCCGGTAAAAATGCTGTTGGTCGGCGATCAGGATGCGCAAGGCTTTGTTGATCATCACGGGCCTCAGGTCGATGGCTGATGAGTGAGGCGGCAAGGCTACGGAAGACCCGAGAAGCGTTCTGTAGGACCTTTCCTAAAAATCGAGGGTTCTGTCCGACTTAAAGATCAAAAGATCGCGGCCTTCGTAGGAGCTGACGCAGCTTGCGACAGCTCCTACTTTTGGCAGCCTTACTGCCAGCCAAACCGCCGAATATAGAAGCCTTTCACCGCCTGGGTCAGTGCCATGTACGCCAGCAGAATCACCGGCAGGAACACGAAATACAGCGACGGCAGCGCCTGCAGTTTGAAGTAATGCGCCAGCGGCCCCATCGGCAGGAAAATCCCCACGGCCATGATGATGCCCGTCATCACCAGCAGCGGCATGGCGGCGCGGCTTTGCAGGAACGGCACCTTCGGCGTGCGGATCATGTGCACGATCAGCGTCTGGGTCAGCAGCCCGACCACGAACCAGCCGGACTGGAACAGGGTCTGGTGGTCCGGGGTGTTGGCATCGAACACGTACCACATCAAGGCAAAGGTGCTGATGTCGAAGATCGAACTGATCGGGCCGAAAAACAGCATGAAGCGTCCGACGTCCGCTGGCTGCCAGCGTTGGGGCTGTTTCAGCATGTCTTCATCGACGTTATCGAACGGGATGGCGATCTGCGAAATGTCGTAGAGCAGGTTCTGCACCAGCAGGTGCATCGGCAGCATGGGCAGGAACGGAATGAACGCACTGGCCACCAGCACCGAGAACACGTTGCCGAAGTTCGAGCTGGCGGTCATTTTGATGTACTTGAGCATGTTGGCGAAGGTCCGCCGCCCTTCCAGCACGCCCTCCTCCAGCACCATCAGGCTCTTTTCCAGAAGGATGATGTCCGCCGCTTCCTTGGCGATGTCCACCGCGCTGTCCACCGAAATGCCGATGTCGGCAGTGCGCAGGGCCGGCGCATCGTTGATGCCGTCGCCCATGAAGCCGACCACGTGACCGTTGCCCTTGAGCAGGCGGACGATGCGTTCCTTGTGCGACGGCGTGAGTTTGGCGAAGACGTTGGTGGTCTCCACCGCCACCGCCAGCTCGGCGTCGCTCATGCGTTCGATGTCGTTGCCCATCAGCAGGCCTTGCTGTTCCAGCCCGACTTCACGGCAGATTTTCGCGGTCACCAGTTCGTTGTCGCCGGTCAGCACTTTCACCGCCACACCGTGTGCGGCCAGGGCCTTGAGTGCCGGCGCGGTGCTTTCCTTCGGTGGATCGAGGAAAGCCACATAACCGATCAGCGTCAGCGCCTGTTCATCGGCCAAGCTGTAAGTGTCGCGGCCCTCGATCATCGGCCGCGCCGCCACCGCCACCACCCGCAGGCCTTCGGCATTGAAGGTGGCGGTGACCTGGCGAATCCGTGCCAGCAATTCATCGCTCAGCGCCTCGTCGGCATCGCCGTGGCGCACCCGGGTGCACACCGCCAGCACTTCTTCCACCGCGCCTTTGCAGATCAGCAGATGCGGCTGATCACGCTCGGCCACCACCACCGACATGCGCCGACGGGTGAAGTCGAACGGAATCTCGTCGACCTTGCGAAACGCCGTGCCGACTTTCAGTTCACGGTGGATCTCCACGTGCTCCAGCACGGCCACGTCCAGCAGGTTTTTCAGGCCGGTCTGGTAGTAGCTGTTGAGGTAGGCCATTTCCAACACGTCATCGGAATCGTTGCCCCAGACATCGACGTTGCGCGCGAGGAAGATTTTGTCCTGGGTCAGCGTGCCGGTCTTGTCGGTGCAGAGCACGTCCATGGCGCCGAAGTTCTGGATCGCATCGAGGCGTTTGACGATGACTTTTTTGCGCGACAGGAACACCGCGCCTTTTGCCAGGGTCGAGGTGACAATCATCGGCAACATTTCCGGGGTCAGGCCCACGGCGATCGACAGCGCGAACAGCAACGCTTCGGTCCAGTCACCCTTGGTGAAACCGTTGATGAACAACACCAGCGGCGCCATGACGAACATGAAGCGGATCAGCAACCAGCTGACCTTGTTGACTCCGGTCTGAAACGAAGTCGGCGCACGATCGGTGGCACCGACCCGCTGCGCCAGCGCGCCGAAATAGGTGTTGTTGCCAGTGGTGAGAATCAGCGCCATGGCCGTGCCGGACACCACGTTGGTGCCCATGAACAGGATGTTGTCGAGGTCCAGCGGGTTGTGGGTGTGGTTGTCCTGCTGACGTGGGAATTTTTCCACCGGCATCGATTCACCGGTCATCGCGGCCTGGCTGACGAACAGGTCCTTGGCGTTGAGCACTCGGCAATCGGCAGGAATCATGTCACCGGCCGAGAGCACGATCAGGTCACCCGGCACCAGTTGCTTGATCGGCAATTCGAGGCGTTGCGCACCGTTGTTCGCCACCTCCCGACGCATCACCGTGGCGGTGTTGCTGACCATCGCCTTGAGCGCGTCGGCGGCCTGGTTGGATTTGGTTTCCTGCCAGAAACGCAGCAAGGTCGAGAGCACCACCATCGAGAAAATCACGATGGCGGCTTTCATGTCTTCGGTCAGCCAGGAGATCACCGCCAGCAAGGTCAGCAGCAGGTTGAACGGGTTTTTGTAGCAGTGCCACAGGTGCGTCCACCACGGCAGCGGTTGCTCGTGCTCGACTTCATTGAGGCCATATTGCTCGCGCAGGGCATCGGCTTCGGCTTCACTCAGGCCGTCGGTGTGGCTGCCGAGGTTATCCAGCAATTGACCGGTGCCGCTGTTGGCGGCGGCGACCAGGGTTTGCGCGAGCGTCGGCGGGACTTCACGGCTGACCGTGGTGTCGGTGAAGCTTTCCAGCAGCGCCAGTCGACGGAAGTGCCGGGCGATGTGACGGTTTCGCAGGAATCCGGCGAAGAATTCTTTCAGCCAGGTCAGGTTCATGGCAGTGCCCCCCAGGGTCAGCCGGGAAACCGTCGAGCAGGCGTGTCGAGGCGCTGCGATGACGACACGGGGTCGAACATCACACGCTGTTCAGCGTCGATGAGAGGACGTCGGGAGTCGGGCCAAAACCGGCCACGATCGGGATGCCGCTGCTCGCTTTACGGCGAGACAACGGCAGAAAAAGGCTGCGCGTTATCTTGCCGGGAAAATGCCGGTTACCGAGACCGGCCGACAACTGTCACTCGAACAAGTACCCACTGTGGGTCTCCGCTAATTGATGAAAACGCGTGAAGCTTACGCCGCGATATCTAGAGAGTAAACGCTGCGCAGGGGTGTTGCAGGGGGAATCTCGGGGTTCTTCAGGAAGGGTTCAGGTTGATCGCAAACCTGTGGCGAGGGGGCGTTCCGACAAGCCCCCTCGCCACAAAATCTTAGCTGGCAGTAGCCAACAACAAGTCCCTGACCGACCGGCCATGCCCGCGGGATTTGCCATGGTCATACAACGAGCCGGCAATTTCATCGGCGCGGATCGGCAGGATCGACAGCAAGGTGTCGCTCAAGCCGTGGCTGGCCTGGCAGAAACCCTGCATGTAGATGCCGGCCTTGCAACGCTCGTCGGTGATCAGCCTGTAATTGCGATCGACTTCGAAATCGCCCAGGTATTGTTCCAGCGGCGCCAACAGTTTGCGGTGCATCTGCCGCTCGTAACCGGTGGCCAGCACCACGGCGTCGTAGCGGTGAACCGTGACTTCGCCGGTGGCGTTGTTGCGCATCGCCAGCTCGATACCGCGCTCGGTCGCGGTGGCTTTTTCGACGGTAGTCAGGGTGCGGAACGCATGGCGCGCAACGCCCGAGACTTTCTGCCGGTAGAAGATCCCGTAGATGCGTTCGATCAGGTCGATGTCCACCACCGAATAGTTGGTGTTGTGGTACTCGTTGACCAGACGCTCGCGTTCACTGCTGGCCTGCTGGAACACCAGGTCGGTGAACTCCGGCGAGAACACTTCGTTGACGAAGGGGCTGTCATCGGCCGGTTTCAAGGCCGAGCCGCGCAGGATCATGTCCACCTGCACCGACGGGAAGCTGTCGTTGAGGTCGATGAAGGCCTCCGCCGCGCTCTGCCCGCCGCCGATGATCGCGATGTTCATCGGTTGGTTGTTCACGCACGGTTGCCTGGCCATGCGCTCCAGATACTGGGAATGGTGGAACACCCGACCGTCATCCTTCAGTGCCTTGAACGCTTCGGGAATCCGCGGTGTACCGCCGGCGCTGACCACCACCGAACGGGTGGTACGCACATGCTGCAAACCCTGGGTATCACGCGAGATCACTCGCAACGCCTCGACCTGCTGGTTATGCAGCACCGGCTCGATGGTCAGCACTTCCTCGCCGTAGCGACTCTGCCCGGTGAATTGCCCAGCGACCCAGCGCAGGTAGTCGTTGTACTCCATGCGGCACGGATAGAAGGTGCCGAGGTTGATGAAGTCCACCAGACGACCATGGTGCTTGAGGTAGTTGACGAAGGAATACGGGCTGGTCGGGTTGCGCAGCGTCACCAGGTCCTTGAGAAAAGAAATCTGCAGTTCGCTCTGGGTGACCAGGGTGTTGCCGTGCCAGCGGTAGTCCGCCTGCTTGTCGAGAAACAGCACATCCAGCTCGCCCTGGCTCGGCCCGCGCTCTTGCAGGGCGATGGCCAGGGCCAGGTTCGAAGGGCCGAAACCAACGCCGATCAGGTCGTGAACGATGGGCGATGCAATTGCCTGTGTCATTTCCAGTGTCCTCTGGATAAACCCCGCAGCTGCGGGGATAAAGCCTGGGTGACCTGACCGGCCTTTGGCGGCAGCAGATCGTCTGTTGAATAGGAACGAGGACCATGAAAAAAAATTTAACAAGGACTGATTTAAGCGACGTCCCACTGGCGCATGCGCACCCGGCAATGCTTCATGGCATTGACGATGTGTTTTTCCACCAGCGCCTTGGAAATCCCCAGGTGCTCGGCGATTTGCGGGTGTGACAGGCCTTCGATCTTGCGCAGCAGAAAGCTCTCGCGACACAGCCGTGGCAATTCCGCCAGCGCGCGCTGGAGCATGTCCAGGCGCTGACCGTGATCGAGGCTGTTGTGGGGCGAAGGGATGAAGTAGCGTTCTTCGCTGTCGAGCACATCCAGAGACTCGACCTGACGCAAGGCATTGCGTCGATGGTCATCGATCACCAGGTTGAGCGCGGTGCGATAAAGGAACGCCCGGGGTTGCTCGATCGGCGTGTCGCTGGAACGCTCCAGTACCCGCAGATACGCGTCATGCACCACATCTTCGGCCACCTGGCGGTTGCCTAGCCTGGCGTTCAGGAAACACACCAGCTCGCGATAGTAGTTTTCCAACATGACTCCCGGCCGCACGGGGTGCGGTTTCTATCCTTGAACCAGATCTGCCACCGCCCAAGTAGGCAATGGCACGATGATGGCGATTTCGAGTGTGTAATTTATAGTAATTCTCATATAGATTTAAAGCGCTGTTTCTATTTGCCTGCTAAATAGTGCTGTCCTATACCTTTGACTTTGTCTGTCACTCAAAGCCTCAACGCTTAAATTCCCCGCCCCTTCCCTCGTTTACAGGACAGCTCCCCGTGTCTGTCGGCCCACCGACAGCGTTCAGCTGTCGCCAGGTTTTGCGCGCAAGTTGAATGACGGGCCGAATCCTTTTGGCCGGAACCCTGCATGAAACGTCCCCGTCACACCCGACGCGCCCTGCTTGTTGCCCTTTGTCTGATCCCCGTTATCGCCATCGCGGCCTGGCAGGTTTTGCCTGCGGGTCGTGACCGGTTCGCCACGGTCCAGGTCGCGCGCGGCGACATTGAAAGCAGCGTCACGGCATTGGGAACCCTGCAACCGAGGCGGTATGTCGATGTCGGCGCCCAGGCCTCCGGGCAGATCCACAAGATCCATGTGGAGGTCGGTGACGTGGTCAAGGAAGGCCAGTTGCTGGTGGAAATCGATCCCTCCACCCAACAGGCCAAACTCGACGCCGGGCGTTTTTCCATCGACAACCTCAAGGCGCAGCTGCAGGAGCAGCGGGCACAGCACGACCTGGCCCGGCAGAAATATCAGCGTCAACAGCACCTCGCCGCCGGCGGCGCGACACGGGACGAAGACGTGCAAACGGCCCAGGCCGAACTGCGCACCACTCAGGCGCGCATCGACATGTTCGAGGCGCAGATCCGCCAGGCCCAGGCCAACCTGCGCAGCGATCAGGCCGAACTCGGCTATACGCGCATTTACGCACCGATGAGCGGAACGGTCGTGGCCCTCGATGCCCGCGAAGGCCAGACCCTCAACGCCCAGCAACAAACGCCGCTGATCCTGCGCATCGCCAAACTGTCGCCGATGACGGTCTGGGCCGAGGTCTCGGAGGCTGACATCGGTCACGTCAGACCCGGCATGAGCGCCTGGTTCACCACGCTCAGCGGCGGTAACCGGCGTTGGAGCAGCACGGTGCGGCAGATTTTGCCGATACCGCCCAAACCGCTGGATCAGACCAGCCAGGGCGGCGGCAATCCGGCCAGTTCCAGTAAAAGCGGGACGGCTCGCGTGGTGCTGTACACGGTGCTGCTGGACGTCGACAACGCCGACAACGCGCTGATGGCGGAAATGACCGCCCAAGTGTTCTTCGTTTCCAACCAGGCAAAAAACGTCCTTACCGCGCCGGTCGCCGCCTTGCAGGGCGGCCCGCAGGCCGACAGTCAAACGGCTCGGGTGGTCGCCCAGAACGGCAGCATCGAGCAACGGACTGTGCGCACCGGCATCAGCGACCGCCTGAAGGTGCAGATCCTCGACGGACTGGCCGAAGGCGATCACCTGTTGATCGGCCCTGCCGACGGCAGTGGAGGTTGAATGCAAACGCCTCTGATCGACCTGCAGGACATTCGTAAATCCTACGGTGGCGGCGACGCGCCTGAAGTTCATGTGTTGCGCGGCATCGACCTGTCGATCCACGCCGGGGAGTTCGTGGCGATCGTCGGTGCTTCCGGCTCCGGCAAATCGACGCTGATGAACATCCTCGGCTGCCTCGACCGGCCAACGTCCGGCGAGTATCGGTTCGCCGGCGAAAATGTCGCGGCACTCGACAGCGATGAGCTGGCCTGGCTGCGCCGCGAGGCATTCGGTTTCGTGTTTCAGGGGTATCACCTGATTCCGTCCGGTTCGGCCCAGGAAAACGTCGAGATGCCGGCGATCTACGCCGGCACCCCAGCGGCCGAACGCCACGCCCGCGCCGCCGCCCTGCTCGACCGTCTCGGCCTGGCAGCACGCACCGGCAACCGTCCGCACCAGCTCTCCGGCGGCCAGCAGCAACGGGTGTCCATCGCTCGCGCATTAATGAATGGCGGCCACATCATCCTCGCCGACGAACCCACCGGCGCCCTCGACAGCCACAGCGGCGCCGAGGTCATGGCGCTGCTCGACGAACTGGCAAGCCAGGGCCATGTGGTGATCCTCATCACCCACGACCGCGACGTGGCGGCCCGGGCCAAACGCGTGATCGAGATCCGCGACGGCCTGATCATCAGCGACAGCGCCCGCGACAACCCCGCCGTGCAGGCCTCGGCCAATCCCGGTGCGCTGCAAGCGGTGGATTTGCGCAAGCGGCTGAGCGAAGGCAGCGAGGCCACCTGTGCCTGGAAAGGCGAATTGGTGGATGCGATACACGCGGCCTGGCGGGTGATGTGGATCAACCGCTTCCGCACCGCCCTGACGCTGCTGGGGATCATCATCGGCGTCGCCTCGGTGGTGGTGATGCTGGCGGTCGGCGAAGGCAGCAAGCGTCAGGTCATGGCGCAGATGGGCGCGTTCGGCTCGAACATCATTTACCTCAGCGGCTCCGCTCCCAATCCACGCACGCCGCCCGGCATCGTGACCCTGGATGACGTCGCCGCGCTGGCCAGCCTGCCGCAAGTCATGCGAATCATGCCGGTCAACGGCGCCGAAGCCGGGGTGCGCTTCGGCAACCTCGACCACCTGAGCTACGTCGGCGGCAACGACACCAACTTTCCGGCGATCTTCAACTGGCCGGTGGTCGAGGGCAGTTACTTCACCGAGGCCGATGAGCGCAACGCCGCGGCGGTCGCGGTGATCGGCCACAAGGTGCGCAGCAAACTGCTCAAGGACGTCGCCAACCCCATCGGCCAATACATCCTGATTGAAAACGTGCCCTTTCAGGTCGTCGGCGTGCTCGCGGAAAAAGGCGCCAGTTCCGGCGATTCCGACAGCGACAACCGGATTGCCGTGCCCTACTCGGCCGCCAGTGTCCGGCTGTTCGGCACCCACAACCCCGAATACGTGGCCATTGCCGCGGCCGACGCGCGCAAGGTCAAAGAGACCGAAAAGGCCATCGAGCAGTTGATGCTGCGCCTGCACGACGGCAAACACGATTTCGAACTGACCAACAACGCCGCGATGATTCAGGCCGAGGCGCGCACGCAAAATACGCTGTCGCTGATGCTCGGTTCGATTGCGGCGATCTCGCTGCTGGTGGGCGGCATCGGCGTGATGAACATCATGCTCATGACCGTGCGCGAACGGACCCGGGAGATCGGTATCCGCATGGCCACCGGCGCTCGTCAGCGCGACATATTGCGCCAGTTCCTCACTGAAGCCGTGATGCTCTCGGTGGTCGGCGGGATCGCCGGCATCGCCCTGGCGCTGATCGTCGGCGGCGTATTGGTGCTCAGCAAAGTCGCGGTGGCCTTTTCCCTGGCGGCCGTCATCGGCGCCTTCGCCTGCGCACTGATCACCGGCGTTGTCTTCGGCTTCATGCCGGCCCGCAAAGCTGCCCGACTCGACCCGGTCACGGCCCTTACCAGTGAATGATCGATCTATGAAACCGCAACTGAGCCTGTTGACCCTTTGCCTGTTACTCGGCGCCTGCAGCCACCCGGCTGCGCGCCCGGACAGCGGCATTCAACCACCGCCGGCCTGGCAATCACCACACGATGAAAGTGCCTCCCGGACGAGTCGACAATGGTGGACGCAGTTCGGCAGCCCGCAGCTTGATCGCCTGATCGAACAGGCCCGCGTCGGCAGTTATGACCTCGCCGCCGCCATCGCTCGGGTGCATCAGGCCCGGGCCGACACAGTGATTGCCGGCGGCTCGCAGCTGCCGGAGATCAAGGCCGGCATGAACGCCAACCGCCAAAAACTGTTGCGCGGCAACGGCTACAGCCAACTTGATGCCGACAGCAGCAATAAGGCCGTGGACTACTTTGACGCCAACCTCAGCGCCAGTTACGAAATCGACTTCTGGGGCGGCAAACGTGCGTCCCGGGACAGTGCGCAATTCGGGCTGCGCGCCAGCGAGTTCGATCAGGCCACGGTTGAATTGACCTTGCTCAGCGGCGTGGCCAGCAGCTACGCGCAAGCCTTGTCGCTGGATGAACAAAGTCGCATTGCCGAGCTGAACCTGGCCAATGCACAGAACGTTTTGAAACTGGTGCAGACCCGTTTCGACTCAGGCTCGGCCACCGCGCTGGAACTGGCCCAACAAAAAAGCCTGGTGGCGGCGCAACAACGGCAACTGCCGCTGATTCGCCAGCAAGCCGAGGACGCCCGGATCAACCTCGCCGCCCTGCTGGGCCGACCGGTTCAGCAACTTCCGCCCAGCCACGAATCCTTCGATCAACTGCAATGGCCTGCCATCGATGCCGGATTGCCCAGCGAACTGCTCAGCCGCCGCCCGGACATCGCCCGCGCCGAAGCGCAACTGGCCGCCGCCCAGGCCAACGTCACGGTCGCACGCGCAGCCATGTTGCCCGCCGTGACCCTCAGCGCCGACATCGGCTCGGGCGCCAACACGGCCAGCGACATTCTGCGCAGCCCGTTCTACAACCTCACCGCCGGGCTGGTCGCACCGATCTTCAACAACGGCCGCCTCGGTGCCGAGCGCGACAAGGCCACGGCCCGCCAACAAGAACTGCTGGAAGCCTACCGAGGCGCGATCATCAATGCGTTTGCCGACGTCGAAAAAGCCCTCAACAGCATTCGCGGCCTGGATGAACAGCGGCAGTGGCAACGCGAAGAACTGAACCAGGCCCAGGCCGCGTTCAACATTGCGCAAAGCCGCTATCAGGCTGGCGCCGAGGATTGGCTGACGGTGCTGGAAACGCAGCGCACGCTGTATGCGGCGCAGGACTCGAATGTGCAACTGCGGTTGTCGCGGTTGCAGGCGAGCATTGCGTTGTACAAGGCGTTGGGTGGGGGGTGGCAGGTGCTTTGATCGAGGTTATCCGTCACCAAAAACTGTGTGGCGAGGGAGCTTGCTCCCTTGCCACAAGTGCCTGGCTTACGAACTCAGCGGCTTGACCTTCAGATTCCGCGCATACCACGGCCGCTGCGGCACCCGCCGGAACAGCCCCGCGAGTTTCTTTTCATCCGTACCGAAGGTAATGCGCAGCGCCAGCTTCATGGTTTCCGGGTCCATTTCCACCGACTTGCCGACCTGCAATCCCGGCGTAGTGCTGCAACCGTGGGTGCTCGGGCCGAGCCACGGATCATCGACTTCAACCCAGCGCCCCGGGGCGAACCAAGGCACGCCATTGACCTCAAGCCGACTGAGCTCCCCCGGATGGAAACGCTCGTGGGCGCGGAACCAGTCTTCCAGGCGATCGTCGATCCAGCCATGGAAGTGCCAGAACACCGGGTTCACGTGGGATGAAAACGGGTCACCGAGGAAGTCGTTTTCCGGCGCATACCAGCGCGCGGCAAAGTCCGCCGGATCCCGGGCAAAAGGCACCGGCTGACCGTTGGAGGGATCCCGTGGCACCGAGGCCCAGCGCATGTGCAGCCAGTCGTGCAGCCCCAGTTCCACCTCCGAACCGAACTGCCCCAGGGTCAGCTTCGACAGGTAACGCGGGTCGCGGTAACGGGACTCCCATACCTGAAAATTGCTGTGGTAGGTCTCGGCAGTCTTGATGTCGCTGACCCACTGGGTGTACTCGGTGTCTTCGGCGGCCAGCCAGGTGGGCGGCAGCGCCGTGCCATCGTGATTGTCGAAATAGCGGGCGAAGCCCCGACGGTCGCGTTCAAGCTCCGGCTGCGGCATCGGGAAGCTCGACCAGGACGGCAGGTCCTGCATCGAACGCGCCGTGCCGAGCATGTGCCGGTGCATGAAGAAAAAGTCGACCCCCGAGCCATTACGGTCTTTGCGCGGCCCCCGGGCATCGCGCTCATTGCCTCGCGGGCCCGGCTGCCAGCCGATGCCGCGCAAGGCGTCCTGTTGGTCCTTGGAGAGTTTGTGCCATTTGTCCCGCGAGGCGTGCCAGAGCTGGTGGAACAAACGGTGCTCGGGGGAAATCAGCCACGCCAGCAACGGCGGATTCAACCCCACACGCTCACGGGCTTCGGGAAACAGCCGTTTGCGCGCGACAAAGCGATTGTCCAGTTCCAGCAAACCGAGCGGGCGATCCAGGCGCAGGATCCGCCCGCTGAGGGTGCCACTGCCGGCATTGCCGAAATCGGCCCAGACCTCATCGAACGTGACCGCCAGCTCATAAGCCGGCGCGCCGTTGGCCGATTGCCGATCGATCAGGCGCCAGTACAGCTGGCTGGCGTCAGGCGACACCAGGTCGCCGATCACCCGATAACGCGGCTCGGCTTCACCGCGTAACTGCTGCGCGGTATCGAGGCAGCCACGCAGGCCACGGCCGCGCTGAGCGATGTCGAGAAACAGCTCCAGCCCGTGCTGCGGTAAACCGTCGAGGCCCGCTTGCGAACCTTCGAAGCGGATATCCCAGATGCCTCGCAGCGAGTTGGCCAACTGCTGACCCGCGGTGTCCGCGAGGTCGACCGTCGCCTCGCCGGGGGTAATCGTCGGGTCCGGCTTCGTCCATTCGCGATGCCCATAATAAGCCGCAGGCACGGCAGCGCCAGTCAGCGCCAGGCCTGCCATGAACCATCGTCGAGAAATCGTCATTGCCCTACCTGTGTCAGCCATGAAGCAGGCTTTATCCAAGCTAGAACGTTTGTTGTGCGGGGAAATTTAAGCGTGCCAAACACATTCCCCTGTGGCGAGGGAGCTTGCTCCCGCTCGGCTGCAAAGCAGTCGTAAATCCGGCGCATGCGGTGTGCCTGGCAGAACGAGGTTGCAGGTTTCAGGACTGCTTCGCAGTCCAACGGGAGCAAGCTCCCTCGCCACAGGTATCTCGCTATCTCCTAATTTTTTCTGCCAGCCACTCGTTCCTCCCAGATAGCAAAGGCCCCTGCGCCTGCACCGGGGCGGCGAACCTGACAGAGATGGCAATGACAAAACCACGTTCGAAAAAGGCTCTTTACATCGGCCTGCCGCTGGCCCTGGCGATCAGCGCCGGCGCGGGCTTCGCAGTCTGGTATTACGGATTCACGGACACCCCCGGTTACCCGATCAAGGTCATGCAACAGGCCGACGAGTTGCACGAGCGCATGCTCTCCTTCGACAGCCACATCAGCCTGATGCAGAACTTCGGCACCCAGGGCAACGAAGCCGATAAGGACGGAACGGGGCAGTTCGACCTGGTCAAGGCCAACCGCGGACGCCTGTCCGGTGCGGCCCTGACGATTTTCGGCTGGCCGGAACTGTGGAATGGCGCCAACGCGCCGCACAAGCCCACCGCCGGTTTTGTCGAAGAGGCACGCAACCAGCAGGAGATCCGCTACAAGATTATTTCCGGGATGGTCCGTGATTTTCCCAATCAGGTCGCCATTGCCTACACCCCCGACGATTTCCGTCGCTTGCACGGCGAAGGCAAGTTCGCGATTTTCATCAGCATGCTCAATGCCTACCCGCTGGGCCACGACCTGAACCTGCTGGACCTGTGGACGGCACGCGGCATGCGCATGTTCGGCTTCAGCTACATCGGCAATAACGACTGGGCCGACTCTTCGCGTCCCTTGCCGTTTTTCAACGATTCGCCGGATGCCCTCGACGGCCTCTCGGACCTGGGCAAGCAAGCGGTGCATCGTTTGAATGATCTGGGCGTGATCATCGACGTATCGCAAATGTCGACCAAGGCCCTGGAGCAAGTCGCGCAATTGAGCCGCACACCGATGGTCGCTTCGCACTCGGCGCCACGGGCGATGGTCGATATCCCGCGCAATCTCAGCGACAAGGAAATGCAGCTGATCAAGAACAGCGGCGGCGTGGTGCAGGTGGTCGGTTTCTCCCAATACCTGCGCCCGCTGACCCAGACCACCCAGGACAAACTCAACGAACTGCGCAAAGCGTTCGACCTGCCGCCCCTGCCGAACCTCGCCATGGCATTGATGCCGGGCGATCCGGTCATCGCTGCCTGGCCCGAGAAAAAATTCGGCCAGTACGCCAGCCGTCTCTACGCGATTCTCGAAGAAGAACCCAAAGCCAGCCTCAAGGACCTCGGGGACGCCATCGATTACACGGTGCGCAAAATCGGCATTGACCATGTCGGCATCAGCTCCGACTTCAACGAAGGGGGCGGCGTCAAAGGCTGGGAAAACGTCGGTGACATTCGCAATGTCACGGCAGAACTGATCTCGCGCGGCTACTCCGAAGCAGACATCGCCAAGCTCTGGGGCGGCAACTTCCTGCGGGTCTGGGATCAGGTGCAGAAAGCCGCCAAGCCGGCGCTGATTTCACAACAAGGCACGAGCACACCATGAGCGATCGTCGCACTTTTCTGAAACAGGCCGGAATCCTCGCCGCCGGCCTGCCGTTGACTGCCGGCCTGGACAACGTCGCCAACGCCACGCCAGTGCTCTCGCCGCCCGGGGACAAATGGGCGCAACTGCGGCAGCTGTTCGACCAGGATCCGGACTACCTGCATTTCTCCAATTTCCTGATCACCTCGCACCCAAAGCCTGTGCGTGAAGCGATCGAGATGCACCGTGCCGCCCTCGATAAAAACCCCGGGTTGGCGATGGACTGGGACCTCGGCGTTATCGAGCAGCGTGAAGAAGAGGTACGTGTCTGGGCCGGTCGCTACCTGCAAGCCAATGCCAGACAGATCGCCTTGACCGGCAGCACCACCGAAGGCCTGGCGATGATTTACGGCGGCGTTCATGTACGCCCGGACCAGGAAATCCTCACCACCGCCCACGAGCATTACGCGACCCACACCATTCTCGATCTGCGCACCCAACGGGACGGTACTCGGGTGCGCAAGATCAGGTTGTTCAAGGATCCGCAGACGGTGTCCAAAGCGGAGATCCTGGCCTCGATCGAGCAGAACATCAAACCCGAAACCCGTGTACTCGGCATGACCTGGGTGCATTCCGGCAGTGGCGTGAAACTGCCGATCGCCGACATCGGCGCGCTGGTGGACAAGCACAACCGCAATCGCGCCGATCAGGACCGCATTATTTACCTGGTCGACGGCGTGCACGGCTTTGGTGTCGAGGACTTGAGTTTTCCCGCCATGAACTGCGACTTCTTCATCGCCGGCACCCATAAATGGATGTTCGGTCCCCGTGGCACCGGCATCGTTTGCAGCCGCAGTGAAGAGGTCAAATACGTCACGCCGATCATCCCGACCTTCTCCGAAGCCACGGCGTTCTCCACCACCATGACACCGGGCGGCTACCACTCGTTCGAGCACCGCTGGGCGCTGAACGAAGCCTTCAAGCTGCATTTGCAATGGGGCAAGGCCGATGTTCAGGCGCGTATCCATGCCCTGAACAGCCATATGAAAAAACGCCTGCAAGCGCACCCGCAGATCGAACTGGTCACGCCCGTGAGTCCCGAGCTGTCATCCGGTTTCAGCTTCTTTCGGGTCAAGGGCAAAAGCAGCGACAAGATCGCCGCCTGGCTGATGCAAAACCGCGTGATCGCCGATGCCGTGGAGCGCGACGTGGGCCCGGTGATCCGCACGGCGCCGGGGCTGCTCAACACCGAAGCTGAAGTCGACCGCTTCATCGCGTTGCTCGGCAAACAGCTCTGATCGCCAGCCCCATGGTTAATGTCGTAATGCGATCTGTAGCAGCTGGCGAAGCCTGCGTTCGGCTGCGAAGCAGTCGTAAAACCAGAGATTGCGGTGTGTCTGGCAGACCGCGTCAGTCGGATTCACGACTGCTTCGCAGCCGAACGCAGGCTTCGCCAGCTGCTACGGAGATTTGCGTCGCGGCGGAAGTTGCCTCCCAGATTCCCTTTAACTTTTTATCGAGAGCAATGATGAACAGTGAGCTGCGTAGCTTTCCCCTGATGACGCTCCCCGCACTGGCCTTCGCCGCCGTGGTTGCAGGCCTGCTGCCGGGTGCCGCTCAGGCCGCCGCCCCCGCCCCGCCCGGCAAAGTGTTCAAGGACTGCAAGCACTGCCCGGAGATGGTCGTGCTGCCTACCGGGACCTTCACCATGGGCACTCCGGACAATGAGGTGGGCCGCGAGCCCGATGAAGGTCCGTTGCACCCGGTGACCTTCGCCAAACCGCTGGCCATCAGCCGCTTTCAGGTGCTGGCCGGCGAGTGGGACGCGTACCTGCGCGACAGCGGTTACCTCATGCCCGACGGCGACACCCGGCCGGGCCGCGAGTGCAAGGCTGGCGTGCCGCGCTATGAACGCACGGCCAGGCATCCGGCGGTGTGCATGAACTTCCCCGAGGTCAATGCCTATGTGGCCTGGCTCTCGAAGAAGACCGGCAAGCACTATCGACTGGTCAGCGAATCGCTGCGTGAGTATGCCGCTCGCGCGGGCAGCAGCGGCCCGTTCCCCTTCCCGTTCGATGAAGGCAAGGAATACAGCATCGCCAAACACGCCAACACCTACGGCGCCGCCGATGGCTACAACTTCACCTCACCGGCGGGCAGTTTCCCGGCCAACGCCTTCGGCGTGTACGACATGCACGGCAACGTCTATGAGTGGACCGCCGATTGCTACAACGACAACTACGTCGGCGCACCGAGCGATGGCAGCGCCTGGTTGACCGGCGAATGCACCGCCCGGCGCATTCGCGGCAATGACTGGGGTGAAGCACCGGTGTTCTCGCGTTCGGGCAACCGTAATGCCACCTACCCCGACACCCGTGGCGACTGGCTCGGTTTTCGCGTCGCGCGGGATCTTTGAGGCTCCCACCTCCTGTCGCATGACCTGCAACAAACCCGTGCGCGGCTAAATCGCCGCCCACGGGTTTCGTCTTTTAAGCAGCCAAACTCTTGAACCTTTGCCCTTTAGCGGCACTTGAAGCGGAAACTTCCATGACCTCAAAATCCCGCGGAGCCTTCAGTGAAGTCCTCGGCCTGCTCAGGCCTTTCCGGGTCATCGTTGTGGTGTCGATCATGCTCGGCATGCTCGGTGGCCTCAGCATCACCGCGTTACTGGCGACCATCAATGACGCGCTGAACGCCGCCGACACCCCGTCGACCCGGGTGTTGGCAACGTTTATCGGCCTGTGCGCGGTGGCGTTGCTGACGTCGATCCTGTCGGACATCGGCACCAACCATGTCGGGCAACACATCATTGCCGGGCTGCGTAAATCCCTGGGGGAAAAAGTCCTGTTGGCACCGATCGAACAGATCGAGCGCTTCCGCAGTTATCGACTGATTCCGGTGCTGACCCATGACGTCGACACCGTCAGTGATTTCGCCTTTTCCTTCGCGCCGCTGGCCATTGCGTTCACCGTCACCCTCGGCTGCCTGAGCTACCTGGCCTACCTGTCGTTGCCGATGTTTGCCTTGCTGCTGGTGGCCCTGGTGATCGGCACCGCGCTGCAATACGTGGCCCGGACCAAGGGCATCAAGGGTTTCCAGGCGGCTCGCGAAGCCGAGGACGAACTGCAAAAGCACTACAGCGCGATTGCCGCCGGCGCCAAGGAACTGCGCATCCATCGTCCGCGCCGCCAACGCATGTTCAGCCAGCGCATCGAAGGCACCGCTGACTTCATCTGCAACACGCACATCCGCGCGGTCAACACCTTCGTGGTGGCCAAGACCCTTGGCTCGATGCTGTTTTTCGTGGTGATCGGCCTGGCGCTGGCCCTGCAATCGCTGTGGCTGGGCACCGATAAAGCGGTGCTCAGCGGGTTCGTGCTGGTGCTGTTGTACATGAAAGGCCCGATGGAATACCTGGTCACCACCCTGCCGGTGGTCAGCCGCGCCAACATTGCGTTCAAGCGCATTGCCGACCTGGCGGAGCAGTTTTCCTCGCCGGAACCGCACCTGCTGCTCAGTGACAAAGACGCGCCGAAACCGGTGGTCGAACACCTTGAAATGCGCGACGTGCATTTCGCCTTCCCGGCGGTGGACGGCAGCAAGCCCTTCGCCCTCGGGCCGGTCAACCTGTCCATCGCCCAGGGCGAGATCGTGTTTATCGTCGGCGAGAATGGCGGCGGCAAGACCACGCTGATCAAGTTGCTGCTGGGGCTGTATGCGCCCCAGGGCGGGGAAATCATCCTTAACGGTAAGCCGGTGCTGGCGCATAACCGCGACGACTATCGCCAGTTGTTCACCACGATTTTCGCCGACTACTACCTGTTCGACGAATTGGTACAAGGCGAGCAGAACGTTCCCGAAGACGCCAACCGTTACCTGGAACGCCTGGAAATCTCGCACAAGGTCTGCATCCGCGATGGCGCCTTCAACACCACCGACCTGTCCACCGGCCAGCGCAAACGCCTGGCCCTGTTGAACGCCTGGCTGGAAGAACGCCCGGTGCTGGTGTTCGACGAGTGGGCGGCCGACCAGGACCCGGCCTTCCGGCGCATCTTCTACACCGAGCTGTTGCCGGAACTCAAATACCTGGGCAAGACCATCATCGTCATTTCCCACGACGACCGTTACTTCGATGTCGCCGACCAATTGGTGCGAATGGAAGGCGGCAAGCTCGTCGCACAAAAGAAACCGTTGGCGACCGCCTGAACGATCCACCGCCGACTACGAGAGCCCCGATGAACGATTTGATCGATGATGATGTACTGGCGCTGTTGCTGGCCGATGCCGGTGATCAACCCCAAGGGATAACCGCCCGCGTCAACCAGCGCCCGGCGCCGCTGTCTTTCGCCCAGCAGCGGCTGTGGGTTCTCCAACAACTGTCACCGGACAACGCCGCCTACAACCTGCCCCGTGTCATGCGCATCACCGGCCCCCTGGCGCCCCGGAGGCTGGAAACAGCCCTGAACAAGGTGCTTGAGCGTCACGATATTTTGCGCAGTGCCTTCGTCGAAATCGATGGTTGCGCCATGCAGGTGGTCGATGCGCAGGCAACACTGGTGCTCGGCCATGAAGACCTGTCGGGCCTGTCGGACGAAGCCCGCGCCAACCGGATCGCGCTACGTATCGAGGCCCAGGCCGGCACGCCGTTCGATCTGCGCCAGGCGCCGCTGATGCGGGCGACACTGCTGCAGATTTCGGTCGACGAGCATCTGTTGCTGATGAACATGCACCACATCGTTTCCGATGCCTGGTCCAATGCCATTCTGATGCAAGACCTGACACGGGCCTTTGCCCAGGCCGGCAGCAGCGATACATCACCCTTGCCACGCCCGGCCATCCAGTACGCCGACTACGCCGCCTGGCAGCGCGGCGAATACCTGCACAGTGCAATCTGCGCCAGCAGCGCCGAATACTGGCAAGAGTATCTGGGGCAAACATTGCCGGCCCTCGATCTGCCGGTGGACTTCCCACGAAATGCCCGGCACAGCCACCCCGCCGGGCAGTATGACTTCAGTGTGCCCGCCCCCCTCGCGCAAGCCCTGAACCGCTTCTGCCAGCAGCAAAAACTGACGCCTTTCGTCGTGGCCCTCGGGGCCTGGCAATTGTTATTGAGCCGCTACAGTGGCCAATACGACTTTACCGTCGGCGTACCCAACGCCACCCGCAATCGCAGCGAAACCCAGAACCTGGTCGGCTTTTTCGTCAGCGCCCAGGTGTACCGGGCGCGCATTGATCCGCTGCTGTCCTGCGCAGACTTTCTCCAGCGGCTGCGGCGCGAATCGCTGGCGGCGCTGGACCATGGCGATTACCCGTTGGAATTGAGTTTCGACGCATTGCAATTGCACGCCAGCGAACACGCCAATCCGCTGTTCCAGGTGCTGTTCAACTGGCGCACCGAAGCCGGGCAACCGGACCGGATCGACCTGGACGGGCTGGCGCTGGAGTTCCTCGGCGCGGGTCCCGGCCAGGCCAAATTCGATCTGTCCCTGGACGTCGGCTATTCGCTCGAGGGCATCCACGCGAGTCTCGAATACAGCCAGGACCTCTACGCCCCTGCCACCCTCGAACGCCTGGCCCGGCACTGGCTGAACCTGCTCCATGCACTCACGGAAGATCCGCTGCGTGCGCTCGGCGAATTGCCGTTGCTGGCAAGCGACGAACGCCAGGTTCAGTTGCAGCAGTGGAATCCGCCCGCGTCGGCGATGCCTGAGGACGGCGTGCATCAATTGTTCGAACGCCAGGCGCTGGCAACCCCCGACTCGGTGGCCCTGATCTTCAACGACCTTGAGCTCAGTTATGCGCAGCTCAACCATGCGGCCAACGGCCTGGCCCACACCCTGATTGAATGCGGGGTCGGCCCCGAGGTGCTGGTGGGCATTGCCGTGGAGCGTTCGGCGCAGATGATTGTCAGCCTGCTGGCGGTGCTCAAGGCCGGCGGCGCCTATGTCCCGCTGGACCCCGATTATCCGCAGGAACGCCTGGCCTGGATGATCGAAGACAGTGGCCTGAGCGTGTTGCTGAGCCAGCGTTCGCTGCTTGATCGGCTGCCATCGATGCCCGGCGTCCAGCGACGCTGCGTCGACGACATCGATGTCCGGGGGACGCTGCCCGCACTTGACCCGCCCTGCCGCACCACCGGCCAAAACCTCGCCTATGTGATGTTCACGTCCGGCTCTACCGGTCGCCCCAAAGGGGTCGGCATCACCCAGGCGGCGTTGACCCGTCACGCCCAGGTGGCGCTGGAGTTTCTCGGCCTGAGCGCACAGGACCGGTCCCTGCAGTTCGCCACGTTCAACTTCGATGCCTTTGTCGAGCAGCTTTACCCGGCGTTGATCTGCGGCGCCTCGGTGGTGCTGCGCGGGCCGGATATCTGGGACAGTGAAACCTGGTACCGCGAACTGCTCGACAAACAGTTCAGCGTCAGCGACCTGACCACCACCTACTGGAACATGCTGGCCAAGGACTTCGCCGCTGCCGGTCAGCGCGACTACGGTGCACTGCGGCAAGTGATCGTCGGTGGCGAAGCGATGCCACCGGAGGGCGTTGCGGCCTGGGGCAAGGCCGGGCTCGGGCACGTGAAGCTGCTGAACACCTACGGGCCGACGGAAACGACAGTCAGCGCCACGGTGCTTGATTGCAGCGACTACGTGACAGGGCATATCGCCCTGCCCAAAAGCATGCCGATCGGCCAGCCTCTGGCCGGACGGGCGATTTACCTGCTCGATGCCGGCGGCCAGCCAGTGCCAGTAGGTGTCGTCGGTGAACTGATGATTGCCGGCGACCTGCTCGCACGCGGCTACTTCAAGCGACCTGAGCTCACGGCCGAGCGCTTCATCCCCGACCCGTTCGATGTTCAGGGCGGCGGTCGTCTCTACCGCACCGGCGATCTGGCGCGCTATCGCGCCGACGGTGTGATCGAGTATGCAGGCCGGCTGGATCACCAGGTGAAGATTCGCGGCTTCCGCATCGAACTCGGGGAAATCGAGTCATGCCTGCTGCGATCGCCGCAGGTCCGCGAGGCGTTGGTGGTTGCCCGGGAAGGCGCGGTGGGTTTGCAACTGGTCGGCTATGTCGTGGCCCAAAGCGACTCGCTGAGCGAACAGCAACAACTCGACCTGCGCGAAACCCTCAAGGCTGAGCTCAAGGCCAATCTGCCGGACTACATGGTGCCCAGCCATCTGCTGGTACTGGCCGCCATGCCGTTGAGCCCCAACGGCAAGCTCGACCGCAAGGCCCTGCCGCAGCCCGACCTCAGCCAGACGCAGCGCCACTTCATTGCTCCCGAAACGCCCCTGGAAAAGGCGCTCGCCGAACTCTGGCAAGAAGCATTGCAGGTCGAGCGTGTCAGCCTGGACGACAACTTTTTCGAACTCGGTGGCCACTCGATTCTGGCCATTCAATTCATCTCGACCCTAAACGCGCGCCTGGGCATCAAACTGGCGCTGCAACACATGCTGGCTCACCCCAATGTCCAGGCACTGGCCAGATTCATCGCCCTGGAGCATCAGCAGCATGTGCAATGCGTGGTCGAACTCAACGCCTCGACAGCGTCGGCGCCGCCGCTGTTCTGCCTGCACCCCAGCGGCGGTATCGTGTTCTGTTATCAGCCGCTGGCGAAAAAACTCAGTGCCCATGCCCGGACCTTCGGCGTGATGCACAAGGGCTTTGCCGACAAAGACTCGAACGCTCAGACATGGGCCGAGATGATTGCCGACTACAGCGCACAGATCGTCGAGAAGCAGCCACACGGCCCTTACCGATTGATGGGCTGGTCATTGGGGGGCGCGATTGCCATGGACGTCGCCGCCCACCTGGAGCGCCAGGGCAAGGAAGTGACCTTCCTCGGCCTCGTCGACAGCACATTGCCCGAACATGCCTTGCCCGCCGACCTGCCGCGCAAGCCTCTGGAAGAAGACAACCCGAACCACCTCAGCGCGGAAAACGAACTGCTGGCAGCACTCGAAGTCTTCAACCTGATGTTCGCGCATCTGGAACCGGCGGCGGCGAGCTTCATCGCCCGGAACCCGACGGCCGACCTCAAGACCTTCTATCGCTGGGCCAGCGAACAGACGGCCACCGGCGAGCAAGAGATGATCGCGACCCTGGAAGGCATCAAGCAGGAAGTCATGAACGCCCAGGCCTATGCGATTCACGATCGCCTGGTGGACGCGTTCAATGCCTTCTCGCTGCCGCTGCTCAAGGTCAAGGCCAGTTGCTGGTGGTCGCTGTCGCATAAAACCCTGGAGCAAGTGCTGTATTCGGAACAACTGCTCAGGGCCCACAACGTGACAGGCCAATTGCACACCTCGATCCACTCACCACTGCCGCACCGCAGCATGATCTACACCGAGTCGCTACTGGAGTCGTTTACCGAAGTGTTCCTCGGCAGCGCGGGCGAGTCATGTAGCTGACCGAGCGACGGCAAAAAAAACGCAGAAGCCATGGCTTCTGCGTTTTTGTTTGTACTTCCGGCAATACCGTAGCAGCTGCCGAGCAGCGCGAGGCTGCGAAGCAGTCGTAAAATCAGGCACTGCAGTCTGTCAGATACACCGTGCATTTAGGGTCTACGACTGCTGCGCAGCCGAACGCAGCCTCGCGCTGCTCGGCAGCTGCTACAAGATTAGCCCGCGCCCCTGGTAAAAGGGCGCGGGCCGGGACATTGACGCTAGTGCAAAGGACTCAGAACTGCGGTGTGTATTTCACGCTGAACATCACGTTGCGTGGATCACCGTAGTTGTTGTTGCCGTTGATCTGGTTGTAGGCCGCTGCGAAGTAGGTCTTGTCAAACAGGTTGTTGGCATTCATCGCCAGCTCGATTTCCGGGGTGAGCTGGTAACCGACGCGGGCATTCCACACGGTGTAACCCGGAACGTTGACGGAGTGGTCGAAACCTATCGTGTGGGTTTGTGCGGTAAAGCCCAGGCCTGTACTCACACGGCTCCAGTCGCCGCTCAACTGATAATTGCCCCACACACGCAGCATGTGTTTAGGCGTCCACCAGCTGAAGATTTTGCCTTCGTTGTCAGGGTCGTCGAGGTATTTGGTGGTGTTGTAGGTGTAGCCGGCAAACAGTTGCAGATTGTCGATCACTTCGCCGCTGATTTCGGCGTCCAGACCCTGGCTGCGCACTTTGCCCGATGCCGTCGAGCAGAACCAACCGTCGCAGGTTTGCGCACCCTGCGTATCGAGAACGGCACGGTTTTCCTGGTCGTAACGGAACAGGGCCACGGAGGTATTGATCCGGCCATCCATCAACTCGCCCTTGAGACCAATCTCGTAGTTACTGCCGATAATCGGTTTGAGTACCGCGCCGGCGGTATCGCGTTCGGTCTGCGGTGTATATACGTCGGTGTAACTGGCGTAGACCGCCCATTCGCGGCTCAGGTCATAGACGATACCGGCATAGGGCGTGACTTCTCCGGTTTCAGTGGCGGTGCTTTTTGGATCTTCTGTAATGCCGCTCGCGGTCTGGGTCGAAGACTTGTAATTGTAGTCGTACCAACTGACCCGCGAGCCGAGCACCAGGGTCAGGTCTTCAACAGGCTTGACCCTCCAGCTGCCGTACAGGCCTTTCTGCCGGATGTCGTATTGGCTGGGAGTCCCACGGCCACCGGGGCTATTGATCAAGCCTTCGTAGCTGATCTCCGGACGGTTGTGATCAATGTCGAAGATGTTGTCGGAGCTGTCATTGAAGGTTCGGGCGTATTTGTCGTCCGAGGTGTATTTGGAATAGTTGCCGCCCACCATGATTTCCTGCGGCATGGACAAGGCTTCGAACTTGCCGGTGAGGTTCATGTCCAGCGCGACTTTGGTGGAGTCCATGTCCGTCACGAAGTCAGCGTATTGCACGCCACTGCCATCGGGATTGATGCCATCGCCGGTGGATTGCACCCGCTGGTTCTTCGCCTTGTTGGTTTCCGTCATGCGCACGGCGCCGATCTTGAAGGCCCAGTCGTCGTTGAAACGATGTTCCAGATCGGTGTAGAGCGTGGTGACGTCGATATCCGAATGGTTCCACTTCGCCCCGGTGTACGTGCTGCGCGGCAGGTCGATGGGTTTACTGTCGGAGTAACGCGGGAAGCCGCGGACATTCGCGCGCGATTCGCCGTCGGACTGGCTGACCGCCACGCCCACGGTGGTGGCTTCGCTCAGATCGAAGTCCAGCGCGCCGTACAGCGAGGTGGTCTTGTACCATTCGGAATCAACGAATGTGTGGGTGTCGTCCTGGTCGGCCACGAAACGTCCACGAATGGTGCCGTTCTGGTTCAACGGCCCGCCCGCGTCCAGTTGCAGACCGTAGTGATCCCAGGAGCCAGCCTTGCCGGTCAGGGTCACGGTCGGTGTGGCCTGACCGCGCTTGCGCACCAGGTTGACCGCGCCACCCGGGCTGCCGGTGCCTTGCAGCAAGCCCGACGCACCACGCAGCACTTCCATGCGGTCGAAGAAAATCAAGTCCTGCGTGGCCCAGTTGCCCAGCGCGTAAGTGTTGCGCGGGATCGGCACACCGTCGTACTGCCAGTCATCGATCTGGAAACCGCGCGAAGAGAGGATCAAACCTCTGCCGACGCCTTGGGCACCGACCAGTCCGGTGGTCTTGTTGGCGGCGTCCTTGAGATCGACGATATCCTGATCATCCATTTGCTTGCGGGTCATCACCGTGACCGACTGCGGGATTTCCTTGAGGGTGTGGGTGCCCTTGCCGATGGTCACGGCATTCGAGGTGTAGGAATTCGAACCTTCGGTGGTCGCGCCCACCTGGTGCGCGTTGATGGTGGTGGCGCCCAGTTCCAGACCCTCGGTCGAACTGCCGCGTACCAGCATCAGCGTGTTGCCTTCAAAGCTGTAGTGCACGCCCGTGCCCTTGAGCAATTGGGCAATCGCCGCTTCGCTGCTCAACTTGCCGCTGACGCGTGTGCTGCGCAGGCCGGTCATATCATCGGCGCTGTAGATCACCTGCTGATTGGTCTGCGTGCCAAACGCCTGCAACGCCTGGGGCAAAGGCTGGGCAGGAATGTCGAGGGTGAAGTCTTCCGCGTGGACCTGCGCGCTGAGCGGCAGCAGGCAAGCCATGCCCAGGCCGGCCAACGAGCGACGCGAGCGCAGGGTTCGGGCAATGACCAAAGCCTTGAACAGAGGTTTCAACTCATGAATTGCTGACATCGTGCTCTCTATTTTTTAGTTGAAATGGATAGGATCCATGGGCAACCGAGTGCCCTGCCGCTGCCTGGACCTGTGAACCACCTGGATCGGCTGCCTCTCGGGCAACGTGTCGCAAGTTGATGACCGGCCCCTCCCCGGGCTCGATCGTTTGTCCGGGCAGCGGTAAAAATGTGTACGGCTGGGAAAACCTGAGCCCAGTGGCTACCCTGCCCGGCTCGATTTATCTGCTTACGTAGGTAAGACGCAGCACCACGCAAAAACCGGAATGAGTTTATTTATCATTTGCGCAAAAACTTAAAAAAAAGGCCGACGCGTTGGGCGTCGGCCTTTTTTTTCTGCTACTTCAACCGTTTTGTGCAGCCTTGGCGTTTTGCAGGTGCCGGGCTTTTTCGGTGAGCAACGCTTTTTCTTCGGGGCTCATGTTGTCCAGACGCAACCGCGCCTGGGCGATTTTCTCCAACTGACCCGGACTGCTTTCCCGGGAGCGCAACGCCGCCGCCAGCCCCGCCACGGTCGGATGGTCAAACACCACGCCCGGCTGGATTTCGCACTGCAACAACTTGCGAATGCCGGCCACCAGTTTGATCACCAGCAAGGAATGGCCCCCAGCGGCGAAAAAGTCCCGGTCGATGCCCAGACGCTCAACCCCCAGTAACTGCGCCATGCGCGTCACCAGCAATTGCTCAAGAGCATCGCGGGGTTGCATGCCTTCATCGTCAGCCGAGGTGGACGCGAGTTGTTGCAAGGCCTTGCGGTCAACCTTGCCGTTGGCCAGTCGCGGGAAGCTGTCGATCAACTGCAAGTGCTGCGGCAGCATCACACTGGGCAGACGCAGCGCCAGTTCGTCGCGAACGGCATCGAGCAAAGTCGCCGAAGGCGCCTGATGCGGCACGATGAACGCGAGCATCCCGTCTTGCGCGGACGGCCCCGGCAACACCAGTGCTTGCGCGACCTGCGGCACACGCAGTAACTCGGCTTCGATCTCTGCCAGTTCGATACGGAAACCCCGTACCTTGATTTGCTGATCGCGCCGACCGTGCAACGCAATCGCCAGATCCGGGCGATAGCGGGCCAGGTCGCCGGTGCGGTACAGGCGCTCCTGCGGATTGAACGGGCTCTGGATGAACACTTGCGAATCGGCCTCGACATTCACGTAGCCGCGACACAACTGCGCGCCGCCGAGGTACAACTCGCCCAGCACACCGACCGGCGCCAGTTGCCGGTTATCGTCGAGTACAAACACCTGATTGTTGCCCAACACCCGGGACAGAACGCCGGCGTCAGGCACCGCCGCCTCCAGATCCAGCGGATGAACCAGCACGCCGACCGTGGCCTCGGTCGGGCCGTAGTGATTGAACACCCGGCAATCACTGCGCAAACCGGCGATCCGTTGCACCAATGCCTGGGCAATCGGCTCGCCACCCAGCACCAGCGTGCGCGGCAGTTGCGCGCGTTCGCTGTCGAGCAGCGCGGCCAGGTGCGACGGAACGATCTTCAGGCAATCGATGGCTTGCCGTTGCAGGAAGTCGGCAAACAAATTGCCGTCCTGCATTTGCTCATCGCTGGCCACATGCAGTGCGGCGCCGTTGAACAAGGCGCCGAACAGCGCCGTGTTGCCCAGGTCCGCCGCCACCGTGGAGGTGAAGCCGAACTGCTGGCATTGATCCAGCCCCAGGGCCTGGCTGACGTGAGCGGTGTAATTAAGTAATTGCCTATGCTCGATGACCACGCCTTTCGGCATACCGGTGGAGCCGGAGGTGAACAGCACATACGCCGCCTGATCGCCCTGTGTATCGTGGGTGATGGCCGACGTGCTCGCCGGGGCCGATTGCAGCACACGATCCACGGTCGCCAGAGGCAACGGATAATCGTGCCATTGCGCGATGTGCCCGGCGTCGACCAGCAGCAACGCAGCGCCGGCCTGTTCCAGCATCAAGGCTTGACGGGCTTGCGGCCATTGCGGGTCCAGCGGCAGGTACGCGGCGCCGATGCGCCACGCCGCGAGCATGGCGATCACCAGCTCCGCCGAGCGTGGCAAGGCCAGCGCGACGATAGCCCCCGGCGCCATGCCCTGGGCTTTTAATGCCTGGGCCAACACCTCGACCTTCGTCTGCAACTGCCCGTAACTCAGGCGTCGATCGCCGTCAGTCAAGGCGATGGCTTGCGGCGTGGTCCGGGCCCAGTCGGCAATGCGCTGCGGCAAGAACCGGCTATCGACCCGTGCTCGCGCTGGCGGGTTTATCGACAGCAAGCGCTGTTGTTCGGCGGCTCCCAACACGTTCAGTTGACCGAGTTCGGCGTGAAGATTGGCAACGATGTTTTCGAGCAATACGCGCAGCTGCTCCAGCAACCCTTCCATCGCCTGAACCGAGTAACGGGACGGGGTGTAATGCAGGTGGAACCCGTGGGCGCTGCCCGCCTCGTCCGTTTCCAGTTCAAGCATTAATTCAAACCGTGCTTCGCGCACCGCCAAACGCGGAGTCCATTGCAGATCAGCGGACGTCGCGGCTTGCATGGCCCGGCACACGGCAAAACAATAGGCCGGGCGAGCCGCCGTCGGCGCCAGTTCAGGCGACCAGTATTCCTGCCACGTACGGTGCTCATCCAGGCGCGCCGCCAACTCCGCCACCCAAGTGCTGAATGCTGCATTCGCCGTCAGTGACAGGTTCAGCGGCAGGGTTTTCTCGAACACGCCCACGGCATTACTGAAGTATTGGTAATCTTCGCGACTGTCATGCCGCACCCCGACCAGCACCTGTTGATGCCCGCTGAGCCGACCCAGCAACAGCCACCAGGCCGCTTGCAGCACCACACTCGGCGATTGCTCCAACGCCCCGACCACTTGCTGCAAACCGCTGCGCAGTGCCGGATCGAGCGTGAGCGCCAGCGATTCAGTGGCCGACGACAATCCAGGATTCCCGTTGCGATAGGCCAGCCACGGAGTACTCAAATCGGGATCGGCGCCTTGCAGGTGTTCCTGCCAGTAAGTACGTGCGCCGGCCGCGTCTTCGTCGAGCACCACTTCACTGCGCCATTCCAGGTACTGGGTGAATTCACCGGTCTCTTCGTCGTCCGCCGCCGACTGTTGCCCATAGGCCCGCACCAATTGCTGATACAGCAACCGCACGCCGCTTTGATCGAGGCTGTGCCGGGCCAGGCCCAAGACCAATTTCCATTGATCATCGGCCAGGCGATAGAGCACCGCTTGCGCGCCTTCGGATTCACCGACGACAAAAGCACGTTCCGCCCATTCGCTGAGCTGAGCCTGAATACCGGCCGGGGTATCGACCCGCGCCTGCACGCTCAGCGGGAAGCGCTCCGCCCCCCCGACGAACTGTCGGACACCATGGAATCCCGGCGCCTTGCCCAGCCGCGCAATCAGCATCGGCTGTTGCGCCAGCAAGCGATCCAGTGCGTTTTGCACCCGCTGCGGATCGAGGGCGCCGCTGATCTCGACCTCCAGGAAATGCAGCGCATCACCACAGGCCGGGGCCTTGGGCAACTGCTCCAGCCACCGTTGCTGTTCAGGCGTCAAGGCGTAACCCAGGTCCTGCTGGTCCATCGATACCTCGTTCATGCTCCGGTTTCCTCGGTGTTCATTTCGCGTTCAAGGGCGCTGCGGTCGAACATATCGCCCATGGCCACGACAATCTTGCGCGGGCCTTCGAACGGATCACGGGCATGGGCCACCAGCATGTTGTCGAGCAGGATGGCGTCGCCTTTTTGCCAGTCGAAACGCACCGCGCATTCTTCGTACAAGTCACCGATGCGTTGCATCACTTCGTCTTCGATCGGCGTGCCGTCGCCGTAGAACACGTGGCGCGGCAAGCGGTCCAGGCCGAACATCGACAACAGGTCTTCCCGCACGTCCGGCTCCAGCCAATAGATGTGATGCAGTTGCACCTGGTTGAAGAACGATTTGGCGCCGGTCACCGGGTGACGAATGATGGCCGGCCCTGGGGTGCGGGTTTGCAATTCGTTGTTGTCGAGCCAGCGCCATTCGATGCCACCGGCCCGGCAACGGGCCTCCACCTCAGCACGGTCTTCAGTCTTGAAGAAATGCTGCCAGGACACGTCGAGGTTGTCGGTGAAGGTGCGCACGTAAAGCAGGCCTTTTTCCTCGAACTTGTCCCGCAGGTCCGCCGGCAGTTTTTCGTACATCAACCGGCAATCCACCACTGGAGTCGCACCGCCAATGGACGCGGCTTGCTCGCAATAGAACATCTGCTTGCGCGGCCAGCGATCCTGATGGGAGCTCTCGTTATGGAACAGGATCATCTTGCGTTCCGGGTACGGCGTGGAGCGGTAGGTGTTCTTGCCGCCCTCTTTCTTCGGCAGATCGCCATACTGGCCGTAAAGCCCTGGCTGGATCGCTTCGGCAAACGCCTCGAAGCCTTGAATGCCATCCAGTTCGAAACCACGGAACAGAATCCCGGCATGCCTGGCGAGTTTTTCTTCGATCAGCGGCCGGTTGTTGTTGATCCACTCGATCAAGTCCAGGTGCGGCTCGTTCGGTTCCAGCAGCAGCGGGAACGGCTGTGGCGCGGCGATCAGCGATTCGCGTATTGGCGCCGGTCGGGCCTTGGCCGCCGGGGCGGCGCCACGCTTGAGGAACTTACCGAGTTTGTCGGCCTTGGGTCCGGGGACGGCAGGCTTGGCGGCCACCGCTAAATTGTCGACTGGCATGCTGATAGCTCCCAATTGAATGTCCTGATCAGCGACGATCTGTTCCAACAGGGCTATCCAGGCCTTCACCAGGTGCTGGATGCGCTCGTGTCCGAACAAGGTTGTGGCGAATTGCCAATTACCCAGCAATTGCCCTGCTTCATCGTCAACGAACAACGCCATGTCGAATTTAGAATGGGTCTCCAGCGCCGGCAGCGATTCCACGCTCAAACCGCCGATGGCCTGGGTGCGTCCCGGCAGGTTGTTCATCACGAACAACACTTGCACCAGCGGGTTCATGCCCTTGTGCCGCGGCACGTCCGAGGCGTCGACGATCATGTCGAACGGCAGGTCCTGATGCTCCAGGGCACTGAGCAGGGATTCCTGGGTCTGGCCCAGGAATCGGGCGAACGGCGTGGTGGCGTCGAACTGCGAACGCAACGGCAAGACGTTGACGAAGAAGCCGATCAACCGTTCAAGCTCCGGCTGTTCACGCCCGGCCACGTCGGCGCCGACCAACACATCCGCAACGCCGCTGATCTGGTGCAACAACACCTGGAACG
The DNA here is from genome assembly GCF_059422365.1 of Pseudomonas sp. GW821-FHT01E10. Taxonomy (NCBI): domain Bacteria; kingdom Pseudomonadati; phylum Pseudomonadota; class Gammaproteobacteria; order Pseudomonadales; family Pseudomonadaceae; genus Pseudomonas; species Pseudomonas sp. GW821-FHT01E10. Next base: position 186,355 of record NZ_JBWKWT010000004.1, read on the forward strand.
AGGCCAGCAGCGTGCTGTACAGCGTGACGCCCGCGTCCATCGACAACTGGCGCAAGGCCGTGCTGAGTGGCGTGGTGAGCTGGAACTGCACCGAGTCACCCGCATAGGACGGTGTCAAGCCACGGGGGTTGTCCGATGGCAACTTCAGATGCCCGTCATAGCCCGCGAGCCGCGCTTTCCAGTACTCGGCCTGGCGCGCCAGCACGCCTTGCTGTTCCAGTTCCTGCTGCCACAGCGCGAAGTCGGAATACTGCACCTCCAGCGCCGGCAACGGGGTCAGGTCACCGGCCTTGGTGCGGTGGTAAATCTGCACCAGTTCGTTGACCAGCAAGCCCATCGACCAACCATCGGAAATGATGTGGTGCATCGCATAAAGCATCACATGCTCGGTCGGCCCCAGGTGCAGGATCCGTCCACGCAACAGCGGTGCGTGTTCCATATCAATCGGGGTGCGCGCGTTTTCCAGTGCTGCTTGCGCCACCCATTCTTCCTGGGCACTGCGGGACAGAGCGGACAAATCGATCACCGGGAAATCCAGTTCAACCTGCTCGGCGATCACGGCAATCGGGTCACCTTCATCGTCCTGGGTATACGCGGTACGCAGCACTTCATGGCGGCGCACCACCTCGGCGAAACTGCTGATCAGCCGTTCCACCGACAACTCACCACGCAAACGCGAGGCCATCGGCATGCCATAGGCCGCGGTGCCGCCGGACAATTGCTCGGCGATCCACAAGCGACGCTGCACCAGCGACAACGGTGCGCTGTGCCGGGTGCCATGGGCCTTGAGCACCACACCGTGGCCGTTCGGCTCAGGTGTGCCCTGCTGCCGCGCGATCCACGCCGCGAGGTCCTTGAGTCGCGGATGGCCGAACAGGTCGCGCAGGCTCAACGTACAGGCCGTGAGTTTGCGCAGGCGCGAGACCGCTTGCGTGGCGAGCAGGGAATGCCCGCCCAGTTCGAAAAAGTGATCGTCGCGGCCGACCTGTTGCAGTTCCAGCACGTCCTGCCAGACCGTAGCGATCTGCTGTTCCAGTGCACCTTCAGGCGCGACATAGTCCAACGCCGCCAGATTGGCATCGACGCCCGGCAAGGCCTTGCGATCGATCTTGCCATTCGGGCTCAGGGGCAGGCCTTCGAGGAACAGCACATGGGCCGGAACCATGTAATCCGGCAGGCTGGCCTTCAAGCGTGCCTTGATGTCACCGCGCAACGCCGCCAGCGTGGATGAATCGGCGCTGGCTTGCGCCGGATCGTCGAACACCACGTACGCCACCAATTGCTGACCGATGGCGCCCGGTTGCGCCACCACCAGTGCCTGACGCACCGCAGGAACCCGCAGCAGATGGGTTTCTATTTCACCGAGCTCGATGCGCAATCCACGAATCTTCACTTGATGATCGACCCGCCCGACGTACTCAATCACGCCGTCGGCGCGATAACGCGCGAGGTCGCCGGTACGGTACACGCGGCCACCACCCAGTGGATCGAACGGGTCGGGAATGAAGCGCTCGGCGGTCAATTCCGGGCGCTGGAAGTAGCCCCGTGCGAGCAGCTCACCGCCAATCACCAATTCCCCGACCACACCGACCGGCGCCGGTTGGCCCTGGGTGTCGAGCACATGAATCGCCCGGCCGCCCAACGCCCGGCCAATCGGCATGGTCACCGGCAACGGGTCGCGGCCGGACACGTAGTCGCTGCAATCGAACAGCGTGGCGCTGACCGTGGCTTCGGTCGGGCCGTAGGTGTTCAGCAGGCGCACATGGCCCAGCCCGGCCTGGCCCCAGGCGGCAACACCTTCCGGCGGCATGGCTTCGCCACCGACGATCACCTGGCGCAACGCACCATAGTCACGATAACCCGCCGCCGCGAGGTCCTTGGCCAACATATTCCAGTAGGCAGTGGTCAGGTCGCTGACGCTGAACTGCTTGTCGCGCAATTCGCGATACCAGGTCTCGCTGTCCCAGATATCCGGCCCGCGCAGCACCACCGAGGCACCGCAAATCAGTGCCGGGTAAAGCTGCTCGACAAAGGCATCGAAGTTGAACGTGGCAAATTGCAGCGAGCGGTCCTGCGGCGTGAGGCCGAGGAAATCCAGGGCCACCCGGGCATGACGGGTCAGCGCCGATTGAGTGATGCCAACGCCTTTCGGGCGCCCGGTGGAGCCCGAGGTGAACATCACATACGCCAGGTTTTGCGGGCCGCTGCGCTGCGGCAGATTGTCGGTCCGGGTCGGGTAATCCAGTTGATCCAGGCTCAGGACGGTCACACCCGCAGCTTCTGGCAACTTCGGCACGAGGTGGCTTTGGGTCAACAGCACACGCAGACCACTGTCCTCGATCATCGCGCCCAGTCGCTCGGCCGGGTACTCCGGGTCCAGCGGCACGTAGGCGCCACCGGCCTTGAGCACCGCCAGCAGGCTAATGATCATCTGCGTCGAACGCTCGACCGCAATGCCCACCAGCACTTCGGGGCCGACGCCGTGTTGCAGCAGCACGCGGGCCAATTGGTTGGCCTGGGCATTGAGCTGGGCATAACTCAGGCGTTGCTCGTCGAAAATCAACGCCAGCGCGTGCGGCGTGCGTTCGGCTTGCCGTTCAAACAAACGCTGCACGCACACGTCATCGACCGGCAGCGCCAGCGGCTCGCGCACAGCGGTCGAGACCAGGGCCAGATCGCCCACGGCACTGGCGGCAGGTGCCTCGACCATCTGCAACAGCAGGTGCGCGAGATGCCCGGCCAGTTGTTCAATCGCGGCGTCATCGAACTGCTGACGATCGAAACTCAGTTGAAACGACAACTCAGCGCCGAGGTTTACCGACAGGGTCAACGGGTAATTGGTTTGCTCGAAGTTACCCACTTCGCCGAAGCGCAGATCTTGCGGTGCGCCCTGTTGCAGGGCTTCGGAGATCGGGTAGTTCTCGAACACCAGAATGTTGTCGAACAGGGCTTCGCCGCCCTGCCCGGCCCAACGCTGGATGTCGAACAGCGCGGTGTGTTCTTGCTCACGCAAGGCCAGGTTCTGCGCCTGCACCTGTTGCAACCACTGCGCCAACGGCTGTTCGGCCCGTGGGCTGGCGACCACCGGCAAGGTGTTGATGAACAGGCCGATCTGCTGTTCGACCCCGGCCAATTGCGCCGGACGTCCGGACACCGTGGCACCGAAGCTGACTGTGTCCAGCCCGGTATAGCGTTGCAACAGCAGCAACCAGGCGGCTTGCACCAGGGTGTTGAGGGTGACTTTCTGTTCCCGTGCAAACGTGTTGAGCCCGGCGGTCTGCGCCAGGTCCAGGGTCAGGAAATGCTCGCCCTGGGCGGCGTTGGCCGCTTCGCTGCCGGTCCACACCAGCGCTTTGGCCAACCGGGTCGGCTCATCGAACCCGGCCAACTGGCCTTTCCAGAAACCTTCGGTGACCTGCGCGTCCTGTTGCGTCAGCCATTCGATGTAGTCGCGATAACGCCCCGCCGTGTTCGCCGGCACCTGGCCGCTGTAGCGTTGCAGCACTTCCCCGAGCAGCTGCGAATTGCTCCAGCCGTCCATCAAGATGTGATGGCTGGTGTAGATCAGGTGAAAACGCGCGGTGTCGAGACGCACCACCGTCAGGTTCAGCAACGGTGCGGCGGCAAGGTCAAAACCCTGCTGGCGCTGTGCGGCCGCCAGTTCGCTGAGCGCCAGGGCCACATCGCTGTGGTCGCGCCAGTCATGGAAGGTGAACGGCACGGCCAGTTGCTTGTGAATCACCTGCAACGGACGCTTGAACTCGCCGTCCCAGACAAAACTACTGCGCAGCACATCGTGCGCATCCATTGCCGCTTGCCAGGCCTCGCGGAAACGCTCGACGTTCAAGCCTTCGACATCCACGCACAGCTGATTGATGTAATCGCCGGCCTGCTGCTCGTAGAGGGTGTGGAACAGCATGCCTTGCTGCATCGGTGACAGCGGGTAAATGTCTTCGACCTGGCGTGGCGTCACGGGCAATGAATCAAGCTGGCGTTGCGTCAACCCGGCCAGCGGGAAGTCCGACGGTGTCAGGCCCTGATGCCGAGCCTCACAGCAGTGCTCGATCAACAGCCCCAGTTCCCGCGCATAAGCCTGCGCCAATCGCTCGATGGTCGACGGATCGAACATCTGCCCGCTGAACGTCCAGCCAATACTCAATTCGCCGCCATACACCCGGCCATTGAGGGTCAGCCAGTTGTCCAGCGGTGCCAGCGGACTTTGCTCCGCGCCCGCCGATTCGCTGGCCGGGGTGAACAGTGCGCCCGCCTCGTCGCCGAACCCGGCATCGAACTGGCCGAGGTAGTTGAAGGTAATGCGCGGCACGGGCAAGGCTTGCAGCATTTGCCGGGTACTGTCGTTGCCCAGGTAGCGCAGCGCGCCAAAGCCCAGGCCTTTATCGGGGATCGCCCGCAGTTGCTCCTTGATCGTCTTGATCGAGTCTTGCGGCGTGCTCGCCGGGGTCAGCCGAACCGGGAACAGACTGGTGAACCAACCCACGCTGCGGCTCAAATCGAGTTCGTCGAACAGCGCCTCGCGACCGTGGCCTTCGAGCTGGATCAGGGTCGAGGCTTCACCCGTCCAGTCCGCAATCACCCGCGCCAGCGCCGTCAGCAACAGGTCGTTGACCTGCGTGCGATAGGCCGCCGGCGCCTCCTGCAACAGCTGGCGAGTCTGCTGTTTGTCCAGACGGGTCTGCACATGCAAGGCGTGGCGATTGTGCAACTCGCCCTGGGGTCGATCGCAGGGCAAGTCATTGCGTGAACCCTGCAACTGCTCTTGCCAGAACCTCAGCTGAGCCTGCATCGCCGGGCTGTCGGCATGTTGTTGCAAGCGTCGCGCCCAGGCCTGGGTGGCGCTGGTCTTGGCCGGCAATGTGAGCGTTTGGCCCGCCTGCAACTGCTCGCAGGCCTGTTGCAGGTCTTCGAGCAGAATCCGCCAGGACACGCCGTCGACCACCAGGTGATGGATCACCAGCAACAGTCGCTGACTGCCATCGGCCATGTTCGCCAGCACCGCGCGCAGCAGATTACCGTTCGCCAGTTCGAGGCTGCGCTGTGCCTGTTCGCCCAACTGTTCGAGTGCCGCCGCATCAGCAACGTCGGCGGTCCACAGCAGCGGCGACTGTTGCCAGAGCGCCTGTTGCTCGGCCAGGGAGCGATGCTGCGCGGTCCATTTATTACCCTGACGGGTGAAGGCCAGACGCAACGCGTCGTGATGGCTGACCAGCGCCTGCAACGCCCGCTCCAGGTGTTCGGCGTGCAGTGGTTTGGCGGACTTGAGCAGCACCGACTGGTTCCAGTGGTGCGGCTCGGCCATCTCGCGTTCAAAGAACAACTGCTGGAATGGCAGCAACGGCGTATCGCCAGTGACCGGGCCCTGGTCGATGCGCAAGTCGCTGTCGCCGACCTTCGCCACCGCCGCGAGGCTTTGCACGTTCTGGTGCAGGAACAGGTCTTTGGGGCTGAAATGAATCCCCGCCTGACGCGCCCGGCTGACTACCTGGATCGAGATGATCGAATCGCCGCCCAGCTCGAAGAAGTTGTCGCTGATTCCCACCTGCGACCGACCCAGCACGCTTTGCCAGATCTCCACCAGCGCTTGTTCCATAGCGCTGGTCGGGGCGGTGTAAGCCTTGCTGCTGGCCGTGGTGTCGGCCTTGGGCAACGCCTTGCGTTCCAGTTTGCCGTTGGGGCTGACCGGCATTTTTTCCAGCCACAGCCAATGCTGCGGGACCATGTAGTCCGGCAATGTCTGGCTCAGGTGTTCCTTGAGACTGCGCTGCAAGGCGTTGCGAGTTTCATCGTCGGCGTGCAGCAACGCATCACGGGCCGGCACCACATACGCCACCAGCAGCGTGCCGTCCTGGGCGATGACCACGGTTTCACGGACTTCGGCGTGTTCGGCCAGGCGCGCTTCGATCTCGCCCAATTCGATGCGCAGGCCACGGATTTTCACCTGATGGTCCATGCGCCCGGCGTATTCGATCACCCCGTCGGCGCGATAACGCGCCAGGTCGCCGGTGCGGTACAGACGCTGGCCGTCACCGAACGGGCTGGTCGCGAAGCGATCCGCCGTGAGCGATGGACGACGGTGATAACCCCGGGCCAGGCCTTCGCCGCCCAGGTACAACTCACCAATCACGCCCACCGGCACCGGCGACAACTCGTGATCGAGAATGTAAGTGCCCAGGTTGGCGATCGGCTGGCCGATCGGCACGCTGTCGCGCCCTTCGTCGACGCACGTCCAGTGCGTGACGTCGATGGCCGCTTCGGTCGGGCCGTAGAGGTTGTACAGCCCGGCATTCGGCAGCTTGGCAAACACTTGCTGCTGCGCGTCCACTGGCAGGGCTTCGCCGCTGCAGACAATCCGGGTCAGGCTGCGGCACTGGCCCACCGCAGGGTCTTGCAGGAACGCCTGCAACATCGACGGTACGAAGTGCAGCGTGGTGATGCGTTGCGCGGTGATCAGTTCGATCAACTGCGCCGGATCACGATGAATACCCGGCGCGGCCACCACCAGGGTCGAACCGGTCAGCAGCGGCCAGAAGAACTCCCAGACCGACACGTCGAAACTGAACGGGGTCTTTTGCAGCACGCTGTCCGTGGCGTCGAGCCGATAGGCCTGTTGCATCCAGCACAGACGATTGATCAGTGCCGAATGACGGTTGCCCGCGCCTTTGGGTTTGCCGGTGGAGCCCGAGGTGTAGATCACATAGGCAAGGTTTTCCCCGTCGAGATCAACGCCAGGGTTGGCATCGCTGCGGCCTTCCAGCCAGTCGCCGTCCTGATCCAGCACCAGGCTGCGAATGCCGGCCGGAATCGGCAATTGCTCAAGCAAATGGCTCTGGGTCAGCAGCAACTGGATGCCGCTGTCTTCAAACATGTAGGCCAAACGTTCCTGTGGGTATTCCGGGTCCAACGGCAAATAGGCACCGCCCGCCTTGAGAATCGCCAGCAGGCCCACGACCATTTCCACCGACCGCTCGACCGCGATGCCCACCAGCACATCCGGGCCGACGCCCTGCTCGATCAGCACGTGAGCCAGTTGGTTGGCGCGGCCATTGAGTTCGGCGTAGCTCAAGCGTTGCTCGGCAAACACCAGCGCACACGCCTGCGGGGTTTTACCGACCTGCTCTTCGATCAGCGCCTGCACGCTGCGATGCAACGGGTAGTCGACAGCGGTGGCGTTCCAACCGGCGACCGTCAATTGCCGCTCGCGGTCATCGAGCAACGCCAATTGCCCGACCGGACGGTGGATGTCCTCGACCAGGCCCTGCAACAGATTCAGCCAGTGCCGGCCCATGCGCTCGATGGTCGATGGCTCGAACAAATCAGTGGCGTAGGTCAGTGACGCGTGCAGGCCTTGCGGGTTATCACTGGTGTCCAGGGTCAGGTCGAACTGCGCGGTGCGGTGTTCCCAACTGAGGTTTGCCAGCTCGATGCCCGGCAACGATTCGGCCAGCGTTGAGGCCGCTTCGCTGCGATGGTTGAACATCGCCTGGAACAGCGGGCTATGGCTCAGGTTGCGTTGCGGTTGCAGCGCATCGACCAGTTGCTCGAACGGCAGGTCCTGATGCATCTGCGCCGCCATGGCCGTCTGCTTCACCTGTTGCAGCAATTGCGCGCCCGTCAGCTGGCCGTCGAACTCGGCGCGCAGCACCTGGGTGTTGACGAAGAAACCGATCAGACGCTCGGTTTCCAGCCGATTACGGTTGGCAATCGGCACGCCGACGCGGATATCGACCTGGCCGCTGTAGCGATGCAGCAAGGTCTGGAACGAGCCGAGCAACAGCATGAACAGCGTGACGTTTTCCCGTCGGGCCAAGGCCTTCAGGGCATTGCTCAGGGATTCGTCGAGGGCAATCGGCAGACGCGCGCCACGAAAACTTTGCTGCGCCGGGCGCGGATGATCCAGTGGCAGCTCCAGCAGCTCCAGCAGCGGCTGTTCGCTGCCGAGTTTTTCGCGCCAGTAGGCCAACTGCCGATCCCGTTCGCCGGCGGCCATCCATTGACGCTGCCACACCGCGTAGTCGGCGTACTGCACCGGCAATGGCGGCAGTGCGGCCGGCCGGCCCTGGCTGAGCGCCGCATACAGGGCCATCAAATCATCGGTCATCACCTGCAACGACCAGGCATCGGAGACGATGTGGTGTAGGGTCAGAATCAGCACGTGATCCTGCTCGCCCACCTGCAGCAGAACGAAGCGCACCAACGAGCCGTCGAGCACATCGAACGGGCGTTGCGTCTCCTGTTCGACGAAGGCCTTGATGCTCGCTTCATCGCTGGCAGCCAGACGTTGCTCGACAAAACTGATGCGGCCTTGCGGGCGGATCACCTGCCAGGTGCGGCCATCTTCCTCGACGAACGCTGTGCGCAAACTTTCGTGGCGCTCCACCAGCGCCTCAAAGCTGCGTTGCAGGGCGTTTTTGTCCAGCGCGCCGCGCATCCGCAGCGCGGTCGGGATGTTGTAGGCGGCGCTGTCGGGGTCCATTTTCCACAGGAACCATTGGCGCTCCTGGGCAAAGGACAGTGCCAGCGGTTGGTCTCGGTCGACCCGGGTCATCGGCGGTGACTGTTCGCCCGGCTCGGCGCCCAGCGCCTGGACGAAATCCTCCAGGGTGCTGTGCTCGAACAGGCTGCGCAACGGCACCTGAATGCCCAGCACCCGACGCACCCGCGACACCACTTGGGTCACCAGCAGGGAGTGCCCGCCCAGCTCGAAGAAGTTGTCGGTCAGGCCCACGCGGTCCAGCTTCAGTACGTCCTGCCAGATGGCGGCGACTTGCTGTTGCCGCTCGCTCTGTGGGGCGACATAACGCGCCTGTAACTGGCTCGCGTCCACCGCTGGCAACGCCTTGCGATTGAGTTTGCCGTTAGGTGTCAGCGGTAGGTTGGCGAGGAACAGCAGATGCGCCGGGACCATGAATTCCGGCAGGCATTCCTTGAGCCGCGCCTTGAGTTCATCGCGCAGACGCAGTTGCTCGTCGGCGGCATCGAGGTCCAGTTGCGGCGCGACCACATAGGCCACCAGTTGCTGGCTGCCCAGGGCTTCCTGCGCCAGCACCGCCACTTCACGGACTGCTGGCTGCTCCAGCAAACGCGCCTCGATTTCACCCAGTTCGATGCGGAAACCGCGGATCTTCACTTGATGGTCGATACGCCCCATGTATTCGAGCACGCCGTCATGACGATGGCGTGCCAGATCGCCGGTACGGTACAGCCGCGCGCCGTTGCCGAACGGGTCGGGCAGGAAGCGCTCGGCGGTCATTGCCGCTCGGTCGTGATACCCACGGGCCAGGCCGTCGCCGCCGATCAGCAGTTCGCCAATCGAGCCCGCCGGGTTCGGTGCCAGGTCATCACCCAAAATGTACAGCGTGGTGTTGGCAATCGGTTTGCCCAGGTACGGCTGGCGCTGCTCGCGGGTCAGCTGCCAGGCCGCCGACCAGATGGTGGTTTCGGTCGGGCCATAAAGGTTCCAGACCTGCCCCGCCAGACCGAGCATGCGTTGGGCCAGGTCATCGGCCAGCGCTTCGCCACCGCAGAGGAATTTACAACCCTGGAGGGTGGGCGCCTGTTCATGGTCGAGCAACATGCGCCAGGTCGACGGCGTGGCTTGCACCACCGTGACTTGCTGTTGCCGGATCATCTCCAGCAGCGCTTGCGGATCCTGGGCGGTGTGCTTGTCCACCAACACCACACCGGCACCGCTGAGCAGCGGGCCGTAGATTTCCAGGCCGAAAATATCGAACGAGAACGTGGTCAGCGACAGCATGCGGTCCTGGGCCTCGATGCCCGGCGCCTTGACCATGCTCACCACGAAGTTCACCAGCGCCTGATGGCGCACCATCACCCCTTTGGGCTTGCCGGTGGAGCCGGAGGTGTAAATCGCATACGCCAGGTGTTCACCGCTGAGCGCTACCTGCGGATCGGCCTCGCTGTAACCGCGAGCGTGCTCGCCTTGCGGGTCGAGCAACAGGGTCTGCACGCCGGCCGGAATCGGCAATTGCCCGATCAAATGCGCCTGGGTCAGCAGCAGTTGCAAGCCACTGTCTTCGATCATGTGCGCCAGACGGTCTTCAGGGTATTGCGGGTCCAGCGGCACGTAGGCACCGCCCGCCTTGAGAATCGCCAACAGCCCGATCAGCATTTCCAGGCTGCGGTCGATGGCGATACCGACCAACTGATCCGGGCCGACGCCCCGTTCGATCAGCCGATGGGCCAACTGGTTGGCCTGGCGATTGAGTTGTGCATAACTCAGGGATTGCCCGTCGAACACCAACGCCGTGGCCTCTGGCGTGCGCATCGCCTGGGCTTCGATCAATTGATGAATGCAACGGTCAGTCGGGTATTCGGCGGCGCTGCGGTTCCAGTCGACCAGCACCTGCTGTTGTTCGGTTTCGTCGAGCAGACCTAGTTCGCCTACACGCTGCTGCGGATCGGCAACGATGCTGCCCAACAGGTTTTGCCAATGCCGTGCCAGACGCTCGATGGTCGCGCCGTCAAACAGGTCGGTGGCATAGGTCAGCTGTGCGCCGAGGCCCTCGGGGCCGTCGAAGGTTTCCAGGGTCAGGTCGAATTGCGCGGTGCGCGAGGGCTGATGCAAGTGGCGGATCGTCAGCGCCGACTCGCCCGTGCCCTGGCGGCTTTGGCTGGCGCCGGTGCTCTGGTGGTTGTACATGACCTGGAACAGCGGGCTGTAGCTCAGGCTGCGTTCCGGCTGCAAGGCCTCGACCAATTGCTCGAAAGGCAGGTCCTGATGCGCCTGGGCGGCCATCGCGGTCTGTTTGACCTGGGCCAGCAGCGTGCTGAACGTGGCCTGAGCGTCGAACTCGGTCTTGAGCACCTGGGTGTTGACGAAGAAGCCGATCAGCCGCTCGGTCTCGACCCGGTTGCGATTAGCGGTGGGCACGCCGACGCGAATCTCGGCCTGGCCACTGTAGCGATGCAACAAGGTCTGGAACGACGCCAGCAACAGCATGAACAGGGTGACATTTTCACTTTTGGCCAAGGCCCTCAGGCGCTCACCCAGTGTCGGCGGCAATGCCAGTTCATGACGAGCACCACGCAGGCTCTGCACCGCCGGACGCGGGTAATCGGTGGGCAACTCCAGCACCGGATGTTCGCTGCCCAAGTGCGCCTGCCAATACTCCAGCTGCCGCTCGCGCTCCCCGGCTTCCATCCAGTGCCGTTGCCAGATGCCATAGTCGGCGTACTGGATCGACAGCGCCGGCAAAGCGAGTTCCTGGCCCTGGCGGTAAGCGCCGTACAGTTGCAGCAGTTCATCGACCATGACCCGCATCGACGCGCCATCCGAGGCGATGTGGTGCTGGGTCAGGGTCAGCACGTGCGCCTGCGCACCAAGGCGCAGCAGGCTGACGCGCAACAGCGGCCCGTTGACCAAGTCGAACGGCTGCCCGGCCTGTTCGGCGACGAACGCTTGAATCTGCGCTTCTGGCGACAGGGCATCGGGGCGTTCATCCAGTTCATGCACGGCGACGGTCAGGTTCATGTGCGGATGAATCACTTGCACCGCTTGCTCATCCTGCTGCCGGAACGTGGTGCGCAGGCTTTGATGACGGGCAATCAGCGCGTTGAAACCCCGCTCGAGTGCCGCGATGTCGAGTTCGCCCTGCAACTGCATGGCACTGGGGATGTTGTAGGCGGCGCTGTCGGGGTCCATCTGCCAGAGAAACCACTGGCGTTCCTGGGCAAAGGACAGCGGCACCGGATCGAACTGCGACTGGGTTTCGGGAATCGGCAGGTTCGCCGGCGAAACACCCTCCTCGAGCATCTTCTGCAGATAGACCCTGCGCTTGTCGAGCGGCAAAGTAATGAAGCGCCGGGCGATCTTCAAAGCGACATTGGTATCCATCAAGCTTCCTCCATTTCATCAAGCAGGGCGTCCAGCTTGCTCAGTTTCAACGTATCGACCTGCTCACCTGCGGTTGCCAGACGGCTGACGAAATCCGTGAGTACGGGGTGTTGAAAAATCAGTTGTGGGGTCAGTTTCAGGCCCAGTTCCAGTTGCAGGCGTGAAACCACATTGACGGCCAGCAACGAGTGGCCGCCCAGTTCGAAAAAGTGATCCAGCAGGCCGACACGTTCGACTTGCAGTACGTGCTGCCAGATCGCCGCGACCTGCTGCTCGCGCTCGCTCTGCGGGGCGACATAACGCCCCTGCAAATGACCGCCCTCCACCGTCGGCAACGCCTTGCGGTCGAGTTTGCCGTTGGGCGTCAGCGGCAATTGTTCGAGGAACAGCAGGTGCGCCGGGACCATGAATTCCGGCAAAGACTCCCTGAGCCGTGCCTTGAGTTCATCGCGCAGGGACTGCTGATCATCGAGCTCCAGTGGTGAAGCGACCACGTAGGCCACCAGTTGCTGATTGCCCAGGGTTTCCTGCGCCAGCACCGCCACTTCGCGAACCGCTGGCTGCTCCAGCAGGCGCGCTTCGATTTCACCCAGTTCAATGCGGAAGCCGCGGATCTTCACTTGATGATCGATTCGGCCTCGGTACTCGAGCACACCATCGGCCTGATAGCGGGTCAGGTCACTGGTGCGATACAGACGCTCGCCGTTGCTGGCAAACGGGTTCGGCACGTACTTCTCGGCGGTCATGCCCGGCCGGCCCAGGTAACCCCGGGTGATACCGGCACCGGCCAGGTACAACTCGGCCGATACGCCCTGCGGCACCGGGTGCAGATCGGCATCGAGCAAATAGCTGGCGGTGTGTTTGAGCGGGCGACCAATGTTGGCGCTGCCGCCCGACTGGCGGCGAGTCCAGGTGGAATAGGTGGTGTCTTCCGACGGGCCATAAAGATCGTAGACATGCTCAACGGTCGGCTGCCCATAAAGCGCGTCGACCAGCGACTGCTTCAACGGCTCACCGGCGAGGTTGATGATGCGCACGCTCGGCGGGATCTGCCCGGCACTGTGCAGCGCATTGATCGCCGACGGTACGGTGTTGATCAGGCGAACCTGATCGCGGGCCGGCAATTGCGGTAACTCCAGCGCGTTGCGGGCGATGATCAGCGAGCCGCCGTTGGCCAGGGTGACAAACAGCTCCCACACCGACAGGTCGAAACACACCGAGGTCGAGGCCAGCACACCCTGAATGTCGTCGCGGCTGTACACCGATTGCGACCAGTCGATCAGCGCCAGCACGTTGCGATGGGCGATGGCCACGCCTTTGGGCTTGCCGGTGGAGCCGGAGGTGTAGATCACATAAGCGAGGTTATCCGGCGTGACGCGAGTGACCGGAGCGCTGCTTGGGTAAGCGGCCAGCCATGGCTCGGCGCTGTCCATCAACAACACTTGTGTCTCGGCAGCGATGCTCAATGTTGCCGCAACAGCCTGCTCGGTCAGCAGCACCAACGCGCGGCTGTCGTCGAGCATGTAGGCCACGCGGTCGGCCGGATAATCCGGGTCCAACGGCACATAGGCGCCGCCGGCCTTGAGCACCGCCAGCAGCGCCACCAGCAGACTGTCGGAACGCTGCATCGCCACGCCGACCCGCACTTCCGGACCCACGCCCAACTCGATCAGCTTGTGGGCCAGACGGTTGGCCCGGGCGTCGAGCTCGGCGTAAGTCAGTTGCTTGGCCGCGAAGGTCACCGCCAGCGCATCCGGTTGGGCGGCGACTTGACGGTCGATCAATTGATGGACGCACAGATCATCGGCGAAACCTTCGTCAGCAGGGTTCCAATCCAGCAACACTTGCTGCTGTTCGCTCTCATCCAACAGCACCAGCTCGCCGAGGCAGCGTTCACCTGCGTCGATCATCTGGCTCAACAGGTGCTGCAAATGAACCGCCAGTCGCGTCACTGTCGCTGGAGCAAAACTGCCGCGTTGATAGCTGAAGTGCAGCGACAGTTGCGTGTCGAGGCTCACCAGCAGGGTCAGCGGATAGTTGGTTTGCTCCTGACTGGCCACCGGACCAAAACGCAGCCCTTGCGGGGCGCCCTGCTCCAGGGCCTGGGCAATCGGGTAGTTCTCGAACACCAGAATGTTGTCGAACAGCGCTTCACCGCCCTGCCCGGCCCAGCGCTGGATATCGAACAGCGCGGTGTGTTCGAACTCGCGCAAGGCCAGGTTTTGCGCCTGCACCGCTTGCAGCCAACCAGTAAGCGATTGCTCGGCCCGTGGGCTGGCGATCACCGGCAAGGTGTTGATGAACAGCCCGATCTGCTGCTCGACACCCGGCAAGTCCGCCGGACGACCAGCGACCGTCGCGCCGAAGGCCACGGTGTTCTTACCGGTGTAGCGTTGCAACAGCAGCAACCAGGCCGCCTGCACCAGCGTGTTGACCGTGACTTTCGCGGCCCGGGCGAACTCGCCCAGACGCAGGGTTTGATCGGCCTCCAGCACCTGGAAGTGATCGCCGTAACCTTGGGTTTCGGTAGACGCTTGCGGCATTGCGACGGTCTGGGCCAGGCGCGTCGGCTCTTCCAGCGCCAGCAGCGCCGGGGTCCAGAACGCTTCACTGGCAGCCGCGTCCTGGCGTTGCAACCAGGCGATGTAATCGCGGTAACGTCCGCTGTGAGCGGCGTTGAACTGGCCGCTGTAACGCTGCAGCACTTCGCCGAGCAACTGCGAGTTGCTCCAGCCGTCCATCAGGATGTGATGGTTGGTGTAGATCAGGTGATGACGGTGGTCGTCGATGCGCGCAATCACCAACCGCAACAAGGTCGGTGCGGTCAAGTTGAGGGCCTGGCGCTCCGTGTCGGCAAGCGTCTGCAAGGCCTGATCGCGCTGCGGATGGGCGCGTAAATCATGCAGGCTGTAAGGCATCTGCGCGTATTTGCTGACCACCTGCACCGGGTTTTCCAGTTCGCCCTGCCAGACAAAGCGCGTGCGCAGAATGTCGTGGGACTCCACCGCCGCTTGCCAGGCCTGATGGAAACGCTCGGGGTCGAGCCCGTCGACGTCCAGGCGAATCTGGTTGATGTAATCGCCGGTGGTTTCCTGGTACACGGCATGGAACAACATGCCCTGCTGCATCGGCGACAACGGATACAGGTCTTCGATCGACTGCGGCGCCAGCGGCAAACCGTCCAGTTGGGCCTGGCTCAAGCGCGCCAGCGGGAAGTCCGACGGAGTAACGCCGTGCTGCCCGGCCCGGCAGCAATGGGCGATCAGCGCTTGCAGTTCCTGGGCGTAATCGTCGGCCAGCGCCTGAATGGTCGACTCATTGAACCGTTCGCGGCTGAAGGTCCAGCCCAGGTTCAGTTCACCGCCATACACCTGACCATTGAGGGCCAACTGGTTGGCCAATGGCGCACGAGCATCCAGTTCATCACCGGCCGCGTCACTGCACGGAACGAACAAGGCGCCGTCGGCTTCGGTGAAGCTGCCGTCGAACTGGCCCAGGTAATTGAAGGTCAGGCACGGCACCGGCAATTGGCTGAGGATTTGACGTGCAGCGTCGTCACCCAGATGGGCCAGCGCACCAAAACCGAGACCCTTGTTCGGGATCGCGCGCAGCTGTTCCTTGATCTGTTTCAGCGAGCCACCGAGGTCAGCGACCGGCGTCAGTTTGGCCGGGTACAGGCTGGTGAACCAGCCGACGGTGCGGGTCAGGTCAACGCCGTCGAACAGCTCTTCACGGCCATGACCTTCGAGCTGGATCAACGCGCTGTCGGTCCCGGTCCAGCGCACCATGACGCGGGCCAGAGCGGTCAGCAGCAGGTCGTTGACCTGCGTGCGATACGCCGCCGGGGCGTCTTGCAGCAGTTGCCGGGTCATTTCCTTGTTCAGTTGCGTGCGCACCGTCAGTGCATGCTTGTTCTGTTGCCCGCCCTCGGGATTGTCCTCCGGCAACGCCACGTCGGCGCCGTGTAACTGCTGTTGCCACCAGGCCAGTTCGCTGCGCAGTTCAGCACTGCGGGCGTAGGTTTGCAGGTGCTCGGCCCAGACCTTGGCCGCACTGGTTTTGGCCGGCAATTGCAGGGGCTCGCCGCTCAACAGCTGACGGTAAGCGGTTTGCAGATCGTCAAACAGAATCCGCCACGACACGCCGTCCACCACCAGATGGTGGATCGCCAGCAACAGGCGCTGAGTGCCGTCATCGAGGTTCGCCAGCACCGCGCGCAGCAGCGGCCCGTGTTGCAGGTTCAAGCTGCGTTGCGCCTCATTGGCCACCGCTTCCAGTGCCGTGGCGTCGGCGACGTCAACCGCCCAGAGCAACGCCTCGGTCTGGCTGCCCGGCGCACGGTATTGCGCCTGCCAGCCCTCGGCCTGTTCGACGAAACTCAAGCGCAAGCCATCGTGGTGAGTAACCAGCGCACCAAACGCCTGCTCAAGCAGATTGGCATTCAGTATTTGCGTCGGCTTGAGCATCACCGCCTGGTTCCAGTGCTGACGCTCGGGGATGGTCTGTTCGAAGAACGCCTGCTGCACCGGCAATAACACCAGATCGCCTGTGACCGGCCCCTGATCGATGACCTGAGCCTGCTCACCCAACCGCGCCACCGTGGCCAGTGCCTGGATGGTCTGGTGCTGGAACAGGTCTTTTGGCGTGAAGCGGATGCCGGCCTGACGGGCGCGGCTGACCACTTGGATCGAGATGATCGAATCGCCGCCCAGTTCGAAGAAGTTGTCGCTCAAACCGACCTGATCGAGTTTCAGCACGTCCTGCCAGATCGTCGCCAGTTGCTGCTCCAGTACGCTTTGCGGCGCCACATAGGCTTGCTGCAATTGACTGACGTCCGGCTTGGGCAGGTTCTTGCGGTCGAGTTTGCCGTTCGGGGTCAGCGGCAGATGCTCAAGCAGCAGCAAATACGCCGGGACCATGTGCGCCGGCAGCGCGACTTTAAGTTGCTCGCGCAGGCTGTCAGCGAAATCGGCCCGTTCGGCATTGAACGCATCGGCGACCACATAAGCCACCAGGCGCTTGCCGCTGCCGGCGGTGCCTTCCTGGGCAACCACCACGGCTTCGCGCACACCTTCGAGGGCTTGCAGGCGCGCTTCGATTTCCCCCAGTTCGATGCGGAAACCGCGAATTTTCACCTGGTTGTCGATGCGATCCAGGTAATCGAACGTGCCATCGGCACGCTGCCGCACCAGGTCGCCGGTGCGGTACAGCAGGCCACCGACCGCGCTGAACGGATCGGCGACAAAGCGTTCCGCCGTCAGGCCGGGACGGTTCAGGTAACCCCGGGCCAGGCCGGTGCCGCCCAGGTACAGCTCACCGGCCATGCCTTGGGGCAGCAGGTTCAGGTCGGCGTCCAGCACGTAAGCGCTGCGGTCGCCGATGCGACTGCCGATCGGCGCGTAGGCCGCGCCGCACTGCACGTCGCGCCCGGCCTTCCAGATCAGCGGCGTGACCACGGTTTCGGTCGGGCCGTAGCCGTTGATGATGTAGTCCGGATCGAGCGCACGCTTGACCCGTTCGAAACTGGCGTTGGGCACGGCATCGCCGCCGAAGCAGTAGATCCGCACCTTCGGCGGGTGGCCTTCACGCTCGGCGTGTTCGGCCAGTTGTTGCAGGTAGACCGGCGGGAACGCCACCACCGTCACGCAGTGTTCGCGCATGGCGTTGTAGGTCTGTTCCGGGGTCCACAGGCTGTCGTCGCGAATCAGCAGCGAGGCACCGTGGGTCAGGCTGGTCAGCCAACGCTCGTGGGCGCCGTCGAAGGCGAAGGACATGAAGTGGAATTCGCAGTCGCTGTCACGCATTTCATAGCGTTCGCCAATGGCCTGGCAATGCATCGCCAGCGGGCCATGGGCGACGCTCACGCCTTTGGGGTTACCGGTGGAGCCGGAGGTGTAAATGACGTAAGCGAGGTTCTGCGGATCGAGCGGCACCTTGGGCGCGGTAAGGGATTGGCTGCGCAGATCGAGACGGTCGAGCTCCAGCACCGGGATCGCATCATCCACCGGCAACTGCGCAGAAACCGACGAATCGGTGATCAACAACGCCAGCCCCGAATCCTCGATCAGATAGGCCAGGCGTTCGCGCGGGTAGCTGGTGTCCAGCGGCACGTAGGCACCGCCGGCCTTGAGCACCGCCAGCAGCGCGACAATCACCCCTTCGCTGCGCGGCAAGGCCACGCCGACCCGGCTTTCCGGGCCGACACCCCGCGCGATCAGGGCGTGGGCCAACTGATTAGCGCGTTGGTCGATGTCGCCATAGCTGAACCGCTGACCGGCGAAAATCACCGCTGTGCGCTCGGGGCGTTGGGCGGCGAGTTCGGCGATGCGTTGGTGCACGGCGACATTCACCGGGTACGGCTGCGGCTGGTTATCGGCCTGTTGCTGCGCCCGTTCGGCGGCGCTGGCCAGGGCAATTTCACCAAGATTGCGTTCGGCCGACTCGGCGAACTGCTCCAGCAGTTGCAGCAGGTGCGCACAGATGCGTTCGATCGCGGACGTTGAGAAATGCGCCCGGTCGAAGCTGTAATGCAGGGCCAGGGTCTGGCCCAATGTCACGGCGACGCTCAACGGATAATGGGTTTGCTCAAGGTTGGCGACGTCGCCGAACACCACGCCTTGCTCCGCGCCCTGTTGCAGCGCCTGGGCAATCGGGTAGTTCTCGAACACCAGAATGTTGTCGAACAGCGCTTCGCCGCCCTGCCCGGCCCAGCGTTGAATGTCCGCCAGCGGCGTGTGCTCGAACTCGCGCAGGCTGAGGTTTTGCGCCTGTACCGCTTGCAACCAGTGGCCGACGCTTTGGTCCGGACGCGGCGTGCCGATCACCGGCAAGGTATTGATGAACAAGCCGACCGCTTGCTCGATGCCGGGCAAGTCTGCCGGACGCCCGGCCACCGTGGCGCCGAACGCCACGGTTTCATGTCCGGTGTAGCGTTGCAGCAACAGCAGCCACGCGGCTTGCACCAAGGTGTTGAGGGTGACTTTCTGTTGCCGGGCAAAAGTTTCAAGGTGTTGGGTGCGACTGATGTCCAGGGTCTGGAAATGATCGCCGTGCCCACTCAGGGTTTCATTGCCGGACAGCACCCGCGCCAGTCGGGTCGGCTCTTGCAAGGAGGCCAATGGCTCGCGCCAGAAGTCCTGGCTCAGTTGCGCATCCTGACGCTGCAACCAAGCGATGTAATCGCGATAGCGCCCGCCGGTGGCCATCGGTACGCGACCGCTGTAACGCTGCAAGACTTCGCCGAGCAACTGCGAGTTGCTCCAGCCGTCCATCAGGATGTGGTGATGGGTGTAAATCAGCTGCCAGCGATCGGCTGCGGTGTGCACCAGCACCAGTCGTAGCAACGGCGCCTGACTCAGGTCGAATCCTTGTTGGCGCTCGGCATTGGCCAGTTCATTCAAGGCCTGAAGCTGATCGTCACGCTCACGCCAGTCGAGCACTGTGAACGGCAACTGCACCTGCTTGTGGACGATCTGCACCGGTTGTTCCAGTTCGCCTTGCCAGACAAAACCTGTGCGCAAGATGTCCTGTGCATCGACCGTGGCCTGCCAAGCGGCGCGGAAACGCTCCGGCTCGAGGCCTTGCACCTCCACCCGCAGCTGATTGATGTATTCACCCGCCGCCTGCTCGTACAGGGTATGGAACAACAGCCCCTGCTGCATCGGCGACAGCGGATAGAGGTCGTCGAGTTGGCCGACGGCCACCGGCAATGCATCGAGTTGTGCCTGGGTGATGCGCGCCAGCGGGAAGTCCGATGGCGTGGCCTGTGGAGCATCGAGGGTGCAGCAATGCTCGATCAATGCGTTGAGTTCGACAGCGTATTGATCAACCAGCTGCTGGATGGTCGTGGTGTCGAACATCTCGCGGCTGAAGGCCCAGCTCATCGACAGCTCGCCGCCGTACACCTGGCCTTCGACCGTCAGCCAGTTGGCCAACGGCGCCGACGGATCCTGGGCCACACCGCTGCCTTCGCTGGACGGCACAAACAACGCCGCTTCGTCGAACTGACGGTCGAACTGCCCCAGGTAGTTGAAGGTGATGCGCGGTTGCGGCATGGCTGCCAGTGCGGCGCCAACCTGCGAGTCGCCCAGATAGCGCAGCACGCCGTAGCCCAGTCCTTTGTCCGGCACCGCGCGCAGTTGCTCCTTGACCGTTTTGATCGATGCGCCGAGGTCGCCGACCGGGCTCAGGTTGACCGGGAACAGACTGGTGAACCAGCCGACAGTGCGGGTCAAATCGATATCGTCGAACAGGTCTTCACGGCCGTGGCCTTCGAGCTGGATCAACGTGCTGCCCTGCCCGCTCCAGCGGCACACGGCCCGCACCAGCGCGGTCAGCAGCAAATCATTGACCTGAGTGCGATAAGCCGCCGGCGCCTGTTGCAGCAGTTTGCGGGTTTGTTCGGCATCGAAGGTCAGTTCGACTTTCTGCTCGAAACGGTTTTGCAGTGCACCGTCTGGGCGGTCGCACGGCAAGTCGGTTTGCGGCGCATCGCGCAGTTGCGCCTGCCAATAATCGACACTGTTGTGGAACGTTGGCAGGTGGCTTTGCAGACGCGCCACCCAGCGCTGGTATGAACTGGTTTTCGCCGCCGTTGTCAGCGTCGAGCCGTCGCGTGCCTGACGATAGAACTGCTGCAGATCTTCGAGCAATACCCGCCACGACACACCGTCCACCGCCAAGTGGTGAATCACCAGCAGCAGCCGCTGAGTGCCATCGGCCATCTGCACCGACAACGCTCGCAGCAACGGGCCGTTGCCCAGATCAAGACTGCGCTGGGCTTCGTCGCACAATGCATTCAGCTCTTCGAGCGATTGCGCCGAGCGTTGCCACAACACCGACTCAACAGACGCTGCGTCATAGGCCTGCTGCCAACCGGCGTCGGTCTGTTGATAACGCAGACGCAACCCATCGTGATGCTGGAGCAACTGCGCCAACGCCTGATCCAGCGCCCCGGCATCCAGCGCTTCGCGCGGCACCAGCACCAGCGACTGGTTCCAGTGATGACGCTCAGGGATGGCTTGCTCGAAGAACCAGTGCTGCACCGGCGCCAAGGCCACCGCGCCAACAGCCGGACCTTGATCGATCAGGTTCTGTTCGCCGCTGCGGGCCACTTGCGCCAGGCCGCGGATAGTCTGGTGCTGGAACAAGTCTTTGGGGCTCAACAGGATGCCCGCCTGGCGCGCGCGGCTGACCACTTGCATCGACACAATGGAGTCGCCGCCCAGCTCGAAGAAATTGTCTTCCAGGCCGACGTTGTCGATGGCCAGGATGTCTTGCCAGATCGCCGCCAGCGACTTTTCCAGCGCCGTGTGCGGCGCCACGTGTTCACGTTGTTGCTGGGAGCCGTCGACCGCAGGCAAGGCCTTGCGGTCGAGCTTGCCGTTGGGGGTCAACGGCAATTGTTCGAGGAACAGCAGATACGCCGGGACCATGTAGTCCGGCAAATGTCGGCGCAGCGCGGCTTTCAGGGCTTCGCGCAGGCTCGCTTGAGCATCGGCATCGTCCGCCAACACCGCGGCATCGGTCGGCACGATGTAGGCGACCAGTTGCTGACCGCTGGCGCCATCCTGGGCCAGCACCGCCAGTTCGCGGACCACGTCCTGCTGCAACAGGCGCGCTTCGATCTCACCCAGCTCGATGCGGAAACCACGAACCTTGACCTGATGGTCGATGCGACCGACGTATTGCAACGCGCCATCGACCTGATAACGGGTCAGGTCACCGGTGCGATACAGACGCTCGCCGTTGCTGGCAAACGGGTTCGGCACGTACTTCTCGGCGGTCATGCCCGGTCGCGCCAAGTAACCCCGGGTGATGCCCGCGCCGGCCAGGTACAGCTCAGCCGATACGCCCTGCGGCACCGGTTGCAGATCGGCGTCGAGCAAATAGCTGGCGGTGTGTTTGAGCGGGCGACCAATGTTCGCCGTGCCACCCGCTTCGCGACGGGTCCAGGTGGAATAGGTGGTGTCTTCCGACGGGCCATAAAGATCGTAGACATGCTCAACGGTCGGCTGCCCATAAAGCGCGTCGACCAGCGACTGCTTCAGCGGCTCACCGGCGAGGTTGATGATGCGCACGCTCGGCGGGATCTGCCCGGCACTGTGCAGCGCATTGATCGCCGACGGTACGGTGTTGATCAGGCGCACCTGATCGCGGGCCGGCAGTTGCGGCAACTCCAGGGCGTTGCGGGCGATGATCAGCGAGCCGCCGTTGGCCAGGGTGACAAACAACTCCCACACCGACAGGTCGAAACACACCGAAGTCGAGGCCAGTACCCCCTGAATATCGTCGCGGCTGTACACCGATTGCGACCAGTCGATCAGCGCCAGCACGTTGCGATGGGTGATGGCCACGCCTTTGGGCTTGCCGGTGGAGCCGGAGGTGTAGATCACATAAGCGAGGTTATCC
Source organism: Pseudomonas sp. GW821-FHT01E10 (assembly GCF_059422365.1). Taxonomy (NCBI): domain Bacteria; kingdom Pseudomonadati; phylum Pseudomonadota; class Gammaproteobacteria; order Pseudomonadales; family Pseudomonadaceae; genus Pseudomonas; species Pseudomonas sp. GW821-FHT01E10. The sequence continues at coordinate 208,637 of NZ_JBWKWT010000004.1, forward strand.
GGCGTGACGCGAGTGACCGGAGCGCTGCTTGGGTAAGCGGCCAGCCATGGCTCGGCGCTGTCCATCAACAACACTTGTGTCTCGGCAGCGATGCTCAATGTTGCCGCAACGGCCTGCTCGGTCAGCAGCACCAATGCACGGCTGTCTTCGAGCATGTAGGCCACGCGGTCGGCCGGGTAATCCGGGTCCAGCGGCACGTAGGCGCCGCCGGCCTTGAGCACCGCCAGCAGAGCTACCAGCAGGCTGTCGGAACGCTGCATCGCCACGCCGACCCGCACTTCCGGACCCACGCCCAACTCGATCAGCTTGTGGGCGAGTTGGTTGGCGCGGCTGTCGAGTTCGGCGTAAGTCAGTTGTTTGGCCGCGAAGGTCGCCGCCAGCGCATCCGGTTGGGCGGCGACCTGGCGGTCGATCAATTGATGGATGCACAGATCATCGGCGAAACCTTCGTCAGCGCGATTCCAGTCATGGACGATGCGTTGGTATTCCTCGGCTTCAAGCAACGGCAAATCGCTGATGCGCTGCTGGCTGTCGTTGACCATGCCGTGCAGCAAATGGGTCCAGTGCCGCGCCATGCGCTCGATGGTCGGCGCATCGAACAGGTCATTGGCGTAGGTCAGCGCGGCGTGCAGTGTGCCGGCCTTTTCATAGGTGTCCAGGGTCAGGTCGAACTGGGTGGTGCGCCCTTCCCATTCGATCACGCCCAGCTCCAGGCCTGAGGCGGTGGTCACCGTGGAAATGTCCGCCACCTGCGGCTGATGGTTGTACATCACCTGGAACAACGGCGTGTGGCTGAGGCTGCGTTCCAGCTTCAATGCTTCCACCAGCCGCTCGAATGGCAAGTCCTGATGGGCCTGGGCGCCGAGGGCGGTTTCCTTGATGTCACTGAGCAAATCCGCCACGCGGGTCTGGCCGTCGAGCCGGGTGCGCAGCACTTGGGTGTTGACGAAGAAACCGATCAGGCCTTCGATTTCGCCGCGATTGCGGTTGGCGATCGGCACGCCGACGCGGATGTCGGTCTGCCCGGTGTAACGGTGCAGCAACGCGTTGAACGCACCAAGCAACAGCATGAACAAGGTGATGTTGTGCTTCTGCGCGGTGGCTCGCAGTTGCTCGGCCAATGGGCCGTCGACGCCGAACTCATAACGCGTGCCGCGATAGCTGGGCATCGCCGGGCGCGGGTGATCGGTGGGCAGCTCCAGCACCGGATGCTCGAAGCCCAATTGGGCTTGCCAGTATTCCAGCTGCCGCGCCTGCTCGCCGGCCTCCAGCCAGCGGCGTTGCCACAAGGCGTAGTCGCTGTATTGAATCGGCAACGGCGCGAGCTGCGGTTGCGCGCCGGCATCATGGGCGTCGTAGCAGCGGATGAACTCGTCGATCAACACGTTCATCGACCAGCCATCAGAAACGATGTGGTGCAGGGTCAGCAGCAGCACGTGCTCCTGCTCGGCGAGCTTGAGCAGCTTGACCCGCAGCAGCGGCCCGACGGCCAAATCGAACGGCAGCAACGATTGCTGCTGGGCGGCCTCGGCCACGGCCTGTTCGCGCTCAAGGGTTGGCAGCGCGCTGAAATCAATTTGCTCGATCACCAACGGCGCACTGGCAGGTGCCTGTTGCAGGGACTCGTCGGCCTGGCGCTGGAACACCGTGCGCAGGGTTTCATGACGCGCCACCAGGCTGGCGAACGCTTGCTCCAGGGCCGGCAGGTTCAGTTGCCCAGTCAGGCGCACTGCGCCCGGCAAGTTGTAGGCGCCGCTGTGCGGGTCCAGTTGCCAGAGAAACCACATGCGCTGCTGGGCGTAGGACAGCGCTTGCCGGTCCTCGGACTCGACCCCTTGCGGAATCGGAAAACGGGCGAAGTCCACGCCCTCCTTGTGCAAGGCCGCAAGGAACATCTGGCGCTTTTCCAGGGGCAACCCGATAAACCGGCGAGCAAGTTTCAAGGAGTCTTCAGCATTCATTTCTTAGCATCCGGATCAGTAGGCAGGAAGCACAAAGGCACGTCGTCCCTATGAAACGAATGCAGACCGGAAAAATTAGCGTTTGAGAACAAGTATCAGGAAGGGAGGTCGAAGCGGCTGGAATCGGCGGTGCGGCGAAGAAATGACGGCCGAACACAGACCTGTGGCGAGGGAGCTTGCTCCCGCTCGGCTGCGCAGCAATCGTAAACCGGCGAATGTGGTATTCCTGACACAGCGAGGTCGCAGGTTTTAGGGTTGCTTTGCAACCAAGCGGGAGCAAGCTCCCTCGCCACAGAGATCACCAAACTGAAGCATCGTGTTAACCGACAGCCGCCAAGGCATGCCGCCGATGGTGAACCTCCAGCTGATCCTTGATCACCCGCAGCACCTTGGCTTCGTGCTCATGAATGAAGAAGTGCCCACCGGCCAGCATGTCCACCGAAAAGCTGCCGAGGGTTTCCCTGCTCCAGCCGATCAACTGTTCGGTGGTGGCCTTGTCGGCCTTACCACCCAGCACATGCACCGGGCACTTGAGCAATGGCCGCTGCACCGGCTGAAAACGCCCACACAATAGAAAATCCGCACGCAGAATCGGCAGTGTCAGGCTCATCAGCTCTTCATTGGCCAGCACCGCTTCGCTGGTGCCATTGAGCGTGCGTAGCTGCTCGATCAACTGCGCATCGGTTTTGGGCTCGGCAAAGCCGCGATCGTAGTCGGCGCGCATCGTTGGCGCCGCCGTCCCCGAGGCAAACAGCGCCACCGGTTCCGGACAACCCAGCGCACGAAAGGCGTGGGCCAGCTCACACGCGAGCAAGGCGCCCAGGCTATGGCCAAACAGCGCATAGGGCGCCTTGAGCGTCGAACGCAACTCCCTGGCCAATTGCATCGCCAGCGCGCGCATGTCGGTGTGCAGCGGTTCGCCAAACCGTGCGCCCCGCCCCGGCAGCTCCACCGGTTGCAACTGCAGCCACTGCGGCAACTTGCGTCGCCAACGGCTGTAGACCATGGCACTGGCGCCAGAATACGGCAGGCACAGCAGGGTCAGCTTGGTCACCACGTTTACCTCAAAAAGTCGTCTGTATGGGAAGACGACCCGCCAGCAGCGCAAATTAGTCAGCGTCGGTTAAATCTCCGCTGCAGGTGCTCGTTTCTCTTCAAACCAGAATCAGTTCAAACCAAAACCAGCTCAGACCAAAACCAACAAGAGGCGTCGCCGTGGACCTGCAGACCATCCTGGGCAAACTGTTCGCCAATGCCGGTGCCGTCGGCATCGAAGGGGTTTTTCAATTCGTGTTCGGCCCGCATCAGGCGTACTGGTCCGAGGTCAAGGCCAGCAGCCGCACCGAAGCCGGCCGTCATGCCAGCCCCGACGTGACCATCGAAGTCGCGGAACAGGACTTTCTCGGGATCATGGGCGGCATGGCCAATGTCGAGGAACTGTTCGCCAGCGGCCGCTTGAAAATCGGCGGCAACATGGGCCTGGCGACGATGCTGCCGCAGATCATCGATCACGCCCGCCATGGTGGCGGCGTGGTGGAAAAGGTCGACATGAACAAGCGCTACCCGACCCCGCCGCGTTTCAGCGAAAAGGTCTCCGCCAGCCTGTCGCCCCAACGCTCGGTGGAGCGTCGGCCACGTCGCGAACTGTCAGTGCTGGAGTTCGAAACGCGCTACCTGCCCCACGGGATTCCGCTGGTGATCAGCGATGCCCTGCAAGACTGGCCCCTGTTCAAGCTCAGCCGCGAAGAATCGCTGGTGCATTTCGCCGAACTGCAAGGCATCACCCGCCACGGCGATTACGTGAAGAAAACCTTCTCCACGGAGCGGGATTTTCGCTCCACCTCCATGGCCGAGTTCATCGCTTCGCTGGACACCCCGGCAGTGAAAAGCGCCGATGGCGAACCTCCGGCGTACATGGGCAACAACATCCTGCCGGCGCAGTTGATGGAGCAGATCAAGTACCCGCCCTATTTCGATCAAGCGCTGTTCATCCCGCCCCGCATCTGGATCGGCCCCAAGGGCACGCTGACACCGCTGCACCGCGACGACACCGACAACCTGTTCGCTCAGGTCTGGGGCCAGAAAACCTTCACCCTCGCCGCGCCCCATCACCGTGAAGCCCTCGGCACCTGGTCGACAGCCCCGCAGGGCGGGCTCGACGGTTGTGATTTCAACCCGGATGCGCCGGATTACCAGCGTTTCCCCGGCGCGCAAGACGTGACGTTTCTGCGAGTAACCCTGGAGGCCGGCGACCTGCTGTTTCTGCCCGAAGGCTGGTTCCATCAGGTGGAATCGGTCTCGACATCGTTGTCGGTGAATTTCTGGGTGAATTCGGGAAGAGGCTGGTAATCCCTTACGGGAGCAGCGGGCTATTTCAAATGACGGAAACTCTGCACCGCCGCCCCCAACACCACGGCACCCGCGGCAATCGACACCCAGAACCCGCTGCGCGCCCCGAACGCATCCACCAGCCAGCCGGAACTGGCCGCGCCGATCGCCACGCCGATGCTCAAACCGGTGACCAGCCAGGTCAGGCCTTCGGTGAGTTTGGCCGGCGGCACGATGCGCTCCACCAGCGCCATCGCCACAATCAGGGTCGGAGCGAAGAACAGCCCGGCAACGAACACCGCCAGCGACAAGCCGACAATATTCGCCGCCAGCAGCAACGGCAACGTGGTCACCGCCGTCGCTACCCCGCCATAGAGAAACAGTAACGGCAGCGGCAGTTTCGAGCGCAGCGCGCCGAACGCCAACCCGGCCAGGCATGAACCGATGGCATACACCGACAGCACAATGCTCGCGGCCGCCGGTTGCCCCTGCTGCGCGGCGAAGGCAACGCTGACCACATCCACCACACCGACAATAGTGCCCATGGCAACCATCAACAGCATCAACAACTGGATCTCGCTCGAGCGGATGATCGAACCCTGATGGTGTTCTTCATGGGGATGCACTGGCGGCTCGGTGCCGCGCTGCAACACAAGCGCCGTGACCCCGATCGCCAGCATCAGCAACGCCGCCAACGGCCCCGCCTCGGGGAACGCCACCACGCACAACCCCACCGACAGCGGCGGCCCGACGATAAAACACACCTCATCCAGCACCGACTCCAGCGCATAGGCGGTTTGCAACTCAGGGCGACCGCGATACAACTCGGTCCAGCGTGCCCGCACCATCGCCGACATGCTCGGCATGCAACCGGCCAGCGCGGCAAACGCAAACAACGTCCAGTGCGGCGCCTGCAAGCGGGTGCAGAGCAACAGCATCAACAGCGCCCCGCCGCCGACCAGCGCCGACAGCGGCAAGATCCGGCCTTGCCCAAAACGGTCCACCAGCCGCGAAACCTGCGGCGCACAAAACGCCGTGGCCAGGGCAAAAGTCGCCGCGACGGAGCCCGCCAGGCCGTAACCGCCCTGGAGCTGCGAGAGCATGGTGATCAGGCCGATGCCGGTCATGGAAATCGGCATGCGCGCGATCATCCCGGCCAGCACAAAGGCACGGGCGCCTGGGGCGTGGAACAGCTCGCGGTAGGGGTTTGCCATGGGATCGGGCCTCAACAAGGGCCTGCAACTTGCCACAGCGTCGGTCTGCGGGAAAGCGTCGAATTGTAGGTTGAGTGTGAACGCCGGTTCGGCGCCAAATGAACTCTCTGTGGCTTTAACCAGTCAGCTGGTTAGGCCCTCGATTCCCGGAGTTCTGCGGCAATGGCTGATCCTTCCGAACGACAAAGCGCGATCGACGCCCACGGCATCATTGGCGACATGCGCAGCGCGGCGCTGGTCAACGACAAGGGCAGCGTGGACTTTTTCTGCTGGCCGGAATTCGACAGCCCGTCGATCTTCTGCGCGCTGCTGGACAGCCCCGAAGCCGGCATCTTCCAATTGGCTCCGGACCTGCCCGACGCCCGCCGCGAGCAGATTTACCTGCCCGACACCAACGTCTTGCAAACCCGCTGGCTCAGCGATCATGCGGTGGTCGAAGTCACCGACCTGCTGCCCATCGGCGACAGCGAGGATGATTTGCCGATGTTGATGCGCCGGGTGCGCGTGGTCAGCGGTCGGGCGACGATTCAGATGTTGTGCAACCTGCGTCATGACTATGCGCGGGCTCACACCAAGGCGCGGGCGCGCGGCCGCAGTGTGTATTTCGAGGCCACCGGTCAGCCGCCCATGCAGCTGTGTGCGGATCAGCCCTTGCGCGTCGAGGGCAACGCAGCGATTGCCGAATTCACCCTCGAACAGGGCCAGAGCGCCGAGTTTTTGCTCGGCGGCGTTGACGATCCGCGCTTCAAGGAAGGCGCCGCCGATCTGTGCCTGGAGCGCACCCTGAAGTTTTGGCGCAACTGGATCGGCCAGTCCAATTACCGCGGGCGCTGGCGGGAAATGGTCAATCGCTCGGCCCTGGCGCTGAAGCTGCTGACCTCGCGCAAACACGGCGCCATCCTCGCCGCCGCCACCTTCGGCCTGCCGGAAACACCTGGCGGCACACGCAACTGGGACTACCGCTACACCTGGATCCGCGACGCCTCGTTCACCGTCTACGCCTTCATGCGCCTGGGCTTCGTCGAGGAAGCCAACGCCTACATGCGCTGGCTGCGCGGCAGGGTCAGTGATTGCCGGGGTAAACCGATGAAACTCAATATTCTCTACGCCATCGATGGCCGCCAGGAACTGCCGGAAACCGAACTTTCGCACCTGTCCGGCCATGGCGGCGCGACGCCGGTGCGCATCGGCAATCAGGCCTACGAACAAATCCAGCTCGACATCTTCGGCGAGCTGATGGACGCGGTGTACCTGGTCAACAAGTACGGTGAGGCGATCTCCCACGAAGGCTGGAAACACACCGTGGAAGTGGTCGATCAGGTCTGCGAAACCTGGCAGCAAAAGGACGTTGGCATCTGGGAAATGCGCGGCGAGCAGCATCATTTCCTGCACTCGCGACTGATGTGCTGGGTAGCGCTGGATCGGGCCATCCGGCTGGCCTCCAAACGCTCGCTGCCCGCCCCGTTCGCCCGTTGGGACCAGACCCGTCAAGCGATCTACGCCGACATCTGGAGCAACTTCTGGAACGAAGAACGCGGGCATTTCGTCCAGCACATCGGCGGCACCGGCCTCGACGGCTCGATGCTGCTGATGCCGCTGGTGCGCTTCGTCAGCGCCAAGGATCCGCGCTGGATCGCGACCCTCGAAGCCATCGAAAAACACCTGGTGCGCGCGGGCATGGTCTACCGCTACCGCAACGACGACAGCCAGATCGACGGCCTGCCCGGCACCGAAGGCGCCTTCGCTGCCTGCTCGTTCTGGTACGTCGAATGCCTGGCCCGCGCCGGCCAGGTAGAAAAGGCGCAGCTGGAGTTCGAGCAATTGCTGCGGTACGCCAACCCGTTGGGGCTGTACGCCGAAGAGCTGGACAGCCACGCGCGGCACTTGGGCAACACACCACAAGCACTGACGCACCTGGCGCTGATCAGCGCGGCGAGCTTTCTGGATCGGAAGTTGAGTGGGGAGAAGAACTTCTGGCAGCCTTGAGACTGAGGTGACTGCTTCGCGGGCAAGCCTCGCTCCTACACGGAACCGGGTTCAATTCGAGTCCAATGTGGGAGCGAGCTTGCTCGCGATGACGAGGGATCAGCTGTGTGGCGCAGGCTTCGGTACGTCGACGTTATCCAGCACCCGATTCACTGCCAGCTCGGCCAGCATGATGACTTGCTGAATCGCCAGGAGCGTATGCCGCTGTGGGGCGTCGACATAAGCGGCAATGTCGCTGGTCATGACGCTGGCTGAGGCCAGTGATTCGCAGACATGGGCCAGCAGACTTTCGTTATCCATATCCGGCGCAACTAGAAACATCCTGCTTGGCTTACGACCTTCGGTTTTTTTCGGGGTGGGTTTGAGGTAGTGGTCGAGCGCGCGTTCGGCGGCGTCGTGGAGTTTTTTCGAATCGAGGGATTCATAGGGCGAAACGTCGTCGGTTTCTGGGGGATTCGGTGTGGCTTTGAACATGGTGACACTCCAAATGAGAAGTTGAGCTGCCACTGATCGCTGCGACGCGATGGAGGGAGGCAGCTGTACGCGGGGTCGCAGACCGAGTCATTTGGAAACCCGGCATACCCGAAGGTATCCCGCGCACAGCCACCATAAGACCAAACGACACACTCCGAAGGAGCGTTGGTTGGGCGGCGGCGATTATGCACCAAATGAACTGAACGGACTGCGACGCCCGGTCGCTGAATTTGCAACGACCCCCAAAGCCTATCGGCTCCCTTTCCTAACCAACAACCGCCAAAACTCGTCAGAAATATCCACTTTTACGACACTTTTTGTAGGATCAAGACCTACCCGCGATGAACTTAAACACACTCTGCCTGGCAGGACTGACCTCCTGTGGCGAGGGAGCTTGCTCCCGTTGGGGCGCGCAGCGGCCCTGAAATCTGCAACCACATTCCTCCAGAAGCACCGTATTTACTGGCTTAGCGACTGCTGCGCAGCCGAACGGGGGCAAGCCCCTTCGCCACAGGATTGCGTAGGCCAATCGCCTACATTCACTAAACAAACCAGCCCAATCAACACCTGGTAACTGATTCCTACATCCGGAAATACCTTGTTGCCAGCACCTACATCCATCCCTACCATCCACGCTCAACGGGCACAGCGGAGCTGTCCAACAAAACCCGAATTCAAGGAACCAGAATGACCCAGCGCATCCATCGCAGCATCAACGTCCCACTCCGATCAGGCCTGAACCGGACTGAATTGTGGGAAGGCCCCGACAAAGGCTTGATCAAATGCTGGGAGATCGGCCGTCAGCGCGCCGCCCGCTTCCCCGACCTCGCCCACCAATGCCTCACCGGCGAACTCCCGGTGCTGGGTTGGAAAGGTGGCGTCAGCCGCAGCCTGAAGAAACTCGAAAAATACGGATCCCTCAAATACCTCGCCCAATGGCAAGGGTTACGCGGGGAAGATCTGGATATTGATCTGAGCGCAGAACGGGCGTTGACCTGTTCCAGGACCAAAATGGTCGTGACATTTACGCCGGATCGGTCGAAGTATTTCAACCAGGTAGCGGACGTGGAAGCCTGAGAAGCAAGGCCTCAGGTCGATCTGAATCAGCCGTTGATAGACAGCCCATGGAGCATCGAATGCAGATCCAACATGTCCTGACGCCAAACCTCGATATTGCCTGCGAAACACACGGCCCCAGCACCGGTGACCCAGTCATCCTTCTGCACGGCTTCCCCTACTCCCCCCGCGCCTACGACGACATCGCTCCAGCCCTCGCCGCAAAGGGCTACCGTGTGATCGTTCCGTACCTGCGCGGCTACGGCCCGACCCGTTTCAACTCCCCCGCCACCCTGCGCTCTGGCCAGCAGGCCGCCCTCGCCCAGGATTTGCTGGACCTGATGGACGCCCTCGCCATCAAACAAGCCGCGCTGTGCGGTTACGACTGGGGCGGTCGGGCGGCGTGCATTGTCGCGGCGCTAAGGCCGGAGCGGGTGCGCTGCCTGGTGACCGGGGACGGTTACAACCTGCAGAACATTCCCCGCTCCAGCCAGCCTCTGGATCCGCAGACTGAACATCGTCTCTGGTATCAGTATTACTTCCACACCCCGCGCGGCGTGGAAGGCTTGACCCAAAACCGCCGGGCCCTGTGCGAACTGCTCTGGCGCCTGTGGTCACCGACCTGGGCGCAAAATGCCGAACGATATCCCTTGAGCGCGCCAGCCTTCGATAATCCGGATTTCGTCGACGTAGTAATTCACTCGTACCGGCACCGGTTCATGTATGCGCCCGGCGACCCGACGCTGGAATGGATGGAAGAAGCGCTGACCCGACAACCGGCAATCAGCGTGCCGACAATTTCCCTGTGCGGTGCCGATGACGGTGTGGGGCCCGCGCCTGAAGTCGATGAAGACGCCGGGCATTTTACCGGCCCTTACGAACGCCGAGTGTTGGCGGGCGTCGGGCATGACATTCCCGAGGAAGCGCCCGAGGCGACGCTCAAGGCAATACTGGATCTGCTGAAGGGCTGACGGAAAACCGCTCGCGATAAGCCTGCGGTGTCACGCTCATGGCCCGCAGAAAACTGCGGCGCAGGGTCTCTTCGCTACCAAACCCGCATTGCATCGCGACCCGTTTGATCGGTACGCCGGTGTCGCTGAGCAGTCGTCGCGCGGTCTCGACCCGAATCAGTTCTATGGCCCGCGCCGGGGTCTGGCCGGTGTCGGTGCGGTAGTGACGGACGAAGCTGCGCTCGCTCATCCCGGCCTGCAAGGCCAAGGTCGGGATGCCAAGGTCCTTGGTGAGGTTTTCGCTGATCCAGGCGTGAAGCTCGTCGAATCGGTTGCCTTCTTTCTGCAAAGACAGGGTCACGCTGAACTGCGACTGGCCCCCCGGACGCTTGAGAAACACCACCAGTTGCCGGGCGACTTCGAGGGCCATGGTTCGGCCGAGGTCTTGTTCGACCATGGCCAGCGCCAGGTCAATGCCCGCGGTAACCCCGGCCGAGGTCCAGACCGGACCGTCGTTGATGAAGATCGGGTTGTGTTCGACCTGCAGTTTGGGATGCTGCTGCGCCAATTGCTCGCAGCGGGTCCAGTGCGTCACCACCCGTCGACCATCAAGCCAGCCGCTGGCCGCCAGCAAAAACGCCCCGGTACACACTGACGACACCCGCCGGCAATCTCGCGCATGCTCACGCACCCACCCCACCAGCGACGCGTCCTGCGCCGCCGCGTAAACGCCCCAGCCACCGGCAATGATCAAGGTGTCGCTGCCCCGATTCGGCAGCGGTTCTGCCAACAGTGCCAACCCCGCCGACGACATCACCGCCCCGCCACCGCTGGCAATCACTGACGGCGCATAGGGCGGCGGCAGACCTTGCTGGCGGGCAATGTCATTGGCCGAGGCAAACACCTGCAACGGCCCGGTGACATCGAGCACTTGCACGTTGGCGAAGGCCAGCACATGAATGGTTTTCGGGTGGTTTGGCATGATTGGCGTAATTCGTGGGGTTATTGGCGTATTCGCCAAATCCTACGAGCCTACAGTGAAGCCGTCCACCCCAATCAGGAGAAAAACGCCATGACGTTGCAGATCGGTTTACTGTTGTTTCCACAGGTTCAACAACTGGACCTGACCGGCCCATATGACGTGCTGGCCTCGCTGCCGGACGTGAAGGTGCATCTGATCTGGAAAGACCTGGTGCCCGTCACCGCGAGTACCGGGCTGGTGTTGAAACCGACCATCACCTTCGACGATTGCCCGCCGCTGGATGTGATCTGCATTCCCGGAGGTGGCGGCGTCGGCCCATTGATGGAGGATGAACAAACCCTGGCCTTCATCAAGACTCAGGCCGCCACGGCGCGGTATGTCACCTCGGTCTGCACCGGTGCCCTGGTGCTTGGCGCGGCAGGGCTGCTCAAGGGCAAGCGCGCCACCACGCACTGGGCGTATCACGAGTTGCTCGGGCTGTTGGGGGCGATCCCGGTGAAGGATCGGGTGGTGCGCGACGGCAATCTGCTGACCGGTGGCGGGATCACCGCGGGAATCGATTTTGCCCTGACCCTGGCCGCTGAATTGTTCGATAAGGACACCGCGCAACTGGTGCAATTGCAGCTGGAATACGCCCCGGCACCGCCGTTTGCTTCGGGCAGCCCCGAGACAGCGCCAGCCGGCGTACTGGAGGAAGCCCGTAAACGTGCTGCCGGGTCGTTGAAATTACGTACGGAAATCACCGAACGTGCAGCGGCGAAACTCGACCTCCAGTGAAAGAGATGGCCGCGGGGGGCTATCCCCCCGCAGCCAGTCACTCACGCCGGCCATTCGGCACAAACAGCTCGAACGAGTCATCGCCATAAGCCCGCTCCACTTTAGCGATCACCACTTGATAACCCGCATACCACTTGCGGTACTGGCGCTTGGCCTCCAGGTGCCTGGGGTGGCTGGCGAATTCCCGGATAGAGGTTTCGTCCTGCCAGTAGTAACTGGCGTTGACCAGTTCGCCATCGGCCGAGCACCAGGACTGGGTACCGACGAACCCTTCGATGCTGATCGCGGCTTCGTCGATCAACGTGCTCAACAGGTTGAACTCCTCGTCTCGTTGCCCGGGTTTGTAGATAAACGATGCGATGTACATGCAGAGGTTCCTTTTCAGTGAATGAGTCAGGCCGGACGTGTCATCAGGGCCAGCCTGACGGCGAGCAACAGCAATACCGCGGCCAGCCCCAATGACTGCCATGTGGCGAATGTCGACGTGCTGGAAATACGCCGGCTGACCGTGCTGCCGAAAACCCCGAGCAGGGTGTGAAACACGCCACTGACCAGGGTCAGCACCATGCCCAGCAGCACCAGCTGTACGGCAATCGAGCCTCGTTGCGCGTTAACGAATTGCGGCAGGAACACCATGAAAAACAGCAAGGCCTTGGGGTTCAGCAGGCTGTTGAGCATCGCCCGGATCAGCAGGGTCTTGAGCGGCACCTGCGCAACATCCGACGTGCCGCTGGCCGATGGCTTTTGCAACGCCTTGAACGCCAGCCACAGCAGATACAGAACGCCGGCATAACGGATCAGGTCGAAGGCCGGTGGCCAACTGGCAACCAGTGCCGTAACCCCCATCGCGGTCAGCGCCGTCAGGATCAGATCGGCCAGACCAATGCCCAATCCCGACGCCACACCGCCGCGCCAGCCATAACTGGCACCATGGCTGATTACGAAGGCCATGTTCGGCCCGGGTGACAGCAGCAACAGCATCACCGCGCCGACGAAAATCGATAAGGTCGCAGGGTCAATCACAGCGAAGTCTCCGTCCTGGAAAGCCTGTAGATTAGAGCGCCAATCTGATACAAACAAAAAATTGATCCAGATACAAAGAGCGCTCACCCATGACCCGTATTCGCTACAAACGCCTGGTGGATCAGTTCGCCGGGAAGATTCGCAGCGGTGAACTGCCACCCGCCACGCAATTGCCGACCATTCGCGCGTTGATGCAGAGCGAACGGATCGCCCTGGCCACGGCTTTGCGGGTCTATCACGAGTTGGAGGCGATCGGCCTGGTGGTCGGCGAGACCGGTCGTGGCACCTTTGTGCGCGACACGTCCTTGCCTCGCGGACTGGGGTTGGAACAGCAACCACTGGGCATCGGCACGGTGGACCTGACCTTCAATTACCCGTCGGTACCCGGTCAGGACGAGTTATTGCGCGAGGGTTTGCGAGCGATTGCCGCCTCCGGGGATATCGATGCGCTATTGCATTCCGCGCCTCAGGGCGGGCGGCCGCATGAACGGCAGACGGCGGCCCGGCATTTACGCAATCGGGACATTCGGGTGGGGGGCGATCAGGTTCTGATCGTCAACGGCGCCCAGCAAGGTCTTGCCGTGACGCTGATGGCACTGCTCAAGCCGGGAGATATTCTGGCCCTCGACGCCCTCACCTACCCCGGCCTGAAAACCTTGGCCCAGGCCCATCGGCTGGACCTCGAAGCCCTCCCGCAAATCGCCGGGCACACCGACCTCGACGCCCTGGAAGCGCTGTGCAAGCGGCGCCCCGTGCGGGCGCTCTACAGCATGCCGACGATGCACAATCCGTTGGGGACGGTGATGTCCATCGCCGACCGTGAACGCCTGGTGCAATTGGCCGAGCGATACGACTTTCTGATCATCGAAGACGGCGCCTATGCCTTCCTCGCAGAACCGGCACCCAAACCGCTGTTTACCCTGGCCCCGCAGCGCACGCTGTACATCAGCGGCCTGTCGAAAAGCGTTGCCTCGGGCCTGCGCATCGGTTTCATCGTTGCACCGAAAGCGATGATGCCGGCGCTGGAGCAAGCCATCCGAGTGTCGACATGGAGCACCCCGTCGCTGACCGTCGCGCTGGCCTGCCGCTGGATCGATAGCGGCGAAGTCGACAACCTCGAAGAGCAAAAACGCCTGGACGCCCGGCAGCGACAGGACCTGGCTCGGCAAATCCTGAAAAACTGCGAACTGGTGGCGCATCCCGCTTCCTACTACCTCTGGCTCAGATTGCCCGAAGGCTTGCGGGCCGAAACGGTGGTTGCCGAGCTGGAACGAAAAGGCGTGCAGGTGACCAGCGCCGCACCCTTTGCCACGACCACTCATGTGCCTCCTGCACTGCGGGTGGCCATGGGATCGATCAGCCTCGACGTGTTGAAGCGCGCCCTGGAGACTCTGCATGAAGTCGTGGACATCTGACGGACTTTTCTGACACCCATAAAAAAACCCGCCTAAGCGGGTTTCTCAAGACCATTGCGACATCCTGTCGGCAGCCATCCTGGCGTATGGTCGATCATCCGTGATCCTGAACACGTCCTGTGTTCAGTTGATGGATCCAGATTAAACACATTGGCGAAGCTTCAAAAGACGACATAACAGCGGCTGCGTGTAAGCCATTGACCATTCAGCACCTGAAAGCAGCCCCTGTAGCAGCTGCCGAAGGCTGCGTTCGGCAGCTGCTACTAGTACGGGTACAGGTACGGGCGATCGGTCGCAGTTTCCTGCAGACGAAAAAAAACCCGCCGAAGCGGGTTTTCCCAAGACCATATCGACTCCCTGTCGGCAGCAATCCTTGCTTATGGTCGATCATCCGTGACCCTGAGCACTTCCTGTGCTTCAGTTGATGGGGCTAGATTACGCTTCGGATCCAATCCGCAATAGACGATATAGCTACTACCGCGTGTAAGACATTCGCTATAGCCACCCTTCCGAAAACCCTTGGACGTATCAACCATCATGGGCCGAAGCCGCGAATTTCGCGGCTTGCAGCCATCAACTTCCCTGACGCTCGTGGGCCTTGGTGTTTTCTGCCAGAAACTGTTCGATGTTGTTCATCTGCTCATCCCAGCCACGGCTGTCCATGCGGAAAGCCTTGAGCCTGCGCGACTGGGGAACGTGATCGAAACCGGACTCGACGACCGTCAACAGCGTGCCTTCGTCCATGTCCTGGAGTTCGAATTTCACCAGCGTGGTGGGCTCCTGAGAGTAATCGACTTCCGGCTCCACCGCATACGGGTGCCAGCGAAACGAAAACACCCGCTCCGGCTCGACCCGCTCCACCAGTACATTCCACAACAAGTGCTCATAACCAGGATACGTAATCTGCCCCTGGGTCCACTCGCCGGCGACAAAGCGCTTGCCTTCGAGTGCCACGCCGAACCATTGTCCGAACATTTCGGCATTGGCCAGCATGCGCCAGACCCGCGAGCGCGGCGCCTTGAGCAGGATCTTCCTTTCGATGCGATCTGATGCTGGGTTCATAAGTCACCTCCTGTATTGAACAGTAGGCCCGTAAAGACCAGAAGACCAACCTAAAAGTTGTATCAAACGGCTGATGCAATCAACCGTACCTGAAATATTCGGCCTCGATTTTGGCCATAAGTTCTGGTTTGAAAGGCACAGTCAACGGATTGAAACTGCTAACGTTTGCAACGACGTGCAACCTTACAAGGAAGATTCATGCAGCCTTCACTCACGGAGCGTTATCGCGCAACCCTGTTTGGGCTTGCTTGCGCAGATGCTATCGGCACCAGTGTCGAATTCCAGCCACGCGGCTCGTTCGAGCCCCTGACCGATATGGTTGGCGGCGGCCCGTTCAATCTGAAGCCGGGGCAATGGACCGATGACACATCCATGGCACTTTGCCTGGCTGAAAGTCTGCTGAACAAAAAAGGTTTTGATGCGGCTGACCAGATGGGCCGTTACCTCAACTGGTGGCAATGGGGTTACCAGAGTTCGACCGGCGAATGCTTCGACATTGGCATGACCGTACGTGATGCGCTGGTTCGTTATCAGAAAACCGGTCAGCCATTCGCAGGCTCCTCCGATCCCGACACGGCGGGCAACGGTTCGCTGATGCGGCTGGCGCCGGTAGTCTTGTACTACTTTCCCGACCGCGACCGGATCAGGACGTTTTCCGTAGACAGTTCGCGTACTACCCATGCCGCGCCGGAGGCACTTGAATGCTGTCAGTTGCTTGCCGAACTGCTCCGCAAGGCATTGCTAGGCGCCACCAAGCCGGATTTGCAGCGCCTGCCAGAGACAATATTCCTGGAACCAAAAGTCATGGCCATCGCCCGAGGCGACTACCTCGACAAGTCCAAAGACGATATCCGGGGCAGCGGCTACTGCGTTGCATCACTGGAAGCGGCCTTGTGGTGCTTTCACCACACTGACAGTTTTGCAGCCGCCATCCTCGAAGCCGCGAACCTGGGTGACGACGCCGATACCACTGCCGCCATCGTCGGTCAGTTGGCCGGGGCTCACTATGGTGCGCAGGCCATCCCTGAAGGCTGGCTGGCGAAGTTGCACAGGCGCGCTGACATCCAGGTTTGTGCGGACCAGTTACTCGCGGCTTCAGGCGCCCTTTCTACAAGCTGAAGCCTGCGTCTTCGCTACACTGCAACCTCCTCTTTTCAATTGTCACAGCGAGAATTCCCATGCACCCACGCTTGCTCCTGGCACTGACGCCGCTGCTGTTCACCCCTCTTGCGCATGCCGTCGACTGCGACAACGCCACCGACCAGACGACGATGAATCAGTGCGCAGCGCAGCAGAACAAGGCCGCCGACAAGGAGCTGAATGCGCTTTACCAGCAGATCACCACGCGATTGAAGGACAGCCCTGACGCCAAGAAGCTGTTGGTCGGTGCCCAGCGCTCATGGATTGCGTTTCGCGATGCCGAGTGCAAGTTCTCGGCGTCCGGAGTGGAGGGAGGCAGTGTTTACCCGCTGATCTATAGCAACTGCACCACGGCGCTGACCAAGGCGCGGGTCGAAGCCTTCAAGACTTACTTGAAGTGCAAGGAAGGGGATTTGAGTTGCCCGGTGCCTGAGGCTTGATGCTGCGGCGTTCTTGATGCCGCCGCGTGCCAGCTTAACGATCACTATAAAAATCAATCAGTTACTTGAAATAACTGGCTTATGGGCGCGTCTGAACGAGATCGCCCGCGTCTAATATCGCGATATCTGTTGCAGTGTGAGACAAGCATAGAGGCCCCCGGCCGGAACACTTCATCGCCCGGCGATTGACGATGCTGCAGTGCAGGCGCGAAATGTGGGTTCACCGATTGCCAGTCAGAGGGTAAGAACATGGCAAGCATAACGGTCCTGGCGGGGGACTTTCTGCAGGGTGATGGAGAGTACACAGACGGCGTTTTCACGCTCAGGACGTCGCTTCACCCGTGGCCCGGCATCACCCTCCCGCTCTCATTGTTCAAGAGTGTAGAAGTGGCCAACGAGGATTCGATCAACAACATCAAGGATGTCATCGGCTTCGGCGTGGCGGGGGCCATGTTGCTGGGGCCTATCGGCGCAATTGCCGGCTTCATGTTGGCTGGCAAGGAAACCGAGGTAACCTTTCTGGCCACACTCAAGGATGGAAGAAGGTTGCTGGCGGCTGTAGACAACGACACGTTCGATGAGATTTCCCGAAAAATCCCGTCCTGACATGACAGACGCACGCCGCACCATCGACAGGTGCGGCGTGACATCGGTTCAGCTGTAGAACGTCGGGTGAACGCCTTTGTGAGCCTCGATTTCCAACCGCATATCAGCCACCAGCGATGCAATTGCATGGGGACTGTCCAGTGTCCATACCGGTACGTGAGTGGCCACCAGATCCACTTTGCCGGTCATGCAATCGCAGACCCGAATCGTCAGGAACTGGTCTGCCTCCATGCTACAGGTGCACACGGCGGGCAGAAAACTTTGCTCGATGATGTTTTGGATTTCCAGGGGTGATAGGAACATCGCTACCTCCCTCACGCCAGATGGATGCCGGGCAAATGCTCCGTCATTTCACCCTTTAGCCTGAAAATTCTAATCCTCATTAGCGGGTGTCTCAAGGCTGTGACAGGTTGCTCGTCGTCTCATCGGGCTGTCGCGATTTGCGACACCTCCAAGCGAGTCGCCCGCCCCCTCGCATCACTCAAAACCCCGCTGTCACTGAGCTATCAGCCCCTTCCCGACACTTGGCACAGCCATTGCCAAACAGTGAGCAAGCCCCCGTTTTCACGCACAACAAGAGGTCTTGCCATGCCCCTCCCTTATCTGCTTCCCGCCACCTCGGCGTTCATCCAGCGCGCACCGCGCATGCTCATTGGCGGTGACTGGGTCGAGGCCGCCCGACGGCCAGACCATGCCCCTGCGCCAAGGGTGATGTCTTGCAGGCCGCTGCCCTTGAGACGGTCGGCGCGACCTTCGACGGCGAGGATGGTGGCGTCGGAATTGGCGAGGATGATCAGCCCTTCCTTGCCTTGGCGATCGGCCAGATAGTCGATGGCCGGCATCGCCGCATCGATCAACAACCGATTGCTAGCCAGCAGCCCGTCGAGACTGGCGCTCGAGAGTGTCGAGCTTAGCCTTTCAATACCCGCGCCAGCGTCGACTTCACTTTGCCCATGCCATCATGCAGTGCCTGTTCAATCTCGGCCATGGTAATGACCGCCGTCGATTTGCCCGCCGCGGGGTTCACCACCAGCGCCAGACAGGCATAGTCCAGTTCCAGTTCACGCGCCAATGCAGCTTCCGGCATACCGGTCATGCCGACGATGTCGCAACCGTCACGTTCCAGCCTCGCGATTTCAGCAACTGTTTCCAGACGTGGCCCTTGAGTGCAGGCGTACACGCCATGGCTGCTATAGCCGACGCCTTCAGCCGCCAACGCCGCGATTAATCGCTGACGCAGGGGTTCGCTGTAGGGATAGCTGAAGTCGATGTGTGTAACGTGTTCCAGGTCATCGGCGAAATAGGTGTGTTCGCGACCGCTGGTGTAGTCGATCAATTGATGCGGCACGCAGAAATGCCCGGTGCCCATCGCGGCATGAATCCCGCCCACGGCGTTGACCGCGAGAATCGCTTCAGCTCCGGCTTGCTTCAAGGCCCACAGATTGGCGCGGTAGTTCACCTGATGCGGCGGGAAGCGGTGTGGGTGGCCGTGACGTGCGAGAAACAGCACTTCCTTGCCGGCGTACTCACCGATCTGCACCTCGGCCGAAGGCGCACCGTAAGGGGTGTCCACCGCCAATGACTGACGAATGCTCAAGCCTTCGAGTTGAGTCAGGCCGGTGCCACCGATAATCGCGTAAACCGTCATAACGAAAAGTCCTTAATCAATCAATTGAGCTTCTTTGAGCGCGCCGACGGCCGTCAGCCAGCGCGGGTCTTGACGGTATTCGGTGCTGGCGTACGCCTGCCCACGCATCCGCGCGATACGCGCCGAAGGCTTGACCTTCAACCGCTGGGCGGCACTCAAAGCCAACTCGGCAGCCGCACGGTCGTTGCACACCAGGCCCATGTCGCAACCGGCGGTCAATGCCGCTTCGATGCGACTGGCGGCATCGCCCACCACGTGCGCACCGGCCATCGACAGGTCGTCACTGAAGATCACGCCATCAAACTGCAGCTCGCCGCGCAGGATGTCCTGCAACCAGCGACGGGAGAAGCCGGCAGGCTGGGAATCGACTTGTGGATAAATAACGTGGGCCGGCATGACGGCGGCCAATTGCTTGCTCAATCGCGCGAATGGCACCAGGTCGTTGGCGCGGATCTCTTCGAGGCTGCGCTCGTCGTTGGGAATCGCAACGTGGGAATCGGCCTCGGCCCAGCCATGACCGGGGAAATGCTTGCCGGTGGCAGCCATCCCGGCGCTGTTCATGCCGCGGATGAATGCACCGGCGAGCAAGGCTGCGCGCTCGGGATCACCTTCGAACGAACGGGTACCGACCACCGCACTGCGCTGGTAATCCAGATCCAGCACCGGGGCGAAGCTCAGGTCGAGACCGACCGCGAGCACTTCGGTCGCCATGATCCAGCCGCACTGTTCGGCCAGGTATTCGGCATTCGGGTTGTCGGCGATGGCGCGCATGGCGGGCAGTCGCACGAAGCCCTGACGCAGCCGTTGAACCCGACCGCCCTCCTGGTCGACCGCCAGCAGCAGATCGGGACGAATGGCGCGGATCGCGGCGCTCAATTCGCGCACCTGACGCGGGTGTTCGATGTTGCGGGCAAAAATGATCAGGCCGCCCACTTCGGGCTGGCGCAACAATTGGCGATCTTCAGACGTCAGCCAGGTACCGGCGACGTCCACCATCAACGAGCCTTGCAGGCCAGCAGTCATGGAAATTCCTTGAATACGATAAACCCGGCTCGCACGAATTCGCCGCCATGGGCTGAGCCCGGCAGGTCGGCGATATCAATGAGGGGGTTCAAAACGAGAGTCGGCATGGGCGCCTAGCTTAGCGGATGTCCGCCACCGCGCCCACCCGTGTGCGGTTAAACCTTGGCGGCTACCGGAGTCGATTTACTGCGCGGACGCAATTGCGCGGCGGCCATGGCGGTGTCGGTGACGCCGGTTTCGGCACGCATGCCCGCAGCCAGGAATGGCACCATCAGACGCATCACTTGCTCGATGGAAGTGTTGACGCCGAAATCGGTCTCGGCAATCGCACGCAAGGCCTTGATCCCCGACATGCTGAATGCCGCTGCACCGAGCATGAAGTGCACGCGCCAGAACAGTTCGATCGGAGGAATGCGTGGCGCGGCTTCGTTGACCAGCAGCATGTAGCGGCGGAAAACCTTGCCGTACATGTCTTCCAGATAACGACGCAAGTGCCCTTGGCTCTGACTGAAAGCCAGCCCCAGCAAACGCATGAAGATGGACAGGTCGTTGCCGCTGCGTGGTTGCACCACCAAGGCTTGCTCGACGAGGATCTCCAGCAATTCTTCGAGGGTCGGTTTGTTCTCGGGTTTGGCCTGACGGCGCTCCAGCTCTTTATCGAGACTGAGGCAGAACGGCCCGAGAAAACGCGAGAAGACCGCTTGAATCAGCGCCTTCTTCGATCCGAAGTGATAGTTCACCGCCGCCAGATTGACACCGGCCTTGCTGGTGATCAGACGCAACGAGGTTTCAGCGAAACCTTTTTCCGCGAACAATTGCTCGGCAGCATCGAGAATGCGTTCAACGGTTTCCGACTGGGCCATGGCTACTCCGCCTGACAAACACTTGTTTGAAACATACGTTTCAGCCCAGGCCTTGTCAAGTCTGGCGGGTTCGTTTTGGGAATGGTCGGTCAGCTATTTAACCATACAACACTGGCGCTTCAATCGGCGAGCTGAATGACCGTCCAGCGGCCGGCAAAAAAAGGGGCATTGCCAAGACCGGTTCACTGTATATAATCCCAGTCACTGTATAAAAAGACAGAGCGATCAATATGCTAAAGCTGACGCCACGCCAAGCAGAGATTCTGGCCTTCATCAAACGCTGCCTCGAAGACAACGGCTACCCGCCAACCCGCGCGGAAATCGCTCAGGAACTGGGCTTCAAGTCGCCCAACGCGGCGGAAGAACACCTCAAGGCACTGGCCCGCAAGGGCGCAATCGAGATGACCCCGGGCGCCTCCCGTGGCATTCGCATCCCCGGCTTCGAAGCCAAGGCCGACGATTCTACCCTGCCGATCATCGGCCGAGTGGCAGCAGGCGCTCCGATCCTCGCCCAGCAGCACATCGAAGAATCCTGCAACATCAACCCTTCGTTCTTCCACCCTCGCGCTGACTATCTGTTGCGGGTTCATGGCATGAGCATGAAGGACGTCGGCATTTTCGACGGAGACCTACTGGCCGTCCATACCACCCGCGAAGCCCGTAACGGTCAGATCGTGGTGGCGCGGATTGGCGACGAAGTGACCGTCAAGCGCTTCAAGCGCGACGGCAGCAAAGTCTGGCTGATTGCCGAAAACCCTGAATTTGCCCCTATCGAAGTCAACCTGAAAGATCAGGAACTGGTGATCGAAGGCTTGAGCGTCGGCGTGATTCGCCGCTAAAGGAGGCTTTATGCAGTTCCCACACACTTCACAGCAAGCCCAACTGCCGTTGTTCGAGGCATTCATGGCGCAGCCGCTGGCGCCGATCCTGAAAGAAGTGGTCGAGTCGCCCTGGAGCGCCGAGCCCGAAGTCTTCAGCGAGCTGTCATTGCGTGGCGCGGCCGGGAACTGCCTGAACCTTCTGGCACCAATCCTCAGGGAGCTGAGCCAGGATCAGGACGCTCGCTGGCTGACGCTGATCGCCCCGCCCGCCAGCCTGACCCAGGCCTGGCTGCGAGACGCCGGCCTGAACCGTGAACGCATTCTGCTGCTGCAACCACGCGGCACACAGAGCGCTCAGCAGCTGACCTGTGAAGCTTTGCGACTTGGCCGCAGCCATACGGTCGTCAGCTGGCTAAACCCGTTGAGCACATCGTCGCGGCAACAGCTGATCAGCGCCGCCCGTACCGGGGATGCGCAAAGTCTGAATATTCGGCTGGGTTAACTGACAAAACAGTGTTTGCACTGAACAGCGCGGGGCTTCTCCAAGGATAGAGAAGCCGGTCTGTAGAGGTATCCGCAAAATCCGACGGGCGGGATCAATGAAGAACTCGTGGCCCCTCTTCCTTATCAAATTCGCCTTCAACCAGGCGTCCTGCCATCTGAACACCGACGCTCAACATCGCCTTGGCGACTTCCACGTGCTGGCCTTGCAGGAAAGCCTTGGCATCCTCGGAGAAATCCAAAGTAACCAGAGAACCCTCGTCCTCGGCCCTACGCAGCTCGATTCGGCCGTCTGGTAACTCGACAATTTCTAGAAAGGACGTTGGCATAAAGGACTGTTCTCCACGAAAGGCAGGGATTATATAGGCATCGGCCAAGCTTCGCTCAGGATCTTGACCAGATGCCATCACGAAGAGAAATTTCTGACATCACGCTTCCTTGGGCGGACCATTCACCGAGCACTCAATCTTTCAGCACTCGTTCAGCCCGTCGCGAAACCGGATCGCCAAGCTTTTCAGATTCTGGCGCCAGCTCTCCAGTTCTTCCCGGCTCAGCTCTTCAGACGCCTCTTCTTCGTCCAGGTTGACGGCCAGAATAAGCGGCTGCGTCACATCACCCTTGGGCTTGTGTGGAGCACGAGGCGGTTGAAACAGTGCGGCATAAGCCGACAGCAGCTTGGCCAGCCAGGTTTCAGGGTTTTGCGCCAACTCGACCATCTCGGCCATTTCCGGAATAGCGATGGTTTCGAGTACTTCGCGGGTCAGCAGCATCTCTGCCCGTGGCGCATTGGCCTGAGGCAAGCGATAGAAACCGGCGATTTCATGGCACAGCCCCAACAGCGCCCCGTACAGGTGAAACAACGCCGATTCGCGACCGGCCTGAATCAGCGCCAGGGAGTTCATCGCTCGCCCCTCTTCGGCCTTGGCGAGCGCTTCCAGCGACAAGCCGGCGAAATAAATTTTCTGGTTGGTACGGGTATAGAGTTCGTGGGCCATGACGGCAGCCTCCACAACGAAATAATTGCTTCACGCAGGTCTGACAGTGTCATGGATCACCCAAGCTCACCGCAAGCCCAAAACAAAAAGGCCGCATGAAAACCCGAGGGTTGTCATGCGGCCTTTTTATGTGCAGCGGCTTTTAAGCCTTGGCTGCTGGACGCTTGTCTTCAACCGTCCACTTGCCACCATCGTAATACGCTTTCCAGCCAGTCGGCTTACCGTCGACTTCCGTCTGCACGTATTGCTCTTTGGTCTTGCGGCTGTAACGGATCACTGCTGGCAGACCGTCAGGATCTTTCTTCGGTGCTTCGCAGAGGAAGTGGTACTTCGGATCGATCTCATCCTTGTGCGGCACGATCTCGACGACCAATGGCGCACGGGTCTCGCGGTTTTTCGGGAACTGGCTGGCCGCCAGGAACAGGCCGGAAGCACCGTCACGCAGGATATAGGTGTCGTTGACCTTTTCGCATTTGAGCTCAGGCATCTTCACCGGATCCATCTTCGGCGGCGCCGCATCACCGCTTTTCAGCAGCTTGCGGGTGTTCTTGCAGGTTGCGTTGGTGCAACCGAAGAACTTGCCGAAACGGCCGGTCTTGAGCTGCATCTCGCTGCCGCACTTGTCGCATTCCAGGCTCGGACCTTCGTAGCCCTTGATGCGGTAAGCGCCCTCTTCGATCTCGTAGCCTGCGCAATCCGGGTTGTTACCACAGATGTGCAGCTTGCGCTTCTCGTCGAGCAGGTAAGCGTCCATCGCCGTGCTGCAGATCGGGCAACGGTGCTTGCCGCGCAGAACCAGCGACTCCGACTCGCCCTCGTCGTCCGCAGCGATTTCGTCGCCCGGCACCAGGTTGACGGTGGCCTTGCAGCGCTCTTTTGGCGGCAGGCTGTAGCCCGAGCAA
The DNA here is from genome assembly GCF_059422365.1 of Pseudomonas sp. GW821-FHT01E10. Lineage (NCBI taxonomy): Bacteria > Pseudomonadati > Pseudomonadota > Gammaproteobacteria > Pseudomonadales > Pseudomonadaceae > Pseudomonas > Pseudomonas sp. GW821-FHT01E10. The sequence continues at coordinate 232,804 of NZ_JBWKWT010000004.1, forward strand.
CCGAGGAACACGCCGGTCGATGCAGTACGAATCTGCATCGGACGACCGCACACCACACATGGAATATCAGTCATTACCGGCTGGTTGGCGCGCATGCCGCCTTCGGCGCTTTCGGCCACTTCGAGTTTCTTCTTGAAGTCGCCATAGAACTCGTCGAGCACGTTTTTCCAGTCGCGCTCGCCCTGGGCCACGTCATCGAGATTCTCTTCCATGCCGGCGGTGAAGCCGTAGTCCATGAGATTGGAGAAGCTCTCGGTCAGACGCTCGGTGACGATGTCGCCCATCTTTTCCGAATAGAAACGACGGTTGTGCAGCGCCACGTAGCCGCGGTCCTGGATGGTCGAAATGATCGCCGCGTAGGTCGAAGGACGACCGATGCCGCGTTTTTCCATTTCCTTTACCAGGCTCGCTTCCGAGTAACGCGCCGGCGGCTTGGTGAAGTGCTGGGTCGGATCAAGCTTGATCAGCTTCATCGCATCGCCCTGGGCCATGTCCGGCAGCACGTCGTCATCGCCAGGCTTGGTGATTTGCGGCATGACGCGAGTGTAACCGTCGAACTTCAGGATGCGGCCCTTGGCGCGCAACTCGAAGTCACCGGCACCGACGGTGACCGTGGTCGACAGGTATTGGGCCGGCAGCATCTGGCAGGCGAGGAACTGGCGCCAGATCAGCTCGTAAAGCCGCTCGGCATCACGCTCCATGCCCGACAGCTTGCTTGGCTCGGTATTGGCGTCAGACGGACGAATCGCTTCGTGAGCCTCTTGTGCGCCTTCCTTGCTGCTGTAGACGTTCGGGGTTTCCGGCAGGTACTTCTTGCCGAATTCGCCTTCAATATAAGTACGCGCCATCGTCACGGCATCGGCCGAGAGGTTGGTGGAGTCGGTACGCATATAAGTGATGTAGCCGGCTTCGTACAGACGCTGGGCCATCATCATGGTTTTCTTCACACCGAAGCCCAGGCGGTTGCTCGCGGCCTGCTGCAGGGTGGAGGTGATGAACGGTGCCGACGGCTTGCTGCTGGTCGGTTTGTCTTCGCGCTTGACGATGCTGTAGCTGGAAGCCTTGAGCTTCTCCAGCGCGGCCATGGCCTGGGCTTCGTTGAGCGGCTTGAAGGCTTCGCCTTTCTCGCGAGCCACGTCGAAGCGCACAGTCGCGCCCTTGGCGGTGCCGAGGTCAGCGTGAACTTCCCAGTACTCTTCCGGGTTGAACGCGCGGATTTCGCGCTCACGCTCAACCACCAGCTTCACGGCAACCGATTGCACGCGACCGGCGGACAGGCCACGAGCAACCTTGGCCCACAGCAGCGGCGAAACCATGTAACCCACCACGCGGTCGAGGAAGCGACGCGCCTGCTGAGCGTTTACGCGATCGATGTCCAGCTCGCCCGGCTGGGAGAAAGCTTCCTGGATCGCTTTTTTGGTGATTTCGTTGAACACCACGCGCTTGTAGCGGCTGTCGTCACCACCGATGGCTTCGCGCAGGTGCCAGGCAATGGCTTCCCCCTCGCGATCCAAGTCGGTTGCGAGATAGATGGTGTCAGCATCTTTGGCGAGCCGGCGCAGCTCTTCGATAACCTTTTCCTTGCCCGGGAGGATCTCGTACTTGGCTTTCCAGCCATGATCGGGATCGACACCCATGCGCGAGACCAGCTGCTTGCGCGCTTTCTCTTTCGGCGTGAGCACCGGACCTTCGCCTGCGGCGGCCTTGCCACGCTTGGCGGCAGGCTCTTTGCTGGCGCTAGCCGAACCGCTGGTGGGCAGGTCTCGGATATGGCCGATACTCGACTTCACCACGTATTGGTTACCCAGATACTTGTTGATGGTCTTGGCCTTAGCCGGGGATTCCACAATGACCAGCGATTTGCCCATGGATCAGAAAATTCCTGAATTCTAGAAGTGAAAGGCGGTTGGCGCCTGACGCGGCACCGCTATATATAGTGGCTACAAGGTGAGGTCAAGCGCAGGGTTCTGCGCGCACTCCCCTTATGGCTGCGGAAAAATGCTCGGTTCGGCTTGCACCAAAGCAAAGCGTGGCACCTGTTCGCCGTCAACCTCGACCGACTCCAGGAACATGCTCAAGGGACGTACCCAAAAGCCGTAATCGCCATACAGGGCTTGGTAGAAGACCACTTCTTCTTCGGTCTCCGAATGCCGCGCAACACTGAATACGCGGTACTGCGGACCTTTGTAATGTTGGTAGAGCCCAGGTTGTATCGGCATGCTTTGGCCCTCACTCAAATTTTTTCAAAATAAAAACAAAATAAATCCGGAAAAACAAAAACCGGGGCACTTGGCCCCGGCTTCCATCGACGAAACGCTTAAACGCGTTCGAAGACGGTGGAGATGCCTTGGCCGAGACCAATGCACATGGTAGCCACCCCGAAGGTGCCGCCATTCTGCTTCATCACGTTCAGCAAGGTGCCCGAAATACGTGCACCGGAGCAACCGAACGGGTGACCCAGGGCGATCGCGCCGCCGTGCAGGTTAACCTTCTCGTTCATCTTGTCGAGCACTTTCAAATCTTTCAGCACTGGCAGGGCCTGTGCAGCGAAAGCTTCGTTGAGCTCGAAGAAGTCGATATCGTTGATGCCAAGGCCCGCGCGCTTCAATGCTTTCTGCGTTGCCGGTACTGGACCATAGCCCATGATCGCCGGGTCCACACCTGCCACTGCCATCGAGCGAATCACCGCCAGCGGCTGGATGCCCAGGTCCTGGGCACGCTGTGCCGACATCACGATCATGCACGAAGCACCGTCAGTGATCTGCGACGAAGTACCAGCGGTCACGGTGCCGCCCTTCGGATTAAACGCTGGTTTCAGAGCCGCCAGGCTTTCCAGGGTGGTTTCCGGACGAATGGTTTCGTCGTAGTCAAACAGTTTCAGGAAACCGTTCTCGTCGTAGCCCTGCATCGGGATGATTTCGTCCTTGAACTTGCCTTCCACGGTCGCCTTGTGGGCGAGTTGGTGGGAGCGCACGCCAAAGGCGTCCTGCTGTTCGCGAGTAATGCCATGCATTTTGCCGAGCATTTCTGCGGTCAGGCCCATCATGCCCGAGGCTTTCGCCGCGTACAGGGACATGTGCGGGTTCGGATCGACACCGTGCATCATGCTCACATGACCCATATGCTCGACGCCGCCAACGACGAACACGTCACCGTTGCCGGTCATGATCGCTTGCGCGGCAGTGTGCAGCGCACTCATCGACGAGCCACACAGACGGCTGACGGTCTGGCCGGCCGAGGTGTGTGGAATCTGAGTCATCAGGGACGCCATGCGGGCGATGTTCCAGCCCTGCTCCAGGGTCTGGTTAACGCAGCCCCAGATCACGTCTTCGACTTCGCTCGGGTCGACCTTGACGTTGCGTTCCAGCAATTTGCTGATCAGGTGTGCCGACATGTCTTCGGCGCGGGTGTTGCGGTGCATGCCGCCCTTGGAGCGGCCCATCGGCGTACGACCGAAGTCGACAATCACGACGTCTCTAGGATTCAAGCTCATATACTTTCACTCTCGCTCTAGTGTGGGCGCTTAACCGAAGAAGCTCTGACCGTTCTTGGCCATTTCACGCAGCTTCGCGGTCGGGTGGTACAGCGCGCCCAAATCAGCGTACTGGTCAGCCAGGGCAACGAACTCTGCAACACCGATCGAATCGATGTAGCGCAGCGCACCGCCACGGAATGGAGGGAAACCAATACCGTAGACCAGACCCATGTCGGCTTCGGCGGCGGTTTCGACGATGCCGTCTTCCAGGCAGCGCACGGTTTCCAGGCACAGCGGGATCATCATCCAGTTGATGATGTCTTCGTCAGTGACTTCGAGCTGTTGGAAAACGATCGGCTTGAGCACTTCCAGCACCGACGGATCGGCGACTTTCTTCTGCTTGCCGCGCTTGTCGGTCTCGTAGGCGTAGAAACCCTTGCCATTTTTCTGGCCCAGGCGCTTGGCTTCATAGAGCACGTCGACGGCCGAACGGCGATCGTCCTTCATGCGATCCGGGAAGCCTTCAGCCATGACGTCACGACCATGGTGGCCGGTGTCGATGCCGACCACGTCCATCAGGTATGCCGGGCCCATTGGCCAGCCGAACTTCTCCATGACCTTGTCGATGCGGACGAAGTCCACGCCGGCGCTGACCAGCTTGGCGAAACCGCCGAAGTACGGGAACAGCACACGGTTGACCAGGAAGCCCGGGCAGTCGTTGACGACGATCGGGTTCTTGCCCATTTTCTTGGCGTAGGCAACGGTGGTGGCAACGGCCACTTCGCTGGACTTCTCGCCACGGATCACTTCAACCAGCGGCATCATGTGCACCGGGTTGAAGAAGTGCATGCCGACGAAGTTTTCCGGACGCTTGAGGGCTTTGGCCAGCAAGGTGATGGAAATGGTCGAGGTGTTGGACGCCAGAATGGTGTCCTCTTTGACCTTGTCTTCGACTTCGGCCAGAACGGCTTGCTTGACCTTCGGGTTCTCGACCACGGCTTCGACCACCAGATCGACGTGACCGAAATCGCCGTAGGACAGGGTCGGACGAATGCCGTTGAGCACTTCGGCCATCTTCGCCGGGGTCATGCGACCTTTATCAACGCGGCCAACCAGCAGCTTGGCGGCTTCGGCCAGACCTTGCTCGATACCGTGCTCGTTGATGTCCTTCATCAGGATCGGCGTGCCTTTGGAGGCCGACTGATAAGCGATACCGCCACCCATGATGCCGGCGCCCAATACGGCGGCCTGCTTCACTTCCTTGGCGATTTCGTCGTAGGCCTTGGCCTTTTTCTTCAGCTCCTGATCGTTCAGGAACAGACCGATCAAGCTCTGTGCGGCAGAGGTCTTGGCCAGTTTGACGAAACCGGCGGCTTCGACTTCCAGGGCCTTGTCGCGACCGAAGTTCGCAGCTTTCTGGATGGTCTTGATCGCTTCGACCGGCGCCGGGTAGTTCGGGCCCGCTTGGCCGGCCACGAAACCTTTGGCGGTTTCGAACGACATCATTTGTTCGATGGCGTTGAGCTTGAGCTTTTCGAGCTTCGGCTGACGCTTGGCCTTGTAGTCAAACGTACCGGAGATGGCGCCTTTGATCAGGTTCAGCGCCGCTTCGTGCAACTTCTGCGAGTCGACCACCGCGTCGACGGCACCGACTTTCAGTGCGTCTTCAGCGCGGTTTTCCTTACCGGCGGCAATCCATTCGATGGCGTTGTCGGCACCGATGATGCGCGGCAGGCGCACGGTACCACCGAAGCCTGGGTAGATGCCCAGCTTGACTTCCGGCAGACCGATTTTGGCGGTGCTGGCCATGACGCGGAAATCCGCCGCCAGGCACATTTCCAGACCGCCACCCAGTGCGATGCCATTGATCGCGGCAACAGTCGGGACGTTGAGGTCTTCGAAATCGCTGAAAATCTTGTTGGCTTCGAGGTTGCCAGCAACAAGCTCGGCATCCGGCAGCTTGAAGTTGTCGACGAATTCGGTGATGTCGGCGCCGACGATGAATACGTCCTTGCCACTGCTGACGATCACACCCTTGATCGAAGCATCTGCCTTGATGGTGTCTACAGCCTGACGCAGCTCGTTCAGGGTAAGACGGTTGAACTTGTTGACGGACTCACCCTTGAGGTCGAACTTCAGTTCGACGATGCCACTTTCAAGAGCCTTAACCGTGATGGCTTTACCTTCGTAAATCATCAACTGATCTCCACGATATGGAAGCTGAACAGTACACGTCGGACGCAGGCGGCTGGCTCGGCAGGGACGTTTATCGTCAATGCTAACGCCAACTCACCAGGCACACCCGCCAACGCGATAGTCGGGATTCTGTAGGAGCAGTCTGTAATACAAACGCTCAATTCATACGCCCGTTTGATTTGGGTGTGTCACCTTCACGGAATTTCCGGCAATTGTCAATCGCCCAAAATACTGGTTGAAACGCGACTTTCCGGTCACTTCCGTACCACGAAGCCCTGCAACATGCGGATGCATGTGAGGCCATTCATAGAATCAATAGTTAGAAAAGTCGCCCTAATTCGCGGCAACCTGTGTTTAACAGGCTACGCTGGCGTGACCCTGAAGAAAAAATTTGAACGCTTTGACGAATGCCCAGCGTAAGATCTGTGCCACAAAGAATTACCGGCCTGCCTGGCCAACCTCAGCCCGATGATGATGTCGGGCTTTTTATTGCCTTCCGTAACAGATCGGGGTTCAGGCGAGTGCCTTGAGCGTAGCGTCGATCTGTTGCAGAACCTCGGCTTCGCCCTTCTCGCCCCAATACAGGGCAATCATTTGCTTGTCTGCCTCGACCTTGTAGACGTTGGCAGGCAGTTTTTCGAAATGATTCAGGAGCACTCCATCCTCGCAGACTTCCTGCCACTGATTGACCCACACACCCGGCGCCTTCTGCCAATAGCTCCAGCACGCTGGCTGAGTGCCACGGCGCGGTCGGTGGTACTGGGCGCAAGGGCTTGGCGGCTCCTGGCTCAGCCAGTGCGGCCACTCCTGGGGCGCCAATTGCATGGCAAGGCCGATGCGCCGTGCCTCCATGCGCAGGGCCATGCGACCGCTCTGGACACGAGACGGTCGCAACCAGGCCAGCGGGCTCAGCACCACCAGCAGGATTGACACCACTATCCAGACCGTCATATCTGTACTCCCGATTCTTGATGAGCCCATTGGGTCACGTTGAAACCAATGCGCTTGAAACCAGCCATACTTACCAATATTGCAATCCTCAGGAGGAGCACCTCATGCCCTACCACCATATTCTGGTCGCTGTAGATCTAACCGAAGAGTGCGATCCTGTAATCCACCGCGCCCGCGAACTTTCGGTGAGCAATGGCGCAAAGCTGTCCCTGGTGCATATCGTCGAGCCGATGGCCATGGCCTTTGGCGGCGACGTGCCGATGGACCTTTCCCAGTTGCAACAGCAACAGTTCGATCAGGCCAAGGAGCGCCTTGAGCGATTGATCCTGAAATACCCGGAGCTCTCCAAGGAATACAGCCACTTGACCTACGGCCAGCCGCGACAGGAGATTCACCATCTCGCCAAGGAGCAAACGTGCGACCTGATCGTGGTGGGCAGTCATGGCCGGCATGGCCTGGCACTGTTGCTCGGCTCCACTGCCAATGACGTGCTGCACGGCGCGCCTTGCGATGTACTTGCCGTGCGCCTGCAAAAAAGCTGACAACAAGCAACAATAAACCCCTTACGAAAAGCCCGGCATTCACACGAGTGAAGCCGGGCTTTTTTTATAGCCGGATCAATCAGGCATCCAGTTCGGCCCAGCGCTCGACCATCACGTCGAGTTCAGCCTGTAACTGCTCAAGCTGAGCGATCACTGCAGCCGTCTCGGCAGGAGGACGCTGATAGAAGCCGGCGTCCGCCATCTGCGCTTCAACCACCGCGATCTGCTGTTCCATGGCTTCGATCTGGCCAGGCAAGGCTTCCAGCTCACGCTGCAACTTGTAGCTGAGTTTCTTTTTCGCCACCGGCGCTGGCGTTTCCACTGCAGCAACCGGCGCAGGTTCGGCCGTCACGACAGCCGAATTCAGGTCGGCTTTGCCGGACTTGCTCTCGGTCACACCCAGCAGGCGCGGCGAGCCGCCCTGACGCAGCCAGTCCTGATAACCGCCGACGTACTCGCGAACCTTGCCTTCACCTTCGAAGACCAGGGTGCTGGTGACCACGTTGTCGAGGAATGCCCGGTCGTGACTGACCATCAGCACAGTGCCGTTGAAGGTCAGCAAGACCTCTTCCAGCAGTTCGAGGGTTTCCACGTCGAGGTCGTTGGTCGGTTCGTCAAGCACCAGCAGGTTCGCCGGCTTGCTGAACAGTTTCGCCAGCAGCAGACGCGCTCGCTCACCACCGGACAACGCCTTGACCGGCGTGCGGGCACGCTGCGGGCTGAACAGGAAGTCGCCGAGGTAGCTCAGTACGTGACGGCTCTGGCCATCGATATCGATGAAGTCGCGACCTTCAGCGACGTTGTCGATCACGGTCTTTTCCAGGTCCAACTGATGGCGCAACTGGTCGAAATAGGCCACGTCGATGCGCGTCCCCTCTTCCACTGTGCCGCTGGTCGGTTGCAGACCGTTGAGCATCAGCTTCAACAGCGTGGTCTTGCCGGTACCGTTGGCGCCGAGCAGACCGATGCGGTCGCCGCGCTGCAGGACCATCGAGAAATCCTTGATCAGGAACGGGCCGCCCGGGTGAGCGAAGCTCACATTCTCGAGCACCATCACCTGCTTGCCGGACTTGTCGGCGGTATCGAGCTGAATGTTGGCCTTGCCGGTACGCTCGCGACGCTCGCTACGCTCGACGCGCAGGGCTTTCAGTGCACGGACACGGCCTTCGTTACGGGTGCGACGCGCCTTGATGCCCTGGCGGATCCAGACTTCTTCCTGGGCCAGTTTTTTATCGAACAGCGCGTTGGCGGTTTCTTCAGCGGCCAGTGTGGCCTCTTTGTGCACGAGGAAGCTGGCGTAATCGCCGTTCCAGTCGATCAAGCCGCCGCGATCCAGTTCCAGGATACGGGTTGCAAGGTTCTGCAGGAATGAACGGTCGTGCGTGATGAACAGTACGGCGCCCTGGAAATCCTTCAGCGCTTCTTCAAGCCAGGCGATGGCACCGATATCCAGGTGGTTGGTCGGTTCGTCGAGCAGCAGCAGGTCCGGTTCGGAAACCAGCGCCTGAGCCAACAGGACGCGACGACGCCAGCCGCCGGACAATTCGGCGAGGGTCTTGTCGGCAGGCAACTGCAGACGGCTCAAGGTGCTGTCGACCAGTTGCTGCAAGCGCCAGCCATCTCGGGCTTCGAGGTCGTGCTGGACGTGCATCAGCTTGTCCAGATCGGCGTCAGTGACGATGTTCTGGCTCAGATGGTGATATTCGGCAAGCAACGCACCAACGCCGTCGAGGCCTTCGGCGACCACGTCGAACACGGTCCGCTCGTCGGCTACCGGCAATTCTTGCGGCAATTCACCAATCTTGAGGCCAGGTGCGCGCCAAACGGAGCCATCGTCGGGCTTCTGGTCGCCCTTGACGAGCTTCATCATGCTGGACTTGCCAGTGCCGTTGCGGCCGATGATGCACACCCGCTCACCACGGGCGATCTGCCAGGACACCTTGTCCAACAACGGCATAGCGCCGAAAGCAAGGGACACATCGCTGAATTTGAGCAGGGTCATGAGCTTCTCCAAAAACCGGGCGCGCATTCTACCTGACTTGAGGCTACAGAAGGCCGGCAATTTCAATGTCGAAGCACTCTGCACAACAATTGTTGCGAACTTATGCTGGCATGTCGGCAAAGCTTTCACCCGCTGCTGGCAAAAGGCTAAGCTACATATAATTAGGTGCCGGTCTTACCAGCACTTGTCATAATTTTTCTGCCCGGATGTCTCATGCGCAGTCGCCTTTTCAGTCTTTTTTCATGTTTGCTTCTTACAGCCGCTGCCGTTCAATCCGCCCAGGCGGTAGACCTGTCTACCCAACGCCAGTATTACGACGAAGCCAAGCGTGCCTTGGCCAAGGGCGATTCCGGCCCTTATTTCCGTTATAGCCAGGCGCTCAGCGATTATCCGCTGACCCCCTACCTGGCTTATGACGAACTGACCGCGCGGCTGAAAACCGCAAACAATGCCGAAATCGAGAACTTCCTCGCCGAACACGGCGACCTGCCACAAGCCAACTGGATGAAATTGCGCTGGTTGCGCTGGCTGGCCGAACGCGGCGATTGGGAAACGTTCGTCAAATATTATGACCCCAAGCTCAATTTCACCGAACTGGACTGCCTGAACGCGCAGTATCAGATCAGCCATAACCGTAAGACCGAAGGTTACGCCAACGCCGACAAACTCTGGCTGAGCGGCAAAACCCGGCCCGAGGCATGCGATGCAGTGTTCGGCATGTGGGCCGCCGATGGTCAACTGACTGAACAGAAACGCTGGGAACGCACCAAGCTCGCCGCCCAGGCCGGCAACTACCCGCTGGCCAACAGCCTGATCAATGGCCTGACGACCCTCGCCCCGCGCGGTCGCCTGCTGGTGGATGTGGCGCAGAAACCCGAACTGCTGAATCAGCCGTCGCGCTTTACCCCGGCCGATGAGCCGATGTCCGACATCGTCAGCCTTGGCCTGCGCCGCCTGGCCCGTCAGGATCCGGACAGGGCCATGGCCCTGCTCGACGGCTACGCCAGCAGCATGCACTTCTCCCGGGACGAAAAAGTCGCGATCGCCCGGGAAATCGGGCTGACCCTCGCTCGACGTTTCGACAGTCGCGCGCTGGACGTGATGACCAAATACGACCCGGAGCTGCGGGACAACACCGTTTCGGAATGGCGTTTGCGCCTGCTGTTGCGTCTGGCCCGCTGGGACGATGCCTATCAGTTGACCCGCCGCCTGCCTCAGGACCTGGCCACCACCAACCGTTGGCGTTACTGGCAGGCTCGCACCCTGGAGTTGGCGCAGCCACAGAATCCGCAAGCGCAAACGCTTTACAAGGGCCTGGCTCGCGAACGCGACTTCTACGGTTTCCTGGCGGCCGACCGTTCGCAATCACCTTATTCGCTGATCAACAAACCGCTGGTGCTCAGCCAGGCGCTGATCAACAAGGTGCGCAATACCCCCGGTGTGCGCCGCGCGCTGGAGTTCCATGCACGCGGGCAGATCGTCGACGGCCGACGCGAGTGGTACCACGTCAGCCGGCACTTCAGCCGTGATGAAATGGTTGCCCAGGCGAAACTGGCTTACGACCTGAAATGGTATTTCCCGGCGATCCGCACCATCAGTCAGGCGCAGTACTGGGACGACCTGGACATCCGCTTCCCGATGGCTCACCGCGATACCCTGGTGCGTGAAGCCAAGGTCCGTGGCCTGCACTCGAGCTGGGTGTTCGCGATCACTCGTCAGGAAAGCGCCTTCATGGACGACGCCCGTTCCGGCGTTGGCGCCAGCGGCCTGATGCAACTGATGCCCGGCACCGCCAAGGAAACCGCGCGCAAGTTCAGCATTCCCCTGGCCTCGCCGCAGCAAGTGCTCGATCCGGACAAGAATATCCAGCTCGGCGCCGCTTATCTGAGCCAGGTCCATAGCCAGTTCAACGGCAACCGCGTGCTCGCCTCCGCTGCCTACAACGCCGGCCCCGGCCGCGTGCGTCAATGGCTGCGCGGCGCCGACCACCTGAGCTTCGATGTGTGGGTGGAAAGCATCCCGTTCGACGAAACCCGCCAGTACGTGCAGAACGTGCTGTCGTATTCGGTGATCTACGGCCAGAAGCTCAATTCACCGCAGCCGCTGGTGGATTGGCATGAACGTTACTTTGACGATCAATGAGCCTGCTTTGAAACGCTGACAAAAATGCCCGCATCGATTGATGCGGGCTTTTTTTATGGTGCTCGACTTGGTCGGTTACTTATTCGGTTACTTGGTCGGTTGGGGCATGGAGCCCATCACTAAACTGCAACGCAGCCAATCGCGCATACAACGCATTGCTCGCAATCAACTCCTGATGCGTCCCCACCGCCACCAGTTTCCCTTGGTCCATCACCGCGATTCGGTCAGCGTTTTTCACTGTCGCCAGTCGATGGGCGATGACCAGTGTGGTGCGGTTTTTCATCAGGCTGGGCAGGGCTTGCTGGATCAGGTGCTCACTCTGGGCGTCGAGGGCGCTGGTGGCTTCGTCGAGCAGCAGGATCGGCGCGTCCACCAGCAGCGCCCGGGCGATCGCCAGGCGTTGGCGTTGACCGCCGGACAAACCGAGACCCGCGTCGCCGAGGTGGGTCTGGTAGCCGTTGGGCATTTGCTCGATGAAGTCGTGGGCGTAGGCAATTTTGGCGGCTTCCTGGACCTGGGCCAAAGTCGCCGTCGGGTGGCCGTAGCGAATGTTCTCTTCGATGCTGCCGAAGAACAGCGCCGGGGTTTGCGAGACGAGGGCGAAGCAGCGACGCAGGTCCAGAGGGTCGAGTTGGGTCAGCGGCACACCGTCCAGCAGGATGCGTCCTTCAGCGGGGTCGTAAAAGCGCAACAGCAGGTCATACACCGTCGATTTGCCGGCACCTGACGGCCCGACCAGAGCGAGCGTTTCGCCGGCATTGATCGTCAGACTCAAACCATCGACGGCATAGCTCTCAGGACGCGACGGGTAGGAAAAGCGCACATCTTGCAGCACCAGATCGCCCTTCACCCGTTCAGGCAGGGTCACCAGCCCATGGGTCGGTGGCTGGATGATGTTTTCCGAACGCAACAGCTCGGCAATCCGCTCCGCCGCCCCTGCTGCTCGCTGCAGTTCGCCGATCACTTCACTCAATGTGCCGAAGGCGCCACCGACGATCAGGCTGTAAAAGACGAACGCTGCCAACTCACCCGCGGAAATCCGCCCGGCGATGACGTCCATTCCGCCGACCCAGAGCATCACCCCGACCGCGCCCAACACCAGCAGGATCACCAGGGTGATCAACCAGGCTCGCTGGAAAATGCGTTTGCGGGCGGTATTGAAAGCCTCTTCCACGGTCGCGGCAAAACGCTGCTCGTCCTGCACCTGATGGTTGTAGGCCTGAACGGTTTTGATCTGACTCAGGGTTTCGGACACATAACTGCCGATATCGGCAACCCGATCCTGGCTCTGGCGAGACAGGGTGCGTACCCGGCGGCCAAAAATCAGGATCGGCGCGACCACCAACGGCAATGCGACCACTACGATGCTGGTCAGCTTGGGGTTGGTGATAAACAACAAGACAATCCCGCCGATCACCATCAGCCCGTTGCGCAGGAACAGCGATAGCGAAGAGCCGATCACCGATTGCAGCAGCGTGGTGTCGGCAGTCAGTCGTGACTGGATCTCGGAGCTGCGGTTGTCTTCATAAAAACCCGGATGCAGATAGACCAGGTGGTTGAACACCCGACGGCGAATGTCCGCGACAACGCGCTCGCCAATCCACGACACCAAGTAAAAGCGCACAAAGGTGCCAATCGCCAGACCGATCACCAGCAACATGAACAGGCCGATGGATTGATTGAGCAAATGCGTCGACTGGGTCATGAAACCCTGATCCACCAACAGGCGAATCCCCTGCCCCATGGACAAGGTGATGCCGGCAGTGACAATCAACGCCAGCAAGGCGCCGAAGGCCGGCCAGCGATAAGGCGTGATGAAACGGCTGGCCAGGCGAATGGCGCGGCGGTGACGGGCAGAAAGCATGAAGATCATCCGAAGGCGTAACCCATGGTTTTGACCCGATCAAGCCTACACTGCTCAATCGGATTGAACGCTGTAAATCACAATGAGTCGGGTTAATTATGACCGCCTAGACTAGTGGCTAGAGAATATTGGTCTAAAGTCCGGGTGGAAACATCAGGGTATTTCTGATGGACTGAAGAGGCCGACCTGAAAGATCGCAGGGAATTGTCACAGCCCGGTCACCTGGCGGTTTTACAGTAAGCGCACAACCTGATGAGGAGACAGGCCATGTCCTTGCAAAACAGCAGCGATGACAAGATACAAGTGATCCGCACACAGCCAGACCAGTCTCTGGGTTGCTCGATTATCGATGAGGATGGGCGTGAAGTACCGATCACTGAAAGCATGATCCAGGACGCTTGTCGCGAACTGGAAAAGCGATTGGTCAAGCCTGCCGAACAAAAGTGATATAGCCACCGTCTTCTTGACCCGGCCCTGTTGGCCGGGTTTTTTATGGGTGCCTGTTTTGTGTGGCTTTTGTAGGGATCCGGTCAGTTTGCTAGGCCGAGGTTGCGCCTAAGGCCGCCACGATCTGCTGCAACGCCGGCGAATGCCCTTCAATTCGCACTTTCAACCCATCGATCTCACGCCGCAGCGGGTAATGCTTGCGCAGCGCATCGAACGCCGCACGCTGTTCACTCACATTGCCTACGAGGCTGCGACGGAAATCCGCGTCATCACGGCGCGGGTCGTACACGCCACGGCACAACATCGCCAGCGCCCAGGCCGGATCGGTATCAGCATTCAACGTAACAGCCGACAGCCATGGCGCTGGCAGCAAATCGTTCAGGCTGACCTGTTCCGGTTGCCCAAGAAATTTGCAAAACGCCTGATAGATCTGCGCCGTCCCGCGCTGTTTGCCGTCGAGGCTGTAGCCGGCAATGTGCGGCGTCGCGATGACACACAACTCCGCCAGCGCTACATCGACTTCAGGCTCAGCCTCCCAGACATCCAGCACCGCTTGCAGATCTTCACGTTGCAACAGCACCTGACGCAGGGCGGCGTTGTCGATCACCGGGCCACGACTTGCGTTGATCAGCCAGGTGCCGGGTTTGAGTTGGTTCAAACGGTTTTTATCGAACAGATGCCAGGTTGCCTGAGGGCCTTGCTTGTCCAGCGGCGTATGCAGGCTGATGACATCGCATTGCTCGATGATCTGCTCGAGACTGACGTAATCGCCCCCTTCAGCGGCTTGCCGTGGCGGATCGCAAACCAGCACATTCCAGCCCAGGCCTTGCAGAACCTTGACCAGCCGCCCGCCCACCTCGCCGGCGCCGACCACGCCGTAAGTGCGCTGAGCCAGGTCGACCCCTTCGATTTCGGCCAGGGTCAGCAGACTCCCCAGCACGTAATCGACCACACCCCGGGCATTGCAGCCTGGCGCACTGGACCAGGTGATGCCGGCCTGCTGAAAGTAGTCCAGGTCCAAATGATCGGTGCCGATGGTGCACGTGCCGACAAAGCGCACGTTGCTGCCTTCGAGCAATGCACGGTTGACGTTGGTCACTGAGCGCACCAGCAGTACATCGGCCTGCTCGACGGTGGCGCGGTCGATGGAACGTCCCGGCACTCGGCGGATTTCACCGAAACCTTCGAAGAAGGCATCGAGCAACGGGATATTTTCGTCGGCAACAATCAACATGGCAGGCTCCTTTGGCGGACCGGCAGTTTAGGCGCAGATGGAGGTGATGGGCCAGCAGGTATTAAGCACCTTAGTCGCCCCCCCCTCTGTGGCGAGGGAGTGGGGGATGCCTGTAAAACCGATTACAAATCCGCAACACAGGATTTTTCCTGACCATTGCGTCAAGGCGTAGAATGCGCCGCCTCGCGCATCAAAATCCTTTGGACGTTTCGCCTTGAATTCCGTGACTGCCCCCACCGCCGCTATTTCCCTCAACCGCCCGGCCCGGGTTCGCCTGGAGCTGAAAAACCTGCTCGGCCTGGCGTTGCCGATCATGATCGCGCAACTGGCGACCACCGCCATGGGCTTCGTCGATGCGGTGATGGCGGGACGGGTCGGGCCTCGCGATCTTGCGGCCGTCGCGCTGGGCAACTCGATCTGGGTGCCGGTGTTTCTGTTGATGACCGGTACGCTGCTGGCCACCACCCCGAAAGTCGCTCAGCGCTTCGGTGCCGGCACTCACAGCGAGATTGGCCCGATCGTGCGTCAGGCCTTGTGGTTGGCGCTGGTGGTGGGTTTGATGGCGACCGGCCTACTGTTCAGCGCCGAACCGATCCTGCATTTCATGAAGGTCGATCCCGAGCTGATCGGCCCGTGCATGCAGTACCTGCACGGCATCGCCAGCGGCCTGCCCGCCGTCGCGTTCTATCACGTATTGCGCTGTTTCAGTGATGGCCTGGGTCGCACGCGTCCGGCCATGGTCCTTGGTTTGTGCGGGCTCGCGCTGAATATTCCGCTCAATTACATTTTCATCTATGGCCACTTTGGTGTGCCGGCGATGGGCGGTGTCGGCTGCGGCTGGGCCACGGCAATCGTGATGTGGGTGATGGCGCTGGGGATGGCCGGCTGGGAACGCTGGGCACCGGCCTATCAGTCGAGCCAGTTGTTCAGCCGATTCGACTGGCCGCAGTGGGCAGTGATCAAACGCTTGCTGGGCATCGGCCTGCCGATCGGCATCGCCGTTTTCGCCGAGTCGAGCATCTTTGCGGTGATCGCCCTGCTGATCGGCAGCCTCGGCGCCACTGTGGTCGCCGGGCACCAGATCGCCCTGAATTTCAGCTCACTGGTGTTCATGATCCCCTACTCCCTGGGCATGGCCGTGACCGTGCGGGTCGGCCAGGCACTGGGCCGCGAAGAACCACGCGAAGCACGCTTCGCCGCCGGAGTCGGCATGGGCACGGCACTGGCTTATGCGTGTATTTCCGCAAGCATGATGCTGTTGCTGCGTGAACCCATCGCCGCGATCTACACCGCCGACCCGACGGTGATTCACGTGGCCGCGATGCTGATTGTGTACTCGGCGCTGTTCCAGTTTTCCGATGCGATCCAGGTGACGGCGGCCGGTGCACTGCGCGGCTATCAAGACACGCGAGTGACGATGATCCTGACGCTGTTCGCTTATTGGGGCATCGGTTTGCCGGTGGGTTACGCCTTGGGCCTGACCGATTGGTTCGGCGCGCCGAGCGGCCCGAGCGGGCTGTGGCAGGGTTTGATCGTCGGTTTGAGTTGCGCGGCGCTGATGCTGTCGATCCGCCTGGCGCGCAGCGCACGCAAGCGAATCCGCACCAGCCGTTCGGCCGGTTAAGCGAGCGCAAAAAAAGGGCCTGCACATGCAGGCCTTTTTTGTGCCCGTTAAGCGAGCTTCTTGCGGATCCAGTACAGGTAGGTGCCTGCCTCTTCGTGCTGCGCCACCAACTCGTGGTCGAGGAACACGCAGAACTTGGGAATGTCGCGACGGGTCGACGGGTCGGTGGCGATCACCTTCAGCAGGCCGCCAGGCACCAGGTCACGGATGTGCTGGTGCAGCATCATCACCGGTTCCGGGCAATTGAGGCCGGTGGCGTCGAGGGTGCCGTCAACCGGCGTATCGATCATTTCACTCATGGTTTACTCCTGAAACTTGCCGGCATTGTCGCGCATTGCCGGGTGTTCGGTCACCTGTGGGAGCGGGACCGTATGAATCAGCGGGATTTCGGTTTTTTCACGTCAAGCCGGCGCAAATGGCAGGTCACTTCTTCACGGTCGTGATACAGCTGCTTGCAGCCGATTTCAACCCGAATGCCCCGCGCCTTGAACCCCTCGGCAATACGCTCCAGCAAGCGCTTCACTTCGGCATAACGCTGTTTCATCGGCAGCTTGAGGTTGACCACCGCTTCCCGGCAATGCCCCTCGCCAATCCATTCTTCCAGCATCGCCGCGTTGCGCGCCGGCTTCTCGACGATGTCGCAGACCATCCAGTCCACCGGCTGTTTGGGCTTGAAGGTGAAACCGTCGGCCATCAAGTGCTGCACCAGACCGGTATCCATCAGGCTTTCGGCCATCGGGCCGTTGTCGATGGCGGTCACCAGCATGCCGCGGTTGACCAGTTGCCAGGTCCAGCCGCCAGGGGCGGCGCCGAGGTCGACACCGGTCATGTCGCTGTGCAGACGCTCATCCCACTGGTCGCGGGGAATGAAGTGATGCCACGCCTCTTCCAGCTTCAACGTCGAACGGCTCGGTGCTTCACGGGGGAACTTCAGGCGCGGAATGCCCATCGGCCACATCGCCGAGTTGTTCGACTCCGCCAGCCCCATGAACACTTCGCGGCCGCTCTTGAAGGTCAGCAGCAGACGCGGCTTGTTGGGGTCTTCCACCAGTTTGCCGGCCGCCATCAACGCCTTGCGCAGGTGCACTTCAAACTTCTTGCAGAAGTTCGACAGCTCTTTGCCATCGTTGGTGTCGACCATTTCCAGCCACAGGCTGCCGCACAGCGGGAAGTCCGCCATGTGGGCGAGGATCACGCTGATGCGGTCGGTTTCCGGCAGATCAATAAAGATCCCACGGGCCCACTGGCGCGGGAAGATCAGGTCGGCGAAACGCTGGCCACGCATCAGGCGTTCGGCGCCGTCTTCTTCGGTGCAGATGAATTCGGCATAGGCGCTGGCGGTTTTGGCCTTGGCATAACCGGCCACGTTCAGCCGCGCGGCATGTTCGGAAATCTCGGAACAGACTTCGCCTTCGAAGCCCGGTCGGCAATGCATAAAGAGGGTGTTCATTCTTACTCCTGGGCAGTTGGCGGAAAAATTGCGCCACTGCGCGATGCCCAGGCTTGCGTTGAAGCAAAGCCTGTCACGAAAACCGGCGCATGATAGCCGAGTTCGGAACCTTGGACTTGCCCTTAGGGTCCAGTTATTAGCCTTAAGCACCAAACAGGACTAGGTTTAAACATCTGCCCGTCCCTCAGTCCGTAGCCGTGTGGACTTAAAGGAGTCATTTCAATGCCGTCCCTCGATAGCCTGAAAACCCTTAAAACCTTACAAGTCGACGACAAGACCTACCACTATTTCAGCCTGCGCGAAGCCGCCAAGAGCCTGGGTGATCTCGACAAGCTGCCCATGTCGTTGAAAGTGTTGCTGGAAAACCTGCTGCGCTGGGAGGACGAGAAAACCGTCACCGGCGCCGACCTCAAGGCGATTGCCGCCTGGCTCAAGGAGCGTCGCTCCGACCGCGAAATCCAATACCGCCCCGCACGGGTATTGATGCAGGACTTTACCGGCGTCCCGGCCGTGGTCGACCTGGCCGCCATGCGCGCCGCCATGGCCAAGGCCGGTGGCGACCCACAGCGCATCAATCCGCTGTCGCCGGTGGACCTGGTGATCGACCACTCGGTGATGGTCGACAAGTTCGCCAGCTCAAGCGCCTTCGAACAGAACGTCGACATCGAAATGCAGCGCAACCACGAGCGGTACGCCTTCCTGCGCTGGGGTCAGAGCGCCTTCGCCAACTTCAGCGTGGTGCCGCCGGGCACCGGTATCTGTCACCAGGTCAACCTTGAATACCTAGGACGCACGGTCTGGACCAAGGATGAGGACGGCCGCACCTATGCTTTCCCCGACACCCTGGTCGGCACTGACTCCCACACCACCATGATCAACGGCCTCGGCGTACTCGGCTGGGGCGTCGGCGGGATCGAAGCGGAAGCGGCGATGCTGGGTCAACCGGTGTCGATGCTGATTCCGGAAGTGATCGGATTCAAACTCACTGGCAAGCTCAAGGAAGGCATCACCGCCACCGACCTGGTGCTGACCGTCACCCAGATGCTGCGCAAGAAAGGCGTGGTCGGCAAATTCGTCGAGTTCTACGGCGACGGCCTCGCCGACCTGCCGCTGGCCGACCGCGCGACCATTGCGAACATGGCTCCGGAATACGGCGCCACCTGCGGCTTCTTCCCGGTGGACGAGGTGACCCTGGAGTACCTGCGCCTGTCCGGCCGTACCTCGGAAACCGTGAAACTGGTGGAGGCCTACAGCAAAACCCAGGGCCTGTGGCGCCTGCCCGGCAAAGAGCCGGTGTTCACCGACAGCCTGGCCCTGGACATGGGCAGCGTCGAGGCCAGCCTCGCCGGACCGAAACGCCCACAAGACCGCGTCTCGTTGCCGAATGTGGCGCAAGCGTTCACTGACTTTCTCGGCCTGCAAATCAAACCGACCAGCAAGGAAGAAGGTCGCCTCGAAAGTGAGGGCGGCGGTGGCGTCGCGGTAGGCAACGCCGATCTGATCGGTGAAGCGGACTACGCTCACGAAGGCCATACGCATCGGCTGAAAAACGGTGCGGTGGTGATTGCCGCGATCACCTCCTGCACCAACACCTCCAATCCCAGTGTGATGATGGCAGCCGGACTGGTGGCGAAAAAAGCCGTGGAAAAAGGCCTCAAGCGCAAACCCTGGGTCAAGAGCTCCCTGGCCCCCGGTTCGAAAGTGGTCACCGACTATTACAAGGCAGCCGGCCTGACCCAATACCTCGACCAACTCGGTTTTGCCCTTGTCGGTTATGGCTGCACCACCTGCATCGGCAACTCCGGGCCGTTGCCGGAGCCGATTGAAAAAGCCATCCAGAAAGCCGACCTGACCGTCGCCTCGGTGCTGTCGGGCAACCGCAACTTCGAAGGCCGCGTGCATCCGCTGGTGAAAACCAACTGGCTGGCCTCCCCGCCCCTGGTCGTCGCCTACGCGCTGGCCGGCACGGTGCGCATCGACATCAGCAGCGAGCCCTTGGGAAACGACAAGGACGGCCACCCGGTTTACCTGCGAGACATCTGGCCGAGCACCAAGGAAATCGCCGACGCGGTAACTCAGGTGAACACCGCAATGTTCCACAAGGAGTACGCCGAAGTGTTCGCCGGCGACGAGCAGTGGCAAGCCATCGAAGTGCCGCAGGCAGCGACTTATGTCTGGAACAACGATTCGACGTATATCCAGCACCCGCCCTTCTTCGATGACATTGGCGGCCCTGCGCCAGTGGTCAAGGATGTCGAAGGGGCGAAAGTCCTCGCGCTGCTCGGCGATTCGGTAACCACCGACCACATCTCCCCCGCCGGCAACATCAAGACCGACAGCCCTGCCGGCCGTTACCTGCGCGAACAAGGGGTGGAACCACGGGACTTCAACTCCTACGGCTCGCGTCGCGGTAACCACGAAGTGATGATGCGCGGCACCTTCGCCAACATCCGCATTCGCAACGAAATGCTCGGTGGTGAAGAAGGCGGCAACACGATTTACATTCCGACCGGGGAAAAACTGCCGATCTACGACGCGGCCATGCGTTACCAGGCATCGGGCACGCCGCTGGTGGTGATCGCCGGGCAAGAATACGGCACTGGATCGAGCCGTGACTGGGCGGCCAAGGGCACCAACCTGCTGGGGGTCAAAGCCGTCATCGCAGAAAGCTTCGAGCGGATTCACCGTTCAAATCTGGTGGGCATGGGCGTGTTGCCGCTGCAGTTCAAGCTGGATCAGAACCGCAAGAGCCTGAACCTCACTGGCAAGGAAACCCTGGACATTCTTGGCCTGACGGGCGTCGAACTGACTCCGCGGATGAACCTGACGCTGGTCATCACCCGTGAAGACGGCAGCCAGGAGAAGGTCGAGGTATTGTGCCGGATCGATACCCTGAACGAAGTGGAGTACTTCAAGGCCGGAGGGATTTTGCATTACGTGTTGCGGCAGTTGATTGCCTCGTAACGCCTCCGCCGACAACGACACCGCCTTCGGGCGGTGTTTTTGTTTGGGCGGTGTATGTCTCTATAATTGCGCGCCCCAAGAAAACAGGCACCTCCGCCCTCAAGGACTTCAAATGATCGCTCTGCCATGGATCTATCTGGCACTTCTCTCGCTCGGCTACAGCCTGGCTTTGATCTACGGCCATCTCGGCTGGCTGGCTGCCATTTCTTTCGGGTTACTGCTGATCGCCGGTTTCGCCGTTCGCCAACAACAGATCCCCCTCGGCCGCTACCTCGGCCACGGCTTGTTCATCGTCTTGGCGGTGGCGCTGGCGACACACTGGCTTCCCGGTTTCTACAACGGTCGCGCTATCGATCCCCTGCGTTTCACCGACGATGCCGTGCGGTTCGCCATGTACCTGAATCAGGACAAACCCCTGATCGGCTTCTGGCTGTTACTGGTCTGCCCATGGATTGTCGGCCGGCGCTCCCTGCGCCTGTCGGTGTATGCCACCGCCCTCGCCCTGACCGTGAGTGCCGTACTGGCTCTGGGTGGTGCGCTATTGCTGGGGGTGATCAGTTGGGCACCGAAATGGCCGGATCAGGCCTGGCTGTGGATGCTGAACAATCTGTTGCTGGTGACGCTGGTGGAAGAAGCGCTGTTTCGCGGCTACATCCAGGGCGGTCTGAGCCGGCAGTTTAAACACCTGCCTTATGGTGAAAGCCTCGCGCTGGTGCTCGCATCATTGCTATTTGGCCTCGTTCATCTGGGCGCTGGCTGGCAATGGGTGTTGCTGGCCAGCCTGGCCGGTGTCGGCTATGGCCTGGCCTACCGGTTCGGTGGGCTGGGTGCGGCCATCGCCACCCATTTTGGTTTGAATCTGCTGCATTTCGGCTTGTTCACGTATCCGATGCTCGCGGGATGATGACGCAGCGGTCGTTTTGCGACGCGTTACTGATTTATTGAAAAAAAACTTCAATAAATGCCCAACGATGCCGATACACCATCAAAGCCTTGCGGATTGAAAAAGCCATGCGTAACAACCAGCCCATTACACAACGCGAACGGACCTTCCCGGCGCAGCAACGGTTGATTTCCACCACCGATGCCAAGGGCATGATCACCTACTGCAACGATGCTTTCGTCGAAATCAGCGGGTTTTCGCGTGAAGAACTGATCCGTGCGCCGCATAACCTGGTTCGTCATCCCGACGTCCCGTCTGCGGTGTTCGCGCACATGTGGGGCACACTGAAACAAGGCTTGCCATGGATGGGCATTGTCAAGAATCGCTGCAAGACCGGTGACCACTACTGGGTTAACGCCTATGTCACACCGGTGTTCGAAGGCAATCAGGTGATCGGTTACGAGTCGGTGCGGGTCAAGCCCACCGCCGAGCAGATCCGCCGTGCCGAAGCGCTCTACCAACGCATCAATCAGGGCAAGTCAGCCGTTCCTCAAAGGGATAAGTGGTTGCCGGTGCTTCAGGACTGGCTGCCGTTCATTCTGGTCAGCCAGTTGAGCTTCATGATCGGCGCCACCCTGACGTCGCAATGGGGCTTCGCCCTCGCCGCCGGTCTTTCGGTGCCGTTGGGCTTGATGGGCTTGAGCTGGCAACAGCGCGGCATCAAGCGCTTGCTGCGCCTGGCCGAACAGACCACGTCCGACCCGCTGATCGCGCAGATGTACACCGACAGCCGCGGTGCCCAGGCACGCTTGGAAATGTCCATTCTCAGCCAGGAAGCTCGCCTGAAAACCTGCCTGACGCGCCTGCAAGACACCGCCGAGCATCTGAACGAACAAGCGAAACAGTCCGACACGCTGGCCCATAACAGCTCCACCGGCCTGGAACGTCAGCGCGTCGAAACCGAGCAAGTGGCGACCGCCGTCAATCAGATGGCCGCTACCACTCAGGAAGTCGCCAGTCACGTGCAGCGCACCGCCGACGCCACTCAGGAAGCCAATCGCCTGACCGGTCGCGGTCGCGACATCGCAGGTGAAACCCGCGAAGCCATTCAACGCCTGTCGGTGGTGGTCGGTGAAACCGGTCTGACGGTCACTCAACTGGCCAAGGACAGCGACGAAATCGGTGGCGTGGTCGATGTGATCAAAGGCATTGCCGACCAGACCAACCTGCTCGCCTTGAACGCTGCGATCGAAGCCGCCCGTGCTGGTGAGATGGGCCGTGGTTTTGCGGTGGTGGCCGACGAAGTGCGCCAATTGGCGCAGCGCACCAGCGAATCCACCGGGCAGATCCACGCCCTGATCGCCAAGCTGCAACAAACCGCCAGCACGGCGGTGCAAACCATGGAGGCCGGCCATCGCCAGGCTGAAGAAGGTGTGGCGCGGGTATTGGAAGCGGATCAGGCGCTGGTGGGCATCAGCGAAGCGGTAGCCCACATCACCGACATGACCACCCAAATCGCTGCCGCGACCGAAGAGCAAAGTTCGGTGGCCGAAGAAATCAGCCGCAACATCAGCAACATCTCGCAACTGGCTGATCAGACCTCGGAACAGGCACAAAACTCGGCGCTGCTGAGTGAGGAACTGACCAAGACCGCGAATACCCAGTATTCGTTGGTGGAGCGGTTTAACCGCTGACAACAAAGTCAAAAGATCGCAGGCTGCGCCAGCTCCTACATTCGAACGGCGTCCACGCTGTAGGAGCTGCCAAGGGCTGCGATCTTTTGATCTTGCTTCTCACAGAAACCCGGCGACCTTCTTCGCTGCCGCGTCCAAATGCTGCTCATGCGTAAACCCCGAAGCCTTCAACGGCTTCAAATCATGATCCGCCGCCTCAAGCCAGAACACCTCGATACCCGGCGCCAACGTATAAGCCTCAACGGCCTCACGATTGCCCAGCGCATCGCGCTCGCCCTGCACAATCAACGTCCGTGTCTTTAGCGCAGCCAAGTGCTCAACCCGAGGTTTCTCCGGTTTGCCGACGGCATAAAACGGATAACCGAGGCACACCAGCGCATCCGCTTCCAGCTCATCGGCCAAAAGACTGGCCATCCGCCCGCCCATGGACTTGCCGCCAATGGCCAGACGCCCAGTGACATGGCGTCGCACCACGGCGTACACCTCACGCCAGCACTCCAGCAGTTTCGGCGCCGGGTTCGGTGGGCGCTTGCCGCCGTCCACTCGCCGCTGGGCCATGTACGGAAACTCGAAGCGCAGCACGTTGACGCCTTGCGTGGCAAAGCGCGCAGCCATGTCGCTCATCCAGCCGCTGTCCATCGGCGCACCGGCGCCATGGGCGAGAATCAGTGTCGCCGAGGCCGGCACCGAGGCGGCATTCCACAGCCATCCGTGATCCCGCACGCACTGCGCCCATTGATCCCCGTCAATACTGGCCTTGTGCTGTTTGTCCATGCTTGCCTCGCTTTTAGTCTGCCTATAACTCCAGGCGAAGGGAGCGTCTGCCTTGCGCGGCTTACTCGCAAAGACGGGCCCTCACTTCGGCTGAACCGTGGATGGGGAACCATGAACACTTCTATCAGTACCGCCTACAACTACAAGGTGGTCCGCCAATTCGCCATTATGACGGTGGTGTGGGGCATCGTCGGCATGGGGCTCGGGGTTTTTCTCGCCGCCCAGTTGGTCTGGCCCGAACTCAACTTCAATCTGCCATGGACCAGTTTCGGCCGGTTGCGCCCGCTGCACACCAACGCGGTGATCTTCGCCTTCGGCGGCTGCGCGTTGTTCGCCAGTTCGTTCTACTCGGTACAGCGTACCTGCCAGACTCGATTGTTTGCGCCGAAAATCGCCGCGTTCTGCTTCTGGGGCTGGCAACTGGTGATCCTGCTGGCGGCGATCAGCCTGCCGCTGGGTTACACCAGCTCCAAGGAATACGCCGAACTGGAATGGCCGATCGACATCCTGATCACCATCGTCTGGGTGGCGTACGCCATCGTGTTCTTCGGCACGATCATGCAGCGCAAGACCAAGCACATCTATGTCGGCAACTGGTTCTTCGGTGGATTCATCATCACCGTGGCAATCCTGCACATCGTCAACAACCTGGAATTGCCGGTGAGTCTGACCAAGTCCTACTCGCTGTACTCCGGTGCGACCGATGCCATGGTGCAGTGGTGGTACGGCCACAACGCCGTAGGCTTTTTCCTCACCGCCGGTTTCCTCGGAATGATGTACTACTTCGTGCCGAAACAGGCCGAACGCCCGGTGTATTCCTATCGCTTGTCGATCGTGCACTTCTGGGCGCTGATCACCCTGTACATCTGGGCCGGTCCCCACCACTTGCACTACACCGCGCTGCCGGACTGGGCACAGTCGTTGGGCATGGTGATGTCGCTGATCCTGCTGGCGCCGAGCTGGGGCGGGATGATCAACGGCATGATGACCCTGTCGGGTGCCTGGCATAAGTTGCGCAGCGACCCGATCCTGCGCTTCCTCGTGGTGTCCCTGGCGTTCTACGGCATGTCGACCTTCGAAGGGCCGATGATGGCAATCAAGACGGTCAACGCCCTCTCCCACTACACCGACTGGACCATCGGCCACGTTCACGCCGGCGCGCTCGGCTGGGTGGCAATGATTTCCATCGGTGCGCTGTACCACATGATCCCGAAAGTCTTCGGCCGCGAGCAGATGCACAGCATCGGCCTGATCAACGCGCACTTCTGGCTCGCCACCATCGGCACCGTGCTGTACATCGCCTCGATGTGGGTCAACGGCATCGCCCAGGGCCTGATGTGGCGCGCAGTCAACGAGGACGGCACGCTGACCTACTCCTTCGTCGAAACCCTGGTGGCCAGCCATCCTGGCTTCATCGTGCGACTGGTGGGCGGCGCGATCTTCCTCAGCGGCATGCTGCTGATGGCTTACAACACCTGGCGCACCGTGCGGGCCTCGCAGCCTGCCGAAGCCGTCGCTGCCGCGCAGATCGCCTGAGGAGTCCGCCATGAAACACGAAACAATCGAGAAAAACGTCGGCCTGCTGATGTTGCTGATGGTGTTCGCCGTGAGCATCGGCGGCCTGACCCAGATCGTCCCGCTGTTCTTCCAGGACGTGACCAACAAACCGGTGGAAGGCATGAAGCCCTACACCGCGCTGCAACTGGAAGGTCGCGACATTTACATCCGCGAAGGCTGCGTCGGTTGCCACTCGCAGATGATCCGCCCGTTCCGCGCCGAAACCGAACGCTACGGCCATTACTCGGTGGCCGGGGAAAGCGTGTGGGATCACCCGTTCCTCTGGGGCTCCAAGCGCACCGGGCCGGACTTGGCGCGAGTCGGCGGGCGCTACTCCGAAGACTGGCACCGCGCGCACTTGTACAACCCGCGCAACGTGGTGCCGGAATCGAAGATGCCGGCGTATCCATGGCTGGTGGCCAACCCGCTCGACAGCAGCCACACCGAAACCAAGATCCGCGCCATGCGCACCCTCGGCGTGCCGTACACCGACGAAGACATCGCAGGCTCAGTCGCTTCGCTCAAGGGCAAGACCGAGATGGACGCGCTGGTTGCCTACCTGCAAGTGCTCGGCACTGCCATCAAGAGCAAGAGGTGAGTCATGGTCATTGATATGAGCACAGGCCTGATCCGCGGCCTCGGCACAGTCGTGGTGTTCGTGGCCTTCGTCGGCCTGACACTGTGGGTGTTCAACAGCAAGCGCAATCCGCAATTCGCCGAAGCGCGCCTGCTGCCGTTCGCTGACGAGCCGCAACCCGAAACTACCCAAGAATCTGCAACAACAAGGAGCGCCCGGCCATGACCACCTTCTGGAGTGCGTGGATCTGCGTACTGACCATCGGCAGCCTGATCGGCCTGACCTGGCTGCTGATCGGCACCCGCCGCGGCGAAACCAAGGGCAGCGTCGACCAGACCATGGGCCACAGCTTCGACGGCATCGAGGAGTACGACAACCCGCTGCCGCAGTGGTGGTTCATGCTGTTCGCCGGCACCCTGGTGTTCTCGGTCGGCTACCTGATCCTTTATCCGGGCCTGGGCAACTGGAAAGGCATATTGCCCGGTTATGAAAACGGCTGGACCGGGGTGCACGAGTGGGAAAAGGAGATGAGCAAGGCGGACGCGAAGTTCGGGCCGATCTTCGCCAAATTCGCCGCCATGCCGGTGGAAGAAGTAGCGAAAGACCCACAGGCACTGAAAATGGGTGGCCGCCTGTTCGCCTCCAACTGCTCGGTGTGCCACGGCTCGGATGCCAAGGGCGCGTTCGGCTTCCCTAACCTGACCGACAGCGACTGGCGCTGGGGCGGCAGTGCCGAGACCATCAAGACCACCATCATGGGCGGTCGCATGGCGGCCATGCCGGCCTGGGGTGAAATCCTCGGTGAAGCCGGCGTGAAAAACGTCGCCGCGTATGTGCGTCACGAACTGGCGGGCCTGCCGTTGCCAGCCGACAGTGGTGCCGACGTGCAAGCCGGACAGCAACTGTTCAGCACCACCTGCGTAGCCTGTCATGGGGCAAACGGCCAGGGCACTGAAGCCATGGGCGCGCCGAATCTGACGCACCCGGCCGGTTTTATCTACGGTACCAGCCTGGCGCAACTGCAACAGACTATTCGCCATGGCCGCCAGGGCCATATGCCGGCGCAAAACGAACTGCTGGGCAACGACAAGGTGCAATTGCTGGCCGCTTATGTGTACAGCTTGTCCCACGGAGTCGGCACCGAGCGTTTGCAGGCACAAGGCAAAAACGAATAATTTTTGACCGCTCTGCTGCCGCATTCTTCGGAATGCGGCAGTTCCCTGCCTCTTTGCGACCCATTGTCGCACCCTGCCGTTCCCCTTCCTTTCGGTTCACCAGATTCGGGTCTAAGCTTCCTCGGTGCGGACTGGCATGAGCCGGTTCCAGGTCGATTTTACCCGATGTGTTCGACGATTCTGTTCGATGACAGGCCGCAAAGGCTGGTAGATACCGGCTGTCGCGCAAATTGCCGTCTGTCCCTCGATCGTTGCGTTTGAACACACCCCGTTACATCTGACTTGAACCCCTCGCCTTTTTCATCCGCTGCGACATTTTGTCAGAGGGCAATTTTGTCCTTACGCGGCGCATGGAAAGGCCGCAGAATCAGGTTTTGAAAGCATTGACCCAGGTCATGGCGCGTTGCAATGACCCCCCGCTTTCTCCATACTTGCGGCCGATTTTTACTCCTAATAAAACACCCAAACCGTGGAACCTTAGAATGAGCACAGCAATCAGTCCGACTGCTTATAACTATAAGGTAGTCCGCCAGTTCGCCATCATGACGGTGGTCTGGGGGATCCTTGGCATGGGGCTTGGTGTCTTCATCGCCTCACAGCTCGTATGGCCGGAATTGAACTTCGGTCTGCCGTGGACGACTTTTGGACGCTTACGCCCGTTGCACACCAACCTGGTGATTTTCGCCTTCGGTGGTTGTGCTCTGTTTGCCACTTCTTATTACGTCGTGCAGCGAACCTGCCAAACGCGACTGATCTCCGACAGCCTCGCGGCCTTCACCTTCTGGGGTTGGCAAGCGGTGATCGTCGGCGCGATCGTGACCTTGCCGATGGGTTTCACCACCACCAAGGAATACGCGGAACTGGAATGGCCCCTGGCTATTCTGCTGGCCATCGTCTGGGTCACCTACGGTCTGGTGTTCTTCGGCACCATCGTCAAGCGCAAGACCAAGCACATCTATGTCGGTAACTGGTTCTACGGTGCCTTCATCGTCGTGACCGCGATGCTGCACATCGTCAACCACATGTCGCTACCGGTCAGCCTGTTCAAGTCCTACTCGGCCTACGCGGGTGCGACCGACGCGATGATCCAGTGGTGGTACGGCCACAACGCCGTGGGCTTCTTCCTGACCACCGGTTTCCTGGGGATGATGTACTACTTCGTGCCGAAGCAGGCCGAGCGTCCGATCTACTCCTATCGCCTGTCGATCGTGCACTTCTGGGCGCTGATCACCCTGTACATCTGGGCCGGTCCGCACCACCTGCACTACACCGCACTGCCGGACTGGGCTCAGTCCCTGGGCATGGCGATGTCGATCATCCTGCTGGCTCCGAGCTGGGGCGGCATGATCAACGGCATGATGACCCTGTCGGGCGCCTGGCATAAGCTGCGCACCGACCCGATCCTGCGTTTCCTGGTCGTGTCGCTGGCGTTCTACGGCATGTCGACCTTCGAAGGCCCGATGATGGCCATCAAGACCGTCAACTCGCTCTCGCACTACACCGACTGGACCATCGGCCACGTACACGCCGGCGCCTTGGGCTGGGTAGCGATGATCTCGATCGGCGCCATCTACCACATGATCCCGAAACTGTTCGGCCGTGCACAAATGCACAGCACCGGTCTGATCAACGCGCACTTCTGGCTCGCGACCATCGGTACCGTGTTGTACATCGCTTCGATGTGGGTCAACGGCATCACCCAGGGCCTGATGTGGCGTGCAATCAACGACGACGGCACCCTCACCTACTCGTTCGTGGAAGCGCTGCAAGCCAGCCACCCTGGTTTCATCGTTCGTGCCCTGGGCGGCGCGTTCTTTGCCAGCGGCATGCTGTTGATGGCCTACAACGTGTTCCGTACCGTTCGTGCCTCGGACCCGGCTGAAGCTGAAGCCGCCGCCAAGATTGCTGTAGTTGGAGCTCACTGATGAAGCATGAAGCAGTCGAGAAGAATATTGGCCTGCTGGCCTTCTTCATGGTTATCGCCGTCAGCATCGGCGGCCTAACCCAGATCGTTCCGCTGTTTTTCCAGGACGTTACCAACAAGCCGGTCGAGGGCATGAAGCCTCGTACCGCCCTTGAACTGGAAGGCCGCGACATCTACATCGCCAACGGTTGTGTCGGCTGCCACTCGCAGATGATCCGTCCGTTCCGCGCTGAAACCGAACGCTACGGCCACTACTCGGTCGCCGGTGAAAGCGTCTGGGATCACCCGTTCCTGTGGGGTTCCAAGCGTACCGGTCCGGACCTGGCCCGTGTCGGCGGTCGTTACTCCGATGACTGGCAGCGTGCGCACTTGTACAACCCGCGCAACGTGGTGCCCGAGTCGAAAATGCCGGCTTACCCGTTCCTCGTGGAAAACAAGCTCGACGGCAAAGACACCGCCAAGAAAATGGAAGTCTTGCGCACGCTCGGCGTCCCTTACACCGACGAAGACATCGCCGGCGCCAAGGATGCTGTGAAGGGCAAAACCGAAATGGACGCGCTGGTGGCCTATCTGCAAGGCCTGGGCACCATCATCAAAAGCAAACGGTGATTTAGATGGATATCGGGATGATTCGTGGCCTGGGCACCGTTGTTGTGATGGTGGCCTTCATCGGTCTGGCGTTGTGGGTATTCAGCCCCAAGCGCAAGTCGGAGTTTGAAGACGCGACCTTGCTGCCTTTCGCGGATGATCCCGAAGCCATCAAGCACGTCGAGCAAGCTTCTAGGAGTAACAAAGAATGACTACGTTCTGGAGTCTGTACGTCACAGTCCTCAGTCTCGGCACCATCTTCGCCCTGACCTGGCTGCTGCTGTCCACCCGCAAGGGCCAGCGCGCCGAGCAGACCGACGAGACGGTCGGCCACTCCTTCGACGGGATCGAGGAGTACGACAACCCACTGCCGAAATGGTGGTTCATGCTGTTCGTGGGCACCATCATCTTCGCCCTTGGCTATCTGGTCCTGTACCCGGGCCTGGGTAACTGGAAAGGCCTGTTGCCAGGTTACAACTACCTGGATAACGAGAAGCAGACCGCGTTCGCCAACGGCCAGACCGGCTGGACCGGCGTCCACGAGTGGGAAAAGGAAATGGCCAGGTCGGACGCCAAGTTCGGCCCGATCTTCGCCAAGTTCGCTTCCATGCCAATCGAAGAAGTCGCCAAGGACCCGCAAGCCCTGAAGATGGGTGGCCGCCTGTTCGCCTCCAACTGCTCGGTCTGCCACGGTTCCGACGCCAAAGGCGCTTATGGCTTCCCTAACCTGACCGACGCCGACTGGCGCTGGGGCGGTGAAGCGGCAACCATCAAGACCACCATCATGGGCGGCCGTCACGCCGTGATGCCGGCCTGGGCCGAAGTGATCGGCGAACAAGGCGTCAGCGACGTTGCCGCTTACGTGCTGACCAGCCTCGATGGCCGCAAACTGCCGGAGGGCGCCAAGGCTGACCCGGTTGCCGGCCAGAAGCTGTTCGCTGCCAACTGCGTGGCTTGCCACGGTCCGGAAGGCAAAGGCACCCCGGCCATGGGCGCCCCTAACCTGACTCACCCGGCAGCGTTCATCTACGGTTCGAGCTTCGCTCAACTGCAGCAGACCATCCGTTACGGCCGTCAGGGCCAGATGCCTGCGCAGGAACAGCTGCAAGGCAACGACAAGGTTCACCTGCTGGCCGCTTACGTCTACAGCCTCTCTCACGGTGAGAAAGCGCCGGTGGCAGACGCCCAGTAAGGCAAACGCTCGATGCAACAAAAAAGGCCCCGCCAGTGATCTGGCGGGGCCTTTTTCATGGGCGACTGGTGAAAATTGATTTCACCGGCACTTTCGCTACAAGCTTGCGGTTATGCCACTGGTTGTTTTCGACCAGATCGACCTGCAGTTGCTTGCGATCCGCGGAAAAACTGGCAATCAGATAGGTCTCCTGGGAAGCGCTGCCACTGAGGAAAACGGGCACATTCCCCCTATAGGACATGGAACCGCCGTTTTCATGAAGATGACCGGCGAATATGGCCGTCACTTCATATTTTGCGATCATGTCCCTGAAACGACTTTCCTGACCCCAGTCACCCTGCCAGTCATAGGGTTTATGCATGTTGATAATGATCGCGTAACCTTGGGCCCGGGCGACTCGTAAATCATTTTCAAGCCAATCCAGCGCAGCGGTAATGTTAAAAGTTGTAGGATTCAGGGGATGGGAAATTTTGGTTGCGTAAGTCGGCTCATTATTAAGCTGGACCAGATGAACCTCCCCTATATTTTTGGAATAGGCAAGACTGCCCGAATACATCTTATTGAACAAAAAGCCCGTAATCTTCAAATCGAAATCATCTACCTTGCCGGCATGATGCTCTTGATATTCGACAATACTGCCCGCCGCACAACTATTAGTAAAACAATCATCGACATTGTTCTGATAGTCATGATTACCCAAGCCGTACAGATAGTCTTTATTAAAGTACTTCTGCAGCGTCGAATTGATATACGAACGCTGCCAACCATGACCAAACGCCGTCATGTCACCGTTGATCATCAATGGCACCTGCGAGTGCCCGCCCATCTTGCTTCTGAAATCCGCAATACTCGCGAACTGGGTCTCCACCAGCCATTTGGCACGCTGTTCAAACTCGCTGTCAGGTTCATATTCCTCACTGTCCGTTTTATCCGTCCACGGATACTGCGGATCAGACGCGAAGACCATATGAATAGGTGCACCTTCATTTGAATGTGCGACAGATGCCAGCGACAGGATCCACATGCATGCGAATAACTTCGCACCTTTTACAATGTTCATAGAATTCCATTTCCGTAATATTAGATAGGCACGCCGCTATATAACAACGGCATGCCAGAACAACTTATTCCAGAAAATAGAAAACCGCAAACATCAAACAGCGGGCAATTCAGTTAATATATTTCCGACTTGCTTATAACAACTGACGTCGATGCTTTCGCCAGCAGCATAGGAATCCCGTACAGGGAATGTAATGCGCACCCGGCTGAAGCGCCACCGCGTCATACCGCCTTCGATGCCAGGATTTTGCCGGTCGATGCCACCGTAGCGCTCGAATGAGCTCGCCGCCCCCACAAAACCGTCCATAATTCACAAGCCAATTGATTCAAGTCATTACACTGTCAGTTGATTTCCACCAACGTGACCAAAGGTCGCACCCTTGAGTTAGAGCTACAGGCGTATCATTGCGCCACTGCAACACCTCTTTTTGACCGCGGTCGGCACGTACTGACCGAGGCATTTTTCCACTGCCGTGGGATGCAATGATGAGCAATCAGATTCCGGTACACGACGTCACTCCACCCGCCAAGAACGCGAACAACAGCGTCGACCTCTACGCCTCTCGAGAAAAGATCTACACCCGCGCCTTCACCGGTCTGTTCCGCAACCTGCGGATGACGGGTGGTGCCGCACTGTTTCTGCTGTATTTCGGCACGGTGTGGCTGAGCTGGGGCGGTCATCAGGCCGTCTGGTGGAACCTGCCGGAGCGTAAGTTCTTCATTTTTGGCGCGACCTTCTGGCCCCAGGATTTCATCCTGCTCTCAGGCATTCTGATCATCAGCGCCTTCGGCCTGTTCTTCATTACCGTGTATGCCGGTCGGGTCTGGTGCGGCTACACCTGCCCGCAAAGCGTCTGGACCTGGATCTTCATGTGGTGCGAAAAGGTCACCGAAGGCGACCGCAACCAGCGCATCAAGCTCGACAAGGCGCCGATGAGCGCCAACAAATTCCTGCGCAAATTCAGCAAGCACACGATGTGGCTGCTGATCGGCTTCGTGACTGGCATGACCTTCGTCGGCTACTTCTCGCCGATTCGTGAACTGGTGATCGACTTCTTCACCGGTGAAGCCGATGGCTGGTCGTATTTCTGGGTCGGTTTCTTCACCCTCGCCACCTACGGCAACGCCGGCTGGCTACGCGAACAGGTGTGCATTTACATGTGCCCGTACGCCCGCTTCCAGAGCGTGATGTTCGACAAGGACACGCTGATCGTCTCCTACGACCCGCGCCGTGGCGAAAGCCGTGGCCCGCGCAAGAAAGGCATCGACTACAAGGCTCAGGGCCTGGGCGATTGCATCGACTGCACCATGTGCGTCCAGGTCTGCCCCACCGGCATCGACATCCGCGACGGCCTGCAAATCGAATGCATCGGCTGTGCGGCCTGCATCGACGCCTGCGACAGCATCATGGACAAGATGGATTACCCGCGCGGCCTGATCAGCTACACCACTGAGCACAACCTGTCGGGGCAAAAAACCCATAAACTGCGCCCTCGCCTGATCGGCTACGCCCTGGTGTTGCTGACCATGATCGCGTTGCTGGTGACTGCGTTCTTCATGCGCTCGCTGGTCGGTTTCGATGTCAGCAAAGACCGCGTGCTGTACCGTGAGAACGCCGAAGGCCGGATCGAAAACGTCTACAGCCTGAAGATCATGAACAAGGACCAGCGCGACCACACCTACGTGCTCGAAGCCACCGGCCTGCCGGACCTCAAGCTGCAAGGCAAGCGCGAGATCAAAGTCGCCGCCGGGGAAATTTTCAGCCAGCCGGTCGAGTTGTCCAGCTCGCCGGAGCAACTGCCGTCGAGCACCAACGAGGTGAAGTTCATCCTCAAGGATGCCGATGACGCCAGCGTCCACGTTGAAGCCAAGAGCCGATTCATCGGCCCACAAATTCGTTGAGAGAAGTGATCATGCCCGCAGCAACTGCCGCAAGTCCTTGGTACAAGCACCTTTGGCCGTGGATCATCATCGCCATCCTGGCCTGCTCGGTGACCTTGACCCTGTCGATGGTGACCATCGCGGTGAACAACCCGGACAACCTGGTCAACGACAACTATTACGAGGCCGGCAAAGGCATCAACCGCTCCCTGGACCGTGAACTGCTGGCCCAGACCCTGCAACTGCGAGCCAGCGTGCACCTGGATGAGCTGACCGGCGAAGTCGACCTGCGCCTGAGCGGCAACAGCCAACCGAAAACCCTTGAGCTGAATCTGATTTCGCCGACCCAGCCGGAGAAGGATCGCAAGATCACCCTGGCCCGCAGCGAAACTGAACAGGGCCGCTACATTGGCCAGTTGAGCGACAAGGTCGAAGGCCGCCGCTTCGTCGAATTGCTGGGTGTGCAGGATGACAAGACCTGGCGAATGTTCGAAGAAGAACAGGTCAGCCATGCCAAGGATCTGTTGCTCGGTGATGAGCCGTTGCAAGGTGCCGAAGACCTGAAGAAATAGTCACAACGATCTCCTGTGGCGAGCGGGCTTGCCCGCGTTCGGTTGCGCAGCAGCCGCAAGTTGTCTACTCGATCTATCGAGAAGTTCGCGCTGACTGTCTTTGGGACCGCTGCGCGGTCCAACGGGGGCAAGCCCCCTCGCCACAGAGGCCTTTGGGCCTGCCACAATGGTTTTCATGGCAACAAACATGACCAGTCCAACCCCCTGCTACCACTGCGCACTGCCCGTCCCGGCCGGTAGCCGCTTCACCGCCGCTGTCCTCGGGGATACCCGCGAATTCTGCTGCCCGGGTTGCCAGGCGGTGGCCGAGGCCATCGTGGCCGGTGGGCTGGAAAGTTATTACCAGCATCGCAGCGAAGCCTCGGCCAACCCCGAAGCCTTGCCGGTGCAGTTGGTCGACGAGTTGGCGCTGTATGATCGCGCCGACGTGCAGCAACCCTTTGTCCGTCACGAAGGCGAACTCGCCGAAACCACCCTGTTGATGGAAGGCATCAGCTGCGCCGCCTGCGGCTGGCTGATCGAAAAGCATCTTCGCAGCCTGCCGGCGGTGGCCGAAGCACGCCTGAACCTGTCCAACCATCGCCTGCACGTGCGCTGGGCCGACGCGCAATTGCCGTTGAGCCAGGTGCTCAGCGAATTGCGCCACATCGGTTACGCCGCTCACCCTTATCAGGCCGACCGTGCCAGCGAACAACTGGCCAGCGAAAACCGTCTGGCCCTGCGCCAACTCGGGGTCGCCGGGTTGCTGTGGTTCCAGGCGATGATGGCGACCATGGCCACCTGGCCGGAATTCAACATTGACCTCAGCCCCGAACTGCACACCATCTTGCGTTGGGTCGCGTTGTTTCTCACCACGCCGATCGTGTTCTACAGCTGTGCGCCGTTCTTCAAAGGGGCGATGCGCGATCTGCGCACCCGGCACCTGACGATGGACGTCTCGGTGTCACTGGCAATTGGCAGTGCCTATATCGCCGGGATCTGGACCTCGATCACCGGGGTCGGCGAGCTGTATTTCGATGCGGTGGGAATGTTTGCGCTGTTCCTGCTGGCTGGGCGCTACCTGGAACGCCGCGCCCGGGAACGAACCGCCGCCGCGACCGCACAACTGGTCAATCTGTTGCCCGCCTCCTGCCTGCGGCTGAGTGCCGACGGCCAGAGCGAGCGGATTCTGCTCAGCGAGTTACGCGTGGGCGATCAGGTGCTGGTGCACCCCGGCGCGATCCTGCCGGCCGACGGCAAGATCCTCGACGGTCAGTCGAGCATTGACGAATCCCTGCTCACCGGCGAATACCTGCCGCAGCCACGAACCCTGGGCGACGCTGTCACCGCTGGCACCTTGAACGTCGAGGGTGCGTTGACCGTGGAGGTCCTGGCGCTGGGTCAGGACACGCGCCTGTCGGCCATCGTCCGCCTGCTGGATCGCGCCCAGGCCGAAAAGCCACGGCTGGCGGAAATCGCCGACCGCGCCGCGCAATGGTTCTTGCTACTGACGCTTATCGCAGTGGCCGCCATCGGCCTGCTCTGGTGGGAGCTGGATTCATCGCGAGCGTTCTGGATTGTCCTGGCGATGCTGGTTGCGACCTGCCCGTGCGCCTTGTCCCTGGCCACGCCGACCGCCCTCACCGCCGCCACCGGCACGCTGCACAAACTGGGGCTTTTGCTGACGCGCGGCCATGTACTGGAAGGCCTGAACCAGATCGACACGGTGATTTTCGACAAAACCGGCACCCTCACCGAAGGTCGGCTGGCCTTGCGTTCGATCCGGCCGCTTGGGGCACTGGCGAGCGATCAATGCCTGAGCCTCGCCGCCGCCCTGGAAAACCGTTCCGAACACCCGATCGCCCGGGCTTTTGGCCGCGCGCCGCTGGCCGCCGAAGAGGTCCACAGCATGCCGGGCCTGGGCCTTGAAGGCTTGGTCGGCGCGCAACGCCTGCGCATTGGCCAACCGGGTTTTGTCTGCGAGCTCAGCGGTGCTCAAGTGCCGATGATGCCCGATGAACCTGGCCAATGGCTGCTGCTCGGCGACAGCCAGGGACCACTGGCGTGGTTCGTCCTCGACGACCGTTTACGCGCCGACGCCCCCGCTCTGCTGGCGGCCTGCAAGGCTCGCGGCTGGCGCACCTTGCTGCTGTCCGGCGACAGCTCGCCGATGGTCGCCAGCGTCGCCGCCGAACTGGGCATCGACGAGGCCCGTGGCGGTTTGCGTCCGGACGATAAATTGCAGGTGCTGAAACAACTGCACCTGGAAGGCCGCAAGGTGTTGATGCTCGGTGACGGGGTCAACGACGTGCCGGTGCTGGCCGCCGCCGACATCAGCGTGGCGATGGGCTCGGCCACCGATCTGGCAAAAACCAGTGCCGACGCGGTGTTGCTGTCGAACCGCCTCGACGCGCTGGTGCAAGCCTTCAGCCTGGCCCGTCGCACCCGTCGGGTCATCATCGAGAACTTGCTGTGGGCAGCGCTGTACAATGGCCTCATGTTGCCATTCGCCGCCCTCGGCTGGATCACTCCGGTGTGGGCCGCGGTCGGCATGTCCATCAGTTCGTTGACCGTGGTGTTGAATGCTTTGCGCCTGACTCGCCTGCCGAGCGCGCCAGCCACCAGCGCCACGCCAGAAACCCGCCCGCTGCCGGCCTGAGCCGCGCGGGCATGGAGTCCAGATGCCAGCTCTCTACGTGATGATCCCGGCCGCGCTGCTGATCGTGGCCATCGCTATCTACATCTTCTTCTGGGCGGTCGACAGCGGTCAGTACGACGACCTCGACGGCCCGGCCCACAGCATCCTGTTCGACGACCAGGACCCGAAGCACACGGCAGCGGTCGACGAGGCCAGCGGCCACCCGGCCAAACCCGACGACAAGGCGCCACCCCATGCTTGAGTTGGCGCCACTGTTGGTCTCTGCGCTGATCCTCGGCCTGCTCGGTGGCGGCCATTGCCTGGGCATGTGCGGCGGTTTGATGGGCGCGTTGACCCTGGCGATCCCCAAGGAACAGCGCAGCCGACGCTTGCGCTTGTTGCTGGCCTACAACCTGGGGCGGATTCTCAGCTACGCCGCGGCCGGCCTGCTGATCGGCCTGGCTGGCTGGGCCGTGGCCAATAGCCCGGCGGCGATGTTCATGCGCATCCTCGCCGGATTGCTGCTGATCGCCATGGGGCTGTACCTGGCCGGTTGGTGGAGCGGCTTGACCCGCATCGAAAGCCTCGGTCGCGGCCTGTGGCGGCATATCCAGCCGGTGGCCAACACACTGTTGCCAGTGTCGAACCTGCCCCGCGCCTTGCTGCTCGGCGCGCTGTGGGGCTGGCTGCCGTGCGGGCTGGTTTACAGCACATTGCTGTGGTCGGCGAGTCAGGGTAATGCGCTGGACAGTGCGTTGCTGATGCTGGCGTTCGGGTTGGGCACCTGGCCGGTGCTGCTCGCCACAGGCCTGGCCGCCGAGCGGGTCACGGCGTTGTTGCGTAAACGCAGCGTGCGCATGACCGGCGGCTTGTTGGTGATGGTGTTCGGCATCTGGACCTTGCCGGGGCCGCATCAGCATTGGCTCATGGGGCATTAGCCCCCTCGCCACAAAAACTATCGCTATCGCCAATCACCGTTGATGCAAATCAAGATGCCGCAACGCCGCCCCCCCTAGACTCGCCGACACTGCCAGCCTATCCGGGGGAATGCCCGCATGCTCGACGCCATTCGTTGGGACACAGATCTGATCCGCCGTTACGACCTGGCGGGGCCGCGCTACACCTCGTATCCGACGGCCGTGCAATTCGACAGCCAGGTCGGCACCTTCGACCTGTTTCATGCCCTGCGCGACAGCCGCAAGGCGCTGCGGCCGTTATCCCTGTATGTGCACGTGCCGTTCTGCGCGAACATCTGCTACTACTGCGCCTGCAACAAAGTCATCACCAAGGACCGAGGCCGCGCCCTGCCCTATTTGCAGCGCCTGGAACAGGAAATCCAGCTGATCGCCTGCCACCTCGACCCCATGCAAAAAGTCGAGCAACTGCATTTCGGCGGCGGCACACCGACCTTTCTCAGCCACGATGAACTGCGTCAGCTGATGGCCCGGCTGCGCAAGCATTTCAATCTGCTGGACGACGATTCCGGCGACTACGGCATCGAGATCGACCCGCGCGAGGCCGACTGGTCGACCATGGGCCTGCTCCGGGAACTGGGCTTCAACCGGGTCAGCATCGGCCTGCAAGACCTTGACCCGGCGGTACAGCGGGCGGTCAATCGCCTGCAAAGCCTGGAAGAAACCCGCGCGGTGATCGACGCCGCCCGGACTCTGCAATATCGCTCGATCAACATCGATCTGATCTACGGCCTGCCCAAGCAGACGCCCGAGAACTTCGCCCGCACCGTCGACGAAGTCATCAACCTGCAACCGGACCGGCTCTCGGTGTTCAACTACGCCCATCTGCCAGAGCGCTTCATGCCGCAACGGCGGATCAACAGCAACGATCTACCGGAACCGGCGCAGAAGCTGGAAATGCTCCAGCGCACCATCGAACAACTGACGGCCGCCGGTTACCGCTACATCGGCATGGACCACTTCGCCCTGCCCGATGATGAACTGGCGATTGCCCAGGAAGAGTCGACCTTGCAACGCAACTTCCAGGGCTACACCACCCACGGTCATTGCGATCTGATCGGTCTGGGGGTATCGGCCATCAGCCAGATCGGCGACCTGTACTGCCAGAACAGCAGCGACCTGACCCAGTACCAGAACGCTTTGGCGTCCGCGCAACTGGCCACCGCCCGTGGCCTGCTGTGCAATGCCGACGATCGCTTGCGCAGAGCGGTGATTCAGCAACTGATTTGCCATTTCAACCTGGAATTCGCGGAAATCGAGCAGGCCTTCAACATCGACTTTCGCGGTTACTTCGGCGAACTCTGGCCACAGCTGCAGGACATGGCCAAGGACGGGTTGATCGAGCTCGACAATGAACGGATCACCGTACTCCCCGCAGGCCGACTGCTGGTGCGCTCGGTGTGCATGGTGTTCGATGCATACCTGGAACACACCAATCGCCAGCGCTTTTCACGAGTGATCTAATGCCTTGCGGTTAAATTGTCGCAGGCTGGTCCGAATGTCCTCCCGTGGGGTACCCTTACGTCTTATGCGTGTTTTCCCACAAGGATTAAAGAAATGTCCGAGCCAGTAAAGCTGCGCGCTCATAACCAGGCCCATTGTAAGGATTGCAGCCTGGCCCCTCTCTGCCTGCCACTTTCTCTGAATCTGGAAGACATGGATGCGCTGGACGATATCGTCAAACGTGGTCGCCCGCTGAAAAAAGGCGAATTCCTGTTTCGCCAGGGCGACACGTTCGATTCCGTTTATGCAGTACGCTCCGGCGCCCTGAAGACCTTCAGCCTGAGCGATGGCGGCGAAGAACAACTCACCGGTTTCCATTTGCCGAGTGAATTGGTCGGTCTGTCGGGCATGGACACCGAAAAGCATCCGGTCTCGGCGCAAGCCCTGGAAACCACTTCGGTGTGCGAGATCCCGTTCGAGCGCCTCGACGAACTGGCCCTGCAACTGCCACAACTGCGCCGTCAGTTGATGCGCGTGATGAGCCGCGAGATTCGTGACGATCAGCAAATGATGTTGCTGCTGTCGAAGAAAACCGCCGACGAGCGCATCGCCACCTTCCTGGTCAACCTGTCGGCCCGTTTCCGCGCCCGAGGCTTCTCGGCCAACCAGTTCCGGCTGAGCATGTCGCGCAACGAAATCGGTAATTACCTGGGCCTGGCGGTGGAAACCGTGTCCCGGGTGTTCACCCGCTTCCAGCAAAACGAACTGATCGCCGCCGAGGGCAAGGAAGTGCACATCCTCGACCCGATCCAGCTCTGCGCCCTGGCCGGTGGCTCGATCGAAGGCTGACCCTGTTGACGGTGGCTGAGCGAAACGGTTCAGCCACCGTTATACTGCGACGTTTGCAGCCCGCCAGGACACTTCGACGATGGTCATCGACTCCTTCGACATCAAATCACTGATCCGCCCCGTGATCGACTTCCCCAAGCCGGGCGTGATCTTTCGCGACATCACCCCGCTGTTCCAGTCGCCCACAGCCCTGCGCCTGGTGATGGACAGCTTCGCCCATCGCTACGTCGAGGCCGACTTCACCCACATCGGCGCCATGGACGCGCGCGGGTTCCTGATCGGTTCGATATTGGCGTATCAGCTGAACAAGCCATTGGTGTTGTTCCGCAAGCAGGGCAAATTGCCTGCCGACGTGCTGGCCGAAGGTTACGCGACCGAATACGGCGAAGCCTTCCTCGAAGTCCACGCCGACAGCCTGTGCGAGGGGGATTCGGTGGTGCTGTTCGATGACCTGATCGCCACCGGCGGCACGCTGATTGCGGCGGCCAACCTGGTTCGGCGCATGGGCGCGCGGGTGCATGAAGCCGCGGCGATCATTGACTTGCCGGAACTGGGTGGTTCGCAACGGCTGGAAGACATGGGGATTGCGACTTTCTGTCTGACGCAGTTTGCGTTGAGCGATAAGTAAGGCAGCGCCTGGAAGGCGTCAGCCCAGACAGCACCGTTACAGCGAAATCGGCTTACGCCCGGCAAACGAATGCGCCAATGTCCCGCCATCCACCAGTTCCAGCTCGCCACCCAACGGCACGCCGTGGGCAATGCGCGAGGCAATCAGGCCCTTGTTGCTGAGCAACTGGGCGATGTAATGCGCCGTGGCCTCGCCTTCCACCGTCGGGTTGGTGGCGAGGATGACTTCGGTAAACGTGCCCGCCTCTTCGATCCGCGCCATCAGTTGTGGAATGCCGATGGCTTCCGGCCCCAACCCGTCCAGAGGCGACAAGTGGCCCTTGAGCACGAAGTAGCGACCGCGAAAACCGGTCTGCTCCACGGCGTAAACGTCCATCGGACCTTCCACCACACACAGCAAGGTGTCGTCGCGGCGTAAATCGGCGCATTGCGGGCACAGATCGTCTTCGGTCAGCGTGCGGCACAAACGGCAGTGGCCCACCCCTTCCATGGCCTGGCTCAGCGCCTGGGCCAGTCGCGAACCGCCGCTGCGATCGCGCTCAAGCAGTTGCAACGCCATGCGCTGGGCAGTTTTCTGACCCACACCCGGCAAAATTCGCAGGGTATCGATCAGTTGGCGAATCAAAGGGCTGAAGCTCATGGGGAAAAAGTCCGACATAACAACGAGACGCGGTTTATACCCGCGCCTCTGTTTAGCGTCAAATAGCAGCGCCAATTACTCAGTCGGCGCCACCCGCACCACCAGTTTGCCAAAGTTGCGTCCTTCCAGCAGGCCAATAAATGCCTCGGGCGCGTTCTCCAGGCCGTCGACCACGTCTTCACGGAATTTCACCTTGCCGTCACGCACCCAAGGCGCCATGGCGCTGATGAACTCTGGCTGACGGTCGCCGTAGTCGTCGAACACAATAAACCCCTGAATCCGCACGCGCTTGGTCAGCAGCGTGCGCTGCAATTGTGGCAAGCGATCCGGCCCGCTCGGGGCTTCATGGGCATTGTAGGAAGCGATCAGACCACAAAGAGGAATCCGCGCCTTGGGGTTGAGCAGCGGCAACACCGCATCGAACACCTTGCCACCAACGTTTTCAAAGTAGATGTCGACGCCTTTGAAGCAGGCCAGCGCCAATTCGTCGGCGAAGTCCGGGCGCTTGTGGTCGATGCAGGCATCGAAGCCCAACTCCTCGACCACGTAGCGACATTTTTCAGCACCACCGGCCACGCCGACCACCCGCAGGCCTTTGAGCTTCGCCACCTGGCCGACCACCGAACCCACCGCGCCGGAAGCGGCCGCCACTACCAGGGTTTCGCCCTCTTTGGGTTGGCCAATGTCCATCAGCCCCATGTAGGCGGTCATGCCGGGCATGCCCAACACCCCCAGCGCCATCGATGGACTTGGCAGCCCGGACGGGAGCGGAATGATGTTGCGCCCGTCGCTGATGCTGTGGCTCTGCCATCCCGTGGCGCCGACCACCAGATCGCCCTCCTGGAATTTCGGATTCAGCGAACGCTCGACACGACTGACAGCCCCACCGGTCATTACTTCGCCGATTTCTACCGGTGCCGCGTAGGACGGCGCGTCACTCATACGACCGCGCATGTAGGGATCCAGCGACAGATACAGCGTCTTGAGC
This sequence comes from Pseudomonas sp. GW821-FHT01E10, assembly GCF_059422365.1. Lineage (NCBI taxonomy): Bacteria > Pseudomonadati > Pseudomonadota > Gammaproteobacteria > Pseudomonadales > Pseudomonadaceae > Pseudomonas > Pseudomonas sp. GW821-FHT01E10. The sequence continues at coordinate 275,709 of NZ_JBWKWT010000004.1, forward strand.
AGCACCTGACCGTCGGCCAGATCCGGCAACGCTACCCGTTCCAGGCGGAAATTCTCCGGTGTCGGCGCTCCCACCGGGCGAGACACCAGGACGATTCGTTGGTTGAGGGTCAATGCTTGTGGCATGTGAGCGTCTCCTTGATCGATGAATTTCGGCGGTATAGGGAGCAGACCGTTGTGGGGATGGCGCGTTCGATGTTTCTACTTTTCACTGTGGCGAGGGAGCTTGCTCCCGCTGGGGCGCGTAGCGGCCCCACTCTCTACCTGAAAAGAGGGGGACTGCTGCGCAGTCCAACGGGAGCAAGCTCCCTCGCCACAGGGGTTGGCAAAAACCAGCCGGAAACAAAAATGCCAGGCGCGATGCCTGGCATTTTTTTAACCCATCCGACGCGCGTTGGCGAATCAGAATGGCAATTTCATACCCGGTGGCAGTTGCATGCCAGCGGTCATGCTGCCCATTTTTTCCTGGCTGTTGGCTTCGATCTTGCGCACAGCATCGTTGACGGCGGCGGCGAATACAGCCTCCAGCATCTCTTTGTCGTCTTCGCTCAGGCCTTCGACCAGGCTTGGGTCGATGGTCACGCGCTTGACGTCGTGACGACCGGTCATTACCACGGTGACCATATCGCCACCGGCCTTACCGGTGACTTCGGCGTTGGCCAGCTCTTCCTGCATCTTGGCCATTTTTTCCTGCATCTGCTGCGCCTGCTTCATCAGGCCGGCCATGCCACCTTTCATCATGGGAATCACCTCAAAAGTACTTGGATAAAAACAGCGCCCGGCGAGTGCGGCCAAGCGCCTTCAGTTATTAGCCCTGACTGACCAGGGCCTCGACAGGTTCAATAGTATCGTGACGGACCACCGCCCCGAACTGCTGCATCATTTGCTGGATGAACGGATCGCCATGGATCGACTCCTCGGCCTCGCGCTGACGGTCGGCACGACGCCGGGACGCTGCCTGGGCCGGGGTTTCCTGCTCAGGCTTGATCAGCTCGATGCTCAGGGTCAGCGTGCGCCCGTGGTGCTGGTTCAGCGCATCGTTGAGGCGACGTTGTTGCGTCGCGTTGAACAGGGCGCTGTGAGCCGGGTCCAGATGCAACAGCCAATTGTCGCCATCGACGGCGATCAGCGTGCAGTTGGCGGCGATGCTGCCGGTCATGCCGGACACCGGCAATTTCGGGAACAACTCCAGCCATTGCAGGGCCAGGCCGGTGGCCGGCATCGCGGCCGGTTCAGGCTCGGGCTGCGCCGCAGGTTCGGCGGTGTGCTCACTGGCCAGATCGTCGAGGTAGCTGTAGGCCGAATCCATGTCCGGCTCGATGTAATCCTCGTCCAGCGGCGGCTCGTCATCCAGGTCGATGCCTGGCGTGGCGGCATCGACTTCGGCCACGGACGGTTCCGGAATCGGCGCAGCGGCCCACTCAGGCGCATCCGGCACCACGCTGTCCGGCGTCGGCATGGGCATCGGTGGTAATTCGGGTTGTTCGCCGGCCGTCTCCAGCATTGGCTCGACGGCGGGCTGCTGGACAACCTCGGGCTCTACCGGATCGTTCCAGGGCAGATCGACGACTTCTTCGACCGCTACAGGCTCGACCACGGGCTCGGGCTCAGGCACCGCCACCAGCGCAACAGGTTCAGGCGCAACGGCCGGGACAGGCGCGGGTGCTGGTGCAACCACGGGCGCCACCGGAACCGGTACCACGGCCGCAGCGACTACCGGCGCAACAATCGGCGCGGCAGCCACTGAGTTTGCGGAATCAACTGTGGCCTGGCTGATCCCCACTGGCTTTAGCGGTTGCCTCGGAGCGTCCTCGGTGTCTGCTGGCCGGAATGCGAGCATTCGCAGCAGGACCATTTCGAAACCGCCGCGCGGATCCGGCGCCAGCGGCAAATCCCGGCGACCGATCAGGCCCATCTGGTAATAGAACTGCACATCTTCGGCCGGCAGTGCCTGGGCCAGTGCCAATACGCGATCACGGTCGCCATGACCGTTGTCGACACCTTCAGGCAGGGCCTGGGCGATGGCAACACGGTGCAACACGTTGAGAATTTCCGAGAGCACGCCGTTCCAGTCCGGGCCTTGCTCGGCCAGATGGCGCACGGCTTCGAGCAACGCCTTGGCGTCGCCTTCGATCAGCGCATGCAGGACGTCGTAGACCTGGCCGTGATCGAGGGTGCCGAGCATCGCCCGCACGTCGGCGGCCAGAACCTTGCCTTCACCGAAGGCGATGGCCTGGTCGGTCAGGCTCATGGCATCGCGCATCGAACCGTCGGCGGCGCGACCCAGCAGCCACAGCGCATCGTCTTCGAACGGCACGTTCTCGACGCTCAGCACATGGCTCAGATGCTCGACCACCCGCTCAGGGGTCATGTTCTTCAGGGAGAACTGCAGGCACCGCGAGAGAATCGTTGCAGGAAGTTTCTGCGGATCGGTGGTAGCCAGGATGAACTTGACGTAGGGAGGCGGCTCTTCGAGGGTTTTCAACAGCGCATTGAAGGAATGGCTGGAAAGCATGTGCACTTCGTCGATCAGGTAGACCTTGAAGCGCCCGCGGCTCGGCGCGTACTGCACGTTGTCGAGCAGTTCGCGGGTGTCTTCGACCTTGGTCCGGCTCGCGGCGTCGATCTCGATCAGGTCGACGAAGCGGCCTTCATCGATTTCGCGGCACACCGAGCACTCGCCACAAGGCGTCGAAGTGATACCTGTTTCACAATTCAGGCATTTGGCGATGATCCGCGCGATGGTGGTCTTGCCGACCCCGCGGGTACCGGTAAACAGGTAGGCGTGGTGCAGCCGCTGGCTGTCCAAGGCATTGATCAGAGCCTTGAGCACATGGGTCTGGCCGACCATTTCGCGGAACGAGCGCGGACGCCATTTACGTGCAAGAACCTGATAACTCATCGAAAACCGTCGCAGCGAAGGAAGCAGAAGCGGCTAATGCTAGCGGAGCAAGGCCAAAATTGCATCCGGTGCGCTCGTCTATTCTGGCTAAGCTGCACTTTGAGGAGCTTTTATCAGCTCAGGCTTGAGCCGTACCGGAGCATTTATGCACTTTGCCTTGGGGGCACTGCTATTCGTCAGCCTGAGCGTCGCGGCCGCCGAAGTGCCGTTGCGCTTTGTCGTGCCGGACAGCTGGGCCATGCCCTTGGTGCAAATCGAGCGCGACCGGCCGACCCAGGGCATTCTGCACGACATCATGCTTAGCCTGGCGACTCAGGTCGGCGCGCCGGCGCAATTTCACGTGTTGCCTCGGCCGCGAGTACAGAACGCCATGGAGCACGGCGAAGCCGATGTGCGCTGTTTCGTCTCACAAGACTGGTTGTCGACCCCGTCCGGCGACTATATCTGGAGCGTTCCGCTGCTGGTTCAGCGCGACATGCTGATTGGCCGGCAAGGCCCACCCGACTCTGTCAATCCAGCGGACCTGCCACGACAGTCGATCGGCACCGTGCTCGGCTATAGCTACCCGACCCTGCAACCGCTGTTCGACGCCGACCGGCTGCACCGCGAGGACGCACGCAATCAGGAACAGGTGCTGGAAAAACTGCTGGCTGGACGCTATCGCTACGCGGTGAGCAACCAATGGACCCTGGACTGGTTCAACCAGCGCCTGCTGCCCGACCAGCAACTGAAAAGTGTCGCGCTGGTGCAGGAACAGCCTATCAGTTGTTACATGCGCAATGACCCCAAAGTGCCGGTACAACGCATTTTGCGTACGTTGCAGCAAATGAAAACGTCGGGGGAGATCAATGACATCATCCGGCTCTATACCGGTAACCCGACCCCGTAGCAGCTGCCGAAGGCTGCCATATAGAGCGAGTCAGGCTATTTGATCGAGTGCCTGCCATTGCGACGGGGCGACAAACCCCGCCACCCAGGCCGGCACCTCGGAGGGCGGCATCGGACGGGCGATGAAATAGCCTTGAGCGACTTCGCACCCCAGCCGCAACAACAACTCACCGTGCTCAAGGCTTTCCAGCCCCTCGGCAATCACCTGCCGACCGAATGCGCGGGCCAGGCCAATCACCGCCGTGGTCAGGGCCAGGTCATCCCGATCATTCAGAATGTCACGCACAAATGACTTGTCGATCTTGATAGTCTGGGTGCGTAAACGCTTGAGATAACTCAGGGACGAATAACCGGTGCCGAAATCCCCCAGGGAAAACTGCACCCCCAACGCCTGACAGGCCTGCAAACAGGCGCTGACATGCTGGATATTCTCGATCGCCACCGACTCGACGATTTCCAGGTCGAGCATCCGCGGGGCAACCTGAGCATGCCGAGCGAGTACCTGTCTGAGCCGGTCGACGAAATCCGCGCGCTGAAAATGTCGCGCCGCGATGTTGATACTGATCGGCCAGCCCTGCCCCACTTGCTGCCAGCGGTGCAACTGCGCCAGCACCTGGTCCATCACCCATTCGCCGATATCGATGATCAGGTCAGTATCCTCTACCAGCGGCAAAAACTCCCGGGGCGGCACCATGCCGTTTTGCGGGTGCTGCCAACGCAACAAGGCCTCGAAACCGACGACCTCGCCACGACGCATGTTCACCTTGGGCTGAAAGTGCAGGCGAAATTCACCGGCGACCAGCGCCTGACGCACCCGCTCGACGGTCTGGTGCGTGGCCTTGACCTCTTGATCCCGGGACACATCGAACAGATGAAAGCGGTTTCGCCCGCGCTGCTTGGCCACATACATTGCCTGGTCGGCGTGGCGCAGCAGGGTTTCGGCATCTTCGTTGTCGTGGGGAAACAGGGTGACGCCGATACTGGCAAACACATTGATGTCCTTGCCGTGCAATGTGTAAGGCGCCGAGATCGCCCCCAGCACGCGACTCAACGCCGCGCGCAATTCCGGCAGATCACGCACGTAACGCAACACCAGCACGAACTCGTCACCGGCCAATCGCGCCACCACATCTTCGCCGCGCACAATGTCACGCAGACGCTTGGCCACTTCCACCAGCAACATATCGCCACTGGCGTGACCGTAGCCGTCGTTGACCGCTTTGAACCCGTCGAGGTCAAGCATGCACACTGCCAGCGGAATGTTTTCCTGCCGGGAAAACTCCAGCGCCTGATCCAGCAAATCCGACAGGAACGCGCGATTGGGCAGCCCGGTCAGCACGTCATGCCCGACCCGCCATTGCAGGGATTGCAGCAATTGGCGTTTTTCGCTGATGTCGAAACGAATCGACAGGTATCGGTCAACGAGCCCGGTGGTGTCGTCGAGCACCGGCACCATTGTGCTGTCGACCCAATACAACCTGCCATCCTTGGCGCGATTACAGATTTCGCCCTTCCAGACATTGCCCAGAGCAATGGTGCGCCACATGGCAGCGAAGAAATCGGCGGAATGCAGGCCGGAGTTCAGCAGGCGATGGTTTTGCCCCAGCAATTCCTCGCGGCTGTAGCCGGACACGACGCAGAATTGATCGTTGACGTAAGTAATCCGGCCGTTCAGATCAGTCTCGGAAAAAATTGCGGCGGCATCCACGGCCCTGCGGTATTTCTCATCCATGAGTGAGGCTCACTGTCGCTAGCGGAGGTACCGCTCGACCAGTGCAGGATGCCCGGAAGAGATGTTTTGAGACGTACAGCGCAGAGACACGTTATCACTCCATGAACAGCATTTGATGGCCCCTGGACCGCCGAAGATCAACTAGTCTCGGGCAAGGTAGCAACACCGACTCTGGTAACATTTCGCGAGGGTTTCAGACCGCCAACGACTTCTCTGCACACCCGGCAAGGGAAGACAATGCTGGCTGTTTCATATCGCCTAAACTTCAGACAGCAGATCACCAAAACCCCCTCCGAAGCGGCGATTCTACGAAATGCATCACATTTTGCAAAGCAAGGTGATGGATCATGCAGTTGCCTAATGCAAAAATCTATCGTTAAGTTCTTGATTCTAAATGGGAATTGAGCGATGCAAATTTCAAGTTTGGGTCCAGCCATCCGACGCTACCGCAAGGTCGCAGGGCTTACTCAGGCTGAACTCGGCGAAAAAACCGGTTTTGACCCCAAAACCATCAGCCGCTTCGAAACTGGCACCTATACCCCCAGCGTGGAAGCATTGTTCCTGCTTGCCGACGTGCTGGGTGTGAAGCTGAAAGCCTTTTTCGCAGATCTAGGCGACGAGGATGAACAGCGAGCGTACCTGTTCAACGTCATACACAAAGCCACCCCGAAGGATCTGGGAAAGCTGATCGCAGCGGTTGACCAGGCCTTGTCCAAGCCTTGATGCTAACAAATAAAAAAAGGAGGCCGACCTGTCGAACGCGACAGATCGGCCTCCTTTTATATATCCCGCTGTTTCATTCGGAAACGACGAAAAGCCGCCCTGGATGAACTCCATGGCAGGTAAAGAAAAACAGTATTTTTAGATAGAAAACACGAGAGAGGGTTCGTGTTGCGTTATGGAGGCAACCCCACCAGCCACACCCCGGCACACAATGTTCCCGCTGTGGCTGCTTCCTTCCGGATCTGACCAGGTTCACGGGTAATCGTTGCGGGGGGACCGATGGGGTCACCATAACGACGCTCACCTGACGGCGAGCCGCGCCATTGTACCTATCTGAGACGAAGTTACAACCGTTCGGGCGGATTAAAAAACATGAGCTGCTTCAAGGACATGCGCCGGCCTTCAAAAGATCGCGACCAGGCCGCGATCCTTTGATCCTATTGCACCAACACTTCATCCGCCCGGCCGCCCTCTTGCTGGATCACCAGGTGAATGAAGTGCAGCCTGGCGATCACCGCCGGCGGCAAGACGAACGGATAGAAATCCGGCTGCCCCATGCTGCGTGACAGCTCGTTAAGCATGCCGGCCAGCTCGATCCACGCATTGACGAACGACAGGAACGCCGGACCGCCGGGGTGCTGCGGATCAAACAGCGTGCTAGGTGGAAACGGCTGATAGTCGAACTCCATTTCCTGGGCACTCATGCCAAAACACAGGGCGGTGTCCACCGCATCCATCATGTGCAGGTAGTGAGCCCAGGTTTCCGCCCAGTCTTCCCAAGGGTGCATGGTGGCGTAGGCGCTGACGTAATGTTGCTGCCAGTCGAGCGGCGCACCTTGTTGATAATGCTGTTCAAGGGCCTCGGCGTAGCTGGCACGCTCGTCGCCGAACAGGCCGCGGAACGGTTCCAGCCAGGCACTGTTGGCGATCAGTCGGTCCCAGTAGTAATGCCCTGTCTCGTGCCGAAAGTGACCGAGCAGCGTGCGATAGGGTTCGTGCATCTGCACGCGAACCTGCTCGCGGTGGGCGTCGTCGGCTTCTTTGATATCGAGGGTGATCAGGCCGTTGGCGTGCCCGGTGGTCGGCGGCTTGCCTTCGAGGTCGATACCGATGAAATCGAAGGCCAGACCAGCCCCTTCGTCCACCGTTTTGGGAATGACCTGCAAGCCCAGGCTGAGCAACTGCGCCACCAGACGACGCTTGGCGGTTTCCACTTTGCGCCAGCGTTCGTGATTCTCGGGAATCGACAGGTCGGGGATGGTGCGATTCAGGCTACAGGCGATGCACAACCCATCGTGATGATTGGCCGGCAATAACCAGTTGCACGCAGCCGGGGAATCGAGATTGGCGCAACGGCGGAAAATACCGGCGTCAGGGTCGGCATCGAGCAACCAGGTATCCGCTTGCGGGCCGGGTTGCAGCGATGACAAGCGACTTTGCTGCGGCTGATAGCCCAGTGCCGCCGAACAGGCCAGGCACTGGCTGTTGCGAAAGAACAGCGACTGCCCGCAGCGACAATGCCAGACCTTGCTGTTGCGCGAACGCTCACCCATGAAGGGCGCGGCGATGCGTGAACTGAGCTGTTCGAAGAAGCGGTACATGGCGATCTCTCTTTGGGGACTGCCAAGACTAGATCATTGCTCAGACATGATCGTTCCCACGCTCTGCGTGGGAATGCCGCCCCGGACGCTCCGCGTCCGCTGTGACGCAGAGCGTCACGGGATGCGTTACCACGCAGAGCGTGGGAACGATCAGTTAAACCGAAATATTGTGCTTGCCAAGAAACTCGACAAACGCCTCTTCATCCAACACTTTCAACCCCAGCTCATTGGCCTTGGCCAGCTTCGAACCTGCGCCCGGCCCGGCGACCACGCAATGGGTCTTGGCCGACACCGAACCGGCCACCTTGGCCCCGAGGCTTTCAAGTTTGTCCTTGGCAACGTCGCGACTCATCAGTTCCAGCGAACCGGTCAGCACCCAGGTCTGCCCAGCCAGCGGCAATCCTTCGACGACTTTTTTCTCGCTCTGCCAATGCATGCCGAAATCGCGCAGCTGCTTTTCAGCGGACTCGGCGAGCTGACGGTTTTCTGCGACCGCAAAAAACTCACGCACCGAGGTCGCCTGCTTCTCCGGCAACGCCTGGCGCATGTCCAGCCAGTCAGCATTCATCACCGCTTCAAGCGAGCCGAATTTGTCGGCAAGCTTCTGCGCCCCGCCCGGCCCGACCGAAGGAATGTTCAGCTTGTCGAGAAAACCGCCAAGCGTGGTGCTTGCAGCGAATTCGGCAGCCAACGCTCCCTGATCCTGAATCTGCAGGCCGTGCTTCAACAGATTGGCGATCACCTGCTGGTTATGTGGGTCTTCAAAGAAGCTGTGAATCTCGTGAGCCACTTCCAGCCCGACATCCGGCAAGTATGTGAGCACTTGTGGCAACGCCTGCTGAACCCGCTCCAGCGAGCCGAGAGACCGTGCAAGCACCTTGGCCGTCTCTTCGCCGACATCAGGGATACCCAAGGCATAGATGAACCGCGCCAGGCTCGGGCGCTTGCTGTCTTCGATGGCGCCGAGCAGGTTCTTGCTCGACAGCTCGGCAAAGCCTTCGAGGTCGACGATTTGTTCGAAGGTCAATGCGTACAAATCGGCTGGCGAATTCACCAGACCTTCGTCCACCAGTTGCTCGACACTCTTCTCGCCCAGCCCTTCGATGTCCATGGCGCGGCGTGAAACGAAGTGAATGATCGCCTGCTTGAGTTGCGCACCGCAGGCCAGACGGCCGACGCAGCGATACACCGCACCTTCGCTGACAGTCTCGCGACCCTTGCTGCGCTTGACCAGTTGCGTACGCTCGACATGCGAACCGCAGACCGGGCAATGCTCGGGAATCTGTACCGGCCGTGCATCCTCAGGACGACGCTCGATGACCACTTGCACCACTTGCGGAATCACGTCACCGGCGCGACGGATGATCACGGTGTCGCCGATCATCAGCCCCAACCGCGCGACCTCATCCATGTTGTGCAACGTCGCATTGGCCACGGTAACACCGGCGACCTTGACCGGTTTCAAGCGTGCCACCGGCGTCACGGCACCGGTGCGACCGACCTGAAACTCCACATCGAGCAACTCGGTGAGCTCTTCCATCGCCGGGAATTTATGCGCGATGGCCCAACGCGGTTCGCGGGCACGGAAACCCAACTCGCGCTGGGAGGCAATGCTGTTGACTTTGAACACCACACCGTCGATTTCATAGGGCAGCGCATTGCGGCGTTCGCCGATGTCGCGGTAGTAATCCAGGCACTCATCGATGCCACGAGCCGATTTCAATTCATGACTGATCGGCATACCCCAGGCTTTGAGTTGCTGCAGATTGCCAATGTGCGTGTCGGCGATATCGGCGGAAACCTGGCCGATGCCGTAGCAGCAGAATTCCAGCGGACGGTTGGCGGTGATCTTTGAATCCAGCTGCCGCAAGCTACCTGCCGCCGCGTTCCGCGGGTTGGCGAAGGTCTTGCCGCCCATTTCCAGTTGCGTGGCGTTGAGCCGCTCGAAACCGGCCTTGGACATGAACACTTCGCCGCGCACTTCCAGGGTCGCCGGCCAGCCGCTGCCATGCAGCTTGAGCGGGATATTGCGCACGGTGCGCACGTTGACGCTGATGTCTTCGCCCGTGGTGCCATCTCCGCGAGTGGCGCCGCGCACCAGCATGCCATCCTGATACAGCAGGCTGACCGCCAGGCCATCGAGCTTGGGTTCGCAGCTGTACTCCACCGCTGCGCCGCCACCGAACAGGTCGCCGACCGGCAAGTCCAGACCTTCCGTCACCCGGCGATCGAATTCGCGCATGTCGGTTTCTTCGAAGGCGTTGCCAAGGCTGAGCATCGGCACTTCATGACGCACCTGAGTGAACGCCGACAGCGCCGCACTGCCGACGCGCTGGGTCGGCGAGTCGCTGGTGATCAGTTCGGGATGGGCCGCTTCGAGCGCCTTGAGTTCATGGAACAAGCGATCGTATTCGGCGTCCGGAATGCTCGGCTCATCCAGCACATGGTAGCGATAGTTGTGCTGATCGAGCTCGGCGCGCAGCTCTAGAATGCGGGTTTCGGCGGCAGTCATGGGTGTTCTCTCATAAAGCAAAAGAGCAGCCGAGGCTGCTCAATCTTTTAAATACGGTAGCGCAAAGCTGTGGACACTGTGGCGAGGGAGCTTGCTCCCGCTCGGCGGCGAAGCCGTCGTAAATCCAGTGAATGCGGTGTATCTGGATGGGGCTGCTTCGCGGCCCAGCGGGAGCAAGCTCCCTCGCCACAGAAGCCTGCCCCAGTCATTCGTTTAGCGCTTCTGGGTCAATGCGCGGCGTTCGAACTCGACGATGCGCTGACGGTAGTGCTCAATCGTCTGGGCGGTCAGCACGCTGCGCTGGTCGTCCTTCAGTTCGCCGTTCAGCTCCTGGGACAGCTTGCGTGCCGCCGCCACCATCACGTCGAAGGCTTGCTTCGGATGACGCGGGCCTGGCAGACCGAGGAAGAAGCTCACCGCCGGGGTGCTGAAGTGGTCGATATCATCCAGATCGAAAACGCCCGGCTTGACCGCGTTGGCCATCGAGAACAGCACTTCGCCGTTACCGGCCATGCTTTCGTGGCGGTGGAAAATGTCCATCTCGCCGAAACGCAGACCGCTTTCCAGAATGTTCTGCAACAGCGCCGGGCCCTTGAAGCCGGCCGGGTCGCGGCAGATCACACTGATCACCAGCACTTCTTCGGCTTGTGGCTGATCTTTTTCAGGTGAGCTGGCGGACTTGCGGTCATCCGGGAAATCGTTGTCACGGCTGCTGAAGCTCGGGCCACCGTCCAGGTCCAGGCTGAGGTTCATATCGCCTTGCGACGGCTCGCCATGGCCACGCTTGCCGCGCTTGGAACCCGATTCGCGCGGTTCACGGGCAGGCATGCTCACCGACGGCAGGTCGTGCTCGTCCAGTTGCGGTTCTTTCTGGGTATCCAGCACGCGGGGCGGGCCCAACAGCTCGGCGCTGGTGTCCTCGTCCGGCAGGTTGGACAGACTTCGGTCAAGACGGAACTTCAGTTTTCCCTTGCCGCCGCGCATGCGACGCCAGCCATCGAAAAGAATACCGGCAATGACAATAATGCCGATGACGATCAGCCACTCGCGCAGACCGATTTCCATGTAATCCCGTGCCTCTATAAAAAATGCTGAAAAATAAGGGGTTTACATTGTGTAAACCGCTTTAAAACGTGGCGCCAACTCTATGTTCTGACAGGCGTTTTGCCCACGTATACGAAAAATTGACATTAAACTAGCACGACCAAAGATAACTTTACACCGTCTGTCACAATGGCTTGCGCGAATATGTCGATTGGCCAGCAAGTCAAGCCAGGTAAAAAAGCCCTACAGCTTAAAATTACCTGTCCTACATGCAATGACTCAGGCGTCCACCATGGCCATCGCCTCCTCCACATCCACTGCCACCAGACGCGAGCAACCCGGTTCATGCATCGTCACCCCCATCAATTGATCGGCCATTTCCATGGCGATCTTGTTGTGGGTGATATAGATGAACTGCACCGTCTGCGACATCTCTTTGACCAGCCGTGCGTAGCGTCCAACGTTAGCGTCATCCAATGGCGCGTCAACTTCATCGAGCATGCAGAACGGCGCCGGATTCAACTTGAAGATGGCAAATACCAGGGCCAATGCGGTCAGGGCTTTTTCGCCACCGGAGAGCAAATGGATGGTGCTGTTCTTCTTTCCTGGCGGCCGCGCCATGATCGTTACCCCTGTATCGAGTAGATCTTCGCCCGTCAGTTCCAAATAGGCGCTGCCTCCACCGAAAACTTTTGGGAAAAGGGCCTGTAAACCGCCATTGATCTGATCAAAGGTATCTTTGAAGCGGTTTCGGGTTTCCTTGTCGATCTTGCGAATCACGTTCTCGAGAGTGTCCAGTGCTTCCACCAGATCGTCGTTCTGGGCATCCAGATAACGTTTACGCTCGGATTGTTGCTGGTATTCGTCGATGGCCGCGAGGTTGATCGCGCCGAGGCGCTGAATCCGCGCGGCAATACGCTCGAGTTCTTCTTCGGCGTCTTTCTCGCTGGCCCCGGCCACCAGGGTGGCGAGCACGCCATTGAGGTCGTAGCCATCTTCGAGCAATTGATCCTGCAAGGTCTTGCGCCGCACCGTCAACGCTTGCCATTCCATGCGTTGCTGTTCGAGCTGGCTGCGAATCAACTGGGATTGCTGCTCGGCCTGAGTCCGGCGCTTTTCAGCATCGCGCAGTTCACGGTCGGCGTCTTCCATGGCGATTTGCGCGGTCTTGAGCTCTTCGTCGACGGTCATGCGTTTGTCGAGCAACTCTTCGAGCTTCAGCCGCAACTCTTCCAGCGGTGCCTCGCCCTCTTCCAGATTGAGGCTCAGCTGTTCGCGCTTCTCGGTCAGGCGCTCTGCCTGCATTTCCAGCCGCTCAAGAGCCTGACGGGTGGAATCGTGTTGCGCCTTCAACGACCCCAGGCGCACCGCCAATTGATGCGCATGGTCCTTGTGCTGCCGGGCTTCCTGGCGCACCCGGTCGAGGCGTTCGCGCAGGCTGTCGCGCTGGGCCAGCAGCAACTCGCGCTGCTCGGTATCCAGCGCCATGCTGTCGAGCGCCTCCTGCAATTGCAGGCGCGCTTCGCCAATGTTTTCGTGCTCCAGGGCACGCTGTTCGCTGAGCTCGGTGAGTTCTTCATCGAGACGGCTGCGGCGCAGGGTCAACTGTTCGACCTTGGCTTTACCAGCCGACAACTGGGCTTTCAATTCGCCCTGCTGACGCGCTTCGTCTTGCAGCAGACGGCGCAAGTGTTCGCGGCCGTTTTCCTGCTGACGCTGTTGCGCCCTGAGATTCTGAAGTTGGGTTTCCAGAGTTTCAACCGTGGCTTCGCGTTCTTCACGCTCCAGGCCCAGCCGTTGGATTTCCTGGCCACGGGCGAGCACGCCGCTTTCTGCCTCGCTAGCCCGACGTACGCGTAAAAAGTGCCTGCCAACCCAGTAGCCGTCGCGGCTAATCAGGCTTTGGCCGGCAGCCAATTGCCCGCGCAAGGCCAAGGCCTGTTCAAGGCTGTCGACCGGTTTGACCTGCCCCAGCCAAGGCGACAGATCGATCTGCGCCTCGACCTTGTCGAGCAAACTGCCGGGCATGCGCACGCCATCGCTGGCCGGGCTGAGCAGGCGCAGATCGCCTTGGGCGAACCCGGCCAGATCGAAATCACCGAAGTCGTCCACCAGCACCGCTTGCAGGTCGGCGCCGAGCACGGTTTCCACCGCCAGCTCCCAACCCGCTTCAACTTTCAGGCCTTCGGCCAAACGCGGACGATCCGCCAGATGCTGTTCACGTAGCCATTCGGCGGTGCCGGTGCCCGGATCGAGCGCGGCTTGCTGCAAGGCTTCCAGCGAGGCCAGCCGACCGTTGAGCCGCTGCAAATCACCCTGGGCCTGCTGCTGCGCCGAAAGGGCTTGCTGCAACTCCTGACGCAGTTGCTCAAGACGTTCGACTTGCGCCTCTTCACTGGCCTGCAAGTCTTCCAGCGTCGCCTCGGACGCGGCCAACTGCTCGCTGAGTTCCATGATCGCCGCGTCTTCCGGGTCTGCCGAAAGCAACGCGCGCTCTTCGGCCAGACGCTTCTGACGATCGGCCAATCGCTCCATGCTGGTTTCCAGCTGCTGGATCCGCGACTGCTGAACTTCAGCCTGGCGACGGGGCTCGGCGGCGGTGAGGTTGAAGGTGTCCCACTGCTCCTGCCAGCCATGCATGGTGGTTTCGGATTCTTCCAGTGCGGCGGCGGCCTCTTCGGCGGCGGCGCTGGTGACTTCCTGTTCCGGCGTGAGCATGTCCAGCTCTTCGCCCAAAGTCAGCAGTAAGGTGCGGTCATGGCCCAAGTGCGATTCGGTTTCCAGCCGCGCGCGCTCGGCTTCTTTCAGATCGTCCTGCAATTGACGCAAGCGCTGCTGACCGTGCTGGATGCTCTGCTCGACCCGAGCGATGTCGCCGCCGACCGAATAGAAGCGCCCCTGCACCAGATTGAAGCGCTCGGACAGGTCGTGATGCCCGTCACGCAGGCGTTCGATGGCTGCGTCGGCATTGCGCTGCTCGGCCACCAGGGCTTCGAAGGTGATTTCCTGGGTGCCGATGATCGCTTCGCGCTGGCCAACCTGCTCGTTCAGCGCCTGCCAGCGCAGGGCCGACAACTGGGCCTTGAGCTGACGCTCTTCGCCCTTGTATTCCTGATACTTCTTGGCGGCCTCGGCCTGGCGGTGCAAGCGTTCAAGCTGACGCTCGAGCTCTTCGCGCAGGTCGGTCAGGCGGGCCAGGTTTTCGTGGGTGCGGCGGATGCGGTTTTCGGTTTCGCGTCGACGCTCCTTGTACTTGGAGATGCCCGCCGCTTCCTCAATAAAGTTGCGCAGGTCTTCCGGCTTGGCTTCGATCAGCTTGGAGATCATCCCCTGCTCGATGATCGAATAGCTGCGCGGGCCGAGACCGGTGCCGAGGAAAATGTCAGTGATGTCACGACGACGGCATTTGGCGCCGTTGAGGAAATAGCTGTTCTGGCTGTCGCGGGTCACTTTGCGGCGGATGGAAATTTCCGCGTAGGCGGCATATTCGCCGATCAAGGTGCCATCGGAGTTATCGAACACCAGCTCGATGCTCGCCTGGCTCACCGGTTTACGGCTGGTGGAGCCGTTGAAGATGACGTCGGTCATCGACTCGCCGCGCAAGTTCTTGGCCGAGCTCTCGCCCATCACCCAACGCACGGCGTCGATGATGTTCGACTTGCCACAACCATTGGGCCCGACCACTGCCGCCATGTTACTGGGGAAGTTCACCGTGGTCGGGTCGACGAAGGATTTGAACCCCGCCAGTTTAATGCACTTGAGCCGCACGCTTAAGCGACCGTCAAGGCAGAAACCACCAGATCGCAACTGCGCTGGGCATACGCCGTCAGCACCACGCGGATCTGCGCAAAGTCACGGGCCAGCACGGCGGCCAGCAGGCGTTCGAACAGTTCCAGGAACTCGCTCATCGAGGCCTTGCGCTGATCCAGGGCAAGGAAATACGCGCGGCTCATGGCCGGCTGCAGATTCTCGACGGTTTCCTGCAAGTACGGGTTGTTGGCGAACGGATACGCGGCACGCATCACACTGAAGCTGTCGTCGACGAACGTGCGGATGTCCTGGCGTTCGTAGCTGGCGGTCAGGCGCTGCTGGATCTGCAGGAATGGCGCCATGTCGGCCTGGACTTGCCAACCGCTGGCCACGGCATTGCCGAGCAATATGTACAACTCGCTCATCAGCGTGCACAGGCTCTGCACCTTGTGCGCCGTCAGTTCAGTCACGTGGGCGCCACGTCGCGGTAAAATCGCGATCAAGTGGCGGCGCTCGAGGATCAGCAAGGCCTCACGGACTGAACCGCGGCTGACATTGAGGGCCAGCGTGACCTTCTGTTCCTGGATGCGCTCCCCCGGCTTCATTTCGCCGCGAATGATACGTTCGGCGAGGTGGTGAGCGATTTGCTCGGCGAGGCTGTCCGGCGCCTTGAACGTCATGGTTGTCCTTCAAACTCTTCGATCTGCACAAGCGGCGCAGTGTAGCGCAATTGAGGGGTCATGGCGGAGTGCCCACCCAGCGGTTTTTGGCACGATTCAAGCAAAAAGCAGGCTATCCCGTGAGGGTCAATAATGAAGGAACGAGTCGTTGATCGACAAAATGCCATTTCCTGACCTTTAAGTCAGAAAATCATTGACCGGAAAGTCAGACCTGATAAATTCGGCTCATGTCGGTTAACAACAATAATGAGTTTGCGAGGCCATCCGTGATCCAGTTTTTACTCAACCAGGAACTCCGTAGCGAGCACGCCCTGGACCCGAACCTGACTGTGCTCAATTACTTGCGCGAACATGTGGGCAAACCCGGCACCAAAGAAGGCTGCGCCAGCGGTGACTGTGGCGCGTGCACTGTGGTGGTCGGCGAGTTGCAGACGGATGACGATGGCCGCGAACACATTCGCTATCGCAGCCTCAACTCGTGCCTGACCTTTGTTTCGTCGCTGCACGGCAAGCAACTGATCAGCGTCGAAGACCTCAAGCACCAAGGCCAACTGCACAGCGTGCAAAAAGCCATGGTCGAGTGCCACGGCTCGCAGTGCGGCTTCTGCACCCCGGGCTTTGTCATGTCGTTGTTCGCCCTGCAAAAGAACAGCGATCAACCGGACTCCCACAAGGCCCATGAAGCGCTGGCCGGCAACCTCTGCCGCTGCACCGGTTATCGGCCGATCCTGGCCGCCGCCGAGCAATCCTGCTGCAACAAGCAACCGGACCAGTTCGATGCTCGCGAAGCGCAAACCATCGCTCGCCTGAAAGCCATCGCCCCCACCGACATCGGTGAACTCAACAGTGGCGACAAACGCTGCCTGGTGCCGTTGACCGTGGCCGATCTGGCCGACCTCTACGACGCTTATCCACAGGCCCGCCTGCTGGCCGGCGGTACCGACCTGGCGCTGGAAGTCACGCAATTCCACCGCACCTTGCCGGTGATGATCTACGTCGGCAACGTCGCCGAAATGAAGCGCATCGAACGCTTCGACGATCGCCTGGAAATCGGCGCCGCCACCGCCCTCTCCGACTGTTACGACGCTTTGAAGGCCGAGTACCCGGACTTCGGCGAATTGCTGCAGCGCTTCGCTTCGTTGCAGATTCGCAACCAGGGCACCCTCGGCGGCAATATCGGCAACGCCTCGCCGATCGGTGACTCGCCACCGCTGCTGATCGCCCTTGGCGCGCAGATCGTGCTGTGCAAAGGCGAGACTCGCCGCACCCTGGCCCTGGAAGATTACTTCATCGATTACCGGGTCACCGCACGCCAGGAAAGCGAGTTCATCGAGAAGATCATCGTGCCCCGCGCCAGCGCTGAACAACTGTTCCGCGCCTACAAGGTGTCAAAGCGTCTGGACGACGACATTTCCGCAGTCTGCGCAGCATTCAACCTGCGCATCGACAATGGCGTAGTCGCCGACGCCCGCGTTGCTTTCGGCGGCATGGCGGCCATCCCGAAACGTGCGAAAAACTGCGAAGCCGCGCTGGTTGGCGCACCGTTCCACAACGCCACCATTGAACGCGCCTGCGCCGCACTGGCCGAAGATTTCACACCGCTCTCGGACTTCCGCGCCAGCAAGGAATACCGCCTGCTCAGCGCGCAGAACCTGCTGCGCAAATACTTCATCGAACTGCAAACACCGCACATCGAGACTCGGGTGACCGCTTATGTCTAATCATCACGCCGTAGAGAAGACCCAAGCCGAACTGGCTGAATTGTTCGCCAAGGACCTGACCACCGGCGTCGGCCGCAGCGTCAAGCACGACAGCGCCGCCAAGCATGTGTCCGGTGAAGCGCAGTACATCGACGATCGGCTGGAATTCCCCAATCAGCTGCACGTTTATGCACGGCTGTCGGACCGCGCCCACGCGAAAATCATCAGCATCGACACCCAGCCCTGCTACGCCTTTGAAGGCGTGCGCATCGCCATCACCCACGAAGACGTGCCAGGCCTGAAAGACATCGGCCCGCTGTTGCCGGGCGATCCGCTGCTGGCCATCGATGATGTGCAGTTCGTCGGCCAACCGGTTCTCGCCGTCGCCGCGAAAGACCTGGAAACCGCGCGCAAAGCCGCGATGGCAGCGATCATCGTATACGAAGACCTCGAACCGGTTCTGGACGTGGTCGAAGCCCTGCGCAAACGCCATTTCGTGCTCGACAGCCATACCCACCAGCGCGGCGATTCGGCCAATGCCTTGGCCACTGCCGAGCATCGCATCCAGGGCACGCTGCACATCGGCGGCCAGGAACACTTTTATCTGGAAACCCAGATCTCTTCGGTGATGCCGACTGAAGACGGCGGGATGATCGTTTACTGCTCGACCCAAAACCCCACCGAAGTGCAGAAACTGGTGGCGGAAGTGCTGGACGTGTCGATGAACAAGATCGTCGTCGACATGCGCCGCATGGGCGGTGGTTTCGGTGGCAAGGAAACCCAGGCGGCAAGCCCGGCGTGCCTGTGCGCGGTGATCGCGCACCTGACCGGTCAACCCACCAAAATGCGCCTGCCGCGTGTTGAAGACATGCTGATGACCGGCAAGCGTCACCCGTTCTACGTCGAGTACGACGTGGGCTTCGACAGCACCGGCCGCCTGCACGGCATCGCCCTGGAGCTGGCCGGTAACTGCGGTTGCTCACCGGATTTGTCGGCGTCGATTGTCGACCGCGCGATGTTCCATGCCGACAACTCGTACTACCTGGGCGATGCGACCATCAATGGTCACCGCTGCAAGACCAACACCGCATCGAACACCGCTTACCGTGGCTTCGGTGGCCCACAAGGCATGGTTGCGATCGAAGAAGTGATGGACGCCATAGCCCGTCATCTGGCCCTCGATCCGCTGGCGGTGCGCAAGGCCAACTACTACGGCAAGACCGAGCGCAACGTTACCCATTACTACCAGACCGTCGAGCACAACATGCTCGAGGAAATGACCGCCGAACTGGAAGCCAGCAGCCAGTACGCCGAGCGTCGCGAAGCGATTCGTCGCTACAACGCCAACAGCCCGATCCTGAAAAAAGGCCTGGCGCTGACCCCGGTCAAATTCGGTATTTCCTTCACCGCCAGTTTCCTCAACCAGGCCGGTGCGCTGGTGCATGTCTACACCGACGGCAGCATCCACCTGAACCACGGCGGCACCGAGATGGGCCAGGGCCTGAACACCAAGGTTGCACAAGTGGTGGCTGAAGTATTCCAGGTGGAAATGGACCGGGTGCAGATCACCGCGACCAACACCGACAAAGTGCCGAACACCTCGCCGACCGCCGCTTCCAGCGGCGCCGACCTCAACGGTAAAGCCGCACAGAATGCCGCGGAAATCATCAAGAAACGCCTGGTGGAATTTGCTGCGCGGCAATACAAGGTCAGCGAAGAAGACGTGGAATTCCACAACGGTCATGTGCGGGTTCGCGATCACATCCTGACGTTCGAAGCGCTGATCCAGCAGGCGTATTTCGCCCAGGTGTCGTTGTCGAGCACTGGCTTCTACAAGACTCCGAAAATCTACTACGACCGCAGTCAGGCTCGCGGTCGGCCGTTCTACTACTACGCCTTCGGCGCGGCCTGCGCCGAGGTGATCATCGACACCCTGACGGGCGAGTACAAGATGCTGCGCACCGACATCCTCCACGACGTCGGCGCCTCGTTGAACCCGGCCATCGACATCGGTCAGGTCGAGGGCGGTTTCATCCAGGGCATGGGCTGGCTGACCATGGAAGAACTGGTGTGGAACGACAAAGGCAAACTGATGACCAACGGCCCGGCCAGCTACAAGATCCCGGCCGTGGCGGACATGCCGTTGGACCTGCGGGTGAAGCTGGTGGAAAACCGCAAGAACCCGGAAGACACGGTGTTCCATTCCAAGGCTGTGGGTGAGCCGCCGTTCATGCTTGGCATCGCCGTCTGGTGCGCGATCAAGGACGCCGTGGCGAGTTTGGGCGACTACCGGCATCAACCGAAAATCGACGCGCCGGCGACGCCGGAGCGGGTGTTGTGGGGCTGTGAGCAGATGCGTCAGTTGAAGGCGGTGAAGGCCGTCGAAACTGAGTCGGAAGTAGTGGTTTGATCGTTCCCACGCTCTGCGTGGGAATACAGCCCGCGACGCTCTGCGTCGCATTGTGAACAGCGGACGCGGAGCGTCCAGAGATGCATTCCCACGCCGAGCGTGGGAACGATCTTGAGAGGTGAACATGTATAACTGGATCGACGCCCTCGCCGACCTGCAAAACCGGGGTGAACCCTGTGTGTTGGTGACCATCATCGAAGAGCTCGGCTCGACGCCGCGCAATGCCGGCTCGAAGATGGTCATCAGCGCCACGCAAACGTTCGACACCATTGGTGGCGGGCATCTGGAATACAAGGCCATGCAGATCGGCCGCGAGATGCTTGCCAGCGGCCGGCAGGACACCCATCTGGAGCGCTTCAGCCTCGGTGCCAGCCTGGGCCAGTGCTGCGGCGGCGTGACCGTGCTGCTGTTCGAACCGATGGGCCAGGTGCAAGCGCAGATTGCTGTATTCGGCGCCGGACACGTCGGTCGGGCGCTGGTGCCGCTGCTCGCCAGCCTGCCCTGCCGGGTGCGCTGGATCGATTCGCGGGAAGCCGAATTTCCCGAACAGATCCCCCACGGTGTGCGCAAAATCGTCACCGAAGAACCGCTGGATGAAGTCGATGACCTGCCCGCTGGCAGCTACTGCATTGTCATGACCCACAACCACCAGCTCGACCTCGAACTCACCGCCGCGATCCTCAAGCGCAACGACTTCGCCTACTTCGGCCTGATCGGTTCGAAAACCAAACGGGTGAAATTCGAACACCGCCTGCGTGATCGTGGTTTCGACAGTGCCGTGCTGCAACGCATGCGCTGCCCGATGGGGCTGGGCGAAGTCAAAGGCAAGTTGCCTGTGGAAATCGCCATCTCCATCGCCGGAGAAATCATCGCCACCTATAACGCGAATTTCGGCCAGCACACCGCCAGCGCCGGATCATCGATCGCCAAACTGCTGCCTGCTTCGCGCCGCAGCCAAGCTTCTAACTGAAGAGCTTCGAACTGAAAAGCCTCGAATTGAAAAGCTTCGAACCAATTGAGAACCCAAGCCAATGACTCGCAAAGCCTACCGCGCCGCCATTCTGCACAGCATCGCCGACCCTGCCGAAGTGGGCATCGAAGCCTCCTACGAATATTTCGAAGACGGCCTGCTGGTGGTCGAGAACGGCCAGATCAACGCCATCGGCCACGCCAGCGAATTGCTGCGAACGCTGCCGGCTGACATCGAGATCACCCATTATCAGGACGCACTGATCACTCCCGGCTTCATCGACACCCATATTCACCTGCCGCAAACCGGCATGGTCGGCGCCTACGGCGAGCAACTGCTGGACTGGCTCAACACCTACACCTTTCCGTGCGAAAGCCAGTTTGCCGACAAGGTTCACGCCGATGAAGTCGCAGATATTTTCATCAAGGAACTGCTGCGCAACGGCACCACCACCGCCCTGGTCTTCGGCAGCGTGCATCCGCAATCGGTGAGCTCGTTTTTCGAGGCTGCCGAGCAACTGGATCTTCGGATGATCGCCGGCAAGGTGATGATGGATCGCAACGCGCCGGACTACCTGACCGACACTGCCGAATCGAGCTACGTCGAAAGCAAGGCGCTGATCGAACGCTGGCACGGCAAGGGCCGCCTGCATTACGCCGTCACCCCGCGCTTCGCCCCGACCAGCACCCCGGAGCAACTGACCCTCGCCGGCCAGTTGCTCAGCGAATACCCGGATCTGTACATGCAGACCCACATCAGCGAAAACCTCAAGGAAGTCGAGTGGGTCAAGGAACTGTTCCCGGAGCGCAAGGGCTACCTGGACGTCTACGATCACTACCAACTGCTCGGCGAGCGCTCGGTGTTCGCCCACGGCGTGCACCTGTGCGACGACGAATGCGCGCGCCTGGCGCAGACCGGATCGGCGATTGCGTTCTGCCCGACCTCGAACTTCTTCCTCGGCAGCGGCTTGTTCAACCTGCCGATGGCCGAGAAGCACAAACTGAATGTCGGACTGGGCACGGACGTCGGCGGCGGCACCAGTTTCTCGCTGCTGCAAACCCTGAACGAAGCGTACAAGGTCATGCAGCTGCAAGGCGCACGGCTGAGCCCGTTCAAGTCGCTTTACCTCGCCACCCTCGGCGGTGCCCGCGCGCTGCGCCTGGAAGACAAGATCGGCACCCTGCAACCGGGCACCGACGCGGACTTCCTGGTGCTGGACTACAACGCGACGCCGCTGCTGAGCTATCGCCTGAAGCAGGCCAATAACATAGCCGAGACGTTGTTTGTGTTGATGACGCTGGGGGATGATCGGACTGTGCTGCAGACGTACGCGGCGGGGCATCTGGTGCATCAGCGTTAAGGTTTTTCGGGCATAAAAAATCCCCCGCATTCATTGATTGCGGGGGATTTTTTTTGTCGCCTGTCAGACCGCTATCGCGACTCGGCCCGATTTATAGCTTGGCAGTCGAACGCCCCGGTTTCTTGGTCTGCAACAGATGCGAGAACACCGCATGCAAATCATCCGACGCGCTTTCTTCGTCGAGGTTGAGTTTGCTGTCGATGTGGTCCATGTGATGCATCATCAAATCCACCGCCAGCGTCGCGTCCCGCGCTTCGATGGCGTCGATCAGCTGGGTGTGTTCATCGTAGGAACAGTGGGAACGGTTGCCGCTCTCATACTGGGCGATGATCAGCGATGTCTGGGACACCAGGCTGCGCTGGAAGCTGATCAGCGGCGCGTTCTTCGCCGCTTCGGCCAGTTTCAAGTGGAACTCGCCCGACAGACGAATACCGGCACCGCGATCGCCACGGGAGAAGCTGTCGCGCTCGTCGTTGACCATCTGCCGCAAGTCGGCAATCTGCTCGGCAGTGGCGTGCTGCACCGCCAATTCAGTGATCGCCCGCTCCACCAGACGCCGCGCCATGAACACCTGACGGGCCTCTTCAACACTCGGGCTGGCGACGACAGCGCCGCGATTCGGACGCAGCAACACCACGCCCTCATGGGCCAGACGCGACAGCGCGCGGCGAATGATGGTGCGGCTGACCCCGAAAATTTCCCCCAGCGCTTCTTCGCTCAACTTGGTGCCGGGCGCCAGACGCTGTTCGAGGATGGCCTCGAAGATATGCGCGTAGACAATATCGTCCTGGGTACCGCTGCGGCCGGCTTTGCCTGCTCGCGGTTGTTTCTTGAGGGGTTGCAACTGTTCGTTCATGGGCACTCGAGTCGGGAGAACTGCGGCGAATTGACCGTGACTGTAATACGGCACAGTGGGTCACTGGCAAGTATCGCGTAAAAAACACTGCAATTGTACACAATGGCGGGTGGCAACACGACTGTACGGCTGTTTGTCGCCTTTGCTGTATCGCAACGCCCGGTTACGTTTCAGTTTAGGCTTGAACGCGCAAACCTGTGGGCGGGAACTGAAGTGAAGAGACCATTGTGGCGAGGGAGCTTGCTCCCGCTCGGCGGCGAAGCCGTCGTTGATGCTGCTAACGCGCTTCATCTATCTGAGCGCATTGGATTGTTTGGGGGGCCGCTTCGCAGCCCAGCGGGAGCAAGCTCCCTCGCCACAAAAGCTCCCCGGAGTTGATTATTTTTATAAAACAAGGAACACCGCTGTCATGACCGACGCCACGCACACGCAGCTTCGTCCCCTGACCGACACGTCGCCCTCGGCCATCGTCGCCGGGTTCATCGCCATGATGACCGGTTACACCAGTTCGCTGGTGCTGATGTTCCAGGCAGGCCAAGCGGCGGGCCTGAGCAGCGGGCAGATTTCGTCGTGGATCTGGGCGATCTCCATCGGCATGGCGGTGTGCTCGATCGGCCTGTCCTTGCGCTATCGCACCCCGATTACCATTGCCTGGTCGACCCCCGGCGCGGCGTTGCTGATCACCAGCCTGGGCGGTGTCAGCTACGGCGAGGCCATCGGCGCCTACATTACTTGCGCAGTGTTGGTGACCGTGTGCGGCCTGACGGGCAGTTTCGAACGGCTGGTGAAAAAGATTCCGGCCTCGTTGGCGGCGGCGTTGCTGGCGGGGATTCTGTTCAAGATCGGCAGCGAGATTTTCGTCGCCGCCCAGCACCGCACCGCGCTGGTCCTGGGGATGTTCTTCACGTATCTGCTGGTCAAGCGCCTGTCGCCACGCTACGCCGTGCTTGCGGCACTGTTGATCGGCACCGCGCTGGCCGGTTTCATGGGGTTGCTGGATTTCAGTGGCTTTCACCTGGAAGTCGCGACGCCGGTCTGGACCACGCCGCATTTCTCCCTGGCCGCGACCATCAGCATCGGCATCCCGCTGTTCGTGGTGGCGATGACCTCGCAGAACATGCCGGGCATCGCCGTTTTGCGCGCCGACGGCTACAACGTCCCGGCCTCGCCGCTGATCACCACCACTGGGATTGCCTCGCTGCTGTTGGCACCGTTCGGCTCCCACGGCATCAACCTGGCCGCCATCAGCGCAGCGATCTGCACCGGGCCGCACGCCCATGAGGATCGCAACAAGCGCTACACGGCCGCGGTCTGGTGCGGGATTTTCTACGGGATTGCCGGAGTGTTCGGCGCGACACTGGCGGCGTTGTTTGCCGCGTTGCCTAAAGAACTGGTGCTGTCGATTGCCGCGCTGGCGCTGTTCGGCTCAATCATCAACGGGCTGAGCATTGCCATGGCGCAAGTGCAGGAACGGGAAGCGGCGCTGATTACCTTTATGGTGACGGCATCGGGGCTGACGCTGTTTTCCATCGGTTCGGCGTTCTGGGGGATTGTCGCGGGGGTGTTGACGCTGGTGATTCTGAATTGGCGCAAGGCCTGAAAAAAACGGCGACCCTTGGGTCGCCGTTTTTTTGAACATCAGGCTACCGGATTGATCGGCTTTTCCGGGTACCAGACGTCGATCAGCGGGCTGACTTCAGCGCTGGTCAATTCACTACGGCCCTTGAGCCAGGCTTCAACAGCGGCACGCTGTGCTTCGGTCACCGAGCCACGCTTCTGCAGGCAAACCAGACCGAAGTCATCGCCGCCCACATAACCCAGACCGTTGGCTTCCATGGCTTCTTTCAGGAACGCGTCGAGGAAAGCATCAATGGCTTCATCAGCCAAATCTTCTTTGAAATCCAGGTTCAGTTCGAAACCCAGCTCTTGAAATTCATCGACGCACAGTTTTTTGCGCAGACGCTGGGAACGGTTAGTCGCCATTGGAACAATCCTCATAAGTAATAACGGGCGGCACTTTAGCAGTTTAAGGCGCCGATTACCCGCCTCAGAACGGCGCGACGTCTACCGTCGGTAAAAAAATAGCGGATTAGTCGACCAAGGTGCGGCACAAGCCCTTGCACCTTGGGGCATAATGCCGACACTTTCATGACCGCTGAGGGAATTTATCACCATGCCCTCGTCTTTTTTCCCCTCGGCTGTAGGGTTTTATTTCAGATGATCAAATCTTTGCGTCCATTGCTGCTGGCCAGCCTTCTTCTGCCCCTGGCCCTCCCCGTTTCCGCCGCACCGATCAACACCGCCCTGTCGCCCAACGTTGAAAAGGCCCTCAAGGCCAGCAAATTGCCGGACAGTGCCTTGTCGCTGGTGATGATCCCGCTTAATGGCCCGGGCACCCCAACCGTTTATAACGCTGACGTTTCGGTCAACCCGGCCTCGACCATGAAACTGGTCACCACCTATGCGGCGCTGGAAATGCTTGGCCCGAACCATCAGTGGAAAACCGAGTTCTACACCGACGGCACCCTCAGCGGTGGCATCCTCAACGGTAACCTCTACCTCAAGGGTGGCGGCGATCCGAAGCTGAACATGGAAAAACTCTGGCTGCTGATGCGCGACTTGCGCGCCAATGGCGTGACCCAGGTCACCGGTGACCTGGTGCTGGACCGCGGCTTCTTCGTGCAGCCGCAACTGCCCGAGTTCAACGACGACGGCAATGACGAGAACAAACCGTTCCTGGTCAAGCCCGACGCACTGCTGGTCAACCTCAAGGCCCTGCGATTCGTGGCCCGCAACGACTCGGGCAAGGTCCTGGTGTCGGTCGAGCCGCCGATTGCCAGCATCCGCATCGACAATCAGGTCAAGGCGCTCAACTCCAAGCAATGCACCGGGGGCGTGCGCTACAACCCGGTGACCCAGGCTGATGGCAGCGTCACCGTGACCGTCGGCGGCCAGTTGGGCGAAGGTTGCAGCTCCCAGACCTACTTGTCGCTACTCGACCACGCGACCTACACCGCCGGCGCCGTGCGCGCGATCTGGAAGGAACTGGGCGGCAGCATCCAGGGCCAGGATCGTCTGGCACCGACGCCGAGCAGCGCCAAGGTGCTGGCCCGGGCCTACTCGCCAGACCTGGCGGAAATCATTCGCGACATCAACAAATACAGTAACAACACCATGGCTCAGCAGTTGTTCCTGAGCCTGGGCCAGAAGTTCCGCACCGACGCCGACAGTGATGACGCCAAAGCGGCCCAGCGCGTGGTGCGTCAGTGGCTGGCGCAGAAAGGCATCACCGCACCGCACCTGGTGATGGAGAACGGCTCCGGCCTGTCCCGCGCCGAACGGGTAAGCGCGCGTGAAATGGCCGCGATGCTGCAAGCCGCCTGGCGCAGCCCGTACGCCGCCGAGTTCATCAGCTCGATGCCGATTGCCGGCACCGACGGCACCATGCGCAAACGCCTGAAGCGCACGGCCATGACCGGTGAAGCCCACGTCAAGACTGGCACCCTGAACACCGTGCGTGCCATCTCCGGCTTCAGCCGCGATGTCAATGGCAATACCTGGGCGGTGGTGGCGATCCTTAACGACAAGGCTCCGTTTGGCGCGTCTTCGGTGCTGGATCAGGTGCTGCTGGACCTGTATCGCCAGCCGAAACTGCCGACCACGGCATCGGTGTTGTAACCGGATCCATAGAACACCTCAGATCCAATGTCGGAGATTCTATGTTGCAGGGCAACCCTGCAACATAGAATCTCCAACAGGGTCTGTATGCAGACCTAGCTCATCTGCCCTTCAACCCGATCCCTTCCCGCCTGCTTCGCCGCGTAAACCCCCGAATCCGCCCGCAACAGCAACGCATCCGCGCCTTCCCCGGCCCGCCAGCTGGCAATCCCGAAACTCGCGGTAACGATCCCCACCTCGTCGATCGGCGAACTGCGCAACCCTTGCCATAGTTCCAAGGCCAGCACATGAGCCTGCTCGCCGTCGATGTCCGGACAGAGCACCATGAACTCTTCGCCCCCCAGGCGACAGAACACATCGGTGCGCCGCAGGCGACGGCCAATACGCTCACACACCGCCTGCAATACCCGATCGCCCACGGCATGGCCGTGCTGGTCATTGATGCGTTTGAAGTGGTCGATGTCGAGCATGATCACCGACAACTCGCCACCGCCGCGCTCGACCCGGGCCATTTCGGTGGTCAGGCGCTCCTGGAAGTAGCGGCGGTTATAGATCCCGGTCAATGAGTCGGTCACCGACAGTGCGCGCAACTCCTCTTCCACCCGCTTGAGGTCGGAAATGTCCGAAATGTAGCCATGCCACAGCACACCGCCACCGGGCAGTTCCTCCGGCGTTGCTTCGCCGCGGACCCAGCGCAGGCCACGCTCGGGCAATTGCACGCGATACTCTTCGCGCCAGGGGCTGAGGTTGTCCGCCGACACCTGGATCGACGCGCGGACCCGGCGCGAGTCCTGAGGATGAATCCGCGAGAACACCGCTTCGGCATTGCTCAGCAGTACCTCCAATTCGAGTTCGTAGATCTCGCGCATCCCGTCGCTGGCGTAGATAATGCTGAAGCGCCCATCGAACTCCATCTTGAACTGGTAAATCCCGCCGGGCACATGGGCACTGAGCTTCTTCAACAACAGGTCCCGCGCCGCCAGAGCCTCGTGGACGCGCTTGCGTTCGGTGATGTCGATGCAAATCGCCAAGTACCCGACCCACAAGCCTTGTTCGTCGAGGACCGGAGTCGCCAGCATGTTCACCGTCAAATGGCTGCCGTCGCGGCGCACCAGCGTCCACTCCCGGGCTTCATGACCGCCCTCTTCCCCGCCTTCGACCAACATGGCCTGACAGGTCGGAATCGGCTTGCCATAGCGCGCGCTCAACTCCGCCGACCGCGCCTCGAGCTCCCGGGGCAGGTGCAGGTTTTCCAGGGTCATGTGGCCCACGGTCTGCGCACTGGAGTAACCAAGCATGTGCTCGGCACCGGCATTGAAAGTGCTGACGATCCCCCGCAGGTCGGTGGCGATGATCGCCACCTGAGTCGCAGCATCCAGCACGCCGCGCAATTGGCCATGCGTGCCGCGCAGCTCTTGCTCACGGGCGTGCAGTTCCTCGGTCCGTTGCTCGACCATTTTCAGCGCCCGTTGCCGCTGGCTGACCAACACATAGAGAAACACACTGAGCAACAAGCTGAGTAAACCACCCAGCACCACCTGGCTGGTCACTGAAGAATGGTTGGCTTGCAGGAACGCAGCACTGGGGCGCATATCCACTTGATAATCGTGGTCGGCCAGGCGCAGCAAGCGCGTGGAGGATAAGTCACTGGCCCCCGCCGGGTTGGTCGACTCGTACAGCACTTCGTGTTGGTCATCGGTGGACAAGTCGAGAATGCGCACCGAGAGAGAATCATGATTCTCTTCCGGCAGCCCGTCCGCCAGCAGCTGGCGCATGCTGATCACCGCCATCACATACCCGGCGGGCGTGGTGCCCGGCAGCTGCTGACGGCTGACCGGTGCCACCAGCAACACACCCCGTGAATAGGCAGGCTCAATGCCTACCAGATGCAATGGTTGCGAGACAACCATGCGGCCAGTTCGATCGGCACGCTCCAGGGTCGAACGGCGCAGGGGCTGGGCCAGCAGGTCGTAACCCAGCGGCGTGGGCAGTCGGCTCTGGGTTTGTGTATAGAGCACCGGCACGTACTCGTCCCGTTCCGCGGCCGGTTGCAACTGGCCGTCGGCGGTGAGTTCGCGAAAGGTGAAATTGCTCAAGCCTTCGTCATGCACGAAGCGTTCAAGCAAGGGGCGTTCGGCGCGGGAAACCCGTGGTGCCCAGGAATAGGCTTGAGTGCGCCGCAAAAGAGGTTTGGCGTAACCGTCGAATTCCTCGCGGGACACCGACTCGGAATTGGCGAAGAACCGGCGCAGGCCATCAAGGCGCTGCTCCTGATCTTCGAAACGTTCTACGATACGGCTGTAGCGTTCACTGGCGAGCAGTTGGAAACGTTGCCGCATTTGCTGATGAAACTGATTGAGTGTTGCCCAGGCCAGCAACCCCGTAAGAATCCCGCCGACGAGCAATACCAGCAGCGCGACCAGCCAGGCCGAGACATCTTCGCTGATAAAACCCAGGATCTTGGGGCGCACGGCGTGTAACGACATAAACGCAACTCATAACGCCAGGTGCCGGAAAGCCCATTGGCCATGAGTTGAGTTATAGCTATTAGCCACTAATTTGACCAGCACTGAAAGAACCAAAGAGCCTTTAAAAATCAAGGCTCTGTGGATCCAATCAGGCTCAAGTGTCAGCGAGCAGTGATCTTCCAGGCACGGTGGATCTTGCCATTACGGGCGAAATCCGGATCGATGGTCTGGGCCGTGATTTCTTCAACGGCATAACGCTCGGTGAGGTTTTCCTCGAGCTGGAACTTGCGGAAGTTGTTGGAGAAGTACAACACCCCACCCGGTGCCAGTCGCGCCATGGCCAGGTCGATCAACTGCACCTGGTCACGCTGCACGTCGAAGATCCCTTCCATGCGTTTGGAGTTGGAGAAGGTCGGCGGGTCGATGAAGATCAGGTCGTATTCGTCACGGCAGGCGTCGAGCCAGGCCATCACGTCGCCCTGCTCCAGACGGTTCTTGTCGGAGAAACCGTTCAGCGACAGATTTCGCCGCGCCCAGTCCAGGTAAGTTTTCGACAGATCGACGCTGGTGGTGCTGCGCGCACCGCCCTTGGCCGCATGCACACTGGCCGTCGCGGTGTAGCAATACAGGTTGAGGAAGCGTTTGCCGGCCGCCTCTTTCTGAATCCGCATGCGCATCGGCCGGTGGTCGAGGAACAACCCGGTGTCGAGGTAGTCGGTGAGGTTCACCAGCAGCTTCACGCCGCCTTCGTTAACCTCGTTGAACTTGCCCTGGGCGCTCTGGCGTTCGTACTGCTTGGTGCCGCTCTGACGTTCGCGACGCTTGACCACCACGCGGCTCTTGTCGATGTTCAACGCCTGCGGGATTGCCGCGAGGGCATCGAACATCCGCGCCGAGGCTTTTTCCGGATCGATGGATTTCGGCGCGGCGTATTCCTGAACGTGGACCCAGTCGTGATACAGGTCGATGGCCATGGAATATTCCGGCATGTCGGCATCGTAGACGCGGTAGCAGTCGATGCCTTCACGCTTGACCCACTTGCCCAGCGCCTTGACGTTCTTTTGCAGACGGTTGGCAAACATCTGCCCACCTTCGCTCAGGCGCGGCTGCTCGATCACCGGGGCGGGTGCCGGAGCCGGTTTGATCGGATTGCCGTTCTTGTTGTACTTGCGCTCTTGCGGCTCACTCGGTGCTTCATCGTAGGCCGCCTGTTCACGCTCGGCCTGACGCTGTTCCGGGGTGCGACGCTCGCCGGTGACGAACTGGTCTGGCGTGACCTTGATCAACAGCAATTTGCACGGCAACGCGCCGTTCCAGAACGAATACTGTTTGTGGCTGCGGATGCCCATGCGCTTGCCCAGGTCCGGAGCACCGGTGAACACCGCCGCCTCCCAGTTCAAGCACGCCTGACGCAGACGCTCACCGAGGTTCTGGTAGAGGTAGAGCAGGCTCGCCTCATCGCCCAGACGCTCGCCGTACGGAGGGTTGCAGATCACCAGGCCTTTCTGGTTCTGGTCCGGGCGCGGCTCGAACGTTGCCACTTCGCCCTGGTAAATCTTGATCCACTCGCTCAGGCCGGCACGTTCGACGTTGTTGCGGCCCGGTTGAATCAGGCGTGGGTCGGCTTCGTAACCGCGAATCCACAGCGGTGGCTTGGCCAGGCCGGCCGCGGCGCGTTCAGTGGCTTCTTCGTGGAGTTTTTTCCACAGCGCCGGTACGTGACCGAGCCAGGCGGTGAAGCCCCACTGCTCACGGCGCAGGTTCGGCGCCATATCGGCGGCGATCATGGCGGCTTCCACCAGGAACGTGCCGACACCGCACATCGGGTCAGCCAGCGCGCCACCATCGGCGGCAATGCGCGGCCAGCCGGAACGGATCAGAATCGCTGCCGCGAGGTTTTCCTTCAGCGGCGCCGCGCCTTGCTGCAAGCGATAACCGCGCTGGTGCAGGCTGTGCCCGGACAGGTCGAGGGACAGGATGGCTTCGCCACGGTCCAGACGCAGGTGAACGCGCAGGTCCGGGTTGAGCTTGTCGATGGACGGGCGATCGCCTTGCGGGGTGCGCAGTTTGTCGACGATGGCATCCTTGACCTTCAAGGCGCCAAAGTGCGTGTTGTCGATGCCAGAGCCGTGACCGCTGAATTCGACGGCCAGGGTGCCGTCGTTGAGCATGTGGTCTTGCCAATCGATATCCAGCACGCCGTGATAGAGATCTTCGGCGTCCTTCATCGGGAAGCGCTTGAGCACCAACAGCACCCGGTTCGCCAGACGCGACCACAGGCACAGGCGATAAGCGGTTTCCATGGTGGCCATGCCGCGCACAGCCGAGGTGTGCTCGCGTGCTTCCTCAAGGCCAAGCCCGACGGCTTCCTCGATGAGCAGACCTTCAAGGCCTTTGGGGCAAGTGAGGAAGAGTTCGAAACGATCGGACATGGTAATTCCAGAGCCTTTAGCTAAGTGAACCGGCAACGCGTTGCCGATCCGGTTTTCAATCAGGCGTTTTTCTAACAGAACGCCCGCGTGGCACGAAGGTGTGCCGTCCCACCCTGACTGCTCGGGTTAAAAGAGCTTAGATGCCAGGGCAGATAAAAAAGTTGATGAAACAAAATGTCATAAGTCGACCCTTCGTCGAATAATACCCAAGAGCAACGGGTGTCATTCTCGTTAAGGCGCAACCCCCAGCATCCCAGCGAAGGGCCGATCATACCGGGCTTTGGCCAATCAACACGGCACAAATATCGTGTTACTTATGGCCATACCATCTTTATGGTTACGTTCTTATGACAAAACGGTCATTCCCTCGATGTGACGCATTGGTTAGAACTCCACTCAGGTTGACGTCGCAACGGCGTCAACACCTTGGCTCGCGACGCCGGCAGCGAGCCACCAACGGCAGAATTTTTCTGCCTGACCTCGATTGAGGTCGACGCGATACATACAGTCAACAAGTGAGGGAAACACCCTATGAGAAGACTTAAGCGTGATCCGTTGGAAAGAGCATTTTTGCGCGGATATCAATATGGCGTTGGTGGTAAATCCCGTGAGCTTTGCCCTTTTACTCTACCGTCGGTACGCCAAGCCTGGATCAATGGCTGGCGAGAAGGACGCGGCGACAATTGGGACGGTATGACCGGCACTGCGGGAATCCACAGACTCAACGAACTTCACGCCGTCGGCTAATACAGGGCACACACTCCGACACGACAATCTGATTACGCTACGACTTAACCACGCACGTCCTATCCGGACGGCGGGCTTCGGCCCAGGGGCTCCTTCGGGGAGCCCTTTTTTATGCCTGCAAAGAAACTACGGTGGTGAGGTCGTTTCTGTGGCGAGGGAGCTTGCTCCCGCTGGGCTGCGATGCGGCCCCAAAACCAATCAACCCGGAGTGTCAGGTAAAACGCGGTTGCAGGATTTACGACTGCTTCGCAGCCGAGCGGGAGCAAGCTCCCTCGCCACAAAAGCCCCCACCATCAGGGCCCAAATCAGGCTTCAGCGCAACGCGGCGATGGCATCTACCGATTCACGAATCAGTGCCGGGCCTTTATAGATAAAGCCCGAATAGATCTGCACCAGGCTCGCACCCGCAGTGATTTTCTCAGCCGCGTGCTTGCCTTCAGTGATACCGCCCACGGCGATGATCGGCAAGCGACCGGCCAGTTCCGCCGCCAGCACCTTCACGGTGTGGGTGCTCTTGTCGCGAACCGGTGCGCCGGACAACCCGCCCGCCTCGTCACCGTGCTCCAGGCCTTCGACGCCGACGCGGCTCAGGGTGGTGTTGGTGGCGATCACCGCATCCATCCCGGTTTCGATCAACGCCTGGGCGACTTGAGCGGTTTCTTCATCGCTCATGTCCGGTGCGATCTTGATCGCCAAAGGCACATGTTTGCCGTGGCGCAGGGCCAATTCCGCCCGGCGCGTGGCCAGGTCGGCGAGCAATTGCTTGAGCGAATCGCCGAATTGCAGGCTGCGCAGGCCCGGTGTGTTCGGCGAGCTGACATTGACCGTCACGTAGCTGGCGTGTGCGTAGACCTTGTCCAGGCAGATCAGGTAGTCGTCAACCGCACGTTCAACCGGCGTATCAAAGTTCTTGCCGATATTGATACCCAGCACGCCCTTGTACTTGGCTGCCGCCACGCGAGCGAGCAAGTGATCGACGCCGAGGTTGTTGAAACCCATGCGGTTGATGATCGCCTCGGCTTGGGGCAAGCGGAAAATCCGCGGTTTCGGATTACCCGGTTGCGGACGCGGGGTAATGGTACCGATTTCGACGAAACCGAAACCCAGTTGGGCAAATCCGTCGATCGCCGCGCCGTTCTTGTCCAGACCGGCCGCCAGACCCACCGGGTTCGGGAATTCCAGGCCCATGACCGTCACCGGCATTTTCGCCGGTGCCTTGCACAGTAAGCCGTTGAGGCCCAAACGCCCGCCCGCGCCGATCAGGTCCAGGGACAGATCGTGGGAGGTTTCCGGGGAAAGTTTGAACAGCAGCTGACGGGCCAGGGTGTACATGGGCAGGCTTGACTCGGGTGGCGATGAGAGGCGGCGATTATAGCCGCGCATCGAGTCCACAGGCGAGGCGCACGACAAAATCAGCCAGCGATGGCATATGCCTTGCACCAACATGATCATCAGCACTCATGCCAACGACGGAATGAGTGGAAGGACAATGGCGTCGTCACCGGCTCTGCTCGCGCAGAGGCCATGGGACGACGTTTTTTTTGGAAGGTGCAAATCGATGAATGAACCATCAGCCGGCCCACTGGCCTGGGTCAACGGCAGCGATGCCCCGGAAAAAACCGAAATAAACCTTGGCTTCATGGCTCTGAGCGACTGCGCCTCAGTGGTGGTCGCCGCCACCCAGGGCTTCGCCCAGCCTTACGGTCTGACCCTGAACCTCAAGCGCCAGTCGTCCTGGGCCAACCTGCGGGACAAACTGGTCAGCGGCGAACTCGACGCCGCCCACAGCCTGTACGGCCTGATTTACGCCGTGCACCTGGGCATCGGCGGCGTAGCCTCCACCGACATGGCCGTGCTCATGGGCCTGAACCAGAACGGCCAGAGCATCAACCTCTCCCACGGCTTGCAGGCCTTGGGCGTGACCAGTCCTGAAGCACTGGACCATCACGTGCACCAAAGTCGCCCAAAACTGACCTTCGCCCAGACATTTCCCACAGGCACCCACGCCATGTGGCTGTATTACTGGCTGGCGAGCCAGGGCATTCATCCGTTGCAGGATGTCGACAGCGTGGTGGTGCCGCCGCCACAAATGGTCGCGCACCTGCAAGCCGGGCGCATCGACGGGTTCTGCGTCGGCGAACCGTGGGCTGCCAGTGCGGTGCAACAGAATCTCGGTTTCACCATGGCCACCACCCAGACCATCTGGCCCGACCACCCGGAAAAAGTCCTCGGCTGCACCCGCGCCTTCGTCGAGCAATACCCCAATACCGCCCGGGCCCTGGTGATGGCGATCCTCGAGGCCAGCCGCTTCATTGAAGCCAGCCGCGAAAATCGCCGCAGCACCGCGCAACTGTTGAGCGCCCCCGAATACCTGGATGCCCCGCTCGATTGCATCGAACCGCGTTTGCTCGGCGACTATACCGACGGCCTGGGCAATCACTGGCAAGACCCGCATGCGATGCGTTTCCACAGTGGCGGAGAGGTCAATCTGCCGTATTTGTCCGACGGCATGTGGTTCATGACCCAGTTCCGTCGCTGGGGCTTATTGCGTGACGACCCGGATTACCTCGGCGTGGCCCGTCAGGTCCAGCAACTAGACTTATACCGAGAGGCCGCCACCGCTGTCGGCGTGCCCGCCCAGGTTCAGGAAATGCGCAGCAGTCAACTGATCGACGGCAAAGTCTGGGACGGTTCGGACCCGGCCGGCTATGCCCGCAGCTTCACGCTGCACGCCATGAGCGACAGCGCCCCCCTTCTCGCCAGCCGCTGACAGGAGCCTGCGAATATGTTGCGTATCCTGCTGATCAATGACACCGCGAAAAAAGTCGGGCGTCTGAAAGCGGCCCTGATCGAAGCCGGGTTCGAAGTCATCGACGAATCCGGCCTGACCATTGACCTGCCCGCGCGCGTCGAAACGGTGCGTCCGGACGTGATCCTGATCGATACCGAGTCACCGAGCCGCGATGTGATGGAACAAGTGGTGCTGGTTACTCGCGACCAACCACGGCCAATCGTGATGTTCACCGACGAGCACGATCCCGGCGTGATGCGCCAGGCGATCAAGTCCGGCGTCAGTGCCTACATCGTCGAAGGCATTCACGCACAACGCTTGCAGCCGATTCTCGACGTGGCCATGGCTCGCTTTGAAAGCGATCAGGCCCTGCGCGCGCAACTGCACGCCCGCGACCAGCAACTGGCCGAGCGCAAGCGCATTGAGCTGGCCAAGGGGCTGCTGATGAAGATGAAGGACTGCAACGAAGAAGAGGCCTACACCCTGATGCGCCGCCAGGCCATGAGCCGCCAGCAGAAGCTGATACAGGTGGCGGAACAGATCATTGCCATGAGTGAACTGCTCGGTTGATCCGATCATTGTGGCGAGGGGGCTCGCCCCCGTTGGGCTGCGAAGCGGCCCCTTGCATTCCTTCAGAAGTCCTCGCACACAGGCCTTGCGACGGCTTCGCCGCCGAACGGGGGCAAGCCCCCTCGCCACAAAAAGCAGATTGTTGGCACAGATCTCGCTAAGTAATCCCTGCAAGGTAACCAACGGCGGTTGCCCCACCTACGACAAAGACGTCGCTCACCTCATTCGCCCCCTTTTGCGAATCAGGTAGCGGCGTTTTTCCGTTTTGGCCCCAGAGACCGGGGCTGGTGGTGCGGCCGTTGCGGCGCCCCACCTGCAAGCTCATGACTCCTTCTTGATACGCCTGACAGCTGAGGTGCGCGATGAATTCAAGCTTCTGGAAATCCGGCCATACCCCGACACTGTTCGCAGCCTTCCTCTATTTCGATCTGAGCTTCATGGTCTGGTACCTGCTCGGCCCCCTGGCGGTGCAGATCGCCGCTGACCTGCACCTGACCACCCAACAGCGCGGGCTGGTGGTGGCCACGCCGATTCTGGCCGGTGCCGTATTGCGCTTTGCGATGGGCCTGCTGGCTGATCGCCTGTCGCCAAAAACCGCCGGGATCATCGGCCAGATAATCGTCATCAGCGCCCTGCTCGTTGCCTGGAAAGTCGGCATCCACAGTTACGAGCAGGCGCTGTTGCTGGGCCTGTTCCTCGGCATGGCCGGTGCGTCCTTCGCCGTCGCCCTGCCGCTGGCCTCGCAATGGTATCCGCCGCAGCACCAAGGCAAAGCCATGGGCATCGCCGGTGCCGGTAACTCGGGCACCGTGCTGGCCGCCCTGATCGCTCCGGTGCTGGCCGCCGCGTATGGCTGGAGCAACGTGTTCGGCTTCGCCCTGATCCCGTTGATCCTGACCCTGATCGTCTTCGCCTGGCTGGCCAAGAACGCCCCTGAGCGGCCGAAAGCCAAGTCCATGGCCGACTACCTCAAGGCCCTGGGTGACCGCGACAGCTGGTGGTTCATGTTTTTCTACAGCGTGACCTTCGGCGGCTTCATCGGTCTGGCCAGCGCCCTGCCCGGCTACTTCAACGACCAGTACGGCTTGAGCCCGGTGACCGCCGGCTACTACACCGCGGCGTGTGTATTCGGTGGCAGCCTGATGCGTCCGTTGGGTGGCGCGCTGGCGGATCGCTTCGGCGGGATTCGCACCCTGTTGGCGATGTACACCGTGGCAGCGATCTGCATTGCGACCGTGGGTTTCAATCTGCCGAGTTCCTACGCAGCATTGGCGCTTTTCGTCTGCACTATGCTCGGTTTAGGTGCAGGTAACGGTGCCGTATTCCAGTTGGTCCCACAGCGTTTTCGTCGGGAGATCGGTGTGATGACCGGTTTGATCGGCATGGCCGGTGGCATCGGTGGCTTCGCACTGGCGGCCGGCATGGGCGCGATCAAGCAAAGTACCGGCAGCTATCAAATGGCCTTGTGGTTGTTCGCCAGCCTCGGCGTACTCGCCTGGTTCGGTCTGCACGGGGTGAAACGTCGCTGGAGAACCACTTGGGGTTCGGCAGCCGTCACCGCGGCTCGCGTGTGAGGATTGAATGAGCCTGCAACTGAGTTTTGCCGAAGCCAGCGCCATCGGCCCTCGCGAAGAGAACCAGGACGCTCTGCGCCTGGTCACTCCGGCTCCGGCACTGGCGGCGAGCAAGGGCTACCTGTTCGCCATCGCCGACGGCGTCAGCCAATGCGCCGATGGCGGTCTCGCGGCCCGTTCGACCTTGCAGGCGTTGGCGCTGGATTATTACGCCACACCGGAAACCTGGGGTGTCGCCCAGGCACTCGATCGCCTGCTGCTGGCGCAAAACCGCTGGCTGCAGGCCAACGGCGGCGGGCAACCGCTGCTGACCACGGTCAGTGCCCTGGTGATGCGCGGCAGGCGTTTCACCCTGGCGCATGTCGGCGATTGCCGGGTTTACCGCTGGCACGCCGACACCTTGCAACGGGTGAGCGAGGATCACGTCTGGGACCAGCCGGGCATGCAGCATGTGCTCAAGCGGGCCCTGGGGCTGGATCAACATCTGGTGCTGGACTTTCTGGATGGCGAACTGCGCCTGAACGAGAGTTTCGTGCTGCTCAGCGACGGCATCTGGGCCGTGCTGGGCGATACCGCCATCGCGGCGATTCTGCGCGATCAACCTGACCTCAACAGTGCCGCGCAGACCCTGGTCAGCGCCGCGCACCTGGCGGGCAGCCAGGACAATGCCAGCGCCCTGCTGGTGCGGGTCGATGCCCTTGGCGAAACCAGCATTGGCGATGCACTGATTCACCTGCAGCAATGGCCTCTGCCGCCTGCACTGAAACCGGGCCAGACCTTCGAAGGCTGGCAGGTCGAAGGGATCCTCGGCCAGAGCCAGCAATCGCTGCTCTACCGGGTGCGCGATGCACAACAACAGCGCTGGCTACTGAAAACCTTGCCCGGCGCTCTGCGTGACGATCACCAGGCCGGGCAGGCATTGTTGTCGGAGGAATGGTTTCTCAAGCGTGTAGCCGGTCGGCATTTCCCTGAAGTCCATGCCGCCAGTCAGCGTCAGCATTTGTATTACGTGATGCGTGAGTATTCCGGATCGACCCTGGCTGAGTTGCATGAGCGCGTCACAACGCTGCCACTGGCGCAATGGCAGGACTTGGCCGAACGCTTGCTGCGGGCTGTCGGCATCCTGCATCGACGGCAGATTCTGCATCGCGATATCAAACCGGAGAATCTGCTGCTGGGGGACGACGGCGAGTTGCGCCTGCTGGATTTCGGCCTCGCCTACTGTCCGGGGCTGTCCGAAGATCAAGCCTTCGCCCTGCCTGGAACGCCCAGCTATATCGCGCCAGAAGCGTTCCGCGGCGACCTGCCGACACCACAACAGGATCTGTATGCCGTCGGCGTGACCTTGTACTACCTGCTCACCGGGCATTATCCCTACGGCGAAATCGAAGCGTTCCAGCGCCCACGGTTTGGCGTGCCTGTCAGCGCCAGTCGCTACCGGCCCGACCTGCCGGAATGGATCGCGCAAAGTCTGGAGCGCGCGGTGGCGGTAGCCCCGGATCAGCGCTTTGAAACGGCCGAAGAATGGTTGTTGCTGCTGGAACAGGGAGAACGACGCAGTTTGAGCGTGCGACCCAGACCGTTGCTGGAGCGCGAGCCGTTGAAGGTTTGGCGGACGTTGGCACTGGTGTCGTTGCTGGTGAATCTGGTGCTGCTGTTTTTGTTGTTTCACGGTTAAAAGATCAAAAGATCGCAGCCTGCGGCAGCTCCTTCGGGAGCCCACGATCTCCTGCGGGAGCTGCCGTAGGCTGCGATCTTTTGATTTTTCTGCTTCAAAACCGGGCATCGCGCCTTGAACCGGTGCACGCAAACACCCTCCTCCCATGACCAGAGCCCATAAATCCGGCCCTTGCGAGACTTGGCACAACCACTGCATTACCTTTCCCAACAGACATAAAGCCCGGCCTTCAACGTAGAAGGCTGCGCTGCCCGAGAGAACGGGACAAGGACAAAGGCGTCCTCGCTAGTTAGCTAGCGGGACGCCTTTTTTTGTTTGCGCAAAATTTTGTCGAGCAAGGTCTGAATGCCCTGATGAGGCAGGCCCGAGCTCCCCGGAGAACCTGATGAAAAAACTAAAACTGGTGATGATCGGCAACGGCATGGCCGGGGTTCGTACCCTGGAAGAACTGCTCAAGCTGAGTAATGAGCTGTACGACATCACGGTCTTCGGCGCCGAACCGCATACCAACTACAACCGCATCCTGCTGTCCCCCGTACTGGCTGGCGAACAGACGTTCGAAGAGATCGTGCTCAACGATCTGGACTGGTACCTGGAAAACAACATCAAGCTGCTGCTCAACCGCAAAGTGGTGGAGATCGACCGGGTCAAACGCCGGGTCATCGCCGAAGACGGCACTGAGGCTGAATACGACCGCCTGCTGATTGCCACCGGCTCGACCCCGTTCATCCTGCCAATCCCCGGCAATACCTTGCAGGGCGTGATCGGCTACCGCGACATTGCCGACACCCAAGTGATGATCGACACCGCCAAGACCCACAAGCACGCCGTGGTCATCGGTGGCGGCCTGCTGGGCCTTGAAGCCGCCAACGGCCTGATGCTGCGGGGCATGCACGTCACCGTGGTGCACATCGGCGAATGGCTGCTGGAGCGCCAACTGGACAAAACCAGCGGCCAACTCCTGCAAACCGCCCTGGAAGCCCGTGGCCTGCATTTCCGCCTGTGCGAACAGACCCAGGCCCTGCACGACGCCGGCAATGGCCGGGTCGGCTCAGTGCAGTTCAAGAACGGCGACATCATCCCCGCCGATCTGGTGGTGATGGCCGCCGGCATTCGCCCCAACACCAAACTGGCGGAAAAAGCCGGCATCCCTTGCAGCCGCGGGATTCTGGTCAACGACACAATGCAAACCTACGACCCTCGGGTGTACGCCATCGGTGAATGCGCCAGCCACCGCGGCACCGCCTACGGCCTGGTCGCACCGCTGTTCGAACAAGCCAAGGTGTGCGCCAACCACCTCGCCCAACTGGGCTTCGCCACTTACAAGGGCTCGGTGACGTCGACCAAATTGAAAGTCACCGGCATCGACCTGTTCTCCGCCGGCGACTTCATGGGCGGCGAAGGCACCGAGACCATCACCCTCTCCGACCCGATTGGCGGGGTGTACAAAAAACTGGTGATCAAGGATGACGTGCTGGTCGGCGCCTGTCTGTACGGCGATACGGCAGACGGCGGCTGGTATTTCCGGCAGATCCGTGAGAACCATGCCATCGGCGAGATCCGCGATCATTTGATGTTCGGCGAAAACGCCTTGGGCGACGTAGGACACCAAGGCCAGGACAAAGCCATGAGCATGGCCGACACTGCCGAAGTCTGCGGCTGTAACGGCGTGTGCAAAGGCACCATCGTCAAAGCCATTCAGGAACACGGGCTGTTCAGCGTCGACGACGTGAAGAAACACACCAAGGCCGCCAGCTCCTGCGGCTCTTGTGCCGGCCTCGTCGAACAGATCCTGATCAACACCGTGGGCGGTGCGGCAGACGTCAAACCGAAAAGCGAAAAAGCCATCTGCGGGTGCAGCGACCTCAACCACGGGCAAATCCGCCAGGCCATCCGCGACCAGCATCTGCTGACCATCGCCGGCACCATGAGCTACCTGAACTGGCGCACGCCGAACGGCTGCGCCACCTGCCGCCCGGCGCTCAACTACTACCTGATTTCCACCTGGCCCGGCGAAGCCAAGGACGATCCGCAATCGCGCCTGATCAACGAACGCGCCCACGCCAACATTCAGAAAGACGGCACTTACTCTGTCGTCCCGCGGATGTGGGGCGGTGTGACCAATCCTTCAGAACTGCGGCGCATCGCCGACGTGGCCGACAAGTACAACGTGCCGATGGTCAAGGTCACCGGCGGCCAACGCATCGACTTGCTGGGGATCAAAAAGCAAGACTTGCCGGGCGTCTGGAAAGACCTGGACATGCCGTCCGGCCACGCCTATGGCAAATCCATCCGCACCGTGAAAACCTGTGTCGGCAGTGAGTTCTGCCGCTTCGGCACCCAGAATTCCACGCAACTGGGCATCGAGCTCGAACATGACCTGTTCAACATGTGGTCACCACACAAAGTAAAACTGGCTGTCTCCGGTTGCCCACGCAACTGCTCGGAAGCGGGGATCAAGGACGTCGGAATTATCGGCGTGGATTCCGGCTGGGAGATGTACATCGGTGGCAACGGCGGGATCAAGACCGAAGTCGCTGAATTCTTCGTCAAGTTGAAAACCGCTGAAGAGGTGCGCGAATACAACGGCGCTTTCCTGCAGCTGTACCGTGAAGAAGCCTTCTACCTCGAGCGCACCGTGCATTACCTGCAACGGGTCGGCATGGAACACATCAAGAAAGCCGTGCTGGAAGACCCGGTACGGCGCAAGGCACTCAACGAACGCCTGCAATTCTCCCTGTCGTTCGAACAGGACCCGTGGAAAGAACGCCTCGAGCAACCACTGCTGAAAAAAGAATTCGAAGTCATTCCCGTGAAGAACCTGGAGGTGTCGGTATGAACTGGCTGGATATCTGCGCACTGGAAGAGATCAACACCCTTGGCTCGCGGATCGTCGCCGGCCCGAAAGGCGACATTGCGATTTTTCGTACGAGCGACGATGAGGTTTTCGCCCTCGACGACCGCTGCCCGCACAAGGGCGGGCCGCTGTCCCAGGGGTTGATCTACGGCAAACGGGTCGCCTGCCCGCTGCACAACTGGCAGATCGACCTGGAAACCGGCGAGGCCCAGGCTCCCGATATCGGCTGTGCCCACCATCATTCGGCACGGGTCGAAAATGGCCGGGTGCTGCTGGCTCTGCGGGAAGCAAGCTGATGGACCGCCAAATCACCGCCTCCACCTGCTGCTACTGCGGGGTCGGCTGCGGCGTGCTGATCGAGCACGACGGCGAGCGCATTCTCGGCGTCAGCGGCGATCCGGCGCACCCGGCCAACTTCGGCAAATTGTGCAGTAAAGGTTCGACCTTGCATCTGACCGGCGACCTGACGGCGCGGGCCTTGTACCCGCAACTGCGCCTGGGCAAAGGACTGGCTCGCAGCCGCACAGATTGGGACAGCGCACTCGATCACGCCGCCAGTGTCTTCGCCAAGACCATCGCCGAACACGGCCCGGACAGCGTCGCGTTCTATATCTCCGGGCAATTGCTGACCGAGGATTACTACGCCTTCAACAAACTGGCGCGGGCGCTGGTGGGCACCAACAACATCGACAGCAATTCACGGCTGTGCATGTCTTCAGCGGTGGTCGGCTACAAGCGCAGCCTCGGCGCCGATGCTCCGCCCTGCAACTACGAAGACCTGGAACTGAGCGACTGCGTGATGATCGTCGGCAGCAACATGGCCTACGCCCACCCGGTCCTGTTTCGTCGCCTGGAAGAAGCCAAATCCCATCGTCCGCAGATGAAAGTCA
The DNA here is from genome assembly GCF_059422365.1 of Pseudomonas sp. GW821-FHT01E10. Classification (NCBI taxonomy): domain Bacteria; kingdom Pseudomonadati; phylum Pseudomonadota; class Gammaproteobacteria; order Pseudomonadales; family Pseudomonadaceae; genus Pseudomonas; species Pseudomonas sp. GW821-FHT01E10. The sequence goes on from NZ_JBWKWT010000004.1 coordinate 318,521, forward strand.
TCGTCATCGACCCACGGCGCACTGACACCTGCGATCTGGCTGACCTGCACCTGGCGATTCTGCCCGGTACCGATGTCGCGTTGTTCCATGGGATTTTACACTTGCTGCTGTGGGAAGACTGGATCGACCGCGACTTCATCAAGGCCCACACCGAAGGCTTGGCCGAGCTGAAAAACCTGGTACGCGACTACACCCCGGCAATGGTCTCGCAACTCTGTGGCATCAGCGTCGAGCAACTGCACCAATGCGCGGAATGGGTCGGCACGTCACCGAGCTTTCTGTCGCTGTGGTGCATGGGGCTGAATCAGTCCACCGCCGGCAGCGCGAAGAACAGCGCGCTGATCAACCTGCACTTGGCTACCGGGCAAATCGGTCGGCCCGGCGCAGGACCTTTCTCGCTGACCGGTCAGCCCAATGCCATGGGCGGCCGGGAAACCGGCAGTTTGTCAAACCTGCTGCCAGGCCATCGCGAAGCGGCCAATGCCGAACACCGGGCGCAAGTGGCCGCCTACTGGGGCGTCGATCAACTGCCCGAAAACACCGGGCTCACGGCCATCGAACTGTTCGAGCAGATGCGCAGCGGCAAGATCAAAGCCCTGTGGATCGCCTGCACCAACCCTGCCCAGTCGCTGCCGGACCAGACCTCTGTGCGCGAGGCACTGCAAGCCTGCCCGTTCGTGGTGTTGCAGGAAGCCTTCCACACCACCGAAACCGCCGCATTCGCCGACCTGTTGCTGCCCGCCGCCAGTTGGGGTGAAAAGGACGGCACGGTTACCAACTCCGAGCGACGCATTTCCCACGTCCGCCGAGCCATCGGCGCCCCCGGTGAAGCACGGCCCGATTGGGCGATCACCGTGGATTTCGCACAGCGTCTGGAAAAACACCTGCGTCCCGGAGCCTCCAGCCTGTTTGCCTTTGAAACCCCGGCACAGGTCTTCGACGAATACAAACAACTGACTCGCGGCCGCGACCTCGACCTGTCCGGGATCAGTCATGAGTTGATCGACCAGCTCGGACCGCAGCAATGGCCCTTCCCCGCCGGAGCCCGCGAAGGCACCGCGCGGTTGTACCTTGACGGGGTATTCCCGACCGCCAGCGGGCGTGCGCAGTTCGTGACCGACCCCTATCGCGCCGCCAAGGAACAACGCGATGCGCGTTTCCCGCTGACCTTGATCACCGGTCGCCTGCGCGATCAATGGCACGGCATGAGCCGCACCGGCACCGCCGCGCAACTGTTCGGCCATGTCAGCGAAGCCGTGTTGAGCCTACACCCGGATGAACTGCGTCGGCATCGCCTGCAACCTGGCGACCTGATCAATCTGAAAAGTCGCCGGGGCGCGGTGATCCTGCCGGTCAGCAGCGACGACAGCGTACGTCCGGGCCAGGCTTTCCTGCCGATGCATTGGGGCGACCGCTTTCTCAAGGGCGGTGTGAATACCCTCACCCTTCCCGCCTTCGATCCGTTGTCGAAGCAACCGGAACTCAAACACAGCGGTGTGCGGCTCGAGCCTGTGCATTTGCCCTGGCAGCTTTTCGCCCTGATCGAAGGTGATGTTCAACAGCACCTGGAGACGTTGCGACCACTCTGCGAGGCGTTTTCCTACGCCAGCCTCAGCTTGGCCGGCCGTGAGCGTCCCGCGCTGCTGATACGCGCCGCCAGCGCCACCGCGCCAGAGCCGCAGTTGTTGCGTGATATCGATCAATGCCTGGGGCTCAACGACGGCCCGGTATTGGCCTACGACGACCCCCGGCGCTCGATCGGTAAACGGGTGCGTATCGAGAACGGCCGGATCACCGCGATTCGCCTGGCCGGTGAAACACTCGCCCAACATTGGCTGCAAAGCCTGTGGCTCGAAGGTCGCGCCGACGAACAACTGCGCCGTTGGCTGCTGGCACCGTTGAGTGCGCCACCAGGCAACGCTGGCGCCCCTGCATCCGGCAGCAAAACCCTGTGCAACTGCATGAACGTCAGCCAGAACGCAATCTGTGCCGGAATCAGCCGTGGCCTGGACTTGCAAGGTTTGAAACAAGAATTGGGCTGCGGCACGCAATGCGGCTCCTGCGTCCCGGAAATCAAGCGTTTACTGGCCGCCACTGCGCAGCCAGTCGCCGTCACCTCGTGAGGAAAACACTATGAGCGCAAAAGTCTGGCTGGTGGGTGCGGGTCCCGGCGATCCGGAATTGCTGACCCTCAAGGCGGTTCGTGCGTTGCGCGAAGCGGACGTGGTGTTGATCGACGATCTGGTCAATCCTGCGGTACTGGAGCATTGCCCGAATGCGCGAATTATTCCCGTGGGCAAGCGCGGCGGCTGTCGCTCCACGCCTCAAGCCTTCATTCATCGCCTGATGCTGCGTTATACCCGCCACGGCAAATGCGTGGTGCGGCTCAAGGGTGGCGATCCGTGCATCTTCGGACGCGGCGGTGAAGAGGCGCAGTGGTTACGTGAACGAGGGGTCGAGGTTGAATTGGTCAATGGCATCACCGCTGGCCTTGCCGGCGCGACCCAATGTGATATTCCACTGACACTGCGGGGTGTCGCCCGTGGCGTGACACTGGTCACGGCGCACACTCAGGATGACAGTAGCCTGAACTGGCAGGCCCTGGCTCAAGGCGGCACCACGTTGGTGGTCTATATGGGTGTCGCAAAACTGAGCGAGATTCGTGAGCAACTGCTGGCCGGTGGAATGGCCGCCGATACTCCCGTGGCGATGATCGAAAACGCTTCGCTGCCGCACCAACGGGAATGCCGGAGCGACCTGACAGCAATGGAAGAGGATGCCCTCAGCTTTCAGTTGAAGAGCCCGGCGATCCTGGTGATCGGTGCCGTGGCAGCCTGTGCAACTTCATCTCTGTGGGAGCGCGACTTGCCCGCGATGGTGGCCGATCAATCAGCCTGAACCCTACCTATTACTCCCTCTTCACCAAATCGCAGACAAAGAAAAGCCCGGCCTAAGCCGGGCTTTTCTTGAGCTGCGAGCTAATTACTTAGCTTGAGCTTCAACCTTCGCTTCTACGCGACGGTTTACAGCGCGACCAGCTTCAGTGGCGTTGTCAGCAACTGGGCGGGATTCGCCGTAGCCAACAGACTGAACGCGGGACGGCGAAACACCGTACTGGTTGGTCAGAACTTGCTTAACGGCGTTTGCACGACGCTCGGACAGTTTCTGGTTGTAAGCGTCAGGACCGACGGAGTCAGTGTGACCTTCAACAACAGTAGTGGTGGATGGGTACTGCTTCATGAAGTCAGCCAGGTTTTTGATGTCGCCGTAGCTGTTAGGCTTGACTACCGACTTGTTGAAGTCGAATTTCACGTCCAGCTCAACACGAACAACTTCAGCAACTGCTGGGCAGCCATCAGCGTCAACAGTTACGTTGGCTGGGGTGTCTGGGCACTTGTCAACGTTGTCGCAAACGCCATCGTTGTCGCTGTCGGAGCAAACTTCAGCCGGTGCTGGAACTGGAGCAGCAGCAGGCTTGGAGCCGCCACCGAAGTTCACACCGATACCGACGCTAGGAGCCCACTCGGTGTCGCCCTGGTCGATGTTGTACTGAGCTTCAACGCCAGCACGGGCGTAGAAGTTTTCAGTGAAGTACAGCTTGGCACCGCCGCCAACGTTGGCGAAAGTGGAGCGGTTACGACCCGAACCGTTCTGGCCAATGCTCTGGTCCGAGAAACCGGCAGAAACGTATGGACGGATCATGTCGCCTGGGTTGTTGAAGTGGTACAGAGCGTCCAGAGCGGTATCAGCGCCCTTTACGTTGCGACCATCATCTGCACGTACGTTGTGTACTTCGTCGTAGGCCAGACGCAGTTCTACGTCGTCGGTCAGGAAGTAACCAACCGAGCCGCCGAACAGGTTGCCGTTGTTCTTGAAGTTACGATCGCTGTCGTACTGTTCTTTCTTGGCGAAGCCTTCGATTTCAACTGCGCCTTGGCCTTGTGCCAGCGCGCCGAACGAAGTAGCGGCAATAAGAGAACCAATGGCCAAGCCCAAGGTGTTTTTCAGTTTCATCCGTTAAATCCCCATCTGGTGATTGTGAAGCAGTCCCGCAAACCGGGGGACAACTCGGCGGCAAGTCTATCAGAACTTGCCTACACGTAAGAGATATTTGCGCCAAACTAAGTTTCGGCAATGCCTGCAAATTTCTCACGCAATTTGTCTAGAGCGCGTTTGTACCGCATTTTTGTTGCACTCAAGCCCATGTGCATGATGTCTGCGATCTCCTGAAACTCCAGCTCTGCGACAAAACGTAGCACCAGAATTTCACGATCAATCGGGTTCACATACACCAGCCAGCGATCAAGTCCGCCCTTCTCCTCGGGTTTCGGCGCCTTTTCTTCAGACGCTTCCTCGAGGGGGTCCAGACTCAAAGCGTCCATCAAGCGACGCTTACGCCGTTCCTTCCGATACTGCGTGATGCACTCGTTGTACGTGATGCTGTAGAGCCACGTCTTGAACTTCGATTTGCCCTCGAAGTTCTTCAGGCCGTACAGCACCTTCAACATCACTTCCTGACAGACATCGTCTGCATCACGATCGTTCCCCAGGTACCGTGCACAAACGTTAAATAATGTTCGCTGGTAACGCCGCATCAGTTCTTCATAGGCGCGCGTTACGTGAAACAGCTCGGTATGCGAGCGCGCGACCAACTCCTCATCAGAGAGCTCGCGGGGGTCGTAGCGCGTGGAGAGCGATTGAGCTTTATTCAAAACAAGTCGGGCCGACAGTCAGGTCAATGTCCGCCGCAACCCCTCAGGGCATTTTGCGGCGGCATACATTAGCAGGATTTGCCGGGTTAGCGGCTACTCACATGCTGCTCCAGGAGAATCCGATTCGAGAGAGAGACTAGCTCACCCTCGTCGGTCAGCACCGTGGTTTTCACCGTGCCGATCTCTTCGATCTGCCCTTCGACCTCGCCAACACGCACTTGTTGCCCAACCTGATACAACTCTCGCACATAGATTCCCGCAAGAATCTGACCGGCAATTTCCCGGCTTCCCAACCCCATGGCCAGCGCAACCGCCAGACCAACGGTAATCAAGACGATCACAATCACGTGGTTGAGCAGGTCTGTCTTGACCTCCAACTGGCTGATCGCAACCGAAATACTGATGATGATCACCAGGCCCTGGGCAATCCGCCCCAGGCCCGCGGCGTAATCCAGCCCTACACCTTCTGCCGCGCCACGTACCAGCCCATTGGCCAGTTGCGCCAGCAAGACACCCACCAGCAGCACCAGCGCCGCGCCGAATACTTTCGGAACATACAGCGCCAGCATGTCCAGCGTAGCCGAAACTCGTTCAAGTCCAAGGGATTCTGCGGCAGAAACGAGAAAAATCAGCAGGACGAACCAGTAGACAATTTTGCCGATCAGCGTCGAAATAGGCACCTGGAGGCCGGCGCGGGACAGCAATTTGGTCAGTCCGGTGCCACCCATCAGGCGATCAAGGCCCAATTTGGCGAGCAATTTTGAGAGCAGCGTGTCCAGCAGCTTGGCCACGACAAAACCCAGCAGCAGCACAACCAGTGCGCCAAACAGGTTCGGAATGAAGTTCGCAACTTTGGTCCACAACGCAGTCATTGCAGTGACGAGGCTCTGAGTCCAGAGATCAAGTTCCATATTCAATCAGCCTTATCAGCAGTGCGGGCGGTAGGTTTACGCAGACGAGAAACCGGCGCTACATGGGCCGATCCGTTATTCAGGGCGATCATCAGCGCGGGCAGCCAACGGCCCAGAAGGCTGAACAGATCGCCGGCACCGACCTGGCGGTTGGCGGTTTTCAGTACACGCCCCAGACAGGCATCGTCGTCACGGCTGGACGGCGATGCTTTGAGCATGTCACGCAAAGACTGTTCAAACGGATCGTGCATACGCACCTCTCGTGATGTCTGTCAAAGACGCGGTTAGATTTGGTCGGGTCACATGGCTCATCGTCAGACCCAGCGTAAACGTCGGAATAACCACCACTGCCCCAGCGCCACCAAGACCATCAACAGGCAGGCGATCAGGAAGCCGTAGGGGTTGGCAGAGAACGGAATACCGCCGACGTTGATGCCCAAAAGACCGGTCAGAAAACTCATCGGCAAAAAGATTCCGGTGATGATCCCGAAGCGATACATCGTGCGGTTCATGCGCACGCTCAAACGCCGGTCTTCAGCCTCCAGGACCAGCCCCACGCGCTCCCGGGTCAATTCCAGTTCCTCGAGGTAACGGGTCAGGCTGTTGTTCAATTCGTTCCAGTAATCGCCATCGTCTTCGCAGAACCACGGCAGTTTTATCCGCGTCAGCTGACCGAAAATATCCCGCTGCGGCGCCAGAAAACGCTTCAGCCCAGCGGCCCTGCGGCGGATCTGCAAAACAGCCCCATGCTCAGGTGTATACCGTTCGTCGGCATCCAGCTTTTCTTCTTCCTCATCGACAACTTCCGAGAGGTCGCCGACCAGATCCTGCACTTTATGGGTAAGGTATTGCGCCATATACAGGATCAGCTCGGAAGCGCTTCTCGGCCCTTTGCAGTCGGCCAGTTGCACCAACAACTCTTCGGTGGCACGCAACGGCCGCAAACGCAGGGAAATCACCCGTTGAGCCGAACCGAAGATCCGCACCGAGACCATGTCTTCCGGCTCCGCGCCCGGATTCAGGTTGACCCCGCGCAGAAACAGCAGCAGTTCAGAGTCCGGCAGCGGCAAAAGACGCGGTCGGGTGTTCTCTTCCAGCAACAAATCGCAACTAAATTCACTCAGCCCGCTGGATTTGCGCAGCCAGGTCTGGGTTTGCGGGTGACTGCGATCCCAGTGCAGCCACAGGCTTTCGTGGGCCTGCAGCTGCAAGTCATCGAGTTCAGTCCGGGCTATCGAACGCGCACCGCCTTTACCGTCCAGCACCAGGGCATGCACCAGCCCCCACTGCGCGTTTTCTTCCTCGAACATCCTCACCCCTATTCTTGAAACAAAAAGCCGGCAGCGCTTATTCAGGCATTTTCAGCGGGCTTGGCGAGATGATCACGCCGTTGTTGTCCGCATAAACGTAGTGGCCCGGGTGAAAGGTCACGCCCGCGAAGGTCACGGCAACGTTGAGATCGCCAACACCGCGCCTGTCGGTTTTCATCGGGTGACTGGCCAGGGCCTGAACCCCCAGATCAGTTTGCGCGATGACGTCGACGTCGCGGATGCAACCGTAGATCACCAGCCCTTCCCAACCGTTGTTCGCGGCTTTCTCGGCCAGCATGTCGCCCAACAGCGCGCGGCGCAGGGAACCGCCACCGTCGACCACCAGCACCTTGCCGTTGCCCTTGAGCTCGACTTGCTCCTTGACCCGCGAGTTGTCTTCGAAACATTTGATGGTCACGATTTCGCCGCCGAAAGAATCACGGCCGCCGAAATTGCTGAACATCGGTTCCAGCACCTGCACCAGCTCCGGATAGGCGTCGCACAGGTCAGGCGTGAGGTAATGGTTCATCGAGAAACTCCTGTAACAAGGAAGACAATCGAGTATGCAGCATACTCGGGCCAAGGCTGGACGGTTGCAAATCGCTCCATACGCACGAACACAGCGACCGCATCAATCACTCAAAGTGACCAGAACCACTCAATGCGTCACATATTAGCCGCAAGCCGACCAGAGAGAAATGCCCTTGTTAGAGCATCAGGCTCAAATCGCTGTGGCCAAATCCGGCTTTTCACCCAGTAAAGGCGTCTGTTGATCCGCCAGCCAGCGAGCCACCAACGGCCAGACTTCAGCCTGCGCAGCCTTGCTGACCAGCATTTCCACGTGACCGAAATTATCGCCAAAGCCTTGCTCGCGGCCAAGGGTGATGAACTGCTTGTGCTCGGAGCCGACTTGATCGAACAGCTTATGGCAGGCCCAGGTCGGGTCCTGATGATCGCCCGCGGCACTCACGGCCAGCACCGGCAATTGCACCTCGGCCAAACCCGCCCACCAGTCTTTGTCGGCATCGCCGAAGCGGCCGAACAGCCCGTACCAACGCATGCTTTCCAGGGCCAGGCCTATCGGCTCGTCCTCCGGGCCGCGCTTGAGCCGAGAGCCCGACAGTTGGGCAAAACGCTTGAGAATGAAGCGCCCGCTCCACTCCACCGGTGGAAACTTCAACGGCCAGTAAGTACGGCTGACTTGCGTGCCGAAAAACGCCGCGGAAGCCACGGCGGGCTCGCCCAGGTACTGGCCGCCCAACGCCGCGGCGAGGGTAATGCCGCCCAGCGAATGGCCGATCCAGTGCGGGATCTGGCCGCTTTGCTCGCGCACGAACGCGCCAATGGCCGGCAAATCGTAACGCGCATAGTCGGCGACGCTGTTCTGGCGATAGTTCTGGTTGCGCTGAGACAGGCCGTGACCACGCATTTCCGGAATCCACACATCGAATCCCAGACGCGTCAGGTAAGCGCCCAGGCCCAAACCTTTGGGAGAAAACCAGAACCGCCGATTGGAAAAACTGCCATGCAGCAGAATCACCGGCACGCCACGCACCGCCGGCTCATCGGCCAGGCCCAGGCGTGTCACAGCCAGCTCAACGGTGCCGTCGGGGCTGTTGCCGGGTTTCAAACGATAGACGTCTTCGCTCAGATCGCCGCGCCGCTCGGCGCTGATCAGGGCGACAGGAAATAGGTTGCTGCTACTTTGCATATGCTCTTGCACAAAAAAGGGCGGCATCCAGAGGAGCCCGCCCTACTTGAATCTCTGAAAGGGCCGATCACAGATCGGCCCTTTCACTCACACCATCAGGCCGAAGCCTGACCTTCAGCCAGGAAGAACCAGGTTTCCAGTACGGAATCGGGGTTCAGCGAAACGCTTTCGATGCCCTGCTCCATCAGCCACTTGGCCAGGTCCGGGTGGTCCGAAGGGCCCTGACCGCAGATACCGATGTACTTGCCGGCCTTGTTGCACGCGGCAATGGCGTTGGCCAGCAGCTTCTTGACTGCAGGGTTACGCTCGTCGAACAGGTGCGCGATGATCCCGGAGTCACGGTCCAGGCCCAGGGTAAGCTGGGTCAGGTCGTTGGAGCCGATGGAGAAACCGTCGAAGAACTCGAGGAACTCTTCAGCCAGGATCGCGTTGGACGGCAGTTCGCACATCATGATCACGCGCAGACCGTTGTCGCCACGGGCCAGACCGTTTTCAGCCAGCAGATCGACCACCTGGCTCGCTTCGCCCAGGGTACGGACGAACGGCACCATGATTTCAACGTTGGTCAGGCCCATCTCGTTACGCACGCGCTTGAGGGCGCGGCATTCGAGCTCGAAGCAGTCACGGAACGATTCGCTGATGTAACGCGAAGCGCCACGGAAACCCAGCATCGGGTTTTCTTCTTCCGGCTCGTAGAGTTTGCCGCCGATCAGGTTCGCGTATTCGTTGGACTTGAAGTCCGACAGACGCACGATGACCTTTTTCGGCCAGAACGCTGCCGCCAGGGTGCTGATACCTTCGACCAGTTTGTCGACATAGAAGCCGACCGGGTCGCTGTAACCAGCAATGCGCTTGTCGACGCTGTCCTTGATTTCCTGCGGCAGGCCACCGTAGTTCAACAGCGCCTTGGGGTGCACGCCGATCATGCGGTTGATGATGAATTCCAGACGGGCCAGGCCCACACCGGCGTTCGGCAGTTGCGCGAAGTCGAAGGCGCGGTCCGGGTTGCCGACGTTCATCATGATCTTGAACGGCAGCTCCGGCATGGCATCCACGGAGTTTTTCTTGATGTCGAAGCCCAGTTCGCCTTCGAAGATGTAACCGGTGTCGCCTTCAGCGCAGGAAACGGTCACGCCCTGGCCGTCTTTCAACAGCTGGGTGGCGTTGCCGCAACCGACCACGGCCGGGATGCCCAGCTCGCGAGCGATGATCGCCGCGTGGCAGGTACGGCCGCCACGGTTGGTGACGATGGCGCTGGCGCGCTTCATGACCGGTTCCCAGTCCGGGTCGGTCATGTCGGAAACCAGCACGTCGCCCGGCTGGACTTTGTCCATCTCGGACACGTCCTTGATGATCCGCACCTTGCCGGCGCCGATGCGCTGGCCGATGGCACGACCTTCCACCAGCACGGTGCCGGTTTCTTTCAACAGGTAACGTTCCATGACGTTGGCCTGGGTACGGCTCTTCACGGTTTCCGGACGGGCCTGCACGATGTAGAGCTTGCCGTCGTCGCCGTCTTTGGCCCATTCGATGTCCATCGGGCACTTGTAGTGCTTCTCGATGATCATCGCCTGCTTGGCCAGCTCGCTGACTTCGGCGTCGGTCAGGCAGAAACGCGCACGATCGGCCTTGTCCACGTCGATGGTCTTGACCGATTTACCGGCGCGGGCTTCGTCACCGTAGATCATCTTGATGGCTTTGCTGCCCAGGTTGCGACGCAGGATGGCCGGGCGACCGGCTTCCAGCGTGCCTTTGTGGACGTAGAACTCATCCGGGTTCACCGCGCCTTGTACGACGGTTTCACCCAAGCCGTAGGCGCCGGTGATGAACACCACATCACGGAAGCCCGATTCGGTATCGAGGGTGAACATCACCCCGGCGGTGCCGGTTTCGGAGCGGACCATGCGCTGCACGCCAGCCGACAGGGCCACCAGCTTGTGGTCGAAGCCCTGGTGGACGCGGTAGGAAATGGCGCGATCGTTGAACAGGGAGGCGAACACCTCTTTGGCGGCGCGAATGACGTTTTCGACACCACGGATGTTCAGGAAGGTTTCCTGCTGACCGGCGAAGGAAGCGTCCGGCAGGTCTTCGGCGGTAGCGGAAGAGCGCACGGCCACGGCCATGTCAGGGTTGCCGGCCGACAGCGTGGCGAACGCGGTGCGGATCTCGGCGTTGAGCTTCTCGGGGAACTCGGCTTCCATGATCCATTGACGGATCTGGGCGCCGGTCTTGGCCAAGGCGTTTACATCATCGACGTCCAGGGCGTCGAGGGCGGCATGGATCTGATCGTTCAGGCCGCTCAGTTCCAGAAAATCACGATAAGCCTGAGCTGTCGTGGCAAAGCCACCTGGCACCGATACACCGGCGCCTGCAAGGTTACTGATCATCTCGCCCAGGGATGCGTTCTTGCCCCCCACATGCTCTACATCATGGACGCCGAGCTTATCGAGGGAAACTACGTACTCTACCAAGGTGATCTCTCCACTAACTGTGTTGGAAAAGCTCAGAAGCCGGCGACTCGGGGGAGCCTTTGCCGGCTGTATGGCCTGGACCTGGAAAATAAGTGAGAATGCGGGCCATCGGTGGCCGACAAATCGCGCCTACTATATCCAAGAATCGTCACTAGCTTAAGGCCCAAGGTGCAAATGAAACGATCTGCTTTCTTTATCTCCGATGGCACCGGCATTACCGCCGAAACCCTCGGCCAAAGCCTGCTGGCGCAGTTCGAAAACATTACCTTCAGCAAAATCATACGACCGTACATCGACGACGCTGATAAAGCGCGGGCCATGGTACAACAAATCAACAAAGCCGCCGAAAACGATGGTTTTCGTCCGATTATTTTCGACACCATTGTCAATCAGGACATTCGTGAGATTCTCGCAACGTCGAATGGTTTCATGATCGACATTTTCTCGACCTTCCTGGCGCCCCTTGAACAGGAGCTGACCGAGCATTCTTCCTACACCGTCGGCAAATCCCACTCCATCGGCCATAACTCCAATTACATGGAGCGTATCGAGGCGGTGAACTTCGCCCTCGACAATGACGATGGCGCCCGCACGCACTATTACGACAAAGCTGACTTGATACTAGTAGGCGTGTCGCGATGCGGCAAAACACCGACGTGTTTGTACATGGCCATGCAATTCGGCATCCGCGCAGCCAACTATCCGCTGACCGAAGACGACATGGAGCGCCTGCAACTGCCGACCGCCCTGCGCGCCCATCATCACAAGCTGTTCGGCCTGACCATCGACCCGGACCGCCTCACCGCGATCCGCAACGAACGCAAGCCCAACAGCCGCTATTCGAGCTACGCGCAGTGCGAATTCGAAGTGCGCGAGGTGGAGAATCTGTTCCGACGCGAGAACATTCCCCACATCAATTCCACGCATTTCTCCGTGGAAGAGATCTCGGCGAAGATTCTGGTGGAGAAAGGTGTGGAACGGCGGTTCAAGTAGATAGTCGGCGGCAGTTATGCCGCCTTCGCGGCCAGCTAGATCACAAACAAATCCACAAACCGGTTCACCGGCGTCGCTTCAAGTGCTGCCGGGTCCTTGCACAGCGCAAGGATCTCGGCGCTTCGCTGAGCCGTGAAGCGCGTCGTCAGGTTGACCTTGAACTTGTCTTCCAGCAACGGAATGCCATCAGCACGGCGCCGGCGATGACCGATCGGGTACTCCACCATCACATTATCGGTGCTGGAACCGTCCTTGAAGAACACCTGTACCGCGTTGGCGATGGAGCGTTTGTCCGCCTCCAGGTATTCGCGGGTGAAGCGCGGGTCTTCGACAATGACCATTTTGTCGCGCAGCACATCGATAATCGGGTGCGCGGCGTGGAAGTCGTCTTCGTACTGCTCGGCCACCAGATTGCCGAATACCAGGGGTACGGCGGTCATGTACTGGAGGCAGTGATCGCGGTCCGCAGCGTTGGCCAGCGGGCCGACCTTGGAGATGATGCGGATCGCTGATTCGTGGGTGGTGATAACGATCCTGTCGATTTCATGCAGGCGATTCCTGACCAATGGATGCAGGGTGACGGCAGCCTCGCAGGCCGTTTGCGCGTGGAACTCGGCGGGGAAGCTGATCTTGAACAGCACGTTTTCCATCACATAGCTGCCGAACGGCCGGGAAAAACTGAAAGCTCGCTTGCCTTCAGGCTTGAGCCCCAGGTCGTTGTTGGTGTGGCTGAACAGTACATCGTAGAAACCCCATTGCTTGGCGGTCAGTACACCGGGGATGCCCATCTCACCACGCATCGCAATGTCCGCCAGACGCACGCCCCGACTGGTCGCGTCTCCGGCCGCCCAGGATTTACGCGATCCGGCGTTCGGCGCATGCCGGTAAGTGCGCAGCGCCTGGCCGTCGGCAAAGGCATGGGACAACGCCGACAGCAGCTGCTCGCGATTGGCGCCCATGAGTTTGGCAGTGACGGCGGTCGAGGCGACTTTCACCAGAATCACGTGATCAAGACCGACGCGGTTGAACGAATTCTCCAGGGCGATCACGCCCTGAATCTCGTGCGCCATGATCATGGCTTCCAGCACAGCGCGAATGGTCAACGGGGCGTCGCCATTGGCCAGGCGCTTTTGCGACAGGTGGTCGGCCACCGCGAGAATACCGCCGAGGTTATCGGACGGATGGCCCCATTCGGCGGCGAGCCAGGTGTCGTTGTAATCGAGCCAGCGGACGATGCAACCGATGTCCCAAGCGGCCTTGACCGGGTCGAGACGATAGCTGGTGCCGGGCACGCGGGCGCCGAAGGGGACGACAGTGCCTTCGACGATAGGACCCAGGTGTTTGGTGCATTCGGGGAAACGCAGCGCCAGCAAGCCGCAGCCGAGGGTGTCCATCAGGCAATTGCGGGCAGTATCAAGCGCCTCGGGCGACTGGATGTTGAAATTGAGGACGTAGTCGGCGATGTCCTGCAGAACCGTGTCGTAGTCGGGGCGGGTGTTCAGGTCGACGTTGGCGCTCATGTTCGATTCACTCTTGAAGTGGTTCGTTGATGGGACCTCGGTTCAGGGTAGTCTCAGTCGGCACAACACTCTTGTTTTGGAAATGCATCACCTATGGGAGCGGCGCTCCCACAGGGATTTGTGTATGCCTGGATTGAGGTTAGAAACAATCCCCCGGCACCCGGACATAACCTTCCATCAACACCCGCGCACTGCGGCTCATGATGGCTTTTTTCACCGTCCACTCACCGTTGACCTTTGCGGCCTCGGCGCCCACGCGCAAGGTGCCGGACGGATGGCCGAAGCGCACGGCGTTGCGTTCGATACCGCCCGCTGCCAGGTTGACCAAGGTGCCGGAAATCGCCGCCGCCGTGCCGATCGCCACCGCTGCCGTGCCCATCATGGCGTGGTGCAGCTTGCCCATGGACAACGCGCGCACCAGCAGGTCGATGTCGGCGGCTGCGATTTTCTTGCCGCTGGACGCGATGTAATCCGCAGGTGGGGCGACGAACGCGACCTTCGGCGTGTGCTGGCGCTTGGCGGCCTCATCCAGGTGTTCAATCAGCCCCATGCGCAGCGCACCGTAAGCGCGGATGGTTTCGAACATTGCCAAAGCCTCCAGGTCACTGTTGATCGCGCCCTGCAACTCGGTGCCGGTGTAGCCGATGTCTTCGGCGTTGATGAATATGGTCGGGATGCCAGCGTTGATCAGGGTAGCCTTGAGCGTGCCGACACCTGGCACTTCAAGGTCGTCCACCAGATTGCCGGTGGGGAACATCGAGCCACCGCCACCCTCTTCTTCCGCCGCCGGATCCATGAATTCGAGCTGCACTTCGGCGGCCGGAAAGGTCACGCCGTCGAGTTCAAAATCACCGGTTTCCTGCACCTCGCCATTGGTGATCGGTACATGAGCGATGATGGTCTTGCCGATGTTGGCCTGCCACACGCGCACCACCGCCACACCGTTGTGCGGAATGCGGCTGGCATCCACCAGGCCATTGCTGATGGCGAACGAACCCACCGCCGCCGACAGGTTGCCGCAGTTGCCGCTCCAGTCGACGAAAGGTTTGTCGATGGCGACCTGACCGAACAGGTAATCGACGTCGTGATCGGCCTTGATGCTTTTCGACAGGATCACGGTTTTGCTGGTGCTGGACGTCGCGCCGCCCATGCCGTCGATTTGCTTCTCGTACGGATCGGGGCTGCCGATCACGCGCAGCAACAAGGCATCGCGGGCGGTGCCTGGCATCTGCGCCGCTTCGGGCAAATCCTTGAGGCTGAAGAACACGCCTTTGCTGGTGCCGCCGCGCATGTAGGTGGCAGGGATTTTTATCTGAGATGCGTGAGCCATATTGATCCTGTATGGCCAGCGCGGGACTTGAAATCCCGCGCGGCTCGTCGTGTTAAACGGCAACCGCCGACTCTTCGAGGAAGTCCTGAGCGAAACGCTGCAACACGCCGCCGGCCTCGTAGATCGACACTTCTTCGGCGGTGTCGAGGCGGCAGGTCACCGGCACTTCGACGCGTTCACCGTTCTTGCGGTTGATCACCAGCGTCAGCGTCGCGCGCGGGGTGCGATCGCCGATCACGTCATAGGTTTCGCTGCCATCTATCCCTAAGGTTTTACGATTGGTGCCCGGCAGGAACTCCAGCGGCAACACGCCCATGCCCACCAGGTTGGTGCGGTGAATGCGCTCGAAACCTTCGGCGGCAATCGCTTCCACCCCCGCCAGACGCACGCCTTTGGCCGCCCAGTCCCGGGACGAACCCTGGCCATAGTCGGCACCGGCAATGATGATCAGCGGCTGCTTGCGTTCCATGTAGGTTTCGATGGCTTCCCACATGCGCATCACTTTGCCTTCCGGCTCCACGCGGGCAAGAGAACCCTGCTTGACCTTGCCGTTTTCCTGCACCATTTCATTGAACAGTTTCGGGTTGGCGAAGGTTGCGCGCTGCGCGGTCAAGTGGTCGCCGCGGTGCGTGGCGTAGGAGTTGAAGTCCTCTTCCGGCAGGCCCATTTTCGCCAGGTACTCACCCGCTGCGCTGTCGAGCATGATCGCGTTCGAAGGCGACAGGTGATCGGTGGTGATGTTGTCCGGCAGCACCGCCAGCGGGCGCATGCCCTTGAGCGGACGCGCGCCGGCCAGCGCGCCTTCCCAGTACGGCGGACGACGGATGTAGGTGCTCATCTCGCGCCAGTCGTACAGCGGCGTGACTTTCGGGCCAGTGTCTTCGTGGATGGCGAACATCGGAATGTACACTTGGCGGAACTGCTCCGGCTTGACCGAGGCCTTGACCACCGCGTCGATTTCTTCGTCGCTCGGCCAGATGTCTTTCAGGCGGATTTCCTTGCCATCGACCACGCCCAGTACATCTTTTTCGATGTCGAAACGGATGGTGCCGGCGATGGCATAAGCCACCACCAATGGCGGCGATGCGAGGAACGCCTGCTTGGCGTACGGGTGAATCCGCCCGTCGAAGTTGCGGTTGCCGGAGAGTACGGCGGTGGCGTACAGGTCGCGGTCGATGATCTCTTGCTGGATCACCGGATCCAGCGCACCAGACATGCCGTTGCAGGTAGTGCAGGCGAAGGCCACGACGCCGAAGCCGAGTTGCTCCAGCTCTTTGGTCAGACCGGCTTCATCCAGATACAGCGCCACGGTTTTCGAACCGGGTGCCAGGGACGACTTGACCCATGGCTTGCGGGTCAGCCCAAGCTGGTTGGCATTGCGCGCCAGCAGGCCGGCGGCAATGACGTTGCGCGGGTTACTGGTGTTGGTGCAACTGGTGATGGCGGCGATGATCACCGCACCGTCCGGCATCTGGCCGGGCACGTCTTCCCACTGGCCGGAGATGCCTTTGGCAGCCAGATCCGAGGTCGCGACACGCGCATGCGGATTGCTCGGGCCGGCCATGTTGCGCACCACCGAGGACAGGTCGAAGCTCAACCCGCGCTCGTACTGCGCGCCTTTGAGGCTATCGGCCCACAGGCCGGTCTGTTTGGCGTAGCTCTCGACCAGTTGCACTTGCTCGTCTTCACGGCCGGTGAGTTTCAGGTAGTCGATGGTCTGCTGGTCGATGTAGAACATTGCCGCAGTGGCGCCGTATTCCGGGGCCATGTTGGAAATGGTCGCGCGGTCGCCGAGGGTCAGGTTTGACGCACCTTCACCAAAGAACTCCAGCCACGCGCCGACGACTTTCTGTTTGCGCAGGTATTCGGTCAGCGCCAGCACCATGTCGGTAGCGGTGATGCCCGGTTGCAGCTTGCCAGTAAGCTCGACGCCAACGCTTTCCGGCAAACGCATCCACGACGCGCGGCCGAGCATCACGCTTTCCGCTTCCAGACCGCCGACGCCGATGGCGATCACACCCAGCGCATCGACATGCGGGGTATGACTGTCGGTGCCGACGCAGGTATCAGGGAAAGCCACGCCGTCGCGCACCTGGATCACCGGCGACATTTTCTCCAGGTTGATCTGGTGCATGATCCCGTTGCCCGGCGGGATCACGTCGACGTTCTTGAAGGCTTTCTTGGTCCAGTTGATGAAGTGGAAACGGTCTTCGTTGCGACGGTCTTCAATGGCGCGGTTCTTTTCGAAGGCCTCGGGATCGAAGCCGCCACGCTCGACGGCCAGGGAATGGTCGACGATCAATTGCGTCGGCACCACCGGGTTCACTTGCGCCGGGTCGCCGCCTTGCAGGGCAATGGCATCGCGCAAGCCGGCAAGGTCCACCAGGGCGGTCTGACCGAGAATGTCGTGGCACACCACGCGGGCCGGAAACCACGGGAAGTCGAGGTCGCGTTTGCGCTCGATCAGTTGCTTCAGGGAATCGGTGAGCGTGGCCGGGTCACAGCGACGCACGAGGTTTTCCGCCAGCACGCGGGAGGTGTACGGCAGGGTGTCGTAGGCGCCTGGCGCAATGGCATCGACCGCCGCACGGACGTCGAAATAATCCAGAGAGCTGCCGGGCAGCGGTTTGCGGAATTCAGTATTCATCGTCAGGACTCGGTCACGGTAATTTCAATAGGTGGGCGCCTGGCACCGGGCTGAACCCCGACCTGCAGGGTTCCCGGTTTCGTCAGTAACCAGTACCGGCGCCCTCCCCGGTCAGCGTTGTTCGATTGGCACGAACTTGCGCTGTTCGACGCCGACGTACTCGGCGCTCGGGCGGATGATGCGGTTGTTGGCACGTTGCTCGAACACGTGGGCCGCCCAGCCGGTCAGGCGCGAGCAGACGAAGATCGGTGTGAACAACTTGGTCGGGATGCCCATGAAGTGGTACGTCGAGGCGTGGTAGAAGTCGGCGTTCGGGAACAGTTTCTTCTGTTCCCACATGGTTGCATCGATGGCTTCTGAAACCGGGAACAACACCGTGTCGCCCACTTCGTCGGCGAGTTTTTTCGACCAGCCCTTGATCACCTCATTGCGCGGATCGTTGTCCTTATAGATCGCGTGGCCGAAGCCCATGATCTTGTCCTTGCGTGCCAGCATGCCGAGGGTGCCCTCGACCGCCTCTTCCGGCGAGCTGAAGCGCTCGATCATTTCCATCGCCGCTTCGTTGGCCCCGCCGTGCAGCGGGCCGCGCAGGGAACCGATGGCAGCGGTGATGCAGGAATACAGATCCGACAGCGTCGAGGCACACACCCGAGCGGTGAAGGTCGAGGCGTTGAATTCGTGCTCCGCGTAGAGGATCAGCGAAACGTTCATCACCTTGACGTGCAACTCGCTCGGCTTCTTGTCGTGCAACAGGTGCAGGAAATGGCCGCCGATGCAGGCTTCGTCGGTCACGCAGTTGATGCGCTTGCCGTCGTGGCTGAAGCGATACCAGTAGCACATGATCGCCGGGAACGCGGCCAGCAGGCGGTCGGTTTTGTCGTGCTGCTCGGAGAAATCTTTCTCCGGCTCGATGTTGCCCAGGAACGAGCAACCGGTGCGCATCACATCCATTGGATGGGCGTCGGCGGGGATGCGCTCCAGCACTTCCTTCAACGCTTGCGGCAGGTCGCGCAGCTTGCTCAGTTTCTCGGTATAGCCGGCCAGTTGTAACTGGGTCGGCAGTTCGCCGTACAGCAGCAGGTAAGCCACTTCTTCGAACTGTGCGTCAGCCGCCAGTTCGCGCACGTCGTAACCGCGATAGGTCAGGCCGGCACCCGACTGGCCCACGGTGGACAGTGCGGTTTGCCCGGCAACCTGGCCACGGAGCCCGGCGCCACTGAGTACTTTTGCTTCGGCCATTGCTGTCTCCAATCTTGAATTTGTTAGGGAATCGGCAAGTTGTGGGGGATTGCGCCTTACTTCTTCGCCGCAAACAACGCATCGAGCTTCTGCTCGAACGTGTGGTAATCGATGCGATCGTAAAGCTCCATGCGCGTCTGCATGGTGTCGATGACGTTCTGTTGCGTGCCGTCGCGGCGGATCGCGGTGTAGACGTTTTCCGCAGCCTTGTTCATCGCGCGGAACGCCGACAGCGGGTACAACACCAGCGACACATCGGCACCGGCGAGCTGCTCGGTGGTGTACAGCGGTGTCGCGCCGAACTCGGTGATGTTGGCCAGGATCGGCGCTTTCACGCGGCTGGCGAACAGTTTGTACATCTCAAGTTCAGTGATGGCCTCCGGAAAGATCATGTCGGCGCCGGCCTCGATGCACGCGGCGGCGCGATCCAGTGCAGACTCCAGACCTTCCACCGCCAGGGCATCGGTGCGGGCCATGATCACGAAGCTGTCGTCGGTGCGCGCATCAACAGCGGCTTTGATGCGGTCGACCATTTCCTGCTGCGAAACGATCTCTTTATTGGGACGGTGACCGCAGCGCTTGGCGCCGACCTGGTCTTCGATGTGAATTGCCGCCGCGCCGAACTTGATCATCGACTTGACGGTACGGGCGACGTTGAACGCCGAGGAACCGAAACCGGTGTCCACGTCCACCAGCAGCGGCAGGTCGCAAACGTCGGTGATGCGGCGCACGTCGGTCAGCACGTCATCCAGGCCGGTAATGCCCAGGTCCGGCACGCCGAGGGAGCCGGCAGCCACCCCGCCCCCCGACAGGTAGATAGCCTTGAAACCGGCGCGCTTGGCCAACAGCGCGTGGTTGGCGTTGATCGTGCCGACCACTTGCAGCGGATGCTCGCTGGCGACCGCATCGCGGAAACGCTGGCCTGGAGTGCTCTTGTTGGAACTCATGACTCACCTCGTTCAGTGGCTGTCGGGTTAGCGCCGTCCTGGTAGTGACGGGCGATATTGCGTTTGGAGGCGCCGATGTGACGGCGCATCAACAACTCGGCCAGTTCACCGTCACGGTCGGCGATGGCATCGAGAATTCGGTGGTGCTCGGCAAACGCCTGGCGTGGCCGATTGGGCGTGGTGGAAAACTGGATGCGGTACATGCGCACCAGTTGATAGAGCTCGCCGCAGAGCATCTGGGTCAGGGTGCGGTTGCCGCTGCCCTGGATGATCCGGTAATGAAAGTCGAAATCGCCTTCCTGCTGGTAATAGCCGACGCCCGCCTGAAACGCCGCATCACGCTCGTGGGTTTCCAACACCCGGCGCAGTTCGTCGATTTCTTCAACGGTCATGCGTTCAGCCGCCAGACGGCACGCCATGCCTTCCAGGGATTCGCGGATTTCGTAGAGTTCCAGCAATTCGGCGTGACTCAACGACACCACCCGCGCCCCGACGTGCGGCACGCGAACCAGCAGGCGCTGGCCTTCCAGTCGGTGGATCGCCTCACGCAACGGCCCGCGGCTGATGCCGTAGGTGCGCGCCAGCTCCGGCTCGGAGATCTTGCTGCCCGGGGCGATCTCACCCTTGACGATGGCCGCCTGAATGCGTCGGAAGACGTTTTCGGAAAGTGTTTCCGAGTCGTCCTGAACCGTGACCGGGGGATCGAGTTGATCCAGCATATTGTCGACACCTTTAAAAGCAATGCCGCAAAAACTAGCGAATAAGGCCGGTTACGTCAAAGGATAAATAGACATTGTCGACAATCGTCTAATAACCGCTTGCACCATAAAGAAGCAGCACCCTCGGTTACAGCCGTCCGCCAGCGCTGGCGCCATAAAACCACCGTGCTAGAATGCCGCCCGCATTTGCTTGTCATCTGCATTGCCTGTCATAAAAAAAGGATAGGCATACGAGGGAGCTTGTGCAGCAATGCCAGGGCCTTGAATTGAAGAACGGACCGCTGCGCATCAGGATTTATGAGACTCAAGCTCTTCACCACATTTCTTTGTCTTCTTGGCCTGTCAGGTTTTGCCGCGGCAGGGGAAAAGACTGTGTACGGCCTCAATGAGTACGCGTCGCTGGATGGCATCAACCTGGAAGTTGCCGCCAAACTCGACACCGGGGCGAAAACCGCCTCGCTGAGCGCCCGCGACATCAAACGTTTCAAACGCAATGGCGAATCCTGGGTGCGCTTCTATCTGGCCATCGACGCCGCGCATTCGCACCCGATTGAACGACCGCTGGCCCGTGTCAGCAAGATCAAGCGCCGGGCCGGTGACTACGACCCGGAAGAAGGCAAGAAGTACACCGCCCGTCCGGTCATCGAGCTGGATATCTGCATGGGGTCGGCTTTACGCAGTATTGAAGTGAACCTGACCGACCGCAGCGCCTTCCAATACCCGCTCTTGATCGGCTCCGAGGCACTCAAGCGTTTCGATGCGCTGGTCGATCCAAGTCTTAAATACGCTGCTGGCAAACCTGCCTGCGCCACCGACGCACATACCGCAGAGTAATTCCAATGCGCTCTCTTACCCTCCATCTGAAATTGCTGATCGCCATCCTGGTGGTGCTGGGCATTTCAGTTACGGCCTATCAGATTTTCGTGCTCGGTATTCCGGTGACTGAAGATGCCACCGATGACTTGTGGAACATCGACGCCAAGGTCGAGTTCGTCGCCAACGCCAAAGACCCGATCAAGATCCAGATGTTCGTGCCGCCGCTGAGCCGCGACTACGTGAGCCTTAACGAGAGTTTCATTTCCAATAACTACGGTGTGGCAGTGAACCGTGTCGACGGCAACCGCAAGGTCACCTGGTCGGCACGTCGGGCCAAGGGCAACCAGACCCTTTATTACCGCCTGGTGCTGACCAAGCGCTACACCGGCGAAAAATCCAAGGTCAAAGGGGCGACCTTCCGCGACAGCATCGCCGTCGAAGGTCCGGAAAAAATCGCCGCCGAAGCCTTGCTCGCGCCGATCCGCCAGCATTCGGCCGACGTCGAAACTTTCATCGGCGAAGCCATCAAGCGTGTCAACAACCTCAACGACGACAACGTGAAACTGCTGCTGGCCGGCGATACGTCCACCGCGAACAAAGCCAAAATCGTTGAGCTGGTTCTGTCCATCGCCCACGTGCCGGTGGAAAAGGTCCACACCATCCGCCTGGTGGCCGATCAGCCGCAAACGCCTGAACTCTGGTTGCGCAGTTTCAACGGTACCGACTGGCTGTACTTCAACCCGGAAACCGGCGAACAGGGCCTGCCCACCGACCGCTTGCTGTGGTGGACCGGCGATGAAAACCTGATCACCGTCGATGGCGGCAAGAAAGCCAACGTCACCTTCAGCCTGAACAACAGCGAAATGAACGCCATTCGCCTGGCCAAGCTGACCGACGAGAACTCCGACGCCAACTTCCTCGACTACTCGCTGTACGGCCTGCCGCTGCAAACCCAGCAGACCTTCATGATCATGGTGATGATCCCGATCGGCGTGCTGGTGATCCTGATCCTGCGCAACCTGATCGGCATCCAGACACTCGGCACCTTTACCCCGGTGCTGATCGCCCTCGCCTTCCGGGAAACCCAGCTCGGCTTCGGCATCGTGCTGTTTACCATCATCACGGCGCTGGGGCTGTCGCTGCGTTCCTACCTTGAGCACTTGAAACTGCAAATGCTGCCGAGATTGTCGGTGGTGCTGACCTTCGTGGTGGTGCTGATCGCGGCGATCAGCCTGTTCAGCCACAAACTCGGCCTGGAGCGCGGATTGTCGGTGGCGCTGTTCCCGATGGTGATTCTGACCATGACCATCGAACGCCTGTCGATCACCTGGGAAGAGCGCGGTGGCGGCCATGCCATGAAAGTGGCGATCGGCACGCTGTTCGCCGCCTCCCTGGCGCACCTGATCATGAGCGTGCCGGAGCTGGTGTACTTCGTGTTCACCTTCCCGGCGGTCCTGCTGATTCTGGTGGCTTTCATGCTGGCCATGGGTCGCTATCGCGGTTACCGCCTGACCGAACTGGTGCGTTTCAAGGCTTTCCTGAAGGAGGCTGACGCCTGATGTTCGGTCTCTGGAAGACCTGGAAAGCCCTGGAGGCCCGGGGCATCATGGGGATCAATCGGCGTAACGCCGACTACGTGCTCAAGTACAACAAGCGCAGCCTGTACCCGATCGTCGATGACAAGATCATCACCAAGGAACGCGCCATCGCCGCCGGCATCCACGTGCCGGAGCTGTACGGCGTGATCTCCACCGAGAAGGAAATCGATAACCTCAAGGAGATCATCGGCGGGCGCACCGACTTCGTGATCAAACCGGCCCAGGGCGCCGGCGGCGACGGCATCATTGTGGTTGCCGACCGGTTCGAGGGGCGCTATCGCACAGTGTCCGGCAAGATCATTGACCATGAGGAACTCGAGCACCATATCTCGAGCATCCTCACCGGCCTGTATTCCCTGGGCGGGCACCGCGACCGTGCGCTGATCGAATACCGCGTGACCCCGGACCAGATCTTCAAAAGCATCAGCTATGAAGGTGTGCCGGATATCCGCATCATCGTGCTGATGGGTTATCCGGTGATGGCCATGCTGCGCCTGCCGACCCGCCAGTCCGGCGGCAAGGCCAACCTGCACCAGGGCGCCATCGGCGTCGGTGTCGACCTGGCCACTGGCCTGACATTGCGCGGCACCTGGCTGAACAACATCATCAACAAACACCCGGACACCACCAACGCGGTAGACGGCGTGCAACTGCCCTACTGGGACGGTTTCATGAAACTGGCCGCCGGCTGTTACGAGTTGTGCGGGCTGGGCTACATCGGCGTCGACATGGTGCTTGACCAGGAGAAAGGGCCGCTGATTCTTGAGCTCAATGCCCGGCCTGGGTTGAACATTCAGATCGCCAACGATTGCGGCCTGACGTCCCGTACCCACGCGGTCGAGGCGCGACTCGAAGAGCTGAAGGCGCGCGGGATCACCGAAACGGCGCAGGAACGTGTGGCGTTCGTTCAGGAACTGTTTGGGCATATTCCGACGATTGAGGGCTGACCCCTCTGGCTCTTTGTGGCGCGGGAGCTTGCTCCCGCTTGACTGCGCAGCAGTCATAAAACGGCATCCTCGGTTTCTCTGAAAACCGAGGGGCTGATTTTTTTGGGCCTGCTTCGCAGTCCGCCGGGAGCAAGCTCCCTCGCCACAGGCAAACTTCCCTCGCCGCAGATGTATCTCTTGCCGACATCCCCTCTAGGAGCAAATCCTGCAGAGGACTACAATCGCTCCCCCGCCTCGTTGGCTGATCTGCCCCGCCCATGTTGACCTGTTCTGTACACCCGCTGCCCTATCGCGCCAACCCTGCCGAGTACTTCGCGGCGATTCGTCATGCCCCCGGTGCCGTGCTGCTCGACAGCGGCCGGCCGAGTGCCGAACGTGGGCGTTTTGACCTGCTCAGCGCCTGGCCGCTGGAGCAACTGGCCGTGTTGCCGGATGAAAGCGGCAGCCATTTCCTGCAACGCCTTCGCAAGAACCTTACACGGCTCGGTGAAGCAACCGTCCCTGACGACTTGCCCTTCGCCGGCGGCCTGATCGGCTACCTGAGCTACGACTTCGGCCGGCATCTGGAAAACCTGCCGAGCCAGGCGCGGGACGATCTGCAATTGCCCGACGCACGCTTCGGGCTGTATGACTGGGCACTGATCAGCGATCACCATCTGGCTACCAGTCAACTGGTGTTCCACCCGACGCTGATCGACAGCGAACGACAACGGCTGATCGAACTGTTCACTCAGCCCACCACCGAGAATATCCAGCCATTCAAACTGGACGGCCCGATGAGTGCTGACCTGAGCGCTGACGACTATCGGCAAGCCTTCGAACGCATTCAGCAGTACATCCAGGCTGGCGACTGCTATCAGGTCAACTTCGCCCAGCGCTTTCGCGCCCAATGCCAGGGCGATCCGTGGGCGGCCTATTGCGCGCTGCGGGCGGCTTGCCCGACACCGTTTTCCGGCTTCCAGAGCCTGCCCAACGGCGACGCGGTGCTGAGCCTGTCGCCGGAGCGCTTTGTCAAAGTCAGCGAGCGCCACGTCGAAACCCGCCCGATCAAAGGCACCCGCCCCCGCGGGCTGACCTCTGCCGAAGATGCGGCGAACGCCGCCGAACTGCTGGCCAGTCCCAAGGACCGCGCGGAAAACCTGATGATCGTCGACTTGCTGCGCAACGATCTGGGTCGTACCTGCCGTATCGGCTCGGTACGGGTGCCGGAGCTGTTCAGCCTGGAAAGCTATCCGAACGTGCATCACCTGGTGAGCAGCGTTACCGGCGAACTGGCGGATGACAAGGACGCGCTGGACTTGATCGCCGGCAGCTTCCCCGGCGGCTCGATTACCGGCGCGCCAAAAATTCGCGCCATGCAGATCATCGATGAACTGGAACCGACCCGTCGCGGGTTGTATTGCGGTTCATTGCTGTATCTGGACGTGCGCGGGGAGATGGACAGCTCCATCGCCATTCGCAGTTTGTTGGTCAAGGATGGGCAGGTGTGCTGCTGGGGCGGCGGGGGGATCGTCGCGGATTCGGATTGGCAGGCGGAGTATCAGGAATCGATTACCAAGGTGAAGGTGCTGCTCGAAACGTTGCAGGGCCTCTAAAAGCTTCGCGGGCAAGCCTCGCAGACGACTACAAACTCAAAGCCCGGTTCGAGGCCTTGATGAACTCCTGCTTCAACTCGGTAAAGCTGTGCACCGCCGGGAACTGCGGGAACTCGCGAATCACATTGTCCGGCGCGTGGAACAGAATCCCGGCATCCGCCTCGCCCAGCATCGTGGTGTCGTTGTAGGAATCCCCCGCCGCAATCACTCGGTAGTAGAGGCTCTTGAACGCCAAAACCGACTGACGCTTGGGATCTTTCTGACGCAGCTGATAGCCCGTGACCCGACCGGCATCGTCAGTAATCAGACGATGACAAAGCAAAGTCGGGAAGCCCAGTTGACGCATCAGCGGCTGGGAAAATTCGTAAAAGGTGTCCGACAGAATCACCACCTGAAAGCGCTCACGCAGCCAGTCGACAAATTCACTGGCGCCTTCCAGAGGCTTGAGCGTAGCGATCACTTCCTGAATGTCGGAGAGCTTCAGGCCATGCTCGTCGAGAATCCGCAGGCGCTGCTTCATCAACACGTCGTAGTCGGGAATGTCCCGAGTGGTGGCCCGGAGGGACTCGATCCCGGTTTTTTCGGCAAAGGCGATCCAGATTTCCGGGACCAGCACACCTTCAAGATCCAGACAGGCAATTTCCACAAGACACTCCCATTAGTATTATTTATGAGTCGAGCGAGCAAAAGGACTGCCGAACTCTAGCGACTCGCCCCCCTCCGTGCAACGCAGAGGACGCGCCAGCCACCGCAGGATTTTGTTACCATCGACGCATATAGAGCGCCCAGCGCCACCGACCTGTAGGAAGCCGCCCTGATGAGCCCATCGTTCGACGTCGTGGAACTCGCCACGACCTATGCCAACAAATCCGCCCAGGACATCCTGAAACTCGCGTTTGCCGAGTTCGGCGATGACCTGTGGATATCTTTCAGCGGCGCCGAGGATGTGGTGCTGGTGGACATGGCCTGGAAGCTGAACAAGAACGTCAAAGTGTTCAGCCTCGACACCGGCCGCTTGCATCCCGAGACCTACCGCTTCATCGAGCAGGTGCGCGAGCACTACAAGATCGATATCGAAGTGGTGTCGCCGGACTACAGCAAGCTCGAACCTTTCGTGAAGGAAAAAGGCCTGTTCAGTTTCTACAAGGATGGCCATGGCGAGTGCTGCGGCATTCGCAAGATCGAGCCGCTGCGTCGCAAACTGTCTGGCGTGACCGCCTGGGCCACCGGCCAGCGTCGGGACCAGAGCCCGGGCACCCGCAGCGCCGTCGCGGTGCTGGAAATCGACACCGCGTTTTCCACCCCGGAACGTACCCTGTACAAGTTCAACCCGTTGGCACAGATGACCAGCGAAGAGATCTGGGGTTACATCCGCATGCTGGAGCTGCCGTACAACAGCCTGCATGAACGCGGATTCATCAGCATTGGTTGCGAGCCTTGCACCCGTCCGGTGCTGCCGAACCAGCATGAGCGCGAAGGTCGTTGGTGGTGGGAAGAAGCCACGCAGAAAGAATGCGGGCTGCATGCCGGAAACATCATCAGCAAGTCCAAAGCTTAAAAGATCGCAGCCCGTAGCAGCTCCTGCAGGAGCTGGCGAAGCCTGTGATCGTTTACTTTAAAAATGTGTACACAGAAATGTCACCATAAGTGCCATATCTGTGTGCACTTTTAGTTTTAGCGCCCCAAAAAGTTACATTCCCCTGTCCTGACTTCCTCAGTCGAACACTCCGACAAAACCCTGCCCAAAATAAATACCTGTTCAATCGGTCAATTTATATCGTCTTTTTTTCAACTACTTATCTTCAATAAATAACAAAACGAAATTAGCCTTAAATTTTATAGATCACCGACTGGCACATATCTGGCTTAAGTGAAGACATGTTTTGTATACAATAAATACAAAAACATACACACACTTTAGATCCGCAAGCCTGAAGCGCCCTATCCCGTACAGGCTGCAGATGCCCCGTAACCAATGATGCTCTCCCACCCGCGACGAAGATTTGTCGAGCCCACGCTCATGCACAGTCATCGCGGCAACGAGCTTCAGGAGCCTGCCGGAATGCGTACTAGCCTCCCCAATAACAATATTGCGCTGGATCTGACCTCTCCTCTTTCTACCTCCGTGATTCACGATCAAACGTTTCAACCACCCGTCGTGCTCAGCCCCCGCCTGCATAACAAGGACCTCGCGCCGACCAAGGCCGAAGGTCGGCGCTGGGGCCGTTACAGCATCTTTGCCCTGTGGACAAACGATGTGCACAACATTGCCAACTACTCCTTTGCCATTGGCTTGTATGCACTGGGCCTGAGCGGCTGGCAGATTCTGCTGTCCTTGGGAATCGGTGCTGCGCTGGTGTATTGCTTCATGAACCTTTCCGGTTACATGGGCCAGAAAACCGGGGTGCCGTTTCCGGTGATCAGCCGGATCAGTTTCGGCATCCATGGCGCGCAGATTCCTGCATTGATTCGCGCCGTTATCGCCATTGCCTGGTTCGGAATTCAGACGTACCTGGCGTCAGTGGTCTTTCGCGTATTGCTGACGGCGGTGCATCCCGGACTCGCCGATTACGACCACAATTCGATACTCGGACTGTCGAGCCTGGGCTGGGTGTGTTTCGTGGCGATCTGGTTCGTGCAGTTGGCGATTCTGGCCTATGGCATGGAAATGGTGCGACGCTACGAGGCGTTTGCCGGCCCGGTGATTTTGTTGACCGTCGCCGCCCTCGCCGGCTGGATGTACTTCCAGGCCAACGCCACCATCGCCTGGTCGATTCGTGAACCGCTGAGTGGCGGTGAGATGTGGCGCAATATCTTTGCCGGCGGCGCCTTGTGGCTGTCGATCTACGGCACGCTAATCCTCAATTTCTGCGACTTCGCCCGCTCTTCTCCCTGCCGCAAGACCATCCGGGTCGGAAATTTCTGGGGCCTGCCCGTCAACATTCTGGTATTCGCCGGGATCACCGTCCTGCTGTGCGGTGCGCAATTTCAGATCAATGGCCGGATCATCGAAAGCCCGACCGAGATCATCGCGTCGATTCCCAATACCTTCTTTCTGGTACTCGGTTGCCTGGCGTTCCTGATTGTCACCGTGGCAGTGAACATCATGGCCAACTTCGTGGCCCCGGCCTTTGTCCTGAGCAATCTGGCGCCCAAATACCTGACCTTCCGCCGCGCCGGACTGATCAGCGCGACCATCGCTGTGCTGATCCTGCCGTGGAACCTCTACAACAGCCCGCTGGTGATCGTGTATTTCCTGTCGGGCCTCGGCGCCCTGCTCGGCCCGTTGTACGGGGTGATCATGGTCGACTACTGGCAGGTACGAAAAGGCCGGATCAACGTGCCGCAGTTGTACAGCGAAGATCCCGATGGCGATTATTACTACAGCCGTGGGGTCAATTTGCGCGCCGTGGCGGCGTTCATTCCGGCCGCCTTGATCGCCATTGTCCTGGCCCTGGTGCCAGGTTTCGACAGCGTCTCGCCATTCTCCTGGCTGATTGGCGCCGGGATTGCAGGGATGCTCTACCTGATCATCGCCAAACGGCAGCCTTACTACGCCGATGTCAGCGGAGAAGCCATCGCGGTCGATAACGTCAGCCATTAATCCTCTTGGCGGCCCGGTGACATCGGGCCGCAAACCACTCGCTATAAGGACCTCCCATGCGAATTCTCGTGGTCAACGTCAACACCACCGAATCCATTACCCAGGCCATCGCCCGTCAAGCACAGTCCGTGGCCGCGCCCGGCACGGAAATCATTGGCCTGACCCCGCATTTCGGCGCCGACTCCATTGAAGGCAATTTCGAAAGCTACCTGGCCGCCATCGCCGTGATGGACCGGGTCATGTCCTACGATCAGCCCTTCGATGCGGTAATCCAGGCCGGCTATGGCGAGCACGGCCGCGAAGGTTTGCAGGAGTTGCTCAATGTGCCGGTGGTGGACATCACCGATGCCGGCGCCAGCACCGCGATGTTCCTCGGCCATGCCTATTCGGTGGTCACCACCCTCGACCGCACCGTGCCGCTGATCGAGGATCGCCTCAAACTCTCCGGGCTCTGGGATCGTTGTGCGTCGGTGCGGGCCAGTGGGTTGGCGGTGCTGGAGCTGGAGTCCGATCCAGAGCGTGCGCTGGAGGCGATCGTCCGCCAGGCGGAACTGGCGGTGAGCGAGGACAAGGCCGAGGTGATTTGCCTGGGCTGTGGCGGCATGGCCGGGCTGGACGAGCAGATTCGTCAGCGCACCGGCGTACCAGTGGTTGATGGCGTGACGGCGGCGGTGACCATTGCCGAATCACTGGTGCGGTTGGGGTTGTCGACGTCGAAAGTGCGGACGTATGCGACGCCTCGGCCGAAGACCATTATTGGTTGGCCTGGGCGGTTTGGGCGCTAGACCGCGTTATCGTTCTTCGCGGGCAAGCCTCGCTCCTACAGGGGTTTGCATCACTCTGTGGGAGCGTGGCTTGCCCGCGATGGCCTCCCCTCGGTCCCAAGCCGGGCTCAAACTGCACTGAACCGCTGCCCCAACCCCTGCTCGGCAAACTGTTCAATGATGAAGTCGACAAACGCCCGGGTCTTGCCCGGCAGCAGTTTGTGCTCGGCGTAATAGATGGAGATATTGCCATCGTCGACGTACCAGTCGGGCAGCACCCGCTGCAAGGTCCCGGCGTCCAGATAGCCAACGGCGAACGGCATGCTCACCAATGCAATGCCCAAATCCTGGGTCGCCGCCGCGCAGGCTGCTTCCGAATCGCTCATGGTCATTCGCGCCTTGAGCGTCAGCGGGCTGTGTTGCCGGTTGCGACAGGTCAGTTGCCAGGAACGCACGCGCCCCGTCTGCGGCGACCGTATCAGGATGCCATCGTGGCGCTGGAGGTCATCGGGCTCGATGATCGCTTCGTGCCCGGCCAGGTACCCGGCTGAAGCCACCAACACTCGATGGGCGGGCGTCAGCTTGCGCGCCACCACGCCCTGGGGCAGTTCGAATCCACCGCCAATCGCCGCATCGAACCCCTGGCCGATCAGGTCGACCTGACGGTTATCGAAATGCCAGTCCGGGTTGATCGCCGGAAAGCGCCGCAAAAACTCTCCGAGCAACGGCACGATGTACAAGCGCCCGAACACCGTGCCCATGCTGACCTTCAGCGTTCCCGCCGGACGTCCTTCGGCGCTGGCCAGGTTGGCCACGGCATTCTGGATCGTGTGCAGGCTGGCGCTGACTTCGCCGAGAAACAGCTGACCGGCCTCGGTCAGCGTCAGGCTACGCGTGCTGCGCTGGAACAGCCGCACACCAAGCCGCGCCTCCAGCTTGGCGACGCTCTTGCCCACCGCAGCAGGCGTCAGGCTCAAGCGTCGCGCAGCCTCGGCGAAGCTGCCAACCTCAGCGCTGCGCACGAAGCATTCGATACTGCTGAAGGTTTCCATAAGCGCCACTATAAACTTCTGGTTTACACAGACTATAGCAATCACGGTCTACCCGCCGGGTAATGCGAAGCCGATACTCGACTCCGACAACAAGGCAGCCTGCCTTGAACTTCTGGAGATCGACATGACCACTCAACACCTCAGCGGTAAAGTAGCTCTGATTCAAGGCGGTTCACGCGGTATCGGTGCTGCCATCGTCAAACGCCTGGCCGCAGAAGGCGCAGCCGTCGCCTTCACCTATGTCAGCTCTACCGCCAAAGCCGAAGACCTGCAAAACAGCATCATCTCCGCTGGCGGCAAAGCCCTGGCCATCAAGGCCGACAGCGCCGATGCCGTTGCTATTCGCAATGCCGTCAATGCCACCGTCGAGACCTTCGGCCGCCTGGACATCCTGGTCAACAACGCAGGCGTTCTGGCCGTCGCACCGCTGGAGGACTTTAAACTCGAAGACTTCGACCAGACCCTGGCCATCAACGTACGAAGTGTGTTCATCGCCACCCAGGAAGCCGCCCGCCACATGACCGAAGGCGGTCGCATCATCAACATCGGCAGCACCAATGCCGATCGCATGCCTTTCGCCGGCGGTGGCCCGTACGCCATGAGCAAATCGGCGCTGGTCGGCCTGACCAAAGGCCTGGCTCGCGACCTCGGCCCGCGGGGTATCACCGTCAACAACGTGCAACCAGGCCCGGTCGACACTGACATGAACCCCGCCAGCGGCGACTTCGCTGATAGCCTGATCCCGCTGATGGCTGTGGGTCGTTACGGCAACGTGGAAGAAATCGCCAGCTTCGTCGCCTATCTCGCAGGTCCCGAAGCTGGCTACATCACCGGTGCCAGCCTGACCATCGACGGTGGTTTCGGCGCCTGATACACCGCTCGACTGAAACAAAAACGCCGGCAATCAATTGCCGGCGTTTTTTTGTGTCAGGGACTTTTGTCTCAGGGACTACCGAATGATCAGGCCCACTCAAGCGCCGGCAAGCCACATGTACCGGGTTTGAACGCCTTCAACGTACGAAGAATGCCATCGGCGTGTGCGTACTTTTCGTCGGCCATCGCCGCATCCGGGACCGCAATCGCCGTCATTCCTGCCGCTTTGGCTGCAGTGACGCCGAACGGCGAATCCTCGAATACCAGGCAATCCCGGGGCGCGACCCCAAGGCGTCGCGCCGCCGTCAGGAAAATATCCGGCGCCGGTTTCGCCGCCCCAACTTCCGGGTCGTCAGCGGTGACAATGAAGTCAAACAGCGCGAACCAGTCGCGGTGCAAAGTGGTTTTCTGACCAAACGACTGACGCGAAGAGCTGGTGCCCACCGCGATAGGAATGTTGTTGGCTTTCAAGTGCCGAACCAGTTCCTCTGCTCCGGGCATCGCCAGCGCCGTCGGAAAACGCTCGCGCATCAAGGGCTCGCGGATCACCAGAAACTCTTCGGCGGTGATCGGCAAGTCCAGCGCCTCGACTACATAGCGCGCCAGATCACCCGCGCCACGGCCGATGATGTTCTGTTTGACGCTCCAGTCGAAGGTCCGCCCATAGCGCTCGGCAATGATGGACGTGACCTCGGTGTAAATGCCCTCGGTGTCCAGCAGCAAACCGTCCATATCGAAAATCACGGCCTTGATCGGACCGAACTCATCCAAGGGTGCACTCATCGCATCTGATCCGTTTTCTCATGACATCCCAGGACGGCTCAGGTACGGCCGGATCCGTGATGGATTAAAGGGTTCAGCAGCATAGCGAGCGCGATTGGTCGAGAGCAACGGGCAATGCCTGGCGGATACAAAATCCTCTGCCAAGGGCGCCGTGATGATTTAGCGATTTCCCCTACACCAAACACCTCCTTTCCCGACTTCTTTCCTTTTTGATCCCCCGCAAAGTCTCTCGCTCCACATTGATCTGCGCGAGGGATTGCGAATGTTCGAACCTGACAAGGTCCTGGCCTTGAACAACGCCATCGGTCTGCTGGTGGTCGCCGCCATGAACCCCAAACAGCCGGACATCAAAGCGCTGCTCGGTGATTTCCGACTCTGCCTCAACGACTACGAGGCCTGGGCGGAAAACTTCTGGACCGGTGGCGCGCTCAACGTCGAGCAAGTGTTCAAGGTCGGCAACGAAGTCCGGCTCAGCGCACCGAAGGACTCCACCGCGCCTTTCAGTTCAACACTCGCCATGTGCCCGGCCAGCGGTCCGTTGACCCTGGTGCATATGTTTGAAGCCGCGCGTTTCGTGCCGATCGGCGATACGCCGGTGATGCTCGAACCGGTTATCTCCCAGCACAACGGTGAGCTGACGTTCGGTGAGCCCGTCCACGCAACCATCGGCCCCAGCGGCATTCTCGAAATCCCCGAATGCTGGCGCGGCCATCACTATCGCATCACCTTCTTTCCCAATGTTTCCACTGAACACGTCAAAGCACTCTACGCCTCCTATCAGGGCGTGATCGGCGAGCTGGAAGGCTGGTTGCGCAACGAATGGAGGAGCGAATTCGAGCCTTTATGGGCAGATTTTTCCAAAGCTGGTTTCACTCAACGCTACGGCCTGCTGCAACAGGCTGACTGGCACAGTTTCGAGCGTTCGCTGCACGGCTTGTGGGATGACGTGAAGCAGGTCTACGCCCTGGTGGCGGACCTGCAAGGCAGCAGCGAAAAACTCCTTGAGTACCTGACACAAGGCGAGCTTGAGACGCTGCTGAACGCTTCGGCTGAAACCATTGCCAATGTGTTGCTGATGCTGAGCGATGAGCCGTTGATGTTCATCCATCTCGCAGCCTTCACCAGTTGGCTGAGGATGTTGCCGCCGCAGTACATCGCCGAAGTCGTGGCACAAGTTCGTACGGAAATATTAATCAGCTTCCTGCTGGTGCGTCTCACAGGTCCTACGGGCCTGAAGCTCGGCATGAGCGCCAAAGTGCTGGACAAGATCAAGTCCCATCGGGCTCGACAATGGTTGGCGACTGCCAGTTTGCGACTGGCCGAACTGACGGCCAAATCCGACCTGACAGCCCACGCTGGTGTCCTCAAACCGCTCGTGGTCAGTGCGCGCAATGCACCGCTGAAACCTGCACCGACGGTTCCACTGCAGATCAGCGCCGGCAACTCACCGGTTGTGCAGGTGAACAATCCACTCGCCATTGCCCGCGACAAGTCTGCAGCCAAGACCCGGCTGGGCCGTCACGAACCCCACGACGATGCACCGAATCAAGCGAAAAACCCCAATGGCGACAGCGCCGATTGCTCGGCACTGACCTGCACCAACGGCTGCCCTGTGTCGATGGTCAGCGGCGAAGAACTGCTGACCCTGACCGACGGTGCGCTGGACGGGCTGCTGCCGTTTGCCTTCACCCGGTTGTACCGCACCAGCGCGGTGGAAATCGATTGCGGGCTGGGCTGGGGCTGGAGCCATTCGCTGGCGCAGCGGTTGGAGCTGGGCGTTGAACAGGTCGTCTGGATCGACCATGAAAACCGTCGCACCACGTTCCCGCTGCCGAGCAACGAACGCCCAGCGATCCACAACAGCCTGTCGCGCGCGGCGATTTATCTCGGTGATGACCCCGAGGAACTGATCCTCGCGCTGGCCGGCGAGACGAGTCGGTTCTACCACTTTCACAACGGTCGACTGACGGCGATCAGTGACGCCTACAACAACCGCCTGCGCATCACCCGCGACCGACAGGAGCGTATTCAACGCCTCGACAACGGTGCCGGTCGTTCGCTGCTGTTGTGCTACGAGCGCAGGCACCTCATCGCCGTCGAATACCAGTCGTTTCACCCCAGCGATGACTTGGGTGAAGCCTGGCGTACAGAGCAAACACTGGCTTTCTACCGCTATGACGCCCGCCAGCGCTTGATCGAAGCGATCAATGCTGCTGGGGAAAGCGAGCGTTACGACTACGACGACCACCATGTAATTTTGCAGCGACAACTGACCGGTGGCGCGAGTTTCTTCTGGGAGTGGGAACGGTCTGGCAAGTCGGCGCGCTGCGTGCGGCATTGGGCGTCGTTTGCGCAGATGGACACGCGCTATGTCTGGGATGACCAGGGCCGCGTCACCGTCCGGAACATCGACGGCAGCGAAGAGGTTTACGTCCACGACGACCGGGCGCGACTGGTGCGCCGGGTCGGGCTGGACGGCGGCGAACAGCTCAAGGCCTATGACGAGCAGGGCCGATTGGTGGCCGAACAGGATCCGCTCGGCGCCGTCACCGAATACCGTTACGACGACGTCGGACGCTTGGTCGCGCTGATTCCGCCGCAAGACGAGCCGACGTCCTACGAGTATCGCAACGGTTTCCTGCATGCGCGCTATCGCGGTCAGGCGGTGTGGAAATACCAGCGCAATGCCCAGGGCGATGTCACCGAGGCGACCGATCCCGACGGTCAGGTCACCCATTACCACTACGACCCTCAGGGCCGGTTGCTGTCGGTCCGCTACCCGGACACCAGTCGGCATGTCTTTGTCTGGAATGCCTTGGGCCAGTTGCTCGAAGAGACCTTGCCGGACGGTGGGCAGCGGCGCTTTTCCTACGATGCGCTGGGACGGCAGACGACTCGTCAGGACGAACACGGTGCGCTTACCCAGTACCAATGGGACGCCATTGGCCGACTGGTCCAGACAACATTCCCTACCGGCGCCACCCGTGGGTTCAGTTACAACGCCTACGGCAAGATCACCGCCGAACGCGATGAACTGGGCCGCATCACCCGCTATGAATACGTCGACGACCTGCACCTGGTCAGCCGCCGGATCAATCCCGACGGCACCCAGCTCAAGTACCGCTATGACAATGCGCAGCTGCTGCTGACGGAAATCGAGAACGAATCCGGCGAACACTATCGGCTGGACTACACGCCCAGCGGCCTGATCCGACAGGAAACCGGCTTCGACGGCCGTCGTACCGCGTACGCCTACGATCTCAATGGGCACCTGCTGGAGAAAACCGAGTTCGGCGATGACGGCTCGCAGCTGGTGACGGCTTACAAGCGGGATTCGGCCGGGCGCTTGCTGGTCAAGACCTTGCCCGACGGCATCCAGGTCGAATACCGCTACGACTCGCTGGGCCGGCTGACCCGCGTCGACGACGGCCACGATCACCCGCTGGAGTTCGAGTACGACCAGCAGGACCGGCTGATCACCGAGCACCAAGGCTGGGGCACGTTGCATTATGGCTACGATGCCTGCGGCCAGCTCAACCGCCTGCGCCTGCCGGACGGCAGCAAACTCGACTACCGCCACGCCAAGGGCGGTGCGCTGACGGCCATTGACCTCAATGGCGCACGACTGACCTCGCATACGTTCCTCGCCGGTCGCGAACAAAACCGCCAACAGGGCCTGCTGCTCAGTGAATATGCCTACGACGAACAGCGCCGTCTGAAGGCCCACGCTGTCGGCCAGCACCAACATCCGCTCTACCGACGCGACTATGCCTATAGCCTCAATGGCAATCTCGACAGCATCGCCGACACCCGCCATGGCCAGCGCAGCTATCAGTACGACCCGCTCAATCGACTGATCCGCGTGCGCCACTCCCGCGACCAACAGCCGGAAAGCTACGCCCACGACCCAGCCGGCAACCTGCTGATGCAGGACCGCCCCGGCCCGACGACCGTCAAAGGCAATCGCCTGTTGATGCAAGGCGATCGCCACTTCGACTACGACACCTTCGGCAACCTGATCCGCGAGCGCCGTGGCACCGGGCAGAAACTGGTCACCGAATACCGCTACGACTGCCAGCATCGGCTGGTCGGCGTCACTACGCCGGACGGTCGTTGTTCAAGTTATCGCTACGACGCCTTCGGCCGCCGCATCGCCAAAACCGTCGACGGCAAAACCATCGAGTTTTTCTGGCAAGGCGACCACCTCATCGCCGAACACAGCCAGGACCACCATCGCAGCTACGTCTACGAACCCGGCACCTTCCGCCCGCTGGCCATGCTCGACGGCAAAGGCCCGCGTAAGGCTTGTCCCTTCTACTACCAGCTCGACCACCTCGGCACCCCGCAAGAACTCACGGACTACAGTGGCGACATCATCTGGGCCGCCCGATACACCGCCTATGGCCGCCTCACCCGCCTCAACCGCGACACCCACCAGGTCTTCGATCAACCGCTGCGCTTTCAAGGGCAGTATTACGACGCGGAAACCGGCCTGCATTACAACCGGCATCGCTACTACAATCCGGATATCGGGCGGTACCTGACGCCGGACCCGAGCAAGTTGGCGGGCGGGTTAAACGGCTATCAGTACACGCGCAATCCGGCGGGTTGGGTTGATCCGTTGGGGTTGAATGAGTGCCCTGGGGGGGATGGGTGTAGGCCGGCGGACGGGATTAAAGACCCGACGGTAGACGCCAGAGCTGCTCTGGGAGAGCCCGGTCTCCCTACCCCAAGAAATCGGTATTTGTACCGTGGAGACTCGCGAGAATCTTGGGAGATTTTTGAAGCTGGGTTTGAGCCCTTGGGTGATAGTACTGATCTCTACCTGCATGCTCTGGACAACAGAAGCCCTCCCAGCCTATTTGTCAGCACTACAACATCCGAAAAGGAAGCAATAAAGTTCGCTACAGGCTACGGATATGAAGCCGGATTTATTTACGTGATAAAGAATATTCGCGGAATAGATGTGAATAAGAAACTCGGCATGATGTCCCCTCATAGGGGTGAGGTTGAAATTGCTTTTCCGGGTGGAATTGACACCCGAGACATTATCGGCGTTACCCCCGTCAACGCCGATGGTAGCTATGTGGGCTACTCAACCCCCAACCCAAACAGGAAGTGACCATGAAAATAGTAGAAGTATCTATATACACCCAAGGTATCACTGAGAAAGTTTTGATCGAATGCGATCGGCAAAAATCGGCACTAACTTTCACTATGAAAAACGGTGTAAAAAAAACATACATAGCCCCTGATCTTTACTTATGCCTTGGTCTGTTACGAGCCGACTTCCCTGAAACAAAATTTCTGTGTAAAGGCTCAAAACTTAACGTTCACCCCTCGCGTATGTCATCACAAATGTCTGGTGGAGTCGTAGCGTATGAACTTCACATGGGAAAACCAACCGAAACTGAAGACGTAGTCAACATCTTCGATTACGAAGAAAACGACATCACACATGACATTCAACAACAAAAGGATTTCTACAAACATTGGCTCGAATCATTAGCATAATAAACCCGATACATACACATCTAGATTTCCGAGCTTTGAAGTTAGGCACTAGCATGGGGGCTAGGGGGTCGTAAAAACCAACTCATATGAAAAGCCCATCTGGTTGCTGGGCTTCGATATCTACTCGACCTTAATCTAACCACAAGTTCTACCATCTTCCCCACTGTCGGAACTTTCCGAGCGTCCACTTTGCCCAGAACCACCTGATCCTCCAGACCCACTTCCAGAACCACTCCCCATCGAACTTCCACCACTCACCGACCCGCTGCCCTTCCCCGGGTCGATGCTACTCCCGTTGGCATCACCACCTTTGCCACCACCAATGGTGTCCGGTGGCAGCGCCTTCCCATCCGAGGTACCCGCATTCATTTCCGAATAAGGCGGCATCCCGCCCTTGTCGACCGGCGCATCGCGACCGGTAGATTCAGCAAACGCCGCCAATGAACTGATCGACAATAAGCCGACTATCGTAAGCGCCATCCATTTTGACCTGATCATGGTGCATCTCCTTTAAAGAGTGCTTTACCTGATCTCTGGTGGTGATCGCTTTTTAAAGGAGCCGCACAATCGACAATCGGCGATGCACCACCTCACAGGTTTCAGCTCGGTTCGCCCGAGGCGTCATCGCCGGCGATGTCCGGGTCTTCCGGGTCGGCTTCCACATTACCCCGCCTCACATCATCGGCGGGCACCTGTTCCACAGCGGTGTCGTCATCGTCGGGCGGGCGCTGGTCGCGGCGCAGCGAATTGGTGGGCGAAGGCAGCGGATATTCGGGGGTATCGTCGATATCGGAGTCTTTCGGATCAGCGTTCATAACGCACCTCTCAATGGACCTGAAAAGCAGATCCTTGCCTTTCGAGGCCAACACGACAGACACGGTTCGATCAGAGGGATCGAGGTCGGCCCGACCGCAAAATCACTCGTCGTCTTCCTCGTCATACTCATCATTCTCCAGATTGCCCACATCGCCTGCGTCATCGGCATCGTTGAGCGGTACCGTGGCGTCGTCCATCAGAGACCCCGGATCTTCGTTGCCAGGATCGTTGATCGGGCCTTCTTCTTCCTTGTCTTCGGTTTCCGGACTCATGGGCATGCCTCACAACGTTCAGAGTTATATAAAGTTCGAGAGGTCCTACGGCAAATCGTTCCAGCGTCCTATCGATAGAAACGAAAAACCCGGCACTCGGCCGGGTTTTACTTTAACTCGATATCGAGTTAGTGATTCTTGTACTTATTTTTATGCTTGTGTTTGTAGTAGCCGCCACCGGAATGCGAACTGCCGCGGTCATCACCCATGTTGCTGCCCACCGCGCCACCGGCTGCGCCGCCCAGGCCTGCGCCAATGGCCGAACCCGTGGAGCCACCCAGGCTGTTGCCGATCACCGAACCACCCGCCGCGCCGAGACCACCGCCGACGGCCGCTTCTGTGCGACTGCCCTTGCGCGCACCGACCGCACTGCCTGCCGCACCGCCGACGCCAGCGCCCACCGCGGCCCCGGTGCTGCCGCCCAACTGCCCGCCGACTACGTTGCCCAACAC
The DNA here is from genome assembly GCF_059422365.1 of Pseudomonas sp. GW821-FHT01E10. Lineage (NCBI taxonomy): Bacteria > Pseudomonadati > Pseudomonadota > Gammaproteobacteria > Pseudomonadales > Pseudomonadaceae > Pseudomonas > Pseudomonas sp. GW821-FHT01E10. Next base: position 358,117 of record NZ_JBWKWT010000004.1, read on the forward strand.
ACCGCCAAGACCACCGCCGACTGCGGCGTCACCGTTGCCGCCCGCCATTGCGCCCTGAGCGACCAAAAGCCCCAAAAACACCGTGGACAATGTCAAACGCATGAAACGCATGATATGCACCTCTAATTTCCGCATTGGGGGGAAGAACGTGCCGCGGATAGGCATCAGCCTGCATCTGGGTCTGTTATACAGAAAACCAATACCGACTGTATGAGATTTGAGCCACATGATGCAGAAACGTTCCAAAACGAAAAAGCCCGGCATTAAGCCGGGCTTTTTCAGCTGACCTTCAGGATCAATGACGCTTTTTGGACAGGTTGCTGCCTACGCCGCCGCCCAATGCGCCACCCAGGCCTGCGCCGATGGTGGAGCCGTTCTTGCCGCCCAGGCTGTTACCGATTATCGAACCGCCCGCCGCGCCAACACCGCCGCCGATGGCCGCTTTGGTGCGGCTGCCTTTACGTGCGGCAACAGCGCTGCCGGCTGCACCCGCTACGCCAGCACCAATCGCTGCGCCAGTGCTGCCGCCCATTTTTTGGCCAACCACGTTACCCAACGCACCACCCAGACCACCACCGAGCGCGGCCGTGCCGTCGCCGGCAGCCATCGCACCTTGAGCAACCAAAAGGCCCAGAACCAGAGCAGGCAGTGTCAAACGCATAACAAGAACCTCAAAAAAAGGGGAACCGAAAGGCCGGAGATTGAATGCTTTAGCGGAGGGAAAGTCCAGACACAAAACCAGAACAACCTCGCCAATGGCGACGGTTGGACAGCGTTTATGCAAAAGGTTTTATGACAGGCAAAAAAAAGCCCGCTGGGGAGACGGGCCAGGGTACTGCTTTCTAACGGATGAGCTGAGCCTACGGAGGCCGGTGTGAAAAGTTTGTGAAAAAAATACCAGTGCTCGCAAAGTTGTAGGACATTTCTCAGCATTGCCACCGAGCCACGTTTCCCGCCCTTCAGAAACAAGAAACCCCGCTCAATGGCGGGGTTCGTGCTGTGATCGGTTTACTTCCTGGAGGGCGCCCCCAGCTTGGGCATAAATTTCGATTTCGGCCCTCGGGTCCGAGGCACTGCAGATTTGATTTTGTTGATTTTGATACGGTCTTCGCCGAAGCTCGGCACATAGTCCGTCTGACCACACTGCACGCAATCATTGATTGGAAACTCTGCACCGTCGTCTTCGATATACGGCTCAGCCATATCTTCGCTCCTCTCAAAACGGGTCGATACCGGCAAGCCCTTTTTGCCTGAAAAATATCGACCACCCTGGTTTTTGAGACTAGCCGGTCATTCCCAGACTTGTGATTCAGATCGTTACATGCCCGACGAATGGCCAGTACCGAGCAACCTACCTCAGCTTGACCGCCGTCCCGGTCACAAACACCACCACCATCCCACCCTTGCCGGCAGGCATACTGATCTCATAATCGAGCCCCACCACCGCATCCGCCTGAAGCACCCGCGCCCGCTCCTTGATCTCCTCGGTCGCCTGAACCCGCGCCTCCTTCAATGCCCGCTCCAACGTCTGAGAACGCCCACCAAAAAAATCCCGCATCCCGGCGAACATATCGCGAATCACGTTAACGCCCTGCACCGACTCGGCGCTGACGATGTCCAGGTAGGCGGTGATTTGCCGACCTTCGATGGTGTGGGTTGTGGTGGTGATCATGAGATGTCCTTCTTCATAGAAGCGCGCATTATTCCTCGGTAGCCAGGTGATGAAAACAAAAAGCCCGGAACTGGATTACCCCCAGTAATGGTTGAGTAATACCAACTCGAATGCCGCTACAAGCACCATAAAGAACACGAACCTTCGTGAAAATACCCGCCTGGGGCGTGATGGCGTCCAATCGGATACCTGGCACAGCGCACTGATGAAATCGAGTAAATCGCTCATGAATCCCTTCATACACAAAAAACTCGCACCGAACGGATCGCTAGGCGAGGTGAATCAGCCTTTCACGGCATCGAAAGAATCAGGGGGTCAGAGCAGCTTGATCAACACCGCAGTAACAGTCGCCACCGTACCGATCAAGCCAGTCGCAACAGCTACCGGGTACCAAAAAGTTTCACGGGTCATCTTGCCCGCTTCGGCATTCAGCTTGCGCTGCTCAGCCATCAGCTTGACGATTTCCACGTGAACCTTCTCCAACTCCGCCTGCTTCATGGTGAATTCCTGCATAACCTGCGTGCGTCCGTTCCGGATAATGGGGCGCGTCGTGTGCACTGCCCTTTGGGTCATTTTGTACCTTAAAGGCGCAAAACGAATACCCCCTCCCGATGCAGCTCATGCGAGGTGCCAAAACCTATGAAAGCCCCCAAACCATATGGCTTTCCAGCATTGCTTCCCACACGCCTATCCATCGTCCTACATCAATTTCGGAAGCGCCTTCGCTGATACCGCCATGCATAAAATCCAGACGCCAGAAACCACAAAACCCCTGACTTCTCTCGAAATCAGGGGTTTTGTGTATATCGAATTTGGCGGTGAAGGAGAGATTCGAAACCACCCGATTGCGTTTTCCGCAGAGTGAGGCCCCGGTTTATAAGGGTTTCAGGGCGATAGTTAGCGCGCAAGAGTTCCCATGGCAGTCCCATGGAATCTGTGCGGCAACAGGAAGCGAGCTGGCGTATAGGGCTTTATGCGTTTTTCGGGAACGGCGTCGGAAATGAGTAATTTTGGTAACTCGATCCTCTGGTCTGCCTGAGAGGCTTGATTTCACTGGCCTGTAAGGGATTGGTGCAAGGTAATTTTTAAGTAATGTAGAAGTAAGGTAATTACCTTTTAAGGAAGTAATTTTTCTTTTTACTCATCTCTTATAAATCAATCACTTACGACCACATTACCTTTTTCCTTACTCAAAATTACTTTCCGAGGTAATCCACCAAAGCCAATGAATACGGGGCTTTTGGCGGTGTGACAGCTTCGGAATTACCACCTTACTTTTTTCCGACTGCGCTCCTGAAAATCGGTGTCGGATGGTTACTCGCACCTGGCGACAAGCCACGTCTGGGGAACACACCGTGAGCCCCTACCCTTCGCAGGGATTCGCAGGTTTTTTGCCCTCCACGATCATCACGGCAACGCCCAGCCTTAGCTGCGGTCAGCCATGTGCAGGGCTGCGGAAAAAAAGACCCATCTAGACCGGAGGCGAGGTGGGGGGACGACGGCGCGCGCCAGGTGCAGATCAAGGAGCCCTCCTTTTTTAGAAGGGTAAATAAAATCCGAACCTCGGTTTTAGTGGTAAGCGATTGGTGGTTGGTACCCAACAAAAATTTGCGCTAGCCGCTAGCCAAGTGATGGCAATTCGCCTAGGCGCCCTATATGATTCGATTATTTTGGCAAGGGAGATTCGTTGATGGAACAGCTGATAATTGAAAATTTCCTCTCAATAAAATTTGCAACAATTGAGCTAAAAAAAATCAATATTTTTATTGGCCCTCAAGCCAAAGGCAAAAGTCTAATATCCAAACTAATACACTTCTGCAAAGAAGTTCCTTTTGGCATATTCGAGGCGGCTTCGGAGGAAAAAAGCAAAAGGGAGTTTGATAAAGATCTACGAACAAGATTTGAAAGCATCTTCCCTAGCTACGCGTGGGAAAAAAATGCTTTCCATGTAAGCTACACCTGCGATCAATTCGGCGTAGAAATATCTCACGAAAAAGTAAACTCAAAATATAAGCTAACAATAAAATATACAGCCCATATTACAAAAACACTAAATGCCGCTCGAAAAATACTTCAAAAGTTAGCATCAGACGACACGGAAACAAGACTAAGCACATCTCGACGCGCCAGCATAAATAGAGAAGTCCGCGAAACCATTTCATCAACATTAAATAACGGCAACCCCAGCTTAAAAATAGAGCAAGTAATTTACATACCTGCTGGCCGGTCTTTTTTTGCAAACCTGCAAAAATCCGTATTCTCCTTTCTATCCACCAGCATCCCTATCGATTACTTCCTAAAGGAGTTTGGCGCAGTATACGAACGAACAAGAGATAAAGGGTTTCTCTCATTCGTCGAACAACAGCGCCCTAAACATGCAACAAAGTTGGTCGGCGATCTTATATGCGGTAGCTACCTCTCCGACAAAGGACAAGATTGGATTTTAACGGAACACGGCCGAATAAATGTTTCCAACTCAAGTTCTGGACAACAAGAAGTTCTACCAATGGCAATGGTGTTATCGACCTGGCCATTCGCCGCTTCTACGATTTACAGGAGGAGCTTTGTTATTGAAGAACCTGAAGCACACTTATTCCCTATTGCACAAGGTCAAGTTACCTCACTGATAGCAACTGCCTATAATGCCCAAGGCAGGCAGGGCACATTTACAATCACAACGCACAGCCCGTATATACTTACAGCAATAAACAATTTGATACAGGCTGGAAATGTTGCTGCGACACCTAACGCCAACCGCTCCGCACTACATGAAATCATTCCAAAAGATCAAATTATATCTTTTAGTGACGTCTCGGCTTACATTGTTGATCGAGGCACTGTTAAATCCATCATGGATGAAGAGCTCGGCTTAATTCGGGCAGATGCTGTCGATTCTGTCTCGCAATATTTTTCAGAAAAATTTGAGCGACTAGTTGAGCTTGAACTTGAAGCCACCGATGAAAATCAGGAGTGAGCAGAGATGACAGCCGCTTGCATTGCAGACACAAACAACCCCATAGAAAAATTTGAAGAAAACAGATCTGCATTCAAAATCCATAACAAAAACAGAATAAAACTTTCGCGCAGAAAAGTTGACGGCTGCTTGATCTCAGATGGAATGAAATGCGACTGGATGCTTGTTGATGAAAAATCAAAAACAGAAATATATATAGAATTAAAGGGGTGCGACATAGAGCACGCTGTAAAACAACTCTGCAAAACAGTTGAAACACTAAGCAAGAACGCAGCAAAAAAATGGGGATATGTGATATGTACAAGATCCCCTATGAGTGCAACAGAGATTCAGAGGGCAACTAAGTCAGTTGCAAAAAGCCACGGACTTACTCTAAGAGTTCGCAAAACCATTCACGAAGAAGATATTGAGTCACTTATTCAGTAGCTCGCAACTCCGAAACACAGGGTAGGGTTTTGTAAAGCACCTAACTTCAGCTACGTCGCGTCTGAAGTTAGGGAGCAAAACCATAAGGAGCAAAAACAACCACCTCCTCTCCCATCCAATCGTTCACCTGCGTCATTCTCGATTGAATTGGCTCCAATTCATTAGCCATCCAAACTTCCGTTGCTTCTCTTATAGACCCAAACCCACCTGCATTCTGCGGCACAATCCCCATCAACTGCGGCGGTATCCGTAAGCTAGCCAGCACGTCATCACGGGTCTGATTTTTAATCGAATTAAACTCATCCTTGGCGGCCACTTCGCTGACCGGGATTAGCTGAATCCCGTCCTTTTTGCCGGTCGGCGAATAGACGAACAGATTGCGGAAGTTTCCAGGCCCCTTGGAGTCCTTTAGTGCCTTGCGCAACGCATCGATGTCAGCCTCAGTCTGCGCCGCATCCGTCATATACAGAATGAACCCGGCATGACTCCCGTTCTCGTAATACTTGCGCCGGAACAGCGTCGCCGACTCATTCAACAACGCCGACTGCAATGCGCTGATCCACTCCGGCAGCCCGTAAATCTCCTGATGCAGATCCGCCTCACGCAGATGAAAAATGCAGCCCGGGTCAAACGCATGCTCATCTTTCCACCCGCGCACCTGATAGAACTGCCCCTCCGGCCCCACGCGCATGTACTTAGCCAACGACGGCACCAATTGCCGTGTGTTGCCTAGCACTGAACGTCGAGCCTCAAGATAGCCATTACCCAAGCATAGGAAGTCTAGAGCAAACTGCTCAAACGCCGCCCGAGAGAGCAGCGGATGCGGAATAAACGTCTTGCTCAACAGGTTACGCTTAAACATCAACCCCGAATGAAGATGCACACTCGCCCTCACCGACCGGGCCAGGCCGTCCAGCGAAAGCGGCGGCTCATACCACCGCCCGTTAAACCAGCACTCCAGATAATCGAACACCTCCCGACCACCCAGCACCGGCGTCGGCTCGCCGAAGGAAAACACCTGAGTCCCGGCGGTGGTCGCGGGTGTGGTCGCGGGCAGCAGCGTCTGGTTGGCAAGTTGTTCAATCATCAGTAAATCTCCATGCGCCCGGTGTTGGCAGTGGTCTGCCCCTCAAGCGGTTCGTGGTGCAATGCGTGAAAGAGCGCCCAAGCCAGATCGGCATGACCGGTGTTGTCGTTGCGCCCTGCGGTGTAGGTGTATTGGCGGCCGCCAGCGGTGACGGTCTTGCGAATCGCCATCAACGACTGCGCCATGTCGGTCCAGCCGGCGTCGAACTCCAGCCGGCCCTTGTGGATAACGTCGTAGGCTTTGAGCACCAGCCGGGTTTTGACCTCGGGCGAGTAGCTGAAGGTGGTAACCGCCGGGAAGAATTGGCGCACCAGCTGGGCCACGCCACTGCCCAACCCGGTGACGTCGATACCTATATAGGTCACCCAGTAGCGGTCGCAGACGCTTTTGATGAATGCAGCCTGCGCGGCGAAGTCCATGCCTCGGAACTGGTGGCGTTCGAGGATGCGAAACTTACCGCCCGGCACCAGCGGCGGCGCGACCACCACCATGCCTGAGCAGTCACCGGTCTCGGCCGGGTCATAGCCGATCCAGACCTGACGGTCGCCGAACGGACGCATGGCGAAGGGTTTGTAGTCCTCAGCCCACTCAACCCAGCTGTCCACCATGCAAGACTGCAACAGGGTCAGCGGGAAGATGCTCGCGCCGTCATCAACGAACTCGCACATCAACAAGTTGGCGAACGCCTCGGGGCTGTACTCGCGGCGCAGCTCCTCGATGTCGAACAGGTCACAACCGCCGCGCTCCGCGTCCAAAATCGTGACGATCTGCCGCCACAGCCGATCCTCGCAGAATCGCCCCTGTTGGAGCGCACCATGGGACACGTCCACCTTCGTGTGCTGTGCGGCGGGCTTGCCCTTATTGAAGCGCTCGCCTGTCCAAAAGGTGTACGCCTCGTGGGCCATGCTCGACGGTGTCGAGAAGTAGGTCTTGCGCCACTTTTTGTGCATCGCCATGCCCGAGGCGACCTTGTTCAGTTCCTCAAACTTGAACGTCCAGAAGAATTCGTCGAAGTAGAAATTGCCGTGATAGCCCTGGGCGGTGCGGGCATTGGTGCCGAGGAAAAACAACTCCGCGCCGTTGGGCAGCACCATGGGATCGCCAGTCAGCTCAATGCCAATCACCTCGCGGGCGAACGCCTGAATGTAGCCGCGGAACAGGTAGGCCTGGTTCTTCGACGCTGACAGGAAAATCTGATTGCGCCCGGTGTCCAGGGCATCGATGAATGCCTCACGGGCGAAGTAGTAGGTCGCGCCGATCTGCCGGCTTTTGAGGATGACGCGGGTGCGCTGGTTGCCGGCCCGGTACCAGTCTTTTTGGTAGTCGAAGCAGCCATCAATGAATGCCTCGCGCAGCAGCTCGATCTGGTCTTCGCTGATGTCGTTCTTCGGGGTTTTCTTCTTCGGGCCTTCGTTGCGCTTGGCCAGATTAGGGTTAAGGTCAGTTTCGGTACCGCCGCCCTGAAAACGCTGGATTCGGGCCTGCCGCTCCAATTGCCGGTGCAGCAGGTCTATTTCCTTGAAGTCGCCGCTGGTCTTGCCATCCTTGAGGATCAGTTGCACCAATCGCGCTTCCAGCGCCCCGCCGATGCGCTCGACGTTGTCCGCCCGATCCCACTCGTCACGGGCCTTCCAGCTGTGTAGCGTTTTTTCCTTTTCGCCCGTAGCCTCGGCAATCTCGCAAATACGCCAACCCATCCAGTACAGGAACTTGGATTGGCGGCGGGGATCGATGGGCAGCAGTGCGGTCGTAGTCATGGCCGCGATGCTGCCGCCCATGCCTGCGACTCAATAGCACCGCCCCTTGTACCTCCCTCCTCTACAGTCCCGCCTCGTTGCCGCAACTCGCGCGCGTCACGACCATGCCCCTCATTGCAACGCAATTAGCGCCCAACGCATTGAGGATTCCCGGCATGAAGAAATTCCGCAGCAACTGGTTCCGCGTCGCCGTCGAGGGCGCTACCTCTGACAAGCGCACCATCAAACGCAACTGGTTGGAACAGGCGGCGAAGAACTTCAATCCGTCCACCTACGGTGCCCGCATCTGGCTGGAGCACTACCGCAGTGTGCTGCCGGACAGCCCGTTCAAGGCCTACGGTGACGTGCTCGCGGTGAAGACCGAAGAGGTGGACATCAATGGCCAGAAGAAGCTGGCTCTGTTCGCCCAGATTGAGCCGACGCCCGACCTGATCGCCATGAACAAGGCCAAGCAGAAGGTCTACACCTCAATTGAAATCGACGACAGCTTCGCCGACACCGGTGAGGCCTACATCGTCGGCCTGGGGGTGACGGATTCCCCGGCCAGCCTGGGCACCGATGTCCTGGCGTTCTCAGCCCAGAAACCTGACGCCAGCCCGTTCAAGGATCGCCACTATTCAGCAACCTCGATGTTCACCGAGGCGGTCGAGACCGAGCTGACGTTCGAAGAAATCGAAGAGAAGCCCGGCATCGGTGCCCAGCTCTTCAGCAAGGTGCAAACCCTGCTCAAAGGCAAACAAGCCAAGGACGACACCGAGTTCGCCCAGATCAGCGAGGCCGTCGAAGCCGTGGCTGAGCACGTCAAGGATCTGCCCGAGCAACTGGCCGCCGAGAAAAAATTCTCAACGGGCCTGCAAACCCGACTGGATCAACTGAGCAAGGACTTCACCGAACTGAAGGACAAGCTCTCCACCACCCAAGACCACAACCAGAAGACGCGCCCTCCGGTAACCGGTGGCGATAACCAGGTCATGACCGACTGCTGAAGCCGGCCCACCCCAAGCCCCGAATAACGAAGGACGACATCCATGCGCAACGATACCCGCAACCTCTTCAACGCCTACCTCGGCCAGTTGGCCAAGCTGCACGGCGTGCCGAACGTGACCACCAAGTTCGCCACGGCGCCGAGCGTCACCCAGACGCTGGAAACCCGCATGCAGGAATCCAGTCAATTTCTCAGCGCAATCAACATCTACGGTGTGACCGAACAGATGGGCGAGAAGATCGGGATGGGTATTGGCGGGCCGAACGCCGGCACCACCGACACTACCCAGAAGGATCGTGAAACGACCGACATCACCACTCTGGATGATCGCGGATACTTCTGCTCGCAGACCAACTTTGACACTCACCTGCGCTACAGCAAGCTGGATGCCTGGGCCAAGTTCCCCGACTTCCAGGCACGTATTCGTGACGCAATCCTGAAACGCCAGGCACTGGACCGCATCCTGATCGGCTGGAACGGTACCAGCCGCGCGGCCACCTCCAACCCGGCAACTAATCCGTTGCGCCAGGACGTCAACATTGGCTGGCTGCAAAAAATGCGTATCGAAAACGCGGCGCGGGTCATGGATGAAGTGACCGAAGGCTCCGGCAAGATCACCATCGGCGCTGGCAAGAACTTCGCCAATCTCGACGCTCTGGTCTTCAGCATGGTCGAGGAATTCATCGCGCCGTGGTACCAGGAAGACCCGGATCTGGTGGTGATCTGCGGTCGTCAGCTGCTGGCCGACAAGTATTTCCCGATCATCAACAAGGACAACGCGCCGACTGAAATGCTGGCCGCCGATATCGTCACCAGCCAGAAGCGCTTGGGCAACCTGCCGGCGGTGCGTGTGCCCTACTTCCCGGCCCGCGGTTTGCTGGTAACCAAGCTCGAAAACCTATCGATTTACTGGCAGGAAGGCAGCCGTCGCCGCACCGTCCTCGATAACGCCAAACGCGACCGCGTCGAGAACTACGAATCGGTCAACGACGCTTACGTTATCGAGGACCTGGAATGTGCGTCCCTCGCTGAAAACATCGAAATCGCGTAAGGCAGACGACCATGACTAACCCCTGCCGTCGCCACTTTCAGCGCGTCACTGCCGCCATTGAGGCGGCAGCGACCGAGCCGACCCAAACCATGGCCGGTGCTACCGCATACGAGCATCAGCTGAACCAGTTGCTGCAAGATCGCCTACGCCTGAAACAGGTCCAGTCGAACCAGGGCAAAGCCGAACTCAAACGTCAGTTACTGCCCGACTACGTGCCCTATGTGCAAGGCGTGCTGGAGGCTGGCCAAGGTGCGCAGGATGAAGTGCTGACCACGGTGATGGTGTGGCGCATCGATGCCGGCGACTTCATCGGTGGCCTGGACATCGCTGAGTACGTGCTGAAACACAAGATGGTCATGCCCGACCGTTTCGCCCGCACTTTGGGTTGCCTGGTCGCGGAAGAAGTCGCGACGGCCGCGTTCAAGGCCCAAAAAATCAACGAGTCGTTCGACCTGGCCATCTTGCACCGCACCGCAGAACTGACCGAAGCCGAAGACATGCCCGATCAGGCTCGCGCCAAGCTGTTCCTCGCCACTGGCCGCGCCACCCTGGAAAACATCACCGAAGAGCTGCCAGGGCAACCCGGACAGGTACAAGCCGGCATCGATTTGCTGAAGAAAGCCATCGACCTGCACGACGCCTGCGGTGGCAAAAAGGATCTGGAGCGCGCCGAACGCCTCCTCAACAAACTCGCTGCCCCCGGCAGCTAATCGAGCGTCCCCACGCACCCCGCCGGCTCGGGGCGGATCGGCTAGGCCGCTCCTCCTGAACGTGAAACCCCGACCACCGGCGACCTATTGCAGAGCGCAGTTCCATGAGCGGATTCGTAGCGGGCGGCACTGCGCCGACCGAGCACATCAACACCGATCCATTCTGGCCATCAATTGACCTGGACAGTGTGCGCGGCACCCTGCGTCTCGATGCCAGCGTCACTCCGATCAGACTGGAAACCGCGACCATCGCCGCCGCCATCAGCGTCAACCGGGAGTTCACCCACTGGCGCTTGGATAAGCAGGCCGCTGGATACGCCACCCTCGCCGACGTCCCGGCGGACAAAGTTAAAGACGTGTCGCAATACATCCACCTGTACCAGCGAGCCATTTACGCCGCGACCGGTGCGGAAATCTGCGAGCGTTACCGCTCCTACGACAGCACCAACAGCGGCAACCAGAACGCCAATGAACTCACCCCGAGCATCGACGAGTTGCGCCGCGACCAGCGCTGGGCGGTGCGTGACTTCCTCGGCCTCGGTCGCTCCACCGTGGAGCTGATCTGATGGCCGTCATTGTCCGCGCCCATCAAAACGACACCGTCGACGCACTGTGCTGGCGTCACTACGGCCGCACGGCGGGTGTCACTGAGGCAGTGCTCGAGGCGAACCCTGGTCTGGCGGATCACGGCCCGATATTGCCCCAAGGCCTGGCCGTGCAAATGCCCGAAGCCCAAACGCCCGCCCCTCAACGGCAGATGGTGAACCTATGGGACTGATCCACCCGCACCGCGTCCTTGAAACCACTCACTCTGGACCATGGAATGAAACGCATGCCTGACCGTCCCGATACCTGGGCCTGGCTCGCCGCCTGGCTCGAACAGAACTGGCCAACACTGTACGCCGGCATCCTGGCCCTGATCATTGCCGCCCTTCGGATCATGTACGGCGGTGGCACATTGCGGCGCATGGCGATCGAGGCCCCTCTATGCGGTGCCTTGGCACTCGCCGCCAGTCACGGCTTGTCGTTACTGGGTATTCCGGCATCCACCGCGCCTTTTTTTGGCGGAGTCATCGGCTTGCTCGGTGTCGAAGGTACTCGCGCCGCAGCAAGGAAGTTTTTCACCCGCAAGGTAGAGCAACTATGACCACACTTCGCCACGGCGACCGTTCGCAAGCGGTGCGCGTCCTGCAAAAGAATCTGAACAATCACGGCGCCAAGTTGATCATCGATGGTGATTACGGTGACATCACCGAGGCCGCCGTACGCGCTTATCAGTTGAAAGTCGGCCTGGTCGCCGATGGCATCGCCGGCAGCAAGACCCAAGCAATGCTGGCCGGCAATGATTGCCAGCAATTGCTAAAGAACGCCGACCTGGTCAACGCCGCGCAACGTCTCGATGTGCCGCTGGCCAGCGTCTATGCGGTCAACGAGGTTGAATCGAAGGGCAATGGCTTTCTCGACAATGGCAAGCCGGTGATTCTCTTCGAGCGGCACATCATGTACCGCCAGCTGTCGAAGGTTCGACAGGAAGGTGATGACCCCGCCGAACTCAAGCATCACGCTGATCAACTCGCCGCTACCAACCCGGCCATCGTCAACCCGAAAGCCGGTGGTTATGCCGGCGGCACCGCCGAACATCAACGCCTGGCTACTGCTCGCCTGATTGATAACACCGCCGCACTGGAGTCCGCTTCCTGGGGCGCGTTCCAGATCATGGGTTTCCACTGGCAGCGCCTCGGCTATGCCAGCGTGCAGGACTTCGTCACGTCCATGAGCACGAGCGAAACACAACAATTCGATGCCTTCGTGCGCTTCATCGAAACCGACCCAACTCTGCACAAGGCTCTGAAGGCTCGCAAATGGGCTGAATTCGCCAAACTCTACAACGGCCCCGACTACCAGCGAAATCTGTACGACATCAAGCTTCAGCGCGCGTACGAGCGGCACGAAGGTTGCGGCTGCGGTCAGGCGATGGCGGCATGATCGATCTCGACGCAGTTCAACGGTTGAAGGTGCAGGATGGCGAACTGCTGGTGGTACCGGAGAACACCGAACAGGAAGGTATGGAGCAACTGGCCGAGGCTCTGCACTTTCTGACGCCAGGCTGCAAAGTCATCATCATTCGCGGCCCACTGGAAAAGATGGACGTCGGTGCCATGAACAAACTGGGCTGGTACCGCGCATGAGCACCCTGCGCCAGGTCCTATACGGCATCGCCCTATTTGGTGCCCTGGCGTTGCTGATCTGGGGTCAGGAGCAACGCATCACCGTAGCCGACAAAAACACAGAGCTGGCAACCAAGGATGCGGACGCAGCTCGCGAAGAGTCCGGCCGCAACCTGTCCACCGCCAATACCCTCCGCACCACCCTGCAACAAGAACGCGATGCCCAAGCCCGCCTGCGTATGCAGCAGGAACAGTTGCGCCAAGGCCTGGCAAAACGCGAACTCACCATTGAGGTCCTGAAACGTGAAAATGCCGAACTACGCGACTGGGCTGGTCAACCTTTGCCTGATGCTGCTCGCCGGTTGCGCGAGCGCCCCACCCTCACCGGCGCCGACGCTTATCGTCAGTGGTTGTCCGGCCGTGGTGCCCTGCACTCTGCCGGCGACCAGCCCACACAGTAACGGCGACCAACTCAGCGACCAGGACCGCGTCGAGGCTGCTTGGGCGGAATGCGCGGGTCAGGTCGACATGGTTTACCAGCATCAACAGGCCAACCCATGAACAAACCCGAAAGCCTGCGCGCTCATCTGTTGGCCACCGTTGCCGAACTCAAACACAACCCCGAGCGGCTGCTGATCTTTATCGATAACGGCAAAGTCCGTTGCACTGCTGCGGCCAGCCTCTCGTTCGAATACAGCTTCGCCCTGCAAGTCATCCTCACCGACTTCGCCGGCCACCCCGACAACGTCATGTTGCCCCTGCTCGGCTGGGTAAGCGTTCATCAATCCGAGCTGCTGGAAAACCTGAACAAGTCCGCTGCCGGTATCCAGTTCGAAGCCGACATTCTCGACAACAGCAAAGTGGACCTCAGTCTGACCTTGCCGCTAACTGAACGCGTGGTCGTAGGTAAAGACGCCGAAGGCAAAACCACCATCAGACACCCTGGTGAACCTCAGCGAGTCGCGGCGTTTCTCGATCCGGGTTGGATTCCCGGCGACCAGGGCACAGGTAGTGAATGGGTAGTCCCGAATGACTAACAGACTGGAAGCGCTAGAGGATTGGGCGGCCGGTTTGCTCGGGCAGCTGGAGCCTGCATCACGCAACAGACTTGCTCGAAGCCTCGGTCAGACATTGCGTCGCAGCCAGCAGCAACGAGTGATCGCCCAGCGTAACCCGGATGGCAGCAAGTACACCCCGCGCAAGCAGCGCAATCTGCGCGGTAAACAGGGACGGGTGAAGCGGAAGGTTCAAATGTTCCAGAAGCTACGCACAGCTAAGTTTCTCAAGGCTCAGGGCGACGGCAACGCCATCAGTGTCGAGTTCACAGGACGCATTGCGCGGATAGCTAGGGTCCACCAGTACGGATTGAAGGATCGCGCCGAACGACGTGCACCAGATGTAAAGTATGAAACACGCGAGCTACTTGGCTTCACAGATGTAGACCTTGATCTAATTCGCGATGGCCTCCTTGCACACCTAACAAACTAAAAATCAGCCACGAATGGATTTTCTGTGGAGATAAGGTAATAAAAACTTCTCCGCCTCTTCTCTTGCATCACCAACCTCCATAATTATTTTATCCCCACCATCACCGGATTTTCTATAAATAAAGCTCTGTAAAATAGCAGTCTCTTCAGAGTCATGGAGCAAATAGGACGAAGGGTCTTGCAACTGTGAAAGGTAATTATTAACAGCGTCAATTGGCTGTCTGAGAGCTCGTTGGTAAGGGAGAAACGCACCATTTACCTTCGCCCCCATTACCACACGAGCTTTGAGCAACGCGTCAGAGAACTCATCCAAAGATTTTGAGTATGCTATCAACCTGGCACGATAGGCATGAGATTCAGAAAGCCTCCATCGTTCACCGGCAGTAGTATGTTCCAGTTCCTCGGCAGTAAAGACCCTATCTTCAGAAGCCGATACAGGTGAAAGCAACCTCATGCAAGCCCGCGAGGCACTATGACTTTGATAGACGAGAGACTTTGTTACCTCGTAGAGTTCCTTACCAACTAAATCTCTCTTCCAAATCCGAACACCATAAATAGCTATGCAAGCCGTCACCACTGCAGCAACAGCAATCACAGCATCTTTAACTATTGGTGCAAGCACCGCCAAGTTTTCGAGGTTAATTTCCATATATAGCCCTATTTCCACAATTGGAGTAGATCATGTTGCATAAAAGCTGAAGGCAATGCCAGCACGATCTGATGCGTTATTTTTTCGCAACTCGTGGGTAGAGCACCTGTAGCAAACAGCCCTACAGGTCAAGAAAGCTGCACATATGCGCGCGCGACGCCACCATCGGCACCATGAACGACTTCGCCACCCTCGCCCGCCTGATTGAAAACCTTATCCGCTTCGGTACCGTCGCCGAAGTCCAGATGAAGCCCCCGCGTGTGCGTGTAAATACCGGAGCGCTGACCACTGCCTGGCTGCCCTGGGTCACTTTGCGCGCCGGTGCAGACAAGGAATGGGACCCGCCTACGGTCAACGAGCAAGTCATTCTGTTCAGCCCATCGGGGCAACTGGGTAACGGCATCGCCCTGACCGGCATTTTCAGCGATCTCAATCCGGCCAATGGCGATCGCCATGGTCTGCACCGCCGCACCTATCACGACGGCACCGTCATCGAGTACGACAGCGTTGCTCATCACTTGAGCGCCGTACTGGTGGAAGGCGGTACCACGAACCTAATCAGCTCCGGCGGTATTCACATCGTCGGATCGATCACCCACGAAGGCGACTACACGCAGACCGGCAATTACACCCAGGAAGGCAATCAAGCCATCTCTGGAAAAGTCATCGTCTCGGAAGATGTGGTCGCCGCCGATATCAGCTTGGTCAACCATCCGCACGGCGGCGTGATGTCAGGCAGCGGCAAGACGGGGAAACCGGAATGAACCGAGAAACCGGCGCCGCGATCGACACCGTCGAGCATATCGTCCAGTCGACCACCGACATCCTAACCACTCGCCTCGGCACCCGCGTGATGCGTCGGGAGTACGGCAGCTTTCTGCCGGAGCTGGTCGACCATCCGTTCAATGACGTCACCCGTCTGCGCGTCTATGCCGCCACCGTCATGGCCCTGATGCGCTGGGAACCCCGGATCACCCTCAGTCGCGTGCAATTCATGGGGGCCACATTGCAAGGCCAGACGGTGATGGACATCGAATGCAGCCGGGTCGACACAAACGAGTCGTTGAGTCTCAGCGTGCCATTGCAGTTGGGGGCCAGCGTATGAGTACCTTTGCCGCCATCGACTTGGCTCAGCTGCCGGCCCCGCAGATCGTCGAACAAATCGATTTCGAGCAAATCCTTGCCGAGCGCAAGGCCTACGCGATTAGCCTCTGGCCAGTCGAAGAACAGGCCGAAATCGCTGCGCGCCTTGCGCTCGAATCGGAACCGCTGACCAAGCTGCTCGAGGAGAACGCCTACCGCGAGACCGTCTGGCGTCAGCGTGTCAATGAAGCGTCCGTTGCCAACATGCTGGCTCTGGCGAAAGGCACTGACCTCGAAAACATCGCGGCGAATTACAACGTCGCACGCCTGGTCGTTCAGGAAGCGAAGCCCTCCGCGATACCGCCAATCCCTCGGGTAATGGAGAGTGACGACAGCCTGCGCGAGCGTGCACAAATGGCCTGGGAAGGACTCAGCACCGCAGGCTCGCGCAACAGCTACATCTTTCATGCTCGCTCTGCAGATGGCCAAGTGGCTGACGCAACCGCAGAAAGCCCCACACCAGCCGCAGTGGTGGTGATCGTGCAATCGCTGTTAGGCAACGGTGCCGCCTCCCCTGCACTGCTGGCCAAGGTCAAGACCTACCTGAGTGACGATGATCGCCGCCCGGTCGCTGATCGACTGACCGTTCAGGGCGCCGACATCATCAACTACCAGGTGACAGCCAAGCTCTACATGCTGAGTAATGGTCCCGAGAGCGAGCTTGCTCTTGCCGCGGCTAAGACCAGCCTACTGAAGTTCGTGAGCCAGCGACGTCGCCTCGGGCTTGAAGTGTCCGAATCCATCGTGCACGCCTCGCTGCACGTTGAAGGCGTGCGCAAAGTCGTGCTGCAAGATTGGCGGGACATCGTTGCCAGCCCCTACCAAGCCCCCTTTTGCACGGATATCGATTTGTCCCTGGGGGTTGAGTAGTGACCGCTCAAGCCCTGCTCCCGCGCAACGTCACCCCGCTAGAACGCCAGGCCGCCCAAGCCTTGGCAGACATCCAGCGCGTGCCGATTCCTTTGCGCCAACTGTACAACCCGGATCTGTGTCCGCCCCACCTGCTGCCCTACCTGGCTTGGGCTTTCTCGGTTGATCGCTGGGACCCTCGATGGTCCGACGCAGCCAAGCGCACCGCTATTCGCGCGTCGTTCTACATACATGCGCGCAAAGGCACCCTCGGTGCACTGCGCCGCGTGGTCGAGCCTCTGGGCTACCTGATCGAGGTGGAGGAATGGTGGCAGACCGTGCCCGAGCGTGAGCCGGGCACCTTTGCGCTGAAGGTCGAGGTTCTGGATACCGGTATCACCGAAGAAATGTACCAGGAGCTGACCCGGCTCATTGATGACGCCAAGCCGGTCAGCCGGCACATGACCCGCCTCGCCTTTGGCTTGGAAACCACAGCCACCCTCTGGTTCGGTGCCTGCGTTGTCGAGGGCGAGGTCACCACGATCTACCCGTTGCAGGTCACGTTGCTGGAGCTCACCTGCACGGCTCGGGACGCGGCGAGCGTCGCGGTAACCGCCGATATGACCACGCTTTACCCGCTTCAACCCACATTGCTGGAGCTGCATGCCTATCCCGCCCGGGAGGCGGTCGGCGGTGATTCTGGCGAGCAAACGACTATCCACCCCCTGCACGTCACAGCCCTGGAACAACAGGCCGAACCGGCCTATCAGTCCATCGCTGCGGACGCGGGTGAATTGACCACTATCTACCCGTTGGAGGCGTGATGGCAGCGCAAGAGTTTTATACGATTTTGACCAAGGCCGGCATTCAATATGAAGCCGACTGTAAGGCCACCGGCAAGCCAATCAAGCTGGTCAAAATGAGCGTCGGTGACGGTAACGGCGCCACCTACAACCCTGTGGATACGCAAGTCGCATTGAAGCGTACGGTCTGGGAAGGCAGCTTCAGCAACCTGTATCAAGACAAAACAAACACAGCCTGGTTGGTGGTCGAGGCGATCATTCCTCAAAACGTCGGTGGCTTCTGGATTCGTGAAGTGGCCGTCTGGACCGACACCGGCGTGTTGTACGCCATCGGCAAATACCCTGAGTCGTTTAAGCCGCTCATTGCCACCGGCGCCGGTCGCGAAATCAACATTCGCACCATCTTCACCACCAGCAATGCCGACAACGTGACGTTGATGCTCGACGGCTCGGTCATTCAGGCAACCCGTGCCTGGGTGAAAGAGTTTGTCGAAGTTGAACTGGCCAGCATTAAAAAGGACCTGTCGGCCGAACATGCAGAAGGCAAAACCCATAACTACCCGCTGACCAATTTCATCGAAACAGACTGGGTCGCCGAGTCGAGCCAGTCGGAATACCTGGCTGAAATTTTCCGGACCTTTGGCCAGTCGGGGGTTTTGGGCAGTCGCCAATACGGCTCTGCCGGGACCGAGTCGTTCAACCGCACGTTCGACGGCGCTTACTCGGCCATCAACCTGCACAACCATCCCAACCTGCTGGCCACTCCGGGGTTGGGTGAAATCGCGGCCATGATCAACGGCCACATGGTCAGGACGCGGCACAACGACTACCGCCTGCGCAGCGCTGCGCCGGGTAACTACCTGGCAATGGTGGACATTGCGCCACCATCAGCCCCCACGTCAGTGAATGCGGCGGTCGGCATTCCGGCGAAGGTCGCAGAAATGCGCGAATACTTTCGGGCCTTTGCTGCGCGGGATACCGAAATTCGCGACTACCGGCCCCATTTTCGCTGGAACCTGTCGGTGCTGGAAATCTGGCCGGAACTGTTGACCGACGAGGTGAACGACACCTTTGAAAGCTTCCGCCATCTGGAGGAAATCAACGGCTATCGAGACCTGTTGTCGCGCACCTTGTTGATGGGTGCCACCGGCTTCAGCGGTCGCAATGAAAACGGGTCGTTTATCCCCGGCTCGGTGCGCCAAGTGTCCAAGACTGGGCGGCCGCAGTACGTAGCCTGGCGCTACCGCATATCGGTCGCAGACGTGGGCAGTGTGGGGGATTACCCCGTGGACAAACTCGTGACCCCGCTCGATCTGCCGTTGCAGCGTTGGCACGCAAACCTGACGGGGCCACAGGTGGCAACAAGCCGCCGTCAGCGGTGGCGTATCAACCGTGAGTTGTCGGCTGATCCGACCTGGGGCGCGTACAACGAATCCCCAACCATCGACCTACTGGATGAACTGATGGCCAAGGTTCCAGGGCTGAACGGCGCCGGGGCGAACTTGGTCGAGCAGTACACGGATAGCGGCGTGGTGACCAAGCTGACCAAGTGGGACAGCGCCGAGCTGCTGAACGCGGCTTACTACAACCGCCGGTATGGGCACGAGCGTAATGCCAGCGGGCGCACCAAGGGCTTGCGTAGTTACAACGATCCGACGCTGTTCGTCGCGTCCAATACCCGCCCTGAGGTGGCGTCGTTTGCGGCGGATGGTCAAACCTATCGCAACAGCTATGCGATTCCGTTGGAGTTGATTTTGCGCACGCCGCTGGAAGGTTGGAACCCTTACGGCATTGCCACGGTAAACGCCACGGCCGGCGACGGTGCCACCGCGCAGACCGCCTGGACTGGGCGCAGCGATAGCTCTCGGCACTACATCACGCCGGCCGAAATGTTCTCTGACACGGTGTTAGATCCCGATCCGGCGGATACCGGGGCGAGCCCGCGCTGGGTGTTGGATAGCACCGGAACGCCTCGACTGGTGCGGGCGTCTGGCATCTACGCGGTGCTGCCGAAAGTCGAGGGCGCTGGCGGCCTGGTCCTGCGTTACCCGGTCTATCCGATGTACCACGAAGGGGGCTGGGCGGCAGCAGCGGTCGACGCCTTGGCGGGCGACTGCACCACCAGCCTGGTGAATTTGATGCGTGGACACATGATGCAAAAAGACTCGATCACAGAAATGAGCGAGTCGATCCGGGTGCTTAAAAACGAAGTTTCGCAACTTAAACAGAAGTAAGCAGGGGAATCATTATGGGCATGTCGGCACTGCTGGCTGAGGCTACTCGCCTTGTTGGAATGTTTCAGGACAAAGAGAAGGGCATTAACACCGCTGTAGCTGCTGCCGTTAGTGCAGTTCCGGTGATGAGTAAGATTTATTATGTCAACGCTATTACCGGTGATGATGCTGCCGGCTTGGGGGACAAGCTCAAGCCGTTCAAAACGATTGCAAAGGCCGTGAATGCCATCCCTTATGGAGGCGGTGGCTATATCCGGTTGTTTGGTCATGAGCATGTGATCGACAGTTTGATTTTCGTAATTTCCAAGAACATTACGATTGCGGTGGCCGAGGGTGAGACGGTCATGCCAATCCTGCGAAACGTGTGCATTCCGGCTAACGGTGCAGACGGTTCGGGGAACCTGGATAACTCGACCACTGGCTTTATGATGGACAGTTCTACTGTCGTCCTGGATAACCTGCGCATTCGCACGGCCAACTATGTGAAGCCCGAGTCAACGACGAACAACGTCTACACCGGTTTATTCCGGCGCTACGATCGACCGCTGGGCATGATTCATCTGTCTCGTTGTGAAGTTGAACTGGGTGATACCTCGCTTTCTCGTCATACCATCAACGGGCAAACCGGTATTGTTTCGTTGTACTCGAACAAGATCAGTCGAGTGGGCCCTGTCGTTAAGAACACGCCATTAATCGAAACGGCGGGCACTCCGATTATTTTGTCTGCGCAAAATAATACGTTGCCGGCTGGCGCTAAATGGTCGGGTGATTATTTGACTGGCGTTGTTTTTGACTCTAACGGCGCGCCTAGAAGTGTCGTCAGTAACTTGGTTCTTGGTTGATTCGGTGACTAATTATGCGACTTAACTTTACATATGATGGGCAATTTTATTCGGCGTTTACCGTGGAGGACGCACTAGCAGCGGGGATACCGGTGTCAGTGCTGGCCGGAGCTGCTGCGGAGGATGTCCAGAAAGGGATTGATGCGGCCGTGGCGCAGGCCCGCGCACGCAACGCCACGCGGATCGATGGCCAGGACTCCATGTATTTGCTCAAGGCGAACGAAGCCGAGCGCTATATCGCGGCTGGCTCGCCGGCGGATGCCAGCGACTATGTGTTGCTCAAGGCCGAAGCCGAGGCGTTGCAGATCACCCCGCAGGCGCAGGCGACCCGGGTCATTGAAGCCCGTGATTCCTGGCTGACGGTGGCCGCACGCATCGAGGCAGCCCGCATCGGCGGCAAGGCGTCCCTGACTGAGCTGGCGACCGTCGAGGCGGTGGTCACGGCTGGCGAATTGGTTATCGCCGAGCTGAACGCGATTTAACCCCTACCCTGCTGAAACCCTGGGCCGTGAAAGCGGTCCAGCAACCAGGTCAGCACTTCTCCCTGTAATCCCCGCTCTCACAATCCCCAGTGCTCGCCGATCAGGCGCGCACGCGGCAGCCTGCGCACTGTCATCCCATTCACTGCGCAGGCAAACCCATGGCCGATTATCTCCACGGCGTGCGGGTCATCGAACTCAACGACGGCACCCGCCCCATCCGCACCATCCCCACCGCCGTTATCGGCATGGTTTGCACGGCCGAAGACGCTGATGCCACTGCTTTCCCACTGGACACACCGGTTCTGCTGACCAACGTGCAATCCGCGATTGCCAAAGCCGGTACCAAAGGCACGCTGGCAGCATCTCTCCAAGCCATTGCCGACCAGACCAAACCCTATGTGATCGTGGTGCGTGTCAAAGAAGGGGCGACGGAAGCAGCCACCACCAGCGCCCTGATTGGTACCACCACCGCCGATGGCAAATACACCGGCATGAAAGCCTTGCTCGCCGCCAAGGCCAAGGTCGGCTTGGTGCCACGCATTCTCGGGGTACCTGGTCTGGACAGCCAACCGGTGGCCAGCGCCCTGGTCGCTATCGGTCAGCAATTGCGCGCCTTTAACTACGTCAGCGCCTGGAACTGCAAGACCAAGGAAGAAGCCGTCGCCTACCGCGAAAACTTCGGCGCCCGGGAAGTCATGGTTATCTGGCCGGACTTCCAGAACTGGAACACCACCACCAACGCAACCGCAAAGGCTTCCTCTGTGGCTCGCGCGCTGGGCCTGCGCGCCAAGATCGACCAGGAGGTGGGCTGGCACAAAACGTTGTCCAACGTTGCGGTCAACGGCGTGACCGGCATCAGCGCCGACGTGTTCTGGGATCTGCAAAACCCCGCCACCGATGCCAACTACCTCAACAGTAACGAGGTCACCACCCTGATCAACGAGGGCGGCTTTCGCTTCTGGGGCAGTCGGACGTGCAGCGACGATCCGTTATTCGCTTTCGAGAACTACACCCGTACCGCGCAGATCCTCGCCGACACCATGGCCGAGGCGCAGATGTGGGCTGTGGACAGGCCCATGCATGCCTCTCTGGTGCGCGACATGATCGAGAGCATCAACGCCAAGTTCCGCGAACTGGTCACCGCGGGCTACCTGATTGGCGGCAGCTGCTGGTACCCGGATGACATAAACGACAAAGACAGCCTGAAGGCCGGGAAGCTTGTTCTCGATTACGACTACA
This sequence comes from Pseudomonas sp. GW821-FHT01E10, assembly GCF_059422365.1. Lineage (NCBI taxonomy): Bacteria > Pseudomonadati > Pseudomonadota > Gammaproteobacteria > Pseudomonadales > Pseudomonadaceae > Pseudomonas > Pseudomonas sp. GW821-FHT01E10. The sequence continues at coordinate 380,675 of NZ_JBWKWT010000004.1, forward strand.
CACCGGTACCGCCGCTGGAAGACCTGACCCTTCGGCAGCGCATCACCGACCGTTACCTGATCCAGTTCGCCAACAAAGTTAACAGCTAAACCGGGGCTCCCCGTGAGGGGAGTCACCCCGAGTCAGTACACCGGAGAACACCGCCATGGCCATGCCTCGCAAACTCAAAAACATGAATCTGTTCAACGACGGCAACAGCTACCAGGGCGTTGCCAAAAGCGTTACCCCGCCCCCGCTCGGTCGCAAGATGGAAGCCTATCGCGGCGGCGGTATGAACGGACCGGTCAAGGCGGATCTGGGCTTCTCCGATGATGGCATTCAATTCGAATGGAAGACCGGTGGCCTGGACCTGATCGCGCTGCGTCAGTTCGGCACTGTAAATGCTTCGGGTGTGCAGCTGCGATTCGCCGGTTCGTTTCAGCAGGACGACACCGGTGAAGTCAGCGCCGTGGAGATCGTCGTACGCGGCCGCCACGAAACCATCGAAATGGGCGATGCCCAGCCCGGTGAAGACACCGAACACAGCATCACCACCACCTGCACCTACTACAAGCTGATCGTCGATAACGAAGAAATCATCGAGATCGATCTGCTCAATTTCATCGAGAAGGTTAACGGCGTCGACATGCTGGAAAAACAGCGCGCCGCCATCGGCCTTTGATCCGCCCCGCCGTGCTCAATCGAGGACGGCCTACCCTGAAATCTGGAGCCTTTCATGAACCCTGAAGACACCGTAGAAGCATTACCGCCTGTCGATGACAACACCGTCACCCTCGATTCACCGATCAAACGCGGCAAGACCACCATCGACACCCTCACCCTACGCAAACCAGCGTCAGGCGAGCTGCGCGGCGTCCAGCTGGTTGAACTGTTGAACATGGACGTGGCCACTCTGATCAAGATCCTGCCACGCATCACCAGCCCAGGCATTACCGCCCCGGAAGCAGCCGGAATGGACCCGGCCGACCTGCTCGCCTGTGGCAGCAAGATTTCCGGTTTTTTGTTGCAGAGGTCGGTGAAGACGGACGCATCCCTCGTTGCGTAGAGGACGCCATGGCCGACCTGGCTGTGGTTTTTCACTGGGCGCCAGCGGACATGGATCAGTTGGGCCTGCAAGAACTGATGGACTGGCGCGAGCGCGCCAGGGTGCGGAGCTCCACCGATGGCGAATGATCTAAAACTTCAGGTATTGCTCAACGCCATCGACCGGGCGAGCGGTCCACTGAAGGCCATCAACAATGGCAGCATCGGCGCCGCACGCGCCCTCAAGGATGCTCGTGACCGCCTCAAGGAGCTCAACACACAGCAGAAGGATGTCAGCGCCTGGCGTACCCAGCGCGCTGCGGCCGAACAAACCGAGCAAGCTCTCGGCGCCGCCCGCGACAAGGTTCGGGCACTCAGCCAGCAATTCGCTGCCACCGGTGTGCCGACCAAGGCCATGGCCAAAGATTTCCGCACCGCCGTGCGTGAAGCACAGAAACTTAAAGAACAGCACCAGCAGCAGAGTGAACAGCTCCAGACGCTACGCACGAAACTGTACAGCGCCGGCATCAGCACCAAGGACCTCAGCAGCCACGAGCGCCAGCTGCGCGAACAGATCGGAGCCACCAACGCCAGTATCAGCGAACAGGGCAAACGCCTAGTCGCCCTGAACGCGCAACAAAAACGCCTGGCGATCGAACGCAGCAAGATGGAGAAGACCCAGAACCTGGCCGGCAACATGGCCATGAATGGCGCCGCCGGACTGGGTTCGGGTTATGCGGCAAGCCGCCCCATCGCCAAAGCCATTGGCGCCTTTGCGCCGAACGAAGACTCAGCCACACAACTGAAAGTGTCGATGATGGATGGCAATGGCAAGGTCGCTGAGGACTTCCAGAAAATCACTGACCTTGCCACCAAACTGGGCGACCGATTGCCCGGCACCACGGCCGATTTTCAGGAAATGATGACGATGCTCCGGCGCCAAGGTCTCAGCGCCCAGAGCATTCTCGGCGGTACCGGCGAAGCAGCGGCGTACCTGGGCGTGCAATTGCAAATGCCAGTGGCCGAAGCCGCCGAATTCGCGGCCAAGATGCAAGATGCCACCCGCACCTCCGAGAAGGACATGATGGCGTTGATGGATACCATCCAGCGCGGTTTTTACTCGGGCGTTGACCCGACCAACATGCTCCAGGGCTTCAGCAAAATTTCGCCGGTATTGGACACCATCAAAAAATCAGGCATCGATGCGGCCAACGAGCTGGCACCGCTGCTGGTCATGATGGATCAAACAAGTATGGAAGGCGGCGCCGCCGGCAACGCCTTCCGGAAAATCTTCCAGGCTGGGCTGGATAAGGATGGTGTAAAGGACGTCAACAAAATCCTGGAAATCGAAGGCAAAAAAATCCGCTTCAAGTTCACCGACGACAAGGGCAACTTCGCCGGCCTGGAAAACCTGTTTGCCCAGGTCGAAAAGCTTAATACGCTGAACGATGAAGACCGGACCGCGACCATGAAATCGCTGTTCGGCGATGACTCTGAAACGATTACCACCCTGAACACCATGATGAACAAGGGGCTGGCAGGATACAGGGAGATTCAGCAGAAGCTTCAGAACCAGGCCGACCTGCGCAAGCGCGTCAACGAACAGCTCGGCACCCTCACCAATGTCATGGAAGCCGCCGAAGGTAGCTTCACCAATGCCATGGCCGAATTCGGCGCCGCCGTTGCGCCCGATCTGAAAGAGCTGATCAACACCCTGGGCGAAATCGCCAATAAGGTCGGCTCCTGGGCTCGAGAGAATCCGCAATTGGCCGGCGGCTTGGTCAAAGTCGTGGCGTTGGTGGCCGGTCTGTCGATTGTGTTCGGTGGTCTGGCACTGACCTTGGCGAGCCTGCTCGGTCCCTTCGCCGTGGTTCGCTACGGCATGGCCATGTTCGGTGTACAGAGTGGCGGTACGCTGAGGATCATGCAGAAGCTGGCCCCCACCCTGACCGGCCTGGCGCGCAACGCTTTCCCCATGCTTGCGCAGGGGATTCGGACGGTGGCCAGTGCCCTGGGCGGTGTTCTGCTGACCGCTTTGCGCACTGTGAGCATCGCGCTTTGGGGGCTCGCCGCGAACCCGGTGGTACTCACCATCGCTGCGGTTATCGCAACGCTCGCAGGTGCGGCTTACCTGGTCTACAAGAATTGGGACGCGGTGAAGCTCTATTTCACCAATGCTTGGACCGAGATCAAGGCCGGCTTCAGCGGTGGCATCGGCAGCATCCTCAACACCCTGGCCAACTTCAGCCCGGTTGGCTTGATCTACCAGGCGTTTGCCGGCGTGCTGAGCTATCTGGGCGTGGATTTGCCAAGCCGCTTCACCGACTTCGGCAACATGATCGTCAACGGCCTGGTCAACGGCTTGTTTGCCGGCATGGGGCAAATCAAAGGCGCCATCACCTCGATTGGTGATTCAACGATTGGCTGGTTCAAGGAAAAGCTCGGCATCCATAGCCCGTCACGCGTGTTTGCGGAATTGGGTGGCTTCACCATGGCCGGCCTCACCCAAGGCTTGGAAGATGGTCAGAACGGCCCGTTGGGTGCAATGGCTGATATGAGCAAACAACTCACCACAGCCGGCGCCATGGCGTTGGGCACAGCCTCAACGCCTAGGTTAACGGTCGATACCCGTGCCCCCATCAGCAACGCTGGCAGCTCTGTTTATGACAGCCACGACACCTACGAAATCCACATCCCGGCAACGCCTGGAATGGACCCGCAAGCAATCGCCCGTGCCGTGCGCGCAGAGCTCGCCCGCATCGAAAGCGAAAAGGGCGCTCGCAAGCGCAGCAAACTCTCTGACCTGGAGTAAATACCATGATGCTTGCCTTGGGCATGTTCGTGTTCAGCCTCTCCACTGCCGCCTACCAGGAGCTGCAACGTCAAACCGAATGGCGTCACGCCAGCAATAATCGCTTCGGCGCAGCACCAGCACGGCAGTTTGTCGGGCGCGGTGATGACTCAATCACCCTCCCCGGCGTCATCCTCCCCGAGTTGGCTGGTAGTGCTCTCAGCCTTGACGCCGTGCGCCTGATGGCCAATACCGGCAAGGCATGGCCCGTGGTTGAAGGCAGCGGTCGGATTTACGGCTTGTGGGTCATTGAGAGCCTGAGCGAGACCAAAACCATCTTCTTCCGCGACGGCACACCACGCCGTATCGAATTTTCCATCAGCCTCAAACGCATCGACGATGATCGGATAGACCTGCTCGGTGCCGGTACCAACGCAGGTGTCAGCATCATGAGATCGTTGCTGTGATCGATGCCACCCTCTCCAGGGTCACAGGCTTTCTGGATGACGCCGTGGAACGTTACCGTCGCGAGGCCGGGTACCCGGTGCCAGCGTTTCGAATTACCGTCGACGGCAACGACATAGCCAAACTGATCAGTCCGCGGCTGATGAGCCTGGATCTGACCGACAACCGGGGGATCGAGGCGGACCAACTCAGCCTCACCCTCAGCGATCATGACGGGCTGCTGGCCATCCCACCTAAGGGCGCGGTGATCCACCTTTGGCTTGGCTGGAGCGATACTGGTCTGGTCGATAAGGGCACCTACACGGTCGACGAAACTGAACACAGCGGCGCACCGGATGTGCTGAGTATTCGCGCTCGGTCTGCTGATCTGCGCAAAGGCTTAAAAACCAAACGCGAGCGCAGCTGGAGCAACACCACGTTAGGAGATGTCCTGGGGGACATCGCCCAAGGCAACGGCCTGACCGCGACCATTGCCGGCGCCCTGGATGGGTTACCCATTCTGCAACTCGACCAGGCCAACGAATCCGACGCCAATCTGATCAGTCGTGTGGGGGAAGAGTTCGACGCGGTGATCACCGTCAAGGCTGGCTGCCTGCTGTGTATCCCCGCCGGCGGCGGTAAAACCGCCAGCGGCATGGACCTGCCGCACATCACCCTCACCCGCGCCGACGGCGACCAGCACCGCTACCTACAAGCCGACCGCGACAGCTACGACGGCGTACGCGCCTACTTCTACGACGTGAACAGTGCCAAGAAACAGGAAGCCATCGCCGGCGGCGGGGAAAACCTCAAGGATCTGCGGCATACCTACAGCGACCGACAGTCCGCACTGCGCGCGGCCCGGGCCGAGTTCAACCGCCTGCAACGTGGTAGCGCGACTCTGAGCTACACCCTGGCCATGGGCCGGCCGGATCTGATTCCGGAACTGACCTATACGCTCCAGGGCGTGAAGTCGGAAATCGACGAAATCATCTGGTACGGCGGCAACGTGCAGCACACCCTCAGCGCGGACAACGGCTACACCGTCAGTCTGGAGCTGGAGAGCAAGTTGCCCGAGGACACAGTTGAGGATCTGGCTGAAGAGAACAAGGGCGACTTCACGGGAATCATCGCGTACTACCACGACAAGAGGACAGGGAAGGAAAAGACGGTTACGGCTGGGGATCAGAGCAAGCCCAAGCGGTTGCGATGGCTGTATGCAAGTGAGAAGACGGCGAAGCGAGCAGTGGATCGGGAGTATTTACGCTTAAACAAACAATAACAAAAATAATGCTGCTTCCACCTTAAAGCCCCTAGCAGAAACAGCAAAAAATCATGAAATTCGATGCGCCAACTCTACTATTTTTCGATAGAGCCTAATAGTATCTATATGATTATAAACCTCATTAATCACACTCCCCCTCCAACCTTTTGAATTATGTAACAAGCCACGCAACTCCTCTCGAGATGCATTGTTTATCCGCGCACAGAATTTCGCAACATCAGCAACAGACTCAACACCATCTGCAAAAGTATAAGATACTGGCACTGCCTTGCTGGCATTAAAATCATCTATTGCCGAGTCTGCCTTGTATTCAAATCCCAGGGACTGATAAAGCTCCTCATCTGCAGATTTAGAAAATATCAAAAACGCCGCCCAGAAATAGTTAAAGTTATGAACCGGAAGAGCACTTGCCATACTATTAATTTGCTGAGCATACCGAAGCATCTCCCTAAGCTCAATCTTGAAGTATTTCGCCAGCCCCACCAATATCAACGCATACTCTGGATAATTTGAGTCCTGTATGCAAAGAGTATCACTTCTTGGCTCGACATCTTCACCATCATGCAGAAACGACCTAGCGAAACCACTCTTACTAATTTGAAGATTCACACATCTAAACTTAAACTCAACCCGCTTGGCGACCGCAAACATATTGGAATTATCAAGTCGAAACTCTGCATCAAAAAACCGACTCAAATAACGCTCAGAAAAAAATCTCTCCCCATATATTGCCCTTACAGAGTGCGCAAGCTGGGTTGAATCAGACGCAACGACAAATCGACAATCCTCTAACTCGAAAAAGTGCTTAACTCGTTCTAACAACTCAATCGCATAAGTTGGTCGACACCGATCCAACTCATCAATAAAAATAAATGCCGGCTTCTTCAACTTCGAATTATCGGCAGCCTGAGCTAACTTCTCCAAGATAGCCTCTTTAAACTCATCAACATGAATAGCAGTTTTTGACTGTTCCTTGATCAGATCTTCGACGACGCTTTTTACCATTTCTCCTGACTGCTCGGAGCTATCTTTACCGAGCAGCTCGTCAACTTCAACACCTGTGAATTTTTTAACTAGCCCCTTAGCAATTAACGGCGCGGCCTTCTTCATTAGAGTTGTTGTCAACTTAATGACTTTCTTTCCCGCATCGCTGGAGTCAAGAGACAAATTATCCATAGTCTGCTGTTCAATGCATGTAACCAACGCAATAAGCGGCTCAGCCGTATAGTCTGTCTCCCAAGCATTAAAAAACACACATACATGTTCTTTACTGAGCTCAGCCTTCCACCGATTCAAGAAGAAAGATTTGCCAGCCCCCCACGGAGAATTGACATTCAATACTTTTATATGCGGATTTGCGAGGAGATATGAAGTTAAAAATTTTGCACTTGGTTCTCGATCCATAAGATCGTCGGCCCACACTTCCGCAGCATTCACCATTTTCCGCTCCTGTCGAAATCAACAACATATAGAACCCCAGCACATCGCCGGGGATCTTTACCCAAATCCTTACTTCGATGACTGCACAAACGCCTCCATGATCCTTAGCACATCCTGGCGCTGCTGGTCATCCAACTTGGCCAGTAAATGCAAAAAGAGGTGCTCCAAAGGGGTAAGGTTTTCCATCATGCGTACTCCATTTCCTTGTGAAGGGCGCAGGTGCAAAACGCAGCACCTAAACCGCCCGGGAGTCCCCCATTCTCAGCACGTTTTTCTGTGCCACCAGCCCGAGCAAATCACTTGGGCCTGGATTGAATGGGAGCCGCCACCCAGATGGCTACTCCCTTAGCCGTGCACCACGTTGGAAATGTAAGTAGCAGTTGCGCCAGGCTTTACAGCACTGGCGAATTCGGTGGCAGGGTCATGTAAACACCGTTCTCACCCCACCCTTGCAAGTTCCCCTTTGCATCGACGACGTAGTACTCACCGAAACTATTTTCAGGCTCGTCCAGGCGCAGCCCACCATCAGGTAGCTTCTTCGCCTGATAGCTCTCTGTATTTTTTCCACCGCTTGGAAAAATCGAGTCAATAGCGTATTTGCCGTTTCGCTTGTACAGCACCATCACATGACCGAGGGCACCGTCACGCAGCCAGCTGCCGACCATGTCCGGATACCCCTTTAAATCCAGCGCCCTCAGGGTCTGATAGTCCTGGGCACTAAGACCGATGAGCGAACTTTTGAAGTCAGGATCAAAACTGGCGTTGGCCCAGTAGGCTTTGTCGGTTTGGCCTTCGATCCTGAAGCCAATGAAGATTGTCTTGGCCTTAAATTTTGTGTCGGCGCGAACCGCTTTTGCTACTTCAGCCAGTTCCGCGTCACTTACGCGCTTGGGCAGTACGACTTCGACTTTACGAGGCCGCCCCTCTTGGAAATCATCTTTCGTGATCGAATATGACTTCGGCGCAACGTTCTGCGTGACTTTCTCGACAGGCTTGTCCTTGTTGCCACCCGAGCACATCGAAACCGTCACAGCGATGATGATTGCCAGAATGACAAATCCGCCAATCTGTTGGCCGATGGTGACTCCAGGATTGGCAACGCCGCAGCTGGGGCAAACCTTCGCTGAGGTATGGATTTTGTGCTTGCAAGATTTACAGGGCTTCAACGCCATTCGAACCGCTCCTTTCTATATCCATGAAAAAGCCGGCCATCGTGGCCGGCGTACCACATCCACTCATCTGTGCATTCGTAGACCAGTTCAGTCGTTGTCCTTTTTTGCATCGATGCTTGCGGCCTTCGCAAAGGCAGCAGCCATACGGAACAACACATCACGATCTGGCTCGCTGATGCGCTGAAAAGAAAGCAGAAAATTTGCCGTATCAGTACTGATCCAGTCGGCGCTCACAGGCTTATGTTCACCGGTCACCACGTACAAAATATCGACGCCTTTTTCAGCTATCGCCGCGAGATAGGTCGCATCTGGACTTCGCTCGCCTTTTTCGTAGTTGTACTGGCTATTTTTCGAGGCACCAGCCATCGCCGCGAACTCGGTCTGATTGAAGCCCAAGCGTTCGCGTTCTTCTTTGAGGCGATCACCAATTCCCACAAACGTCTCCATTGCGAATTGACATTCCCACATTCATGGGAAATACTTCGCCTGTCATCACACGAAATCACACGAAACGAGACTATGCCGAACGCATACCCCACCGAGCAAGCATGCCAAGAGGCTCGAGAGCGCCTCGCGCATCAAGGTCTGTCAGCGAAAGACTGGGCCGATCAGCATCACCTCAATCCGTCGACGGTGTACGCAGTGTTGAATGGACAGAAGAAATGTCTACGGGGCGAGGCCCATCGCGCTGCGGTACTGCTCGGCATTAAGCACGGCGTCGTCACAAATTAGGCCTGTTGGCTCAGGGAGGAAACCAGAAGATGAAACGTCCAGTTCTAGCCAACAGGAAAGACGTCGTTAGCGCAGTCATCTGCGCCTATCCGGGCGGGCGTCTGTATGCCGCCGCCGAACTCGGCATGACCATCAAGAAATTCGATAACCAAGCCTATGAGAATGCCGGTAGCCGCCCTCTGAGCGATAACCACATTCACCGGCTTGAACAAATTGCAGGTACTGCCTTCCTACCGGACTACATCGCGGCCAAATATGGCGGCATGTTTGTCCCTATGACAGCGTCGGCAGACCTGGACAACGTCGAGTTGTATAGCCGGTCAGTCAAAGCCGCAGCCAAGCGCGGCATGGTTGATCAAATCATTGCCAAAGCATTGGACGACGGCGTCATTGAGTCCAGCGAGGCAGAAGCGATTATCACGGCCCTGATGCATTACATGTCCGCCCGCTACGCCGAGGTGCTGGCGACCATCCAACTACACGCTCGGGGGATTGTTGGGTGAGCACTTACAAACTTGTCTGTCCCCACTGCCTCGGCCGCATGCGCATCCGTACCAGTGAAGGCACACACATTTTCCTGCGTGTGGCCTACCTGCAATGCACCAACGAGGCTTGCGGCTGGTCGGTACGCGCTCAGTTCGAGATGACCCACGAGATGAGCCCCAGCGGCATGGCCAACCCGTCCGTGCGTCTGCCCATCGCCGACATTGCTTTGCGTCGCGCCTCGATGAAGACCGCCAACGATCAACCCGACCTGCTCGACCAAATGGAAATGGAGTGTGCGCAATGAACCATGATCAGTTGACCCACGACTACCGCAGCAGCATGCAACAGGCGGCGTTCTCGTACCTGCAACGACACGAAGCGCATTACCTGGTGGATTCCGATCTGCTCTACGAAAACTGCGTTCGGCACCTGACTACCTCGCTGGAGGTGCCGGTGTTCATGGCTGAGCGACTGGTGCACAACGCCTGGACGGAATTGCAGGTGGTCAACCAGCGCAAGTGGATCGGTGTCGATTGGGGCAACAGTCCCGATTGTACCGTCGTCCACTTGATCGACGCCCGGGAAGGTCTGAGCTACCCGGTACCGGCAAGGCTGCTGCCTCAGACCCTGCTGGCCCAGCGCGACTCCACGCACAAGCACCACCCTCAGTAATCCCTTTTTAAACACCCCACCCTGCCCCGCTTCCCGTGGGTTTGGGTGAGCTTTGCCCGAAATCCGAGGTGGACCATGGAAATCGACGTCGCCATCACCGCAAAACTGCCCCGCGACCAGGCCGAAGCCCTGCTCCAGGCACTGCGCAACCAGTACTCGATGCAGTTCAACGAGTACTGGTACGACGATCGATTTCGGCTGATTCCTGAGGGTTTACGGCACGGCTCGTTGCTTGCGGCCTTCCCTGTGATGGCCGCGCAGAAACGCCTGATTGGCGCCCTTAAACACAGTCTCGGCGAAGTGAAGTAAGCCCCGATGAATATGAAACACGATCTACGAGCCGAAATTCTGGAGAAGCTTCAGGCTGACTACGGCCTGAAGCACAAGGCAGGCAAATACATGCGCGAAGGGGTTTGCCCATCGTGCAAGAAAAAAGAGCTGTATGCCTTCCATGATGACCCGTGGATGATCCGTTGCGGCCGGGGCAAGTGCGGCCACACCTGGCACGTCAAAGAAATCTACGAAGACTTGTTCAATGACTGGAGCAAGCGCGCCCCGGCGTCTGAGCAACATCCCAATGCCACGGCCCGCGCCTATCTGGAATTTGCCCGCGGCTTTCGCCTCGATCTGATTCAGGGCTGGTTTACTCAGGAAACGTACTTCTCTGGTGAGTTGAATGCCGGTAGCGCTACGGTACGTTTCGCTCTGGAAAAGGGTGGCTACTGGGAACGCCTGATCGACCGGCCGCACCGGTTCGGCAAGATGAAAGCGCGGTTCAAGCCTGGTGATAGTCCACGTGGTTTCTGGTGGTGTCCGCCCTGTGTCGATCTGCTGGACGTCAAAGAGCTGTGGATTGTTGAGGGCATATTCGACGCCATCGCCCTGGTGCACAACGGCATTGCAGCGGTGTCGGCGATGTCGTCCGGTGCCTATCCTGAAGAGTCGCTGAAAGAACTGGCACGGCTGCGCGGCGGCAAGTTGCCCAAACTGGTTTGGGCACTGGACAACGAGCCAGGCGCGCATAAATACACCAAGCGCTGGGTGCGTCAGGCTCGCGCCTTGGGCTACGAATGTGAAGCGGCTCAGATCCCACAACCGGACAGCCGCAAGGTCGACTGGAACGATCTGCATCAGCGCTGGGCGTTCATCGATGGCGAAAACGAGCGCGCTGAGCAGGTCGAAAAAGACCTCGCCACGGCCCGCTACCACGGCTCACTGCTGATCGCTGAAAGTGCGGCAGAGAAAGGCGTGTTGATGTATGACTGGCGCGAACGCCATGAATTTCACTTCGGCTTCGACAGCCGTCTGTACTGGTTCAAGATGGACCTGGAGAAGTTCAGCAAGGCGATGTTGTCGCTAGAGACATCTGACCGCCACGAAGACCAGCTACTCAATGAAGATCAGCGCCGGCAAAAAGCCCTACGCCAGTGCGGTGGTGTCGTTGAAATCGCCAACTGCTATCCGCAGGCGCTGTATTTCCAGCGCAACGAAGTCACCGACGAATCCTGGTATTACTTCCGCGTCGATTTCCCGCACGACAGCGGCAGCGTCAAGAACACCTTCACCGGTGGCCAGGTCGCCGCCGCAAGCGAGTTCAAAAAGCGCCTGCTCAGCATGGCAGCCGGCGCGGTGTTCACCGGCAGCGGACAGCAGCTCGACAAAATCATGAAGGATCAGCTGTTTGGCCTGAAAACCGTTGAGACCATCGACTTCATCGGCTACAGCAAACTCCACAGCTGCTATGTATTCGGCGACCTTGCCGTGCGCGGCGGCATCGTCAGCGTGGTGAACAAAGAAGACTTTTTCGAGTTCGGCAAGCTGCGGCTCAAGACGCTGCAAAAGTCGATCGCCATGCACATCCAGCGCGACAGCAAGCAGTACCGCACCGACTGGTTGCCGATGCTGTGGCTGTGCTTCGGCGCCAAGGGAATTGTCGCCCTGGCGTTCTGGTTTGGCTCGCTGTTCGCCGAACAGATCCGCGCACAGTACAAATCCTTCCCGTTCCTTGAAGTCACGGGCGAAGCCGGCGCCGGCAAAACCACGCTGCTGACCTTCCTGTGGAAACTGCTGGGCCGGGAGCATGAAGGTTTTGACCCATCGAAATCGACCCGTGCCGGCCGACAGCGCGCCATGGGCCAAGTCTCCAACATGCCGGTGGTGCTGATCGAAGGCGACCGTAACGAGCCGGACAAGGCCCACGCCAAAGGCTTCGACTGGGATGAGCTGAAGGACTTTTACGGCGGCGGTACGCTCGGCACCAAGGGCATGAAAACCAGCGGCAACGAGACCTACGAACCGCCGTTTCGTGGCGCCATTGCCATCAGCCAGAACGCTGATGTCAGCGCCTCCGAGGCGATCCTGACCCGGATTATCAAATCGCACTTTGCACGCCCGGAAGTCACCACGGAAAGCCGCGCAGCCGCTGACAACCTAAACCTGATCCCGGTTGAACAGCTGAGCCACTTCCTGCTGCTGGCCGTGCGAGCAGAAGCGCAGGTGATGGCGAAGTTTGCCGAGCGCGTGCTCGTTCACGAACGGCAGCTGCGCACCCTCAAAGAAATCCGCGTTGAACGGATCATCAAGAACCACAGCCAGTTAATGGCCCTGGTCGACTGCCTGCGTCTGGTCTGCCCGCTGGATGAAAACCAGGTGGTGACCACGCAACAGGCACTCACGGTCATGGCCCTGGAGCGGCAGTCCGCAATCAGCGCAGATCACCCACTGGTGGCTGAATTCTGGGAAGTCTTCGAATACCTCGAAAGCTTGGGTGAAGGTCCGCAGGTCAACCACAGCACCGACCCGAAACTCATTGCCATCAACCTCAACGAGTTCGCCGAAAAGGCCAGCGAGCATCGGCAGAACCTGGCCGACCTCAAGACGTTGCGCGGGCTGCTGGTGAATAGCCGTAGCCACAAATGGCTGGAAACCAACAAGGCGGTTTACAGCGCGGTGCGTGCCTCGCAAGCCGCCGGCAACTCGATGTTCAACAAACCCACCACCGTGCGCTGCTGGATTTTCCAGAGCGCGTAAACCGCTGTAACCGAAGGAGCAACAACATGCAAAACGAACTGAAATCCGCCATCCGCTTTGATGACTTCCATGCCGTCTTTGGCGCGCAGGGGATTGTCGCGATGGCCTGGTGGCTTGGCGCAAGACATGCAGAGCAGATCCGTGCGGAACATCACAGCTTTCCTTTCCTGTATATCACCGGCAGCACGGGCAGTGGGAAAACGTCCTTGCTGAGCTACCTGTGGACACTCAACGGCCTAGACTCATTGACGTCCTATTCCCCAGGGCATGCAACACCAAGAGGGCTTGCCCGCATCTTCGCCAACGCCGGCGATTTACCCGTGATTCTTGAGACCGGTAACGATTTCGAACACGAATCCAAATTTGATTGGGACCAAATTGCCTCGCTCTACAACGGGGGCACCCTCTCAGTCCATTCGCCAAGTGAACAGACTCAGGTCACCTTCAGAGGAACGTTGGTGATCAGCGCGAATCCGCCCATCGAATGCAACGACGCACTTGAAAGCCGAATGGTCCGCGTAATGCTGACAACGCCCCACACGACCGAAAGCCGCCACCATGCACAAGCGTTGTATCAACTCACACCTGGGCAGGCCGGGGCATTTGGTCGTGCCGTGGATCAGCGGGCAGATCAAACGGTCAGCACGGTTAACAGGCTGGCCCCCGTCTACGCAGCAACTCTTTACGACAAACACCCTGCTCAGCCGAGTTCGCGAGTCGCAAAAAACGGCGGGGTGTTGATGGCCTTGGTGGACGTACTCAGCCTCTTGCTCAACCTCACCGAAGAGCAACGCCGCAGTGCCCTGAATCAAGTCGAGCACAACGTTGGTTTGGCGTTTGTTCCGTACTGATCGGCATTCGAAAGTTACCCATCAGGCGCTGCAACGCCTGGGCTACATAAAAGGAGAAGCACCATGCAAGACACCCTCAAGAACCTGAATCTGCGACTCGCCTTTGAGAACTGGGCAGCAGCCGAAGGCCTAGACCTGACGATCTGTGAAGGTGAGTCTGCCTACAACAATTCAAGCACATTCGACGCATGGCGCGGCTTTTACGCAGCCCATGGTTCGCACGAGGTGCCCGCTGCCGGTCAGCAGCTTTACGCGGAAATCAAGAAGTCGAGCAAGTACGCCTGTCAGGTGGACCTTTGCCGTAATAGCCCGTACGGCTACCCGTTCAAGGTCTGCATCGTCGAGGACTTTGGTGGTTACGTGGTCAAGGGAGGAATCGGCGGCCAGTACCGGATAGCCGATGTGAATCTTTACGTGATGCAGGACGGCAAGAAAATCCGCCTGCACTGATATCGGCAAAACCGGAAAAGAACTGGTGCCGAGGGGCTGCAACCCCTCGGCACCGACCACACAAAAGGAGAAGCACCATGCAAGTGAATCAACCCAAAGGCGGTATTGAAGAGGCTATCACGAACCCGCTCGCTATCGGTGATCGTGTCAGCTACGTCCAAATCACGGCAGTAGGTCGTGGCTACCGATTCAGCGTTTGCAAAGGTGTGATTACCGAGATAGAAGGCCAGGTTGCAACGGTGCGTGCTGGCAATGGCCGACACATCACCCAACCGCTCGACAAGCTTACGCAGGAAGGCCAACCGAACGCACTGACACGCCTGCTGACTGGAGGGCAATGGTCATGACCGCCCTCCTTCTGATGTACCTGTGTGTCGACGCTTCCCACACCGACTGCCAGGTGATCCCAGTTCAACGCTGGATCAAACCTGATGCATATGAACAGTGCATTGCGACCGTCCCGCAGTTGACGGCCGCATTGACCGCCAAAAACCGGAAGCTTCATTACTTCATTTGCGAAGTCCAGGGCCACCATGAACAGGGGCCGGCGCAGCTGGCGGCACCGAGGTTTTCCAATCAGTCGTTGCGCATGTGACCAGGAGCGAAACCATGGCCGAGAACGGCAAATCCTTCCCCTGGAATCTGGACCTTACAGGCATCTGCGACCGATGCGGCAAATCCCGCGCCCATGGCAATCACCAGAAATGCAGCAAAGCGCGCCAGGTGCTCAACGCACAACGGCGGGCTGAGGAAGCCAGATCCGGGGTTGCCCCCCGACCTAGAAAAAGCGCCAGCTTGTTCTGGTTACTTCGCCAGGACTGATCAGCAACACTCAAATACAAGGCAACGCGACACAGAAAGGCCCGATAACGGGCCTTTCTGCTCTCAGCCTGCTGATCAGTTGTTCAGTTCATCGTGTAGGGACGTATATGGCACATGGCGTAGAGGCCCGTGGCAATTCGGTGCGGGTCTATTTTCGTTTCAACGGCAAGCGGTACCGGGAGCTCATCCCCGGCGGCAACACTGCGGCCAACCGGGAACAAGCAGAGCGCCTGGTAAACATCATCGAGTACGAGATACAGGCTGGCACCTTCAACTACAGCCGGCATTTTCCTGACTCAGCCAATCTGGTCGAGAACACCTTCGGTCATTACCTTGATCTGTGGCTGAAGATCAAAAGCAATAGCGTTGCCGCAACCTCCTATCGGGGTTATGCCAACAAGGCTGAGGTGCATGTGCGGCCGCGCTGGGGCAAGGTTCAGATCGACCAGATCGATCACCTGGATTTGCAAGAATGGGTGCAGGACACGCTGTCGAAGCGGCTGAAGAACAAGACCATCCGCGACATTATCAGCAACGTGCGACAAGTCTTCCGGCTTTACCGTACCCGCAAGAAAGTCGCTCATGATCCGACTGAAGGGCTGTTCGTCCGCTTGCCCGATCCTGAAGCACCGGACCCGTTCACCAGGGCGGAAATCAAACAGATCCTCGAAACACCGACCCATCGCACGCAAGAGCTGTTGATGATCCAGTTCATGATTTGGGCGGGACCACGTGTATCAGAAACCATCGCCCTGGCTTGGGAGGATGTCGATCTGCAGCAAGGGACGGTGACGTTTCGTCGATCCAAGGTGCGCGGAGCTTACCGGGTGACGAAAACCCGGCGCTCGACTCGGAAGGTTCGGCTGTTGGAGCCAGCGTGGGATGCGCTACGCAAGATTGATGCAATGAACCCGACCAAAAAAGCGCAGACGGTCGACATCGTTGAACGGGACAACAAGACCGTGCGGCAACACAAGCTGCATTTTGTATTCCTGAACACGAAGAGCGGTTTACCGCATGTCAGCGACTTCGTTGTGCGAGATCGCTTCTTCAAGGCTCACTTGAACACGGCCGGGGTCCGTTATCGTGGGCCTGGCCAGTGCCGGCATACCTACGCCAGCCAGTTGTTGACTACGGGGGTGGCTTCGGTCGATTGGATCGCCGAGCAGATGGGACATACCAATGGGAACATGATCCGTCAGCACTATGGGACGTGGATCAATGAGGATGGGCCGGATGTCATAGGGATTTTGCAGATGGCGCTGAAGCTGTAGAAACAAAAAGGCCCCGCACCTAGTCAAAGTGTGGGGCCTTTTTACATAAGTGGCGTTACTCGTAACGCGCGGGGCTTACGTGAAAAATCCCTTCGTCGCCGGAACATCTTCCTTTTCCGGGCTCCGCTCGGACTTGCCCAGCACATAGGCCACATGCGCCAAGCCGGAGTTATTCGCATTGGGCACTACGGCCAGCAGCGTCCAGCCCTCGGCCAGTTTCTTGTTGGCACTGGTCGCGCCGGCGACTTGCACCACTTCTGCCGCTTCACTCATTTGCATAGGTGTCGCTCCTTTGATGGGTTGCCCCGGGTAGTGTAGTCGGCCGCCGTGGGTTCCTTTCACGATAAACGCCGTTATTCGTAACGCTCAGTCCTTCCCGGCCGCCTTCAATTCGGCCTTGCGCTGGTCGCGCTGCTGGTCGACCGCATCGTTCAGGAGACAGTACTCGGCCCAGTCGATCAGCCCTTCAGCGTACAACGCTTCCACATACCCTCGCGCCCAGAGATTAAGCAGACCAACAGCGGTATGCGACTCAGCGCCGGCGATCTTGGCAATCTGCTCCCGGGCACGGCCCACCGTGGCAGGATTGTTCGGCTCGCTCATGGTTAGGGTTCCTTTGTGTTCTTTATTGGAAGCTTATTTGACTTCACCCAGAGAAGGTTCCCGAAAGCGACTTTTCCTTTTCCGCTCATCTAATTCGGCTATCACTTCACTCATGCTCTTATCCCGATGGGCCGGATGTCGTCGGGATGTTGCAATTAGCACTGGAGCTATAGAGGTTCAGCTATACCGTACTGAAGTGGGGGTGTAACACCACCCCCACCCGCTTCGCTCCCAAAGCCAAGGAGGCGTCATGCTAAAAATGTGGGTTTTCATCCTGATGATCGACGGGAAGGACGTAGAGGCCTTCCCAAGCGATTCAGAGGCGCACTGCAAGCAAGGCATGGAAAAAATGTTAATGCTCCAGAGAGTTCAAGGACAGAAGGCCTCAGGTGCCTGCTACGTAAGAGCCACCGAAATCGACGACACCGAAAGACGCCGCATTGGTCATTCGGTCGAAAGTCGCTAGAGAATTGGACTTGCCGGGACCTATCCCAGTATCTCGACGGTAATCCCGGCGCGCATCAAAACAACCCCGCTTGGATTTTTTGCTGCAGCAGCACAGCCAGTTCACGGCTGGGGTATTGGGGTTCGACGGTGCGAGCTTTGCAGTACGGTGCATGGGTAAAAGCGCCGGCCTGCGTTAGGTCCTGGACGTGGTTACACAGCCGACAGCACACCTGCGGGCCGTCGAGTTGCCAGTGTTTGTTCCAGGCTTCCAGCGGGAGATAGGGCACGGACATTCCAAAGCAGGCCTCTGGGCAGGAAGGACAGGGGCTGAATACGCGTAAAACCCCTCACTGTTGGAATGGTAGGCCAGATCCCGCCTCTCTGGCGTCCAGTCGGCACAAAAAAGCCCACCGAGGTGGGCCTTTTGGTGGGGGGTGATTAAACGAAAACGCCGTTATTCGTAACGCGGCGGTCACTCGCCGGCGGCCGCCCCGAACTATTTTTAGGCCGCCCGACGAACGGTAGCGTTTTCCGGCTGATTCAGAATCTCGCCAAGCTAAATAAAAGACATACGAGAGAATTTACCGATGTCTTTAAACCAAATCCTAAACAATTTACTCCTGGTCGTTACCATTATCGTCACGCTGTACGGCCCCGTTCCACCAGCCCCGCCGGCCCCCAATCCCGTCTTGGCCTTACCTTTGATGATTTGCCCCCGATAAATCCGGGGTTCCGTTCAGGGGAAAGTTTGTCCGGTTAGAGGTAGAGTTTTCCCGGTCCGATCAATGGGCGTTATACATCACGCGCCCGGGCCTTGCGCCGGGCTTCCAGAACTTCAGGTAGCAGGTATGCCACAAACATGGCGAGCGTGGCGGCATAACAGAGCCAGATGATAAGCGACCAGCGCAGCACGTTAAATTCGCCATAGGCGCCAAACGCTACGTACTCAATAAGCGCGACGGCGAGCAAATTGCCGACGAAGCCGAACCAAGTCATGGGGTATTCCTTTCAATTGGCCGGCGGCAGTCGTCGGTTCCGCGGATTGAGTGTATTAAACGCTGATTTTAGGCACAGCGATCAACGAGATGCGGCTCGCATCTTTAAGCCAGAAAAAGACGCTCCAGTCCCATATCAGTCCCATATGGGCATTTTCCAGACGCCAAAAACCACAAACCCCCGACTTTCTCTAGGAAAATCAGGGGTTTGTGTTTACTAAATGTGGCGGTGAAGGAGAGATTCGAACTCTCGATACAGTTTCCTGTATACACACTTTCCAGGCGTGCTCCTTAAGCCACTCGGACACTTCACCGTATCTCGTCAAACGCATTCAGTCTGTCGAGGCGCGCTAATGTAGTCGAAAGCTTTTCTGATGGCAAACATTTTTTTCAGAATTTTCATGCGCTTAACGCGATTAGCGCTTTGGGGGCGTTCAAGGGCATGGCAAACCTGCCAATCTCCGGCTTCGCCTCCCCTTCTATATAGAGGCCAATGCACGGTGGACGGGGCGGGCTGCGCCTGGAGGGCTGGAAAAGGGTGACTGGCGGGTCAGTCACGGCGCTTTACCTGGCCTACAGCGGTGGGTAACGTCTGCCCTACTTTATTAGAAGGATTGGCGTCATGAGTGAGTTGATTTCCTACCATCTCGAAGACGGTATCGCGACCCTGACCTTGAGCAATGGCAAGGTCAATGCCATCTCTCCAGACGTGATTGTCGCGTTTAACGCTGCGCTGGATCGGGCGGTAGCGGATCGGGCGGTGGTGATCATTACCGGTCAGCCGGGGATTTTGTCGGGTGGTTATGATTTGAAGGTGATGACGGCCGGCCCTAACGAGGCCATGGCACTGGTGGCTGCCGGTTCGACCCTGGCTCGTCGCCTGTTGTCGCATCCGTTCCCGGTGGTCGTGGCGTGTCCTGGGCATGCGGTGGCCAAGGGTGCGTTTCTTCTGTTGTCGGCTGACTACCGCATCGGTGTCGATGGCCCGTTCAGCATTGGCCTGAACGAAGTGCAGATCGGCATGACCATGCACCATGCCGGTATCGAACTGGCCCGTGATCGTCTGCGCAAGTCGGCGTTCCATCGCGCGGTGATCAACGCCGAGATGTTCAACCCACAAAACGCCGTGGACGCCGGCTTCCTCGATAAGGTGGTGTCGGCCGAAGAGCTGCAAGACGCGGCGCTGGCGGCGGCTCGTCAGTTGAAGAAGCTCAACATGATCGCCCACAAGAACACCAAGTTGAAAACGCGCAAGGCGCTGCTGGAGACGCTGGACAACGCGATCATCCTGGATCAGGAGCACATGGGCTAAGCCCGAACGCGTTGCACCGAAAAGCCCGACCGTCGTGTCGGGCTTTTTCTTGGGTGTCTGGTTTAAAAACTTACAACCGCTCTAGGCCGCATCTGACCCACAAGTCGGAAACATGCGCTCAAACATCGGCTATCTCCCACTTCTATAGCGGCAATTGCCGAAAACAGTGCACATCCGTACACTGCGCCACCTTTTGTCCCGGTGGGCCTTTAAATGCTGTTTGTGTTTCGTATGTTATTGATGGGCCTGCACTTTATTCTGGCCGGTGTGCTCGGAGTGATTCTCGGGCTGTGCCGTCCGTTCAATCCGGACAACAGCCGTTTGTGCGCCCGTCTGTATGCGTGGCCGGCAATGTGCATTTTGCGTTTACGGGTCAAGGCCGATGTCGGGCCGCTGATGGATAAACCCGATAGCTGCGTGATCATCGCCAACCACCAGTCCAACTACGATCTGTTTGTGTTCGGCAACGTGGTGCCCCGCCGCACCGTGTGCATCGGCAAGAAGAGCCTGAAGTGGGTGCCGCTGTTCGGGCAGTTGTTCTGGCTGGCGGGCAATGTGTTAATCGATCGCGGCAATGCGCACAAGGCACGCCAGTCGATGCTGACCACCACGCACACCTTGCAGAATGAAGACACCTCGATCTGGGTCTTCCCCGAGGGCACCCGCAACTTGGGCGAAGAGCTGCTGCCGTTCAAGAAAGGCGCGTTCCAGATGGCGATTGCCGCCGGCGTGCCAATCGTGCCGGTGTGTGTCAGCAGTTACGTCAAACACATGCGATTGAACCGCTGGCGCAGTGGGAAGATTCTGATCCGTTCGTTACCGGCAATTCCTACGGCTGGATTGAGTCTGGATGACATGCCGATGTTGATCGCCCAGTGCCGCGAACAGATGCGTGAGTGCATCGACTCGATGGATCGGCAGCTGCAAGCCGCCTGAATGAAACCCGCCCTGTGCGGGTTTTCTTTTGCCTGCGAACTCTACCGATTTTGCTGACTCTCAAGCAGTAGACAAGGTTAAGCTGAAACCTGCCTGGCACCGCCAGTCTTTACCAATAGAAAGCGACCGATAAGAAGTGAATCATCATGGGTAGAGTCGTTGCTGCTGCGGTTTACAGCGCCGGTAAAAAAGTCACCAACATCACCCTCGACGAAGGCGCTGCCTGGGCTGCCAAGCCTGGCCACTTTGTGTGGATCGGCCTCGAAGAGCCCAATGCGCAGGAGCTGTTCAACCTGCAACGCCAGTTCAACCTGCACGAACTGGCCATCGAAGACGCCCTGGAAAAACACAGCCGACCGAAGCTGGAAACGTTCGGCGATGCGCTGTTCATCGTCACGTATTCACCGATCCGCAACGAAGGCAAATTGCAGTTCATCGAGACGCATATCTTCGCCGGCAAGGGTTACATCATTACCGCACGTAACGGTCATTCGGCGTCCTACGCCCATGTCCGACAGCGTTGTGAGGCGCGCCCGCTGTTGCTGGAGCATGGGGAAGATTTCGTACTCTATGCCATCCTCGATTTCGTGATTGAAAACTACCAGCCGATGGGCGAAGCGATTCATGCCGAGATCGATGAGCTGGAGAGTAATGTCCTCTGCGGTTCCCTGAACGAACGCGACATCCAGAAACTCCACGGCCTGCGCCGCGATGTATTGCGCTTGCGCCGGTACGCGGCACCGATGGTGGAGATCGGTGAGGAACTGCAAAAGCTGAGCTTTCCGTTTATCGACAAAAATATGCGCCCGTATTTCCGCGATGTGCAGATTCATGTCACGCGGCAACTGGAAGACCTGACGACCCTGGCGGACATTGCCAGCCAGACCATCGAGGTCGGGGTGTTGCTGGAGGCGTCACGCCAGAGCGTGGTGCAGCGCAAGTTTGCGGCATGGGCGGCGATTCTGGCATTCCCGACCGCGGTGGCCGGGATCTATGGGATGAACTTCCAGAACATGCCGGAGTTGAGCTGGCATTACGGGTATTTCGCGGTGCTGGGGTTTATCACCGTTGGGTGCGTCGGTTTGTGGGCGAGCTTCAAAAAGTCTGGGTGGTTGTAGTCGGGACCGAGGCGTCTGCAAAATTCGCGGGCAGCCTCGCTCCTACAGGGTTATCCGTAGGAGCGAGGCTTGCCCGCGAAGCTTTTAAGGCTTAACCGAGTCAGTCTCAGGCTTGTGCGCCACAAACCGCATCATCCACTCTGCGACGGTAGTGCCGTGATGCTCGTGTTCAAGACTCGCCATACCTTGCGAATAAATCTGCTCGCCCAGTGCTTCCTGGCGGATATCCAGCAGCGCCCGCGAGTAATCGTGAATGAACTCCGGATGCCCCTGGAAGCACAGCACCTGATCGTTGATGTGGTACGCGGCGAACGGGCAGAAATCGCTAGAAGCAATCACCGTCGCGTTTTCCGGCAATGCGGTGACCTGATCCTGGTGACTGATCAGCAACGTCAGTTCTTCCCTCACCGGGCTCATCCACGGCGCCTTGGCCGCGAGTTTGTATTTGTGGGTGCCGACTCCCCAGCCCTGGGTCGCCCGCTCGCTCTTGCCGCCCAATAGCAGCGCCAACAGTTGGTGACCGAAGCACACGCCCAGCAGTTTGTCGCCACGCTCGTAGCGCTTCAGCAGATACGTCTTGAGGGTTTGAATCCATGGGTCGGTGCCGAAGGAATCGGCCTTGCTGCCGGTGACCAGATACGCATCGAAGGTCAGGTCATCGCTGGGATAATCGCCCTGCATCACGTTGTACACGCTGAATTCGGCCGCGATGGGTTGCTGCGAAAACAGACGCTGGAACATCTGCCCGTAACCCTGATATTGATCGACCAGTTCCGGACGCAGGATGTCGGTTTCCAGAATGCAGATGCGTAACGACATAAAAAATACCTGACACATGGTGGGAATAATGCACACCCCAGAGCCTGCCTTGAAACACGGTGGCAAGGCAAGCCCCGGAAGGCGTCATCGGTCCCTTGGAACGTCCCCTTAGAACAACGCGTCCTTGGCGGCTTTCTCCAGCAACAGCGCAGGCGGCGTGAAGCGTTCGCCATATTGCTCGGCCAGGTACTGGGCGCGGGCAACAAAGTCTTTCACACCGTACTGGTTGATGAATTGCAGCGCACCGCCGGTCCAGGCTGCGAAGCCGATGCCGAAGATCGAGCCAACGTTGGCATCCGCCGTCGAGGTCAGCACGCCCTCCTCTACACAACGCACGGTTTCGATGGCCTGGATGAACAGCAAGCGATCGCGCACGTCTTTCGGCGAAATCTGCCCGGCGGCTTTCTCGAAGCGGGTTTTCAGCTCCGGCCACAAATGTTTCTGCCCGGCGGCCGGGTAATCGTAGAAACCACCTCCAGCGGCCTTGCCCGGACGCTTGAATTCCTTGAGCAACAAGTCAATCACGGCAAACGCCGGGTGCTCAATCAGCGGTTTCCCTTCCGCTTGCAGGTCTTTGGCGGTTTGCTGGCGGATATGGCTCATGAGGCTGAGGGAAACTTCGTCGGAGATCGCCAGAGGCCCGACGGGCATGCCGGCCTTGCGCGCTTCGGTCTCGATCATCGGCGCGCTCACGCCTTCGCCGAGCATCGCGATGCCTTCGTTGGTGAAGGTGCCAAACACCCGCGACGTAAAAAAGCCACGACTGTCATTGACCACAATCGGAGTTTTCTTGATTTGCAGGACGAAATCGAAACCGCGAGTCAGGGTTTCGTCGCTGGTATGGACGCCTTTGATGATTTCCACCAACGGCATTTTCTCCACGGGACTGAAGAAATGCAGGCCGATGAATTTGCTCTGGTCTGGCACGGCGGTGGCCAGGCCACTGATCGGCAACGTCGAGGTATTGGAGGCGATCACCGCGTCCGGGCCGACGACGGTTTGCGCTGCCGATGAGACCCTGGCTTTAAGCTCGCGATCTTCAAACACCGCTTCGATAATCAAATCGCAACCAGCCAGATCCGCGTCATTTTCGGTGGTATGGATTCGCGTCAGAATCGCCTCGCGCTGCTCCCGGCTCAACTGACCCCGAGCAACCTTCTTGTCCAGCAGCGCCGCCGAGTGAGCCTTGCCCTTCTCTGCCGCGGCGAGGTTGATGTCTTTGAGCACCACATCGATACCGGCCGAGGCGCTGACAAACGCGATGCCCGCGCCCATCATCCCGGCGCCGAGCACGCCGACTTTCTTCGTCACGTAAGGCGCTATGCCCTGAGGTCGCGAACCGCCGGCATTGATCTCATTGAGCTGGAACCAAAAGGTGCCGATGAGGTTTTTCGACACCTGGCCCGTAGTCAGTTCGGTGAAGTAGCGGGTTTCGATCAGGTGCGCGGTGTCGAAATCCACCTGAGCGCCCTCCACCGCGGCGCAGAGGATTTTCTCCGGCGCGGGCAGGCACCCCTGGGTTTTACTACGTAGGATCGACGGCGTGATGGCCAGCATCTGCATGACTTTCGGATCCGACGGCGTACCGCCAGGGATCTGATAACCCTTCACATCCCAACGCTGCACAGCAACCGGATGAGCAGCAATCCACGCCCGCGCCTTGGCCATCAGCTCATCGTGATCAACAGCCAACTCATCGATCAACCTCGCTTGCAGCGCCTGTTGCGGGCGGATTTTCTTGCCTTCCAGCAGATACGGCAGAGCTTTTTCGATGCCCAGCATGCGCACCATGCGCACCACCCCGCCGCCGCCCGGCAACAGGCCGAGGGTGACTTCCGGCAGGCCAAGCAGCACCGACGGGTTGTCGAGCGCCACACGGTGATGGCATGCCAGGCAGATTTCCCAACCGCCGCCGAGCGCCGCACCGTTAATGGCGGCAACCACCGGTTTACCGAGGGTTTCCAGGGTGCGCAACTGGCCCTTGAGGGTCAGCACCATGTTGTAAAAGGCTTGGGCTTCGGACTTGCCGACCTTGATCAGTTCATTGAGGTCGCCACCGGCGAAGAAGGTTTTCTTGGCCGAGGTGATGATCACGCCGGCAATCGCATCCTTGTCGGCGACCAGGCGCTCGACACAGGTGGCCATGGCCTCGCGGTAGACCGCGTTCATGGTGTTCGCGCTCTGGCCCGGCATGTCGATGGTCAGGACGACGATCCGGTCCGGGCCCTTTTCGTAACGAATGGCTTGGGTCATGGCAATTTTCCTTGAGTCGGATTTTCTTAAACGCAGGCTCAGAGGCGTTCGATGATGGTGGCAATGCCCATGCCGCCGCCGACACACAATGTCGCCAGGCCATAGCGCAGGCGCCGGGTTTCCAGTTCATCGAGCAGCGTGCCGAGAATCGCGCAACCGGTGGCGCCGAGCGGATGGCCCATGGCGATGGAGCCGCCGTTGACGTTGACCTTGTCCGGGTCGATGGCCATGTCCTTGATGAACTTCAACACGACCGAGGCGAACGCTTCATTGACTTCGAACAGGTCGATGTCTTCGACCCGCAGCCCGGCCTTGGCCAGTGCCTTGCGGGTGGCCGGCGCCGGGCCGGTGAGCATGATGGTCGGGTCGGTGCTGGTGACTGCCGTGGCGACGACCCGCGCCCGTGGCTGCAAGCCCAGCGCCCGGCCCTTCGCTTCGGAGCCGATCAGCATCAGCGCCGCGCCATCGACGATCCCGGAGCTGTTGCCCGGCGTGTGAACGTGGTTGATCCGCTCGACCTGGCTGTACACCCGCAATGCCGTGGCGTCGAAGCCCATTTGCCCGATCATTTCGAAACTTGGCTTGAGCTTGCCCAGGCCTTCCATCGTCGAATCGGCGCGAATGAACTCATCGTGATCAAGCAGGATGATGCCGTTCTGGTCCTGCACCGGCACCAGCGACTTGTTGAAGGAACCATCCGCCCGCGCCCGCGCCGCTTTCTGCTGGGAGTGCAACGCGAAGGCATCGACGTCCTGACGACTGAAACCTTCGATTGTCGCGATCAGGTCAGCACCCACGCCCTGGGGTGTGAAATGGCTGTGCAAGTTGGTTTCCGGGTCCAGCGCCCAGGCCCCGCCGTCGCTGCCCATGGCCACGCGGGACATCGACTCGACGCCACCGACCACCACCAGATCTTCGAAGCCGGAACGCACTTTCATCGCGCCCAGGTTCACTGCTTCCAGCCCCGACGCGCAGAAGCGATTGAGTTGCACACCCGCCACGCTGACGTCCCAATCGGCCACTTGTGTGGCGGTCTTGGCAATGTCGGCGCCCTGATCACCGATAGGCGTCACGCAGCCAAGCACCACGTCGTCGACCTGACTGGTGTCCAGGGAGGTGCGCTGCTGCAACGCCGTCAGCAGCCCGGCCACCAGGTTCACTGGCTTGACGCTGTGCAAGGCGCCATTGGCCTTGCCTTTGCCACGGGGCGTGCGTAACGCGTCAAATATCAAAGCTTGGGTCATGGCGTTCTCGAACCTGAGGGTGATCTCTATACCCTCACCTTATGCCGAGCAGCCGTGGATTCAATGACCACAGCGCTCATTGGCGTTGACGGTCACGCTCAGACGAACGGTAGTCAGCTATCGGATTAATCGATTCGTGTCACCAAGCTGTCTAGCCAACGGGCGCCCAAGAAGATGGCCATAGGCCTCATGTCTTTTTGGCAGTGGTCAGCGCTAAGTCCATACGAAATGGATCTAAGCCAAGCGTGACGCGGGCCCTAATGTAAACCTGTACGAAGTTGTCGTCGGGTTTTGCCGAGGCTCTCGTCCTACAGGAAGTGCAGCGCTCTGCCGTCATGGAGATATGCAGGCAGGCAACCAGGAAATAACAAAAAAGGCGGTCAAGCCATGTTCAAACATTCGAAAGTACGTCAAGCCGGGCTCATTCTATTTGCTACTACGCTGTTGTTGATTTTGCCGAACCTGACCAAGGTGCTTGGCTGATCGAGCAGCGGGGGTTTTCATTTCGCCTGATAAAAATGTGACTGGCTCGCTATCCGGGCCGGCGTGGCTGTGCCAACCTTTGCGGCACTTCCACGACATGGACGACGATCACTTGAAAGCGCTCATTCTGTTTGGGGCCTTGCTGCTCAGCACGCCTCTGTCTGCCGCGCAGCTGAATCTTGAGCTGGGCGCGAGCCCTCGCACGTGGCAGACCGAGGAATTGCTCAAGCATCCTCAGGCTCAGACCATCACGATCACTAACGACGTTTCCTACAAACGGGACATGAGCTATCGCGCCGTGCCGTTGGCGGCGTTGTTGACGGGCATCAAGCCTGACGACCACTTGCAAGCCGTGGCCCTGGACGGTTTTGCCGCCGAACTGGCCGCCGCGCCGTTGCTCAATACCCAGGGCGCGCGGGTCTGGCTGGCGATTGAAGACCCGGCCAAGCCGTGGCCGCCGCTGTCCGAGGGCAAGCCCAGTGCCGGGCCGTTCTATCTGGTCTGGACCGATCCACAGGCGGGCAATATCAGTCCCGAGCAATGGCCGTTCGAAGTGGCGAGCATCAAGCGCATGGCCCCGGTGGCTGAGCGCTTCCCTGCCCTGTTACCCGATCCTGCGCTGAAGGCGGACCATCCGGTGAACAAGGGCTTTGCGCTGTTTCAGAAGAACTGCCTGGCCTGTCATCGACTCAATGGCGCGGGGGACGCGCAGTTCGGGCCGGACCTGAATATTCCGTTCAACCCGACCGAGTATTTCGGCGCAGACTTCCTCAAGCGTTACATCCGTGACCCGCAGAGCTTGCGCCAGTGGCCGCAGGCGAAGATGCCCGGGTTCTCACCGACGGTGTTGCCGGAGGGGGATCTGGAGTTGTTGGTGGGGTATTTGAAACACATGGCGGGACGCAAGGTGTCTTCGGCCAAGTAAACATCCACCTGTGGCGAGGGAGCTCGCTCCCGCTGGGGCGCGAAGCGGCCCTCAAATCAGGCGACGCGATCCGTCAGGCAAACCGCATTCGCCGGGTTTGCGACTGCTGCGCAGCCGAGCGGGAGCAAGCTCCCTCGCCACAATGAATGACTGCTACTGCTGTTGGACGGAGATCACCGGCGCAGGCGTCGGCGCGACCAACACCTTGGCATGCATCTGCTCATACCCGCCGCCACGGCGCATACCGCGCACCGGACAGGCGTCGAGGTAGTCCAGGCCCACGGCCAGTTTCAAGTGACGTTCAGGCCGGGCCAGTTCGTTGGTCACATCGAAGCTATACCAGGCGTCATTCAGCCAGGCTTCCGCCCAGGCGTGACTGGCCAGGTGTTCACTGTTCTCGCTGTACAAATACCCCGACACATAACGCGAGGGGATGCCCAGGCTGCGGGCGCAGGCGAGAAACGCATGGGTATGGTCCTGGCAGACCCCGGAACGCCCGGCGAAAGCTTGCGCGGCGCTGGTCTCCACTTCGGTGGCACCTGGCGTGTAGGTCATGTGCTGGTTCAGGCCATGCATCAAATCGATCAGCGCCGTGCGATCCCGCCGTTGCTTGCACGCCTTCCCGGCAAACGCGCGCAGGGCTTCGTCGGCTTCGGTCAGCCGGGTGAAACGCAGGAACGGCAGCGCCGACTGACTCTCGTGCTCGGCTTCGCGCAGCTCGTCGATATCGACCTGGCCACGGGCGCCGATGATGATCGCCTCATGCGGCTCGTCCAGGGTCAACACATGCAGGATGTTGCCGAACGGATCGAGTTGCGCGCGCACCGGGCGCGGCAGGTCAAGTTGCCAGCTCAGCACGTGCTGGCGCTCGCTGTCGTGGGGTGTCAGTCGCAGGTACTGGATGCTCGCCCGCACCTGATCTTCGTAGTGATAGGCGGTCTCGTGGCTAATGGAAAGTCTCATGCAGCCTCCAGATAGGAACTGTGTATGGCATTGCCCAACTGGCGCACCAGCGGGATGAACTCGGTCAGCCAGGTGTGCAGGCCTTCGTCGAGGATTTCGTTGATACCGGTGTAGCGCAGGCGCGCGTCCATTTCCGCCGCCAGGCGTTGTGCGGGACGGCCGTTGGCCCCCGGTAGTTGAGCGAGAATCTGATCGACCTCTTCGGTGCAGGCTCGCAGGGATCGCGGCACATCGGCGCGCAGCAATAACAGCTCGGCCACATGCCGGGCGCCGGGGGCGTCGCGGTAGATTTCGGTGTAGGCCTCGAACGATGACAAGGCCCGCAACAAGGCGCTCCATTGGTAATAGGCGTGGGCCGTACCGTCACTGACTGCTTCGGCTTGATCGCCGGCCATTTCGTAACGGGCATCTAGCAGGCGCAAGGTGTTGTCGGCCCTTTCGATGAAGGTGCCCAGACGAATGAAGCGGAACGCGTCGTTACGCATGATCGTGCCGTAGCAAGCGCCGCGGAACAGGTGGGAACGTTCCTTGATCCACTCACAGAAACGGCTCATGCCGTAGCGACTCAAGCCCTGCTCGGCGATCCCGCGAATTTCCAGCCAGGTGGCGTTGATGTTTTCCCACATGTCGGCGGTGATTCGCCCACGCACCGCATGGGCGCTGGCTCGCGCGGCACCGAGGCAGCTGTAGATGCTCGCCGGGTTGGCCGCGTCCAGGGCGAAAAAATGCAGCAGCCGTTCGGCATGCAGATCGCCGTGGCGCGCCAGGTAATCGTCCAGGGTGCCAGTGATCAGCAACGGCATGGCCAGTTCGTGCAAGCCGTCGCCACGACCGTCCTGGGGCATCAGCGACAGCGAATAACTGATGTCGAGCATCCGCGCGAGGTTTTCCGCCCGCTCCAGGTAACGCGACATCCAGTACAGATCCGAGGCAGTTCTACTTAACATGGCAAGCTTCCTTCAATCCTCGACCACCCAGGTGTCCTTGGTTCCGCCGCCCTGGGACGAGTTCACCACCAGGGAGCCTTCACGCAAGGCGACACGGGTCAAACCGCCGGGCACAACCCGGGTTTCGCGGCCAGACAATACAAACGGACGCAGGTCGATGTGGCGCGGTGCGATGCCGTTTTCGACAAAGGTCGGACAGGTCGACAACGACAACGTCGGTTGCGCGATGTACGCGTGGGGCTTGGCTTTGATCCGCTCGCGGAAAGACTCGATCTCCGCTGCCGTCGCCGCCGGCCCCACCAGCATTCCGTAACCGCCGGAGCCTTGGGTTTCCTTGACCACCAGCTCCGGAAGGTTGGCCAGCACGTGGGACAGTTCAGAAGGATTACGACACTGCCACGTCGGCACGTTCTTCAGGATCGGCTCTTCATCGAGGTAGAAACGAATCATGTCCGTGACGAAGGGATACACCGACTTGTCGTCCGCGACCCCGGTGCCGATGGCATTCGCCAGCACCACATTGCCGGAGCGGTAGGACGACAGCAGCCCTGGAACGCCAAGCATCGAATCGGGGTTGAACGCCAGCGGATCGAGGAACGCATCGTCGAGGCGACGGTAGATCACGTCGACCGCTTTCGGCCCGTCCGTGGTGCGCATGAACACCTTGTCGTCGCGCACGAACAGGTCGGCGCCTTCCACCAGTTCAACGCCCATTTCCCGAGCGAGGAACGCATGCTCGAAAAACGCACTGTTGAAACGCCCCGGCGTCAGCACCACCACGCTCGGGTTGTCGATCGGGCTGGAGCTTTTCAGAGTGTCGAGCAGCAGGTTCGGGTAGTGGTCGATCGGTGCGATGCGCTGGGCCGCGAACAACTCGGGGAACAGGCGCATCATCATCTTGCGGTCTTCGAGCATGTAGCTCACGCCGCTGGGGGTACGCAGGTTGTCTTCGAGCACGTAGTAGGTGCCGTCGCCATCGCGCACCAGGTCGACACCGGAAATGTGCGAATAGATATCGCGGTGCAGATCCAGCCCTTGCATCGCCAACTGGTATTGCTCGTTGGCCAGCACTTGTTCGGCCGGGATGATGCCGGCCTTGATGATGCGCTGCTCGTGATAGAGGTCGGCAAGGAACATGTTCAATGCCTTGACCCGCTGAATGCAGCCGCGTTCGACGACCCGCCATTCACTGGCGGGGATGCTGCGGGGAATGGTGTCGAAGGGAATCAGGCGCTCTGTCCCCTGCTCATCACCATAGAGCGTGAAGGTAATCCCGGCACGATGAAATAACAGATCGGCCTCGCGTCGCCGTTGTGCCAAAAGCTCGTCAGGCGTTTCGGCCAGCCAACGGGCAAACTCCCGATAATGCGGACGGACCTGGCCGCCGGCATCGTACATTTCATCAAAAAAGGTGCGGATCATGCCGTACTCCTTGTCACACGGACATCCAGGCCTTCGCAAGGCCCGTGCCATAGGCAGAAACGCTTTGATATCAATCAGTTGGATAATGTCGCTGCGCGCACCGCACCAATCCTGTGCGGTAAATGCCCCACCCTGATCGCCCCCGCTTCATGGCGAAGCAATGCTGTCGCCTATCAGCAGCATAGTCAGAGTTGATTTCACTGCTCGGGAGGGAGATGCGGATAATCCGTACATTCGCTGGAAAACTGATCGCTCTTCCCTTTAGCCGCCTGTTCAGGTGGCTTTTTTTTGTCCGTTTGAAATGTGGCGAAATAAAAAGATCGAAACAAAAACGGCCAACCCAAAGGTCAGCCGTTACTAAGTGTCACTGTTCATAAGCTTATGCGAGTAGCCCTCGTATCTCCTGTTTGACGCCCCATCCCTCGATGATGCCACCCAGAGGCTCGACCACCGCCTCGAAGTCCTGCTCGAAGTCGCCGATCCCGTCGTAGGTGGCGTACATCACTTTGCTCAGTTCCAGCGACCACGCGCCGTCGTCACGCGCGCTGATCTGGGCATTCAAGGATTCACCACAAAAATGACCTGCCGCCCTGCGTGCCCGCTCCTCGTCCGGGAAAATGGCGTAGAACTCGATGGGATGGAATCGTGAAAAATCGAAACCGCCTTCTTTCATGCGGCGCAGCACGCTGCTGCTGATGTCTTCTTGATAGGCTGTGCTCATGAAACGTCCCCCTCAGACTGATGGATAGACTTTCCGTATTCCCTGCACTTTCGATGCGGCAACAGAGGTTGCCGCCGGGAAACAAGCATGTAGCTGACAAGACCAGACCTTAGCGAGTCACTCGCTGATCTCGGTTGCAGAGTAGCCTCAAGACAGAGCCGCTGCCAAGGCCTGGTGGTGAATGTGACAGGAGGTGTATCAAATCGGAGTAATACTGAGGATTTCAATGCTGTTTTGGGATTTCAGACTTTTGACGGTCGGATCAGCGGTACGACCCTCCAGATCATTGAGGTCCAGTTCGGCAGCGACCGGCAGGCGTCGGGCGCGAACGAGTTTGGCGGCTTGCTCCTTGCTCGGGCACTCCTCGCACTCGAAGAGTTCGTCGACTGATTCACCGTGATCATCCACGAAAGTGATTTTCCACTTTTGCATCGGTGCCTCCTCGGTAAAACCCATGGATGGGCTTACATCTATCTCGACTCGTGCATTGGCCGATCGTTCCAAGGGATCCTAAAAGCAAGACATGAAAAAAGGCCGTCACCCGCGTGTTTCACACACCGGCGACGGCCTTTCTTATCGACGAAGCATCAGTCGTTGCTAGGTTTGTTCACTGCTTGCAGCACGTACTGCGGCAACGCGAAGGCACCAATGTGGATTTCCGGGTTGTAATAGCGGGTGATGATGCCGCTGCCGGCGAAGCGCTGTTGCAGGGTTTCGCGGGACAATTTGCGATAAGCGGTATCGGTCGCGCCCCAGGCGAAGGTCATTGCGCCGCCGATGTAGGTCGGCACGGCTGCCTGATAGAAGTGCCAGTCCGGGAACAGGCTGCGCAGGCGACCGGCGGTGGTTTTGACTTCTTCGATTTGCATGAACGGGGTGCCGTTCTGGGTCACCAGAATGCCGCCTTCGTTCAGGCAGCGGTGGCAAGCCTGGTAGAAGTTTTCGGAGAACAGCACTTCGCCCGGACCGATCGGGTCGGTGGAGTCGGAAATGATCACGTCGAACTTTTCGGTGGTGGTGGCGACGAAACGCATGCCGTCGTCGATCACCAGGTTCAGGCGTGGATCATCGAACGCCCCCTTGGAGTGGTTCGGCAGGAATTCCTTGCACATGTCGACCACGGTGCCGTCGATTTCGACCATGGTGATGTGCTCGACGCTGCGGTGCTTGGCCACTTCACGCAGCATGCCGCCGTCGCCACCACCGATGATCAGCACGCGCTTGGCGGTGCCATGGGCGAGGATCGGCACGTGGGTGAGCATTTCGTGGTAGATGAATTCGTCGGCTTCGGTGGTCTGGATTACGCCATCCAGCGCCATCACCCGGCCCATGCGCGGGTTTTCGAAAATCACCAGGTGCTGGTGTTCGGTGCGCACTTCGTGCAGCAGTTTTTCCATGCGAAAACGCTGGCCATAGCCTTCGTAGAGGGTTTCCAGGTACTCGCTGGTTGGGGTATTGCTCATGGGAAGTGCTCCGATGAATGCGGGTGGCAACGGACGGTTACCCGCCCATGATGGCCAATCGATCGCCTCGATTGACCGGGAAAGGCGCGCATTCTACGTCGCGGAACATGACAGGTCGAACCTTCTGATGCACACACCGGTAGGAGCGAGGCTTGCCCGCGAAGAACGATGACTCGGTCTATCAGGTACACCGCAGCGATCCTTTCGCGGGCAAGCCTCGCTCCTACCATGAAGATCGTCAGATCCGCACATCGCCTCTTGGCCCGGCGATGGCCCAGATGATCAGGCCCAGCACCGGCAGCAGCAGGATCAACAGCACCCAAAGGACTTTCATCCCGGTTTCGGCGCCACTTTTAAGCACGTTGATGATGGCCCAGATATCCAGGGCAAAAATAATCAGGCCGATCAGGGTGTTGAACGTGGAACCCATGGTGTCGCTCCAAAAAAATGGTAGGCACTCTTAGGATAGTCGGGCCTGGCGAGGGTTCCGTTTTATTACCGTTGTAGACGGTTTCAGACGTGGATGGCCACTTTCAGGGCTTCCAGGGAGGGCGCGGCGGCGATGCCGACTTCGGCGCACAACTCCAGCACCCGTGGCACGTCGTTGCCAAAGACCAGCACCACTTGCAGTTCGTCGTCGAGCAACTGGCTGAAATTCATCAAGGTGTAGCCACCGTTTTCCTTGTTCAGGCTGCTCATCTGCACCTGAATGCGATTGAGTGCCGTGAGGGCTTCGGTTTTGGCCAGTTGCTTGGGCTTGATGTTGAACTCAACGCCGGGGCCGAACGAGGCGACGATCTGCGCGAACAGGTCCATGTAGGTGTCGGCCTGGAACAGCACGGTTTCCGGCAGACTGCCGACGACAACCCACTCGCCCAACGGGATCGGAAAGGTGTCGTCGTAGTTGATATCTGGATTGGCCGCCAGAAAAGCCTCGGGATCGGCGTAGGCCTGAGCCGCTTCGTCAGCGATTTTCAGGATTTCGTCCTCGCCCATGCACCCGGAGCTGATTTTGCTGATGAGTTCGACGAGTGCGGCTTTCATGAGGTGGATCCTGTAGCGAGGGAATTTTGAGGGCGCGAAGGATACCGCATTCGGAAACGGATTGCGGGACCTGGCAGGAACCTGTGGCGAGGGGGCTTGCCCCCGTTCGGCTGCGAAGCAGTCGTAAATCCGGTGAATGTGGTCTATCTGAATGACCGCGATCGCTGATTTTGGGGCTGCTTCGCAGCCCAGCGGGAGCAAGCTCCCTCGCCACAAAAGCCCGAATCAGGCCAGGAGTTTTTGCAGCTGAGCCGTGGTATCCGCCGCGCCCATGGTCTTGGCCGCGTCCAGCGCAGACACGCCATTGGCGTCCTTGGCTTTCGGATCGGCGCCTTTGCTGATCAGGTAGTCGATGATTTCGACGCGGTTGAACATCGCCGCCATCATCAGCGCAGTGCGTCCGTCGAAGGACGAACCTTCCACTTCAGCGCCACCCTCGACCAACGCCTTGACCACTGCCAGATCACCCTTGAATGCCGCGCCGGCAATCGGGCTCTGGCCGTTGTCGTTGCGAATCTCGGGATCGGCCTTGTGTTCGAGCAAAACTTTTACGGTGTCGACATGGCCGTGGTACGCGGCGAGCATCAGTAAAGTGTCGCCCTTGTGGTTGCGCAGGTTCGGCGGCAGGCCCTTGGTCAGCAGCGCAGCCATCATGGCCGCATCGCCCTCGCGCGCTTTGTTGAACACCTGTTCGGCAAATTCAGCAGCCTCTTCGGGGGTCATCTGGCGGCTTTTGTCTGACATTGGGGACTCCACATTCGGTCAATCGGAAAGCCGATAGTTTCCCGAGCAGCCCGGAACCTGTCACTTGTTTTTTCTCATGGACGGTCATAGCGATATTCAATAGCGACCCTTTCAATAGCGATGCCTGCCTCCGTAAATATCCGCCAGCACCTGCTCGGTGACTCGCACGTAGGTTTCGGTGCCCGGCAGCCAGGCATAAATCGGGTCATCGCCGGTTTTGCTCGGGTCGAAGGCTTCGTCCTTGAGCCGGGTCTTCTGGTACTTGAAGGTCCCGGTGGTTTCCATTTTCACTTTCACCCGCAGGAACAGTGGCACCGCATAGGCCGGCATTTGTTGCCTGGCGAACGCCAGCAACTCACTGAAATCCAGGGTCGCCAGGGATTCGGCCGGTGTAATGGCCGCCATCCCCGCCCGCCCGTTGGTGTTGTGGATTTCCACGCCATAGGCCACGGCTTCGGCGATGTGCGGGTGTTGCAACAGGATGTTCTCGACCTCGGTGGTGGAGACGTTTTCGCCCTTCCAGCGGTAGGTGTCGCCCAGGCGATCGACAAACTGCGCGTGACCGAAACCGATGTTGCGCAGCAGGTCACCGGTATTGAAGTAGCGGTCGCCCTTCACGAACACATCGTGGAGCACCACTTTTGCGGTCTTCTGCGGATCGGTGTAGCCGTCCAGAGGTGCCTTGTCGTCGATCCTCGCCAACAACAGCCCCTGCTCGCCCTTGGCCACTTTGCGCATGAACCCCTTGGCATCCCGCGTGGGGGCACCGCTGTCGTGGTCGTACGCCACCAGCTCCCAGGACATCAGGGAAAAGCCAATGGTGTTGTCGAAGTTGAGGATGTTGGTGAAACCAATATTGCCGTCGCTGGCGGCGTACAGCTCGCAGATGTGGTCGACGGCAAATCGCGTCTTGAACTCGTTCCACGCGCCGGGGCGCAGACCATTGCCGATCATCTTCCTCACGCTGTGCCGACTGTCGTCGACGCTGCGCGGTTGATCCACCAGGTAGCGACACAATTCGCCAACGTACCCGAGGGTGGTCGCCCGGTATTTGCGCACGTCGCTCCAGAACTGGCTGGCGCTGAACTTGCGGCGGATGGCAAACCCCGACGACCCGCTGATCGCCGAGCCCCAGCACACGCAGAGCCCGGTGGCGTGGTACAGCGGCAAGGTGCAATAGACGACGTCCTGCGGCTGCATGTCCAGGGCGATCAGCCCGAAGCTGGCGGAGCTGCGCATCCAGCGGCCGTGTTTGAACACCCCGGCCTTGGGCAACCCGGTAGTGCCCGAGGTGTAGATATAGAAACAAGGGTCATCGAAAAAAACCTGCCGGCTGCTGACGGGATTGTCACTGGGCGCGTCGCAGCTGGCCGCCATCAGGTTAATGAAGCCATCGGGCGTTTTGCCCGGATCGCGATAAGTATCTTGATCGGCGACAAACCAGGTGCGCGCCACATCGATGGCCACCCGCTCGCGGACCGCATTGAAGGCCGGAACCAGCTCTTCTCCGACCACAATCCCTACAGGCGCCACCAGATTCAGGCTATGAACCAGGGTATCGCGGGTCTGGGAGGTATTCAGCAAGGCGCTGATCGCACCGACCTTGGCCACCGCCAATATCGTCACCAGCAGTTCCACACGGTTCTCGATAAACACCGCGACCACATCGCCCTTGCCGATGCCTTGGGCAATCAGGTGATGGGCGATGCGATTGGCCCACTGATTGGCCTGTGCATAAGTGAGCATCACGTCGCCCTGCAGCAATGCCGGGCCATCGGGATTGCGCAACGTCGCCTGCTCGAAGCTCCAGCCGAGACCACACGGTTGGGTCGGGTCCTTGACGTTGGCGACTTTCATGCCCTTCACCACGCGGGGGATGGCTTTGGCAATGGAAGGCAGCTTGCGGAGCATCATGCCCCAGGTAATCGTGTCGTGCAGCGTGCGGCTCATGGTTGCTCCCGTTCGATCTTTTTATTGTCGGGTGGCGTTGATTGAGGCCGAAAATACGTCAGGGCTTCTTGAGCTGTACACGCGGTTTTTGCAATGTTTTGTATCCGCGACCGATGCCTTCGCAAAGCGGAACTCCGCCGTTGCGATTGGTTCCATCCAGTTGTCGACGATCTCGCAAAATGCAGGATGCACGATGGCCATTCATGCAAATTGCACGAAAGCCAAAAAATCATAAAAATGTAACTTACTGATTTATATGAAATTTTAAAAATATAGGTGCTGGCACAATCACTGCAACTACCCCTCCATGTTGCCCTTCAAGCACAAAATGGAGCTGATAGACATGAGCCTGATCCAGGAAAAATTTTCGTCGCTGTTCTCCAACTTCGAAGTGACCACCCAGCCCCGGCCGGATGGCGGCATTCTGCTGACCCTGCGCAGCCACGACGGTAAAGTCTTCAAACGTTCGATTTCCTACCAGCAATTGCATGCCGGCGATCAGCTGTCATGGGTCATCAGCGCGATTCGCCGTGACGTCGCCGAACAGGCCAGCGAACTGCCGCAGATTTCCATGCTGCAAAGCCAGCAACGGTTCGCACTGCCGACCTATCACTCGGCATAAACCGTAACAGCGCTATAAACGATCAGGCCGTGAGAGCTTTCGCTTCACGGCCTGAGTTGTTTCTACGGCTGATGTTTAAAAGACAGACGGACTGATCCGCGCAAAACTGTCCACCGTCACATGCCCTGCCAACTCCCCGCCTTCACGTGCCAGGCCACAGGTGGCCATGCCGGCCGTGCGCGCCGCGTCCAGTTCCTGAACGATGTCGGACAGAAACAGAATCTGCGAAGCCTCGACACCAATCCCCTGGGTGATGCGCTGGTAGGACTGCGCTTCGCGCTTGGGCCCTGAAGTGGTGTCGAAATAGCCACTGAACAGTGGCGACAGATCCCCCGCCTCCGAACAACCGAAAATCAGTTTTTGCGCCTGAATCGATCCCGAGGAATACACAAACAGTTGATAGCCTTCCTGATGCCAGCGTTTCAGCGCTTCAACGGCGTCCGGGTAAACGTGGCCTTTCAACTGCCCGGCCAGATACCCCTGCTCCCAGACCATGCCTTGCAACGCCTTGAGCGGCGTGGCCTTGCGGTCTTCGGCGATCCAGCCCAAGAGGATTTCGATAACCCGCTCGACGTCGGCTTGTGGTTCACCGCCGTCACGCCGCACAGCCTCGAGCTGTTCGGCGACGTCAGCACGTTCGGCATTTTCGCGAACGAAGTCCGGCAGGTGTTTGGCCGCGTACGGAAACAACACGTCGAACACAAAACTCACCGCGCTGGTGGTGCCTTCGATGTCGGTGAGAATCGCTTTGATCGGCATCGGTTCAGTCCTCAAGACACGGGAAGTGGCTGGCGATGTCATCGCCGGTGAAGTTGGCCACCCAGCCTTCGGGGTTGTTGAACAGGCGGATTGCGACGAAATGCGGGTTTTCACCCATGTCGAACCAGTGCTTTGTGCCGGCTGGCACCGAGATCAGGTCGTTCTTCTCGCAGAGCACGGCGTACACGTAATCGTCGATGTGCAGGGTGAACAAGCCACGGCCGGCGACGAAAAATCGCACTTCGTCTTCGCCATGACGGTGTTCATCGAGAAACTTGGCACGCAACTCGGCTTTTTGCGGGTGATCGCTTTTCAAGCTGACCACGTCGACGGTGATGTAACCGCGCTCGGTCATCAGCTTGTCGATTTGCTCCTGGTACGCGGCGATCACTTCTTCCTGACTGGCGCCGGGCTGGATTTTCGCTGCGGCTTGCCAACGGTCGAAACGCACGCCCTGCTCGGCCAGGGTCGAGGCGATGTCTTCAAAGTGGGTCAGCACCTTGTTCGGAATGTCAGGGCTTGAGACGTGGTAAACGGACAGGCTGCTCATCAGGGCAACTCCTTAACAGTTCATGCATTACGGTTAAAGAGCGAGCGCGTCTTCAACTCGCACTCGAACAAAAATTCAAAAGCCTCGATCTGCCGCAGTGCGTCGCTCATGCGCGCGCCCCACGTGTAGAGGCCATGACCGCGAATCAGGTAGCCGACGCAATCAGGGTGGGCGTCGAGCCAAGGCTGCACCTTGGTGGCCAGCCGCGCAATGTCCTGGTCGTTGTCGAAAATCGGCACGCGCACCCGGGACTCGTGGGTCGACACGCCGCTGAAGGCCTTTTGCAGTTCGTAGTCTTCGAACTCGATGAAATCTTCCGGCGTCAGGCGCGACAGCACCGTGGCGTTCACCGAATGGGTGTGCAGCACCGCGCCGATCTCCGGACGCCAGCTATAGAGCTGGGTGTGCAACAGGGTTTCGGCGGACGGCTTCTTGCCTGGCTCCAGGCTGTTGCCTGACAAGTCGGTGGCCAGCACATCGTCTGGGCCCAGTTGGCCCTTGTGCTTGCCGGACACGGTCAGCAAGGCTTCGGTCGGCGACAGGCGGGTCGAGTAATTGCTGCTGGTGGCCGGCGACCAGCCGCGGCCATACAGAAAGCGCCCGGCGTCGATGATTTCCTGGGCGAGGTGTTCACGGGTAAGGCTCATGGCCTGTCCTCTTGCATACGTGTGGCAATGATAACGGCAGCGGCAAAGGCTGCGAGGCTGGCAATACTAAAGGTCAATGTGGCGCCGAGGGCATTCCAGCTGTAGCCGGAGTACAACGCGCCCAGTGCACCGCCGGTGCCGGCCAGCGCGGCATACAACGCCTGGCCCTGCCCTTGCTGGCGCGCGCCGAAGCTACGTTGCACGAACTGGATGGCAGCGGCGTGAAAGCTGCCGAAGGTGGCGGCGTGCAGCACCTGGGCGAACAACAGCACCCAAAGGAACTCGGCAAACGAGCCGAGCAACAACCAACGCAAAGCCGCCAGCAGGAAACTCGCCAGCAGCACCCGGCGTACCGAGAAGCGCGCGAGAATCTTGCTCATGAACAGAAACATCAAGACTTCGGCGACCACGCCGACCGCCCAGAGCATGCCGATCAGCCCGCGACTGTAACCGAGTCGCTCAAGGTGCAAGGTCAGAAAGGTGTAATACGGCCCGTGACTCATCTGCATCAGCGCCACGCACGCGTAAAACGCCAATACTCCGGGGTTGCGCAATTGCTGGAGGAATCCCTCCCCCGTCAACCGTTCACCCTGGACCGGTTGCGCGTTGGGCACCCAGAGACTGCTGACGACGATCCCGGCCATGATCAGCACCAGTGCCACCGGGTAAATGTCGAGGCTGAGCCATTCGAACAATCGGCCCAGCGCCACGACAGTGATGATGAAACCGATGGAGCCCCACAGGCGAATCTGACTGTAACGCGAGGTCTGTCCCCGCAAATGAGCCAGGGTGATGACCTCGAACTGCGGCAACACCGCATGCCAGAAAAACGCGTGCAAGGCCATGACCATCGCCAGCCAGGCGTAGCTTTTGCTGACGAAAATCAGCGAGAAGGTCAGCAAGGTGCAGGCGGCGCCGAAACGCACGATCGCCAGGCGTCGCCCGGTGTAGTCACCGAGCCAGCCCCAGATATTCGGCGCCACGCAGCGCATCAGCATCGGGATCGCCACCAGTTCGCCAATGCGCGCGGCGCTGAAGCCCAGATGATCGAAGTACAGCGCCAGAAACGGCGCTGTCGAACCGAGCAAGGCGAAATAGAACAGGTAGAAGCTGGAAAGCCGCCAGTACGGGAGCGCCGCCCCCGTCATCAGACTGCAGCGGCCTTCAGATCAGCCATTAAAGCTGCCCCAACACCGGAGTGCTCACGCGCACATCGGCGTTCTGCCCGCGGTGACGCAGCAAGTGGTCCATCAGCACGATGGCCATCATCGCTTCGGCGATTGGCGTGGCGCGGATGCCGACGCACGGGTCGTGACGGCCCTTGGTGACGACCTCCACCGGGTTGCCATGGATATCGATGGAACGGCCCGGCGTGGTGATGCTCGATGTAGGCTTGAGCGCCAGGTGCGCAACGATCGGCTGACCCGACGAAATGCCACCGAGAATGCCGCCGGCGTTGTTGCTGAGGAAACCTTCCGGGGTCATTTCATCTCGGTGTTCAGTGCCACGCTGGGCGATGCTGGCAAAACCGGCACCGATTTCCACGCCCTTGACCGCGTTGATGCTCATCAGCGCATGGGCCAGTTCGGCGTCGAGGCGGTCGAAGATCGGCTCGCCGAGGCCCGGCATCACGCCTTCGGCGACCACGGTGATCTTCGCGCCGACCGAATCCTGGTCGCGACGCAACTGGTCCATATAGGCTTCCAGCTCCGGCACTTTGTCCGGGTCGGGGCTGAAGAAGGCGTTATCTTCCACCGAATCCCAGGTCTTGAACGGGATTTCGATCGGGCCGAGTTGGCTCATGTAGCCACGAATGACGATGCCCTGGGTGGCCAGGTATTTCTTGGCAATCGCGCCGGCGGCTACGCGCATGGCGGTTTCACGGGCCGAACTGCGACCGCCGCCGCGGTAATCGCGCTCACCGTATTTGTGATGGTAGGTGTAGTCGGCGTGGGCCGGACGGAACAGATCCTTGATCGCCGAGTAGTCCTTGGACTTCTGGTCGGTGTTGCGGATCAACAGGCCGATGGCGCAACCGGTGGTGCGGCCTTCGAACACGCCGGAAAGGATCTCGACTTCGTCGGCTTCCTGGCGCTGGGTGGTGTGGCGGCTGGTACCGGGCTTGCGGCGGTCCAGGTCGCGCTGCAGGTCCTCAAGGGAGATCTCCAGGCCCGGCGGGCAGCCATCGACAATGGCGACCAACGCCGGACCATGGCTTTCGCCCGCGGTGGTGACAGTGAACAGCTTGCCGTAGGTATTGCCGGACATGCAGGACGCTCCGTGAAATCGAACCTAAAATACGTAATGCGCGCCAGTATACGCAGGCTACCCAAGTAGTTCATCCTCGAACCTTATGGGTGCCTGCGAGTCCAACCGGCACCTTGTTGATGATGGCGTGATGATGCTGCGAGTTCTAGCCTTGAGCCTTACCCTGTTTACCGGTCTTCTTTCCAATGTAGCCCAGGCCACCGTCCTGCAACGTCCCATCACCCTGGACACCGGCAGTGGCGAGCTTTTCGGCTCGCTGTTGCTGCCCAAGTCCGACACGCCGGTACCGGTTGTCCTGATCATTTCCGGCTCCGGCCCTACGGATCGTGACGGAAACAACCCCGACGGCGGGCGCAACGACAGCCTCAAACGGCTGGCCTGGGTGCTGGCCAAACACAACATCGCCAGTGTGCGTTACGACAAACGCGGCGTGGCGGCGAGCCTTGCGGCAACGCCCGATGAACGCAATCTGTCGGTGGAAGCCTACGTGGCCGATGCCGTGGCCTGGGGGCAGAAGCTCAAGGCCGACCCGCGCCTGGGCAAACTGATTTTGCTGGGCCACAGCGAAGGTGCGTTGATTGCCAGCCTGGCGGCGCCAAGTGTCGACGCTGCGGCGGTGATTTCCCTGTCCGGCAGCGCGCGGCCGATCGATCAAGTGCTGCGCCAGCAGTTGAGCAATCGCTTGCCGCCGGCCTTGATGCTGCGCAGCAATGAACTGCTCGACAGCCTCAAGGCCGGCCACACTGACGACAACGTGCCGCCGCAGTTGCAGGTGATTTTCCGCCCCAGCGTGCAGCCGTACCTGATTTCACTGTTCCGCCAGGACCCGGCAGCCGCCTTCGCCAAACTGAAGATGCCGGCACTGATCATTCAGGGCAGCAACGACATCCAGGTCGGCGTGGGTGACGCCAGGGCGCTCAAAGCCGCCAAACCGGACGCCGAACTGGCACTGATCGAAGGCATGAACCACGTCATGCGCATCGTGCCCAACGACGTGAAGCGGCAATTGGCCTCCTATAAAGATCCGCAATTGCCCCTGGCGGCGGAGCTCGGCGCACGAATCCTCGGATTTATTGACGGACTTCGCCCCAGTTAAGCTCCAGTCCTGAAAAAAACGGCCGATAAGCCTTTGTCGCCAGCGCTATGACTGGCGGCAACAGGGCTTGGACAGGATCTCGCCGTTATGACTGATACCCAGACTTCACCCGACTCCACCGCTGAAAAAGACACACCGCCAGCGGTCGAGCTGCCGTGGGCGGACGTCCACGTCGAGCACCACAAAATGCTCCGCCTGGCGCCGTTGCAAACCGACCGTAACACCGGCGGCCGACCGCTGCGCTTTGTCGAATTCGGTTACGCCGAACGCAACAGCAAGGAGCACAGCCTGCTGCGCATGGCCATCAAGCTGCCAGGCCAACGGGTACGCAAAGAACAGAATCATCTGGATGTGTGGGTCGATCACACCGCCAAACGCGTGCATTTCGCTCCGGAAAGCGGCTTGCAGATAGAGCCGATGAACCGTGGCATCGGGCGCTATATGGCGGCTCAAGGCATTACTTGGGCGAAGAAACGATGGCCCGCCTACACCGTCGACGGCACCGACCTGAACAACAAGGACGCGTTGAACGAAGACACGCGCCTGCGCCGCGACCACTTTCTGCGGGTGCACGGTTTTGACGTGGCCTACGCCGATGCCCAGCATTTGAAGGGCAGCGTCAAAGAGGTGCAGATCGGTGATTTGCTGGGCGACTGGAACAGCGAAAAGCTGCAACAGGTGGAAATCCTCGAAGCCGCGCAGATGCTCCAGCAAGCCGAGCAGAACCTGGCGGAACAGGAAGTCAAACTGAAGAAACACGAAGAAAAGGTCAGCAAGTACAAGCGTGAAGACGCTGGACTGCGTTTTACCATTACCTGTCTGGTGGCGTTTGCGGTGTTTCAGGCGGGGTTGTTGATCTGGATTGCCACGCATCGTTGATAGCGTAATCCGCGGCGCGCCATTCGCGGGCAAGCCTCGCTCCTACAGGTGTTGTGTCGTACCCAATTGATGTGGCACACACAAAACCTGTAGGAGCGAGGCTTGCCCGCGAAGGCTTTCTCAGGTCAGACGCGAGAAGCGAACAGCGCCTGATGATCG
The DNA here is from genome assembly GCF_059422365.1 of Pseudomonas sp. GW821-FHT01E10. NCBI lineage: Bacteria > Pseudomonadati > Pseudomonadota > Gammaproteobacteria > Pseudomonadales > Pseudomonadaceae > Pseudomonas > Pseudomonas sp. GW821-FHT01E10. The sequence continues at coordinate 424,516 of NZ_JBWKWT010000004.1, forward strand.
CGGCACTGCTCGGCGGTCAGCATGAACACCCCATGCCCACCGCGCTCGAACTCCAGCCAGGCGAAATCGACTTCCGGGTACAACGCCTCGACGTGAACCTGGCTGTTACCCACCTCGACGATCAATAAACCTTTCTCGGTCAGATGATCCGCCGCTTCGGCGAGCATGCGGCGCACCAGGTTCAAACCGTCGTCGCCACAGGCCAGGCCCAGCTCGGGTTCGTGTTGATATTCGTCCGGCATGTCGGCGAAATCTTCCGCATCGACGTAAGGCGGGTTCGACACGATCAGGTCGAAACGTTGCCCTGGCAAACCATCGAAACCATCGCCCTGAACGGTGAACACACGCTCGTCGACACCGTGGCGCTCGATGTTCTGGTTAGCCACTTCCAGTGCTTCGAACGACAGGTCGGCCAAAACCACTTCGGCGTTCTGGAACTCATAGGCACAGGCGATACCGATGCAACCGGAACCGGTGCACAAGTCGAGAATGCGCGCAGGTTCGGCACCCAGCCACGGCTCGAAACGTTTTTCGATCAGCTCGCCAATCGGCGAACGCGGGATCAGCACGCGTTCGTCGACAATGAACGACAAGCCGCAGAACCAGGCTTCGCCCAGCAGGTAAGCGGTCGGAATGCGTTCTTCGATGCGGCGCTTGAGCAGGCGTTGCAGATTGACCAGCTCATCGTCCTCCAGACGGCAGTCCAGATAGCTGTCGGCGATTTCCCACGGCAAGTGCAGCGCACCCAATACCAGTTGACGGGCTTCGTCCCAGGCGTTGTCGGTCCCATGGCCGAAAAACAGATCCTCCCCATGGAAGCGGCTGACGGCCCAACGGATATGGTCACGCAGGGTACGAAGGCGGGAAGTGATCACGGGGTAAACTCCAGAAAAAACGACTGACGATTCTAACAGCCAAAAGGCGCCGCGACGACGCAGGAAAAACACCGGATCAGATGTAGGACTCTTCTATTTTTTCAGCGAGCTATTGAACAGAACGAGTATCTTGACAAGGCTGCGAGCCAGCAACGGCGGTGCCTGCGATGGAAGCGATTCACAGAAGCGCTCAGCCAGAGGACAATGCCGCAAAAGCCCCACCCGAAGGAGCCCCAGAATGTCCGTTCCAAAAACGATGTTTCAACTCAGCGGCCGTGGTTACGCAGCGGCCAATCTGGGTCATGCGACCCTAGTCATCATCGATGCCCAGAAAGAATACCTCAGTGGTCCGCTGGCCCTGAGCGGCATGGATGCTGCCGTCGCGAACATCAAACACCTGCTGGCCGCTGCCCGTGCAGCCGGTCGGCCAATCGTGCATGTGCGTCATCTCGGCACCGTCGGTGGGCTGTTCGATCCCCAGGGCGAACGCGGTGAGTTCATCCCGGGCCTGGAGCCACAGGGCGACGAAACCGTCATCGGCAAATTGCTGCCAAGCGCGTTTCACGGCACCGAACTGTACGATCGCCTGCAACAACTGGGCTCGCTCGACCTGATCGTTTGCGGTTTCATGAGTCACTCCAGCGTCAGCACCACCGTGCGTGCGGCGAAGAACCTGGGCTTTCGCTGCACTCTGGTGGAAGACGCCTGCGCGACGCGGGATTTGCCTTGCAAGGGCGGGATCCTCAGCGCCGAACACGTTCAGCAGACCGAAATGGCGATCATGGCGGACAACTTCGCCACCCTCGCCCTGACCCGCGATCTGATCTGATCGACCGTCGATGAGCGGCCCAAACCGCCGCTCATCCGCAAAAGCCTCTCATTTGCCGTAATTGCCCTAGCCTCAGGAACATCCCGGTCAACTCCCGGTCGAAGGGCCGATACCCATTGAGGAAGGTCGGAATGAAGTTATCCGATGGTTTTGATGCACGCCGCTTGCGGCCCAAGGGCCAACGCAACTGGCGATTTCGTTTCGGCGCAGCGTTCGCTGCCCTGCTGGCGATGTGCGGTGTATTGCTGGCGATGGCCGGCGCGGCCAGCCTGCTCGGGCGGCCACCGGCGTTGGGCGAGTTGAATGCCAGCCCGCTGGGCTCGTCGATCATTCTGGCGGTGGGCGTGTTCGTGCTGTACCTCGGCGTGTCGCTATGGCGCCGCTGCCGTCGCCGTTCGCGCCAGTCGCGAGAGCTGAACATAGCCCCGCACCTGATGAAAAAACACGACTGAATCAAAGGCCTGGCGTTTTGACGGGCCTCAATTGTTATGGATAGCGCTCCGACTTGGGTAAACTGCCCCCCCTTCGCGGAGGCTGACATGCAAGACGACGATTTTTCCCTGTTCAAAAGCGCGATCCAAGGCGTCAAGCCGATCAAGCACGATCGCGCCGAAACCGGCAAACCCAAGGCCGACCGCGCGCAAATCGCCAAGCTGCGCCAGGCCGCCACTGTGCGCACCGATGCGACCACCGTTGACGGGCTGTCCGATCAGTTTGTGATTGATGTCGGCCCGGAAGACGAGCTGATGTGGGCGCGTGACGGTGTTCAGGAAAGCCAGATGCGCAAGCTCAAGATCGGACAGATTCCGTTCGAAGGCAGCCTCGACCTGCATGGCATGAACGTGGAAAAGGCCCGTGAAACCCTCTGGGCGTTTCTGGCCGAAGCAACTAAATTCGAAATCCGCTGCGTGCGCGTCACCCACGGCAAAGCCGTGCGTCTGGACGGCAAGCGGCCGATGATCAAGAGTCACGTCAACACTTGGCTACGTCAGCATCCACAAGTGCTCGGCTTCACCTCGTGCCAGCCGAAACACGGCGGCGCCGGAGCGGTTTACGTGATGCTCAAACGCACCATGATGGAAGGTCGCGACGAGTAAAGCTGTCGCTTCACGCTTGCAGCGCCGTGTTTGCCACCGTACCCTTGCCCTTTGCGTAAAATCCCACAGGTAGTTTCATGTCCCTGGAACAGAATTACACCGCGATTCTCGGCCAATTGGGCGAGGACGTGTCCCGCGAGGGCCTGCTCGACACGCCAAAACGTGCCGCCAAAGCCATGCAGTACCTCTGCCGCGGTTATGAACAGACGCTGGAAGAGGTCACCAACGGTGCCTTGTTCAGCTCCGACAACAGCGAGATGGTGCTGGTCAAGGACATCGAGCTCTACTCGTTGTGCGAGCATCACCTGCTGCCGTTCATCGGCAAGGCGCACGTTGCCTATATTCCGAGCGGCAAGGTACTGGGACTGTCGAAAGTCGCGCGGATCGTCGATATGTACGCCCGCCGCCTGCAGATCCAGGAAAACCTCAGCCGCCAGATCGCCGATGCGGTCCAGCAAGTCACCGGCGCCCTGGGCGTGGCGGTGGTGATCGAGGCCAAGCACATGTGCATGATGATGCGCGGTGTGGAGAAACAGAATTCGACGATGATCACCTCGGTGATGCTCGGTGAGTTCCGCGAAAACGCCGCCACCCGCAGCGAGTTTCTCAGCCTGATCAAGTAACGCGCAGCAAGAAGAAAACCGGCACTGATCGCCGGTTTTTTTTCGCCTGCGAAAAATCAGGTAAGCTGCGCGCCTTCTGTTTGCCCTGAGAGACTTATACCGTGTTCGTCAAAGCGCTTCGTGTCGGCCTCGGCCAACTGATCATCTTCATCGATTTCATCACCCGCCCTGGCAAGAAGCAGCGCCCCGCCGCCGCTCAGGCTCAGGTCGAAGCGGCCGCCAAGGACCTGACGCTGTATCAGTTCCACGCCTGCCCGTTCTGCGTGAAAACCCGTCGCACCCTGCGTCGCCTGAACGTTCCGGTGGCCTTGCGCGATGCCAAGAACAACGAACAGGATCGCCAGGCCCTGCTGGAGCAAGGCGGCAAGATCAAGGTGCCGTGCCTGCGCATCGAAGAGAATGGCCAGACCACCTGGATGTATGAGTCCAAGGTGATCATTGATTATCTGGATAAGCGGTTTGCTGCGGTCTGACGCTTCTGTGGCGCCGGTATAAACACCGCAAAACCCGAACAAAAATAAACCGGCCAATTGGCCGGTTTATTCGTTTCTACCCCCTCTCCCACCAACAGCCTCAGGCTGCTTGCGCCGCCTGGGCCTGACGCACCACCGCTGCCAATCGCTTGAGCCCTTCGTCCAGCCGTGCCGGATCAATGTGGCTGAAGTTCAGTCGCAGATGGCCGGGGTTGTTATCCGGCTCAGGGAAAAACGGTTCGCCCGGCATGAACGCCACATCTGCTGCCAGCGCCGCTTTGAGCAGCGTGCGGGTATCCAGCGGCAGCTTGAGCGTCAGCCAGAAAAACAGCCCACCCTGCGGCACGTTCCAATCCGCCAGATCGGAAAAATGCCTTTCAAGTGCCGACTGGAACGCATCCCGACGAACCCGGTAGAAGTCCCGCAACTCGCCCAAGTGCTGCTGGTATTTTTCAGTACCGATCCATTGCAGCGCTTGCCATTGCCCGATGCGGTTGGTGTGCAGATCGGCCGATTGCTTGAGCCGCAGCAAATGCGGGAACAGGTCCGGACTGGCAATCAAATAACCAACCCGCAGGCCCGGCAGCAGGGTTTTCGACACGGTGCCGGTGTAGATCCAACTGGCCTTGGTCAAGCGGCTGACGATCGGTGTGGCGCTGCCGCCATCGAAGGTCAGTTCGCGATAGGGTTCGTCTTCGATCAGGGTCACGCCGAACTCGTCGAGTAACGCCGCCACCGCATCGCGCTTGGCTTCGCTGTAGCGCACCGCCGACGGATTCTGAAACGTCGGGATCAGGTAGATGAACGCTGGCTTGTGTTGTTCCAGACGGCTGCGCAGTTGCACCAGGTTCGGGCCATCAGCCTCCAGCGGGACGGTGATGCAATCGGCGCCAAACAGCTGAAAAATCTGCAACGCCGCCAGGTAGGTCGGCGCTTCAAGCAGGATTTCGGTGCCTTTGTCGATGTGGAGCTTGGCCGCCAGATCGAGGGTTTGTTGCGAACCGCTGACCACCAATACCTGACTCGCCTCACACGGCACGCCCAACGCCCGGGCTTCGGCCGCCAACGCTTCACGCAGTGCCGGCTCGCCTTCGCTCATCCCGTATTGGCCCATGGACAGCGGCATCTGCGCCCACTCGACTTTCGGCAGCATGGCTTCGGCCGGCAAACCGCCGGCGAACGACATCACTTCCGGGCGCTGGGCGGCGGCGAGGATTTCACGGATCAAAGAACTTTTAAGGCGCGAGACACGTTCGGAAAAAGCCATGGGGGTCACCGGTAGCGAGGCCTGAGGAAAATGAGTCAAACTGATTGACCGAAATTACGACAGACCGAGCGGATACGTCAACATGCTTGACCTTAAAAACCCCACCACCCAGCAACAAGCCATGGAAGCGTTCTTCTTCGGCTATCAGGCCTTCACCGCCAAGGCTGATGAAATGCTCGAGCGTCGCGGCTTGAGCCGGGTGCATCAGCGCATCGTGTTTTTCATCGCGCGTTATCCGAACCTGAGCGTCAAGGAGTTACTGGCGCTGCTCGGCGTGACCAAGCAGGCGCTGAACATTCCGCTGCGGCAGTTGGTGGAAATGCATTTGGTGAACAGCGTCGCGTCCCAGACCGACAAGCGTAAGCGGCTGCTGGAACTGACTGTGGAAGGCGCGCGGTTCGAGCAGTCGTTGCGGCGCGAGCAGGTGAAATTGCTCGAGCGGGTGTTTGCCGAAGCTGGGGAGACGGCGGTGAATGGGTGGTTGGCGGTGAATCAGGCATTGGGGGAAGTAACCAGAGTTGATCGGAACGACACCTGACTGTGGCGAGGGAGCTTGCTCCCGTTCGGCTGCGCAGCAGTCGCAAAGAACGATAACGCCGGTATGCCTGAAAAATTGCCACCGCCTGAGTCGGGCCGCTGCGCGCCCCAGCGGGAGCAAGCTCCCTCGCCACAAAAAGCTCGCTACACATCACATTTCATATCTATATACCCCGCCTGCCATTTTTTTCGTCTACAAAATCAAAAACATTATTTGCTTTATTTGTATACAAAAGCATAATTCGCTTCGTGCGAGTTCCTGACCATCAGGTCAACAAATTCGCAAGTACCTCAAAGGGTCGCTGCCACCCTCATGGGTCCGGCCCTGGAAATAACAATAAAACTCTTGAGGAGTACTCGCTGTGGAAAGCCGCAAATCCGAAGCCTCGACGCTGGAACTCTCGCCGCCGTTACGCAATGGCTGGCTGGAGCGCATCTTCAAACTCAGCTTGCACGGCACCACGGTGAAGACCGAGCTGATCGCCGGTCTGACAACCTTCATCACCATGGCCTACATCATCTTCGTCAACCCCAACATCATGGCCGATGCCGGGATCGATCACGGTGCCGCGTTCGTGGCCACCTGCATCGCCGCCGCGCTGGGCTGCCTGTTGATGGGTCTGTACGCCAACTGGCCGGTGGGCCTGGCGCCGGGCATGGGCCTGAACGCATTCTTCACCTACACCGTGGTCGGCACCATGGGCTACAACTGGGAAACCGCTCTCGGCGCGGTGTTCGTGTCCGGCGTGTTGTTCATGTTCCTGACCTTTTCCCGGATTCGTGAATGGCTGCTCAATAGCATTCCGGTGAGCCTGCGCTTCGCCATGGGTGCGGGTGTGGGCCTGTTTCTGGGGCTGATCGGCCTGAAAACCTCGGGCATCGTCGTCGATAGCCCGGCCACCCTGATCAAGCTCGGCTCCCTGCGCGAGCCCGGCCCGCTGCTGGCTGCCATCTGCTTCCTGATGATCGCCGTGCTCAGCTACCACAAAGTGTTCGGCGCGATCCTCATCAGCATCATCACCGTGACCCTCGCCGGCTGGGGCCTGGGCCTGGTGCACTACGAGGGCATCATGTCGGCCCCGCCGAGCCTGGCACCGACCTGGATGGCCATGAACATCGCCGGCGTGTTCAACGTCAGCATGATCAGTGTGGTGCTGGCCTTCCTCTTCGTGCACATGTTCGACACCGCCGGCACCTTGATGGGCGTCGCCCAGCGCGCCAACCTGGTGAACGCTGACGGCCGGATCGAAAACCTGTCCCGCGCCATGAAAGCCGACAGTGCCTCCAGTGTTTTCGGGGCGGTGGTGGGTGTTCCGCCGGTCACCAGTTACGTGGAAAGTGCCGCTGGCGTAGCGGCGGGTGGTCGGACTGGTCTTACCGCCGTGACCGTAGGTGTGCTATTTATTGCCGCAATGTTTTTCGCACCGCTGGCTGGCATGATCCCCGCTTATGCAACCGCCGGTGCGCTGATTTATGTAGCGATGCTGATGATGGGCGGCATGGCGCACATCGAATGGGAAGAAGCGACCGACAGCATTCCGGCGATCGTCACCGCGATCATGATGCCGCTGACCTTCTCGGTCGCCGACGGCATCGCGCTGGGCTTCATCACTTACGTGGTGCTGAAGGCCGGCACCGGTAAGTACAAGGAAATATCCGTCAGCCTGTGGGTGCTCTGCGCGATCTTCATCGCCAAGTTCATCTTCTTATAAGCGTCACGCGGTACGCGTTTCAAACCAGCCTCACCCCGTCGGGTGGGGCTTTTGTGCATAGGGGGGAAAGTGATGAGTCTGGAAACCTGGCTGCTGTTCAGCGGCGCTGCGCTGGTGGTGATCCTGATACCGGGGCCACTGTCTTTGCTGATGATCAGCAACAGTCTGAATTACGGTTTGCGTCGTTCTTACCCGGCGTTTCTCGGAGGCGTGTTTGCCTCGATCTGCCTGCTCAGCGCTTCGGCGTTCGGCTTGGGCGCATTGCTGCTGGCGTCGGAACAGCTGTTCAGCGCTCTGAAAATCGTCGGCGCGCTGTATCTGTTCTACCTCGCCTGGCAGAGCTGGCAGCAATCACGCCAACCCTCCCTGGGCGCCGAAGTGCCCCAGGCTGCGCCGGTGCCACGCTTTCGTGCACTGTTCGGGCGCGCATTCATGCTCGGCGCCAGCAACCCGAAAGACATTTTGTTCTTTGCCGCGTTCCTGCCGCAGTTTTTGAGTGCCGAACAACCCTTCCTGCCGCAGTTGCTGGTGATGATTGCCACCTGGACCGTGCTGGATCTGCTGTGCAAGCTGGCTTATGGGCTGGGGGCTCATGGCGCGGCGCGGTATCTGCGTAGCGGCAAGGGGCAAAGCTGGTTTAACCGGGTCAGTGCCGGGTTGTTCAGCGGTGCGGGCGCGGCCTCATTGTTGAGCCGCTAAGGGCAAAAGATCGCAGCCTCGTTGCACTCGACAGCTCCTACAGGGGGAATGCGTTTCCATGTAGGAGCTGCCGAAGGCTGCGATCTTTTGACTTTCCACCAGGCGAAAAAAAGCCCGCAGTGTGAGCGGGCAAAAGACCAAAGAAGCTATATGCGCAGTCGCTTCCAGGTTGAGGCAGCTGCTTGGGGGATCAGCTGCCGCGATAGGTGGAATAGCTATACGGCGAAATCAGCAACGGCACGTGGTAGTGATCCTGTTCGGCAGAAATGCCGAACCGCAGCACCACCACGTCGAGGAACGCAGGCTCAGGCAACTGAACGCCACGGGCGCGGTAGTAATCGCCCGCATGAAATTGCAGCTGATAGACCCCGGTACGGTAGTCATCGCCTTGCAGCAACGGCGCATCGACCCGGCCGTCGCTGTTGGTGAGCGCCGTGGCGACCAGTTCCAGCTGCGAGCCTTCGACGCGGTACAGCTCGACCTTGATCGAACTGCCCGGGCAACCGTGTGCAGCGTCCAAAACGTGTGTAGTCAAACGTCCCATTGGTTCTGCGCGCCTGCCTGCGTGGAGCAGTCAGACCTCGCACCTCCCGAAGTCAGTTGAAAAGGACACCGCACCGTTCCGGAGCACGAAAAGTTGCGGCGAGCGACTGATTAAGACATTTTTCAAAAAAATTGTACACAATAAAAACGACATTTTTACGACCACCAACGGCATTCATGGTTTGCGGGCGAATCTTGCGCCAAACCATAAGATCAGTGGACCTTCTATCCATTAGCTGACCAGTCAGGCAGGTTTCTTGCAGTACCCTCCAATGAGAGCAGTCAGTGAAAAATGCAAAAAATCAGGCTTACAAAGTGAATATAAAGTTGTATACAATCACTCCGTCGCTGTGACGCCAGCCTGCCCTCTCATCGCCAGGCCGCCACACACACCCTGACTTTGAACAAGTCGACACGAACAAGAAGGAAGACTGCAGTGAGCGCTGACTACCCACGCGACCTGATCGGTTACGGCAGTAACCCTCCTCACCCACACTGGCCGGGCAATGCCCGCATCGCCCTGTCCTTCGTGCTCAACTACGAGGAAGGTGGCGAGCGCAATATCCTTCACGGCGATAAAGAGTCCGAAGCCTTCCTCTCGGAAATGGTCTCGGCGCAGCCGCTGCAAGGCGAGCGCAACATGAGCATGGAATCCCTTTACGAGTATGGCAGCCGTGCCGGCGTCTGGCGGATTCTGAAACTGTTCAAGGAATTCGACATCCCGCTGACCATCTTCGCCGTGGCCATGGCCGCCCAGCGTCACCCGGACGTGATCCGCGCGATGGTCGAGGCCGGCCACGAGATCTGCAGCCACGGCTATCGCTGGATCGACTACCAGTACATGGACGAAGCGCAGGAACGCGAGCACATGCTCGAAGCGATCCGCATCCTCACCGAAATCACCGGCGAGCGCCCGCTGGGCTGGTACACCGGCCGCACCGGCCCGAACACCCGTCGGCTGGTGATGGAAGAAGGCGGTTTCCTCTATGACTGCGACACCTACGACGACGACCTGCCCTACTGGGAACCGAACAACCCGACCGGCAAGCCACACCTGGTGATCCCGTACACCCTGGACACCAACGACATGCGCTTCACCCAGGTTCAGGGTTTCAACAAGGGCGACGACTTTTTCGAATACCTGAAGGACGCCTTCGACGTGCTGTATGCCGAAGGCGCCGAGGCACCGAAAATGTTGTCGATCGGCCTGCACTGCCGGCTGATCGGCCGTCCGGCGCGCCTGGCCTCGCTCAAACGCTTTATCGAATACGCTAAAAGTCATGAACAGGTGTGGTTCAGCCGCCGCGTCGACATCGCTCGCCACTGGCAGCAAACCCATCCGTACCAAGGGGCTGCCAAATGAGCCACTTCCAGACACTGAAACCCTCGACCCTGAGCCGCGACGCGTTTGTCGCCGCCTTCGCCGACATCTACGAACACTCGCCATGGGTGGCCGAGAAGGCCTTCGACCTGGGCCAGGACGCTTCGATCGACCAGATCGAAACCCTGCACCAGCGCATGAGCGATATCCTGTTGAGTGCCGATCACGCCAGCCAACTGGCCCTGATCAACGCGCACCCGGACCTGGCCGGCAAAGCTGCCGTCCAGGGCCAACTGACCGAAGCCAGCACCCATGAACAGGCTGGCGCCGGTATTCACCAATGCACGGCCGAAGAGTTTCAGCGCTTCACCGAGCTGAACGACGCCTACAAGGCCAAGTTCAAGTTTCCCTTCATCATGGCGGTAAAAGGCAGCAACCGGCATCAGATCCTCGCGGCGTTCGAAACGCGCATTCACAATTCGGTCGACACCGAATTCAAATGCGCGCTGGCGCAGATCAACAAGATCGCGTTGTTCCGATTACTGACCCTATAGCGAGCTTTGCCCGAGTGTTCTCAAACGCAAACAGCACCCAGGGCACTGCAAGCATCCCAAGCCAACTTATTAAAGGCAGACAAGAAGAATGAAAGCTTACGCCGTACCTTTCGAGAAGTTCGTCAACCTGGCCGACGCCCGTCTGGGCACCAAAATCATCTCGGTCACCGATGACTGGTTCGCAGACGCCAACCGTCTGTTCCAGCCGACCCCGGCCGTGTGGAAAGAGGGCGTGTTCGATGACAACGGCAAGTGGATGGACGGCTGGGAGTCGCGCCGCAAGCGCTTCGAAGGCTACGACAGCGCGGTGATCCGCCTGGGCGTACCGGGTTCGATCAAAGGCGTGGACATCGACACTTCATTCTTCACCGGCAACTACCCGCCATCGGCCTCCCTGGAAGCCTGCTTCCTGGCCTCGGGCGAGCCGGACGAAAACACCCAGTGGACTGAAGTGCTGTCGGCCGTCGAGCTGCAGGGCAACAGCCATCACTACCACGAAATCAATAACGACCAGGCGTTCAGCCACCTGCGCTTCAACATCTATCCGGATGGTGGCGTGGCCCGTCTGCGCGTGTACGGCATTCCGTTCCGCGACTGGTCGGCCGTTGGCGACAACGAACAAGTCGACCTGGCTGCAGCCCTGAACGGCGGTCGCGCCCTCGCCTGCTCCGATGAACACTTCGGCCGCATGAGCAACATCCTCAACCCGGGCCGTGGCATCAACATGGGCGATGGCTGGGAAACCGCACGTCGTCGTACCCCGGGCAATGACTGGGTGATCGTCGCGCTGGGCCATGCGGGTGAAGTCGAGAAAGTCATCGTCGACACCCTGCACTTCAAGGGCAACTACCCGGACAGCTGCTCGATCCAGGGTGCATTCGTGAAGGGCGGCACCGACAGCCAGATCGAAACCCAATCGCTGTTCTGGCGCGAACTACTGCCAAGCCAGAAGCTGGAAATGCACGCCGAACACACCTTCGCCGAGCAGATCAAGGCGCTGGGCCCGATCACCCACATCCGCCTGAACGTGTTCCCGGATGGTGGTGTGAGCCGCCTGCGCGTTTTGGGCAAGGTCGCGAAGTAATGCTGAGCCTGTAGGAGCCGGCTTGCTGGCGATAGCGCCCTCACTGACGCCATCGCCAGCAAGCCGGCTCCTACAAAAGCAGTACCCCAACACATTCGAGATTAAGAAGACCAGCATGCGCACATTGACGATTGAACCGCTGACCAAAGAAGCCTTCGCCCCTTTCGGTGACGTGATCGAAACCGACGGCAGCGATCACTTCATGATCAACAACGGTTCGACCATGCGCTTCCACAAACTGGCGACGGTGGAAACCGCCACGCCAGAGGACAAGGCGATCATCAGCATCTTCCGCGCCGACGCGCAGGACATGCCGCTGACGGTACGCATGCTGGAGCGCCATCCGCTGGGCAGTCAGGCGTTCATTCCGCTGCTCGGCAACCCCTTTCTGATCGTGGTCGCGCCACTTGGCGATGCACCTGTATCAGGCTTGGTCCGCGCCTTCGTCACCAACGGCAGGCAGGGCATTAATTACCATCGCGGCGTCTGGCACCACCCGGTGCTGACGATCGAAAAGCGGGATGACTTCCTGGTGGTTGATCGCAGTGGCACAGGCAACAACTGCGATGAGCATTTTTTCCAAGAGGATGAGTGTTTGATCCTCGCCCCCCACCAATAAGAGAAGGTCTGATCACTCGACAACAAGGGTGACAGGCGAGAGGTAAAGACTGTGGAAGCACATCTGTTGGAATGGCTGAACCTGAGCGTGCGCTGGGTTCACATGATCACTGGCGTGGCCTGGATCGGCGCGTCGTTCTATTTCGTCTGGCTGGAAAACAACCTCAATCGGGTCAACCCGAAAAACGGCCTGGCGGGCGATTTGTGGGCAATCCATGGCGGCGGTATCTACCACCTGGAAAAATACAAACTGGCTCCACCGACCATGCCGGACAACCTGCACTGGTTCAAATGGGAAGCCTATTTCACCTGGCTGTCGGGGATCGCGCTGCTGTGCGTGGTGTTCTACTCCAACCCGACGCTGTACCTGCTGGCACCGGGCAGCACCCTGAGCGGCCCTGAAGGCGTGGCTATCGGCCTCGGCTCGTTGTTCATCAGCTGGTTCATCTACTCCTTCCTCTGCGACTCGGCCCTGGGCAAACGCCCTGCCCTGCTAGGCGCAATCCTGTTCGTGCTGATCATCGGCGCCGCCTACGGCTTCAGCAAAGTGTTCAGCGGTCGTGGCGCGTACCTGCACGTCGGCGCGATCATCGGCACCATCATGGTCGGCAACGTGTTCCGCATCATCATGCCGGCCCAGCGCGCCCTGGTGGCGGCGATCGCCGAAAACCGCACGCCCGATCCGGCGCTGCCGGCCAAAGGTTTGCTGCGTTCGCGGCACAACAACTACTTCACCTTGCCGGTGCTGTTCATCATGATCAGCAACCACTTCCCGAGCACCTACGGCAGCCAGTACAACTGGCTGATCCTGGCCGGGATCGCGGTGCTGGCGGTGTTGGTGCGTCACTACTTCAACACCCGTCACGACAGCCACAAATTCGCCTGGACCCTGCCCGTTGCGGCGGTCGGCATGATTTGCCTGGCCTACGTGACCGGCCCGGCGCCGATGTCCAGCGCACCTGAAGTGGCCAAGGCACCTGGGACCATCGAGTACCAGCCGCTGCCGGAAACCGCCCTGGGCGGTGGTGCCAAACCTGAAGCGGCGAAACCTGATGCGCCTGCCGCTGCACCGGCCCAAGCCTCGAATCAGGGCCCGACGTTCGACAAGGTTCACAGCGTCATTCAGGAACGTTGCGCGGTCTGTCACTCGGCCAAGCCCACCAGCCCGCTGTTCAGTGCCGCACCGGCCGGCGTGATGTTCGACACGCCAGAACAGATCCGCCAAAACGCTGCCCGCATCCAGGCTCAAGCGGTCACCAGCCAGATCATGCCACTGGGCAACATCACCCAGATGACCCAGCAGGAACGTGACCTGATCGGCGCGTGGATTGTTCAGGGAGCTCCGACCAAGTAAGTAAAAACCATTGTGGCGATAGGTTTTGTGTGGCGAGGGGGCTTGCCCCCGTTCGACCGCGAAGCGGTCGTAAAACCGGCGGATGCGGCCCTCTAGATAGAACGCGATTGCTGGGATTGGGGCTGCTTTGCAGCCCAACGGGGGCAAGCCCCCTCGCCACAGCAAGCTCCCTCGCCACAGGTTTGCCTGATACAAAAATCACAAGAATAAAAAAGATCCGAGGTGTTGCATGTCCGAGCTATCCGAAGCGCGCATCCCCGACGCACCCGCCATTCAACGTTTACCCCTTGTGCAACTGATTCTGGTCGGCCTGCAACACGTTCTGCTGATGTACGGCGGCGCCATTGCAGTGCCGCTGATCATCGGGCAGGCCGCCGGCCTGAACCGTGAAGAAATCGCCTTCCTGATCAACGCCGACCTGCTGGTGGCTGGCATTGCCACCATCGTCCAGTCGCTGGGCATCGGCCCGATGGGCATTCGCATGCCGGTGATGATGGGCGCCAGTTTCGCCGCGGTCGGCAGCATGGTGGCCATGGCCGGGATGCCCGGCATCGGCCTGCAAGGGATTTTCGGCGCGACCATTGCCGCCGGTTTCTTCGGCATGCTCATCGCACCGTTCATGTCCAAGGTCGTGCGCTTCTTCCCGCCACTGGTGACCGGCACTGTCATCACCTCGATCGGTTTATCGCTGTTCCCCGTAGCCGTGAACTGGGCCGGTGGCGGCGCTGGCGCGGCTCAATTCGGTTCACCTGTCTACCTGGCCATTGCTGCACTGGTGTTGGCCACCATTCTGCTGGTCCACCGCTTCATGCGCGGATTCTGGGTCAACATCTCGGTGCTGATCGGCATGTGCCTGGGTTACGCGATTTGCGGCGTGATCGGCATGGTCGACCTCAGCGGCATGGACCAGGCGCCGTGGCTGCAAATCGTCACCCCGCTGCATTTCGGCATGCCGAAATTCGAGCTCGCACCGATTCTGTCCATGTGCCTGGTGGTGGTAATCATCTTCGTCGAGTCCACCGGGATGTTCCTCGCGCTGGGCAAAATCACCGGCCAGGACGTCACGCCGCGGATGCTGCGTCGCGGCTTGCTGTGCGATGCCGGTGCTTCGTTTTTCGCCGGCTTCTTCAACACCTTCACCCACTCCTCATTCGCTCAGAACATCGGCCTGGTACAAATGACCGGCGTACGTTGCCGCTCGGTGACCATCGTCGCCGGTGGCTTACTGATCGTGCTGAGCCTGCTGCCCAAAGCCGCGTTCCTGGTGGCATCGATACCTCCGGCGGTACTCGGCGGCGCGGCGATTGCGATGTTCGGCATGGTCGCCGCCACCGGGATCAAGATTCTCCAGGAAGCCGACATCGGTGACCGGCGCAACCAGTTGCTGGTGGCGGTGAGTATCGGCATGGGGCTGATCCCGGTGGTGCGCCCGGAATTCTTCGCCCACCTGCCGATGTGGATGAGCCCGATCACCCACAGCGGCATCGCCATGGCCACGCTTAGCGCCCTGGCATTGAACCTGTTGTTCAACATCCTCGGCGGTCACGAACGCGCAGCCGTCAACGACTGCCACGCCCACACGCACTGACACAGTACAAAGCACACACCCTGTGGCGAGTTCCCACAGGGGTGACTGCCTGCACCTCAAACAATAAAAACAAGAGGGAGCAACAGATGATTCGTACCCAGACAAGTCTGTCGTTCAGCAATGCCCCACACCTGTCGCCAGTGCTCTGTTGCGGGGCACTTGAGACCTGGCCAAGGAGTCAGTATTCTCCGCGGCCGCCCGAATCCGGTCTAAAAAAAAGCCCGGATTTAATTCCTGACCGGAAAGCCAACTTACCCCGGCTCCGGGCAGTATCAAGGCTTCCCGAAAAGACGCTCAATCGACTGTTTTAGAACAGCCGAACGGGCATTTTTTGGCTTTTTGAAAGCCTTGGCTCAGCTCTTGCTAACAGCACCAAAGCTGACCGAATGGATGATTTTTTTACAGCAGCAAGAAAAGGCGCCACACCAGAGCGCCGACCTTAGAAAAATAACGTGGAACCACCTACTTTTTGGGAGCAACCGAATGAAACGTACGTGCACCAGCCTGATGCTCGCGGGATCCTTGCTGGCCGGGGGCCAGGCCATGGCCGGCGACTTGCTGCAATGGCAGAACAACAGCCTGACCTACCTCTATGGCAAGGACTTCCAGGTCAACCCGCGCATTCAGCAAACCGTCACTTTCGAGCACGCCGATGCATGGAAATACGGCGACAACTTCATGTTCGTCGACAAGATTTTCTACAACGGCAAGGACGACCCCGGCGTCGGTTCGAACACCTACTACGGCGAAATCAGCCCGCGCTTGTCGTTTGGCAAAATCTTCGACCAGAAACTGGAGTTCGGCCCGGTCAAGGACGTGCTGCTGGCCATGACGTACGAGTTCGGTGAAGGCGATACCGAGTCTTACCTGATCGGTCCGGGTTTCGACCTGGCGATTCCTGGTTTCGACTACTTCCAGCTGAACTTCTACCAGCGTCACACCGAAGGCAGCCGCCCGGGTGACAACGTCTGGCAGATCACCCCGGTCTGGTCCTACACCATTCCGGTGGGCGATTCGAACATCCTGATCGATGGCTTCATGGACTGGGTGGTCGACAACGACAAGAACAGCAAAGGCACCTACCACGCCAACCTGCACTTCAACCCGCAGATCAAATACGACTTGGGCAAAGCGCTGAACATTGGCGAGAAGCAGTTGTATGTGGGTGTCGAGTACGACTATTGGTCGGACAAGTACGGGATCAGGGACAGTCAGTACTTCAAGACCGATCAGAGCAACACGAGCTTGCTGGTGAAGTTCCACTTCTGATCGTAAAAGCTTCGCGGGCAAGCCTCGCTCCTACAGGTCTTGTGTCGTTCACCGGTTATGTGAACGACTCAAATCCGTAGAAGCGAGGCTTGCCCGCGAACAGCCACACCGCAAATCTCAAGCCGGAACCGCAGGCTCCACCAACCCCAGAAACCGGCACAGCTCATCGCGCTTGGCCAACGCATCGCGCCGCCCCAGATCAATCAATTCGCTGCAATACCCCGCCTCGAACAGCAGATAACTCAGCACCCCTGCCCCGCTGGTCTTGGTCGCCCCCGGGCCGCGTAAAAACAGGCGCAAGGCTGCCGGCAGTTCCTGGCGATGCCGCGCGGCAATTTCATCGATTGGCTGACTCGGTGAAATCACCAACACATCCACCGGCGCCGCCCCCAATGCACGACTCGAGATGCCGTCGGGCAGCAGATGGCTGAACTGGTTCAGACGCTGCAACAACTCGATGTCACTTTCCAGGCTGTCAATGAACGTACTGTTGAGCAGGTGCCCACCGACTTGCGCCAGGGTCGGCTGCTGACCGGTGTAGGCACGTTGCAGCGGCTGTTGCGGATCGATCCCGCGCGGGTTGCCGCTGACGCCCACTACCAGCACGCGACTGGCGCCCAGGTGCAGGGCCGGGCTGATCGGTGCCGATTGACGCACCGCGCCATCGCCGAAATATTCTTCGCCGATTTTTACCGGTGCGAACAGCAACGGAATCGCGGAACTGGCGAGCAGATGGTCGACAGTCAGTTGGGTCGGCACGCCGACTCGCCGATGGCGCAACCAGGATTCGATGGTGCCGCCGCCCTGATAAAACGTGACGGCCTGGCCGGACTCGTAGCCGAACGCTGTAACCGCTACGGCCCGCAATTGCTTTTGCGCAATCGCTTCGGCAATCCCGGGCATGTGCAGTTTGTGATTGAGCAAGCGGCGCAGCGGCGAACTGTTAAGCAGGGCCACCGGCACCGGCGAGCCAATGCCCATCAGGTTGTGACTGACAAAACGGGCGGCCTGATGAATCACCCCCGGCCAATCGCTGCGTAATACCAGATGGCTGCGAAAACCTTGCCAGAAGGCCGTCAGACGCTCGATCGCACTCCGAAAATCCATCGCCCCACTGGCCAGGCTGACCGCATTGATCGCACCGGCCGAGGTGCCGACGATCACCGGAAACGGATTCGCCGCCCCCATCGGCAGCAGCTCGGCAATCGCTGCCAGCACGCCTACTTGATAGGCCGCACGAGCCCCACCGCCGGAAAGAATCAACCCTGTAACCGGTTCAGCAGGACTCATTGCAACACTCCATGGTGCTTAAAGGGATCGGTGACTCAACCGCGTTTGGCGTACAGTTTCGGCTCGCCCGGTGGGCGGCTCTTGAAGCGGCGATGCGCCCAGAGATATTGCTCCGGACATTCGCGCAACGCACCCTCCACCCATTGGTTGATCCGAATGCAATCGGCCTCTTCCGTCTCGCCGGGAAAGCCTTCGAGCGGGGCATGAATCACCAGTCGATAACCGCTGCCGTCAGCCAGGCGCTCCTGGGTGAACGGCACCACCAGCGCCTTGCCCAAGCGTGCGAATTTGCTGGTGGCGGTGACAGTCGCCGCCTGAATCCCGAACAGCGGCACGAAGATACTTTGCTTGGCGCCGTAGTCCTGATCCGGTGCGTACCAGATCGCTCTCCCTGCGCGCAGCAGTTTGAGCATGCCCCGCACGTCGTCGCGCTCCACCGCCAGCGAGTCGAGGTTATGCCGCTCGCGGCCTTGGCGCTGGATGAAGTCGAACAGCGGATTCTTGTGTTCGCGGTACATGCCATCGATGGTGTGTTGCTGACCGAGCAACGCTGCGCCGATCTCCAGCGTGGTGAAGTGCACAGCCATCAGAATCACGCCCTTGCCTTGCGCCTGAGCCTGTTTCAAATACTCCAGGCCTTCGACATGGGCCAGTTTCGCCAGACGCTTGCGCGACCACCACCAGCTCATGGCCATCTCGAAGAAGGCGATGCCGGTGGACGCGAAGTTTTCCTTGAGCAGGCGTTTGCGCTCGGCAGCGGATTTTTCAGGGAAACACAGCTCAAGATTGCGCTTGGCAATGCGCCGTCGGTCGCCGGCCACTCGGTACATCAATGCACCCAGGGCGCGACCGATCGCCAGTAACGCCGGATACGGCAACTGCACAATCAGCCACAACAGCCCCAGGCCACACCACAGCGGCCAGAAACGCGGAGAAAGAAATGCTGTTCGAAATCGCGGGCGTTCCATTAAAGGTTCCGGAAAGTTAATGGCCGCGCATTCTACATCGTTCGACCCGGCTTGCGGCCTGCGGGCGTTCTCGTTATAAGTCTCGGCACTTTTAGTGACAAGCCGTTGTATGCCGACCATGAGCCAAACCGAACCGCTAGACCAAGATCCCGTGTTCCAGTTGAAGGGCAGCATGCTGGCCATTACGGTGCTGGAACTGGCCCGTAACGACCTCGAGAACCTTGATCGGCAACTGGCCGCCAAGGTCGCCCAGGCGCCCAACTTCTTCAGTAATGCGCCGCTGGTACTGGCCCTGGACAAACTCCCGGCCAGCGAAGGCTCGGTCGACCTGCCGGGATTGATGCGCATCTGCCGCCAGCATGGCCTGCGCACCCTGGCGATCCGTGCCAGCCGCATTGAAGACATCGCAGCGGCCATTGCGGTCGATCTGCCAGTGCTGCCGCCGTCCGGCGCGCGGGAACGCCCGCTCGACCCGCTCGAAGGCGTCGTAGCGAAAAAACCCGAAAAACCACCGGAGCCGACCATCAAACCGACAAAAATCATCACGTCGCCAGTACGTGGTGGCCAGCAGATTTATGCCCAGGGCAGCGATCTGGTGGTGATTTCGTCGGTCAGCCCGGGGGCGGAACTTCTCGCCGACGGCAACATCCATGTATACGGCGCGATGCGCGGTCGTGTGCTGGCCGGCGTCAAAGGTGATACGAAAGCCAGGATTTTCTGTCAGCAAATGACCGCTGAACTGGTCTCCATCGCCGGTCACTACAAGGTTTCCGAGGACCTGCGCCGCGATCCATTGTGGGGCGCCGGAGTACAAGTCAGCCTGTCGGGTGACGTGTTGAACATCATTCGGCTTTAACGGATACTGCCGCATTTTCCAAGCATCTCTAAAACGTAGCGAAAACGGCTCAAACGAAGTAGGAAAAAGGCTAAAAGCAGTGTTTACCGGGGGTAGATACCGCTCAAAACCGGATTCCAGCCAAGGCTGTCCGACTGCAGTAGTTTTTCAAGAGATGTTTTTCAGGGGCTAAACGTCCTTTTTCCTTAGGGGTAAAACACCTTGGCCAAGATTCTCGTGGTTACATCCGGCAAGGGTGGTGTGGGTAAGACCACCACCAGCGCCGCTATCGGTACCGGCCTCGCTCTGCGTGGTCACAAAACAGTTATCGTCGACTTCGACGTCGGCTTGCGTAACCTCGACCTGATCATGGGTTGCGAGCGCCGCGTGGTGTATGACTTCGTCAACGTGGTGAACGGCGAAGCCAACCTGCAACAGGCCCTGATCAAAGACAAGCGCCTGGAAAACCTCTACGTGCTGGCCGCCAGTCAGACCCGCGATAAAGACGCGCTGACCCAGGAAGGCGTAGAAAAAGTCCTGATGCAGTTGAAAGAAGACTTCGAATTCGTGGTCTGCGACTCCCCGGCCGGTATCGAGAAAGGTGCCCACCTGGCCATGTACTTCGCTGACGAAGCGATCGTCGTGACCAACCCGGAAGTCTCCTCCGTACGTGACTCGGACCGCATGCTGGGCCTGCTGGCCAGCAAGTCCCGTCGCGCCGAAAACGGCGAAGACCCGATCAAGGAACACCTGTTGCTGACCCGCTACAACCCTACGCGCGTCGTCAACGGCGAAATGCTCGGCGTCGAAGACGTCAAGGAAATCCTCGCGGTGACCCTGCTGGGCGTGATTCCGGAATCGCAAGCCGTCCTCAAAGCCTCCAACCAGGGCGTGCCGGTGATTCTCGACGACCAGAGCGACGCCGGCCAGGCGTACAGCGATGCTGTCGATCGTCTGTTGGGCAAGACCGTGGACCATCGTTTCCTCGATGTCGAGAAGAAGGGATTCTTCGAGCGACTTTTTGGAGGTAGGTAATGAACCTTTTTGACTTCTTTCGTGCCAACAAAAAGCCCAGTACCGCCTCGGTAGCGAAAGAGCGTCTACAGATCATCGTGGCGCATGAACGCGGCCAACGCAGTACGCCGGACTACTTGCCAGCCTTGCAGAAGGAACTGGTGGAAGTGATCCGCAAGTACGTCAATATCGGGTCCGATGACGTGCACGTCGCTCTGGAAAACCAGGGCAGCTGCTCGATTCTGGAACTCAATATCACCCTGCCCGATCGCTGAGTCGATCCGGCGGGAGCCACGGCGGCTCAGGGCCCTTCCATGACTGGAGGGGGCCTGAGTCGCCGTTGGCGTTTGTTACGAGGCTGTTTTAATGCCGTTGTCCAACATCCGCATCATCTATCAGGACGCCGCCGTACTGGTGGTGGATAAACCGACCCTGTTGCTCTCCGTCCCCGGACGGGCCGATGACAACAAGGACTGCCTGATTACGCGCCTGCAAGAAAACGGCTACCCGGAAGCGCGAATTGTCCATCGGCTGGACTGGGAAACCTCCGGCATCATTCTGCTGGCCCGTGATCCGGACACTCATCGCGAGCTGTCTCGGCAATTTCACGACCGCGAAACCGAAAAGGCCTACACCGCCCTGTGCTGGGGACAACCGGAACTGGACAGTGGCAGCATCGACTTGCCCCTGCGCTACGATCCGCCGACCAAGCCACGGCATGTGGTGGACCACGAATTCGGCAAGCACGCCCTGACTTTCTGGCGTGTACTGGAGCGTTGTGGCGACTGGTGCCGCGTCGAGCTGACGCCAATCACCGGCCGTTCTCACCAGTTGCGCGTGCACATGCTCTCCATCGGCCACCCGCTGCTGGGTGACGGGCTCTATGCCCATCCGCAAGCCCTGGCTGCCTGGCCACGCCTGTGCCTGCACGCGAGCATGCTGAGCTTCACTCATCCGCAAAGCGGCGAACGCCTGCGCTTCGAGTGCCCGGCACCGTTCTAACGGTGGTGCCCAGGCTTCGGTGTCGAGGGAGCTGTTGTGGCGAGGAGGCTGTTGTGGCGAGGGAGCTTGCTCCCGCTGGAGTGCGGAGCACTCCCAAAACCAGCGACCGTATTCTGTCGGGCACACCGCGCAAGCAGGATTTGCGGCCGCTGCGCCGCCGAGCGGGAGCAAGCTCCCTCGCCACATTAAATCTCACGCGCCGCCAACATCAGGCCCGCCGCACTTTGCGCTTTCAATACGTTAAACTGGCGCCACTGCTGTCTGGAGCTTCTTATGCGCGAAGAGTTGAACCAAGGCCTGATCGACTTTCTCAAGGCCTCCCCTACCCCGTTCCATGCCACCGCCAGCCTTGTCCAGCGCCTGGAAGCGGCCGGTTTTGTGCGCCTCGACGAGCGCGAGCCATGGACCACCGAAGCCAATGGCCGTTACTACGTCACCCGTAACGACTCTTCGATCGTCGCGTTCAAAATGGGCCGTCATTCGCCCCTGCATGGCGGCATTCGCCTGGTTGGCGCGCACACCGACAGCCCGTGCCTGCGGGTCAAACCCCAGCCGGAACTGCAACGCCAGGGCTTCTGGCAATTGGGCGTCGAAGTCTATGGCGGTGCGCTGCTGGCGCCGTGGTTCGACCGCGATCTGTCGTTGGCCGGCCGCGTGACCTTCCGTCGCGATGGCAAGGTCGAGAGCCAGTTGATCGACTTCAAGGCTCCCGTTGCAATCATTCCGAACCTGGCCATTCACCTCAACCGTGAAGCCAACATGGGCTGGGCGATCAATGCCCAGACCGAGCTGCCGCCGATTCTCGCGCAATTCGCCGGTGACGAGCGCGTGGACTTCCGCGCCGTGCTCACCGATCAGCTGGCCCGCGAACATGGCCTGAACGCCGATGTGGTGCTCGATTACGAGCTGAGCTTCTACGACACCCAAAGCGCTGCGGTCATTGGCCTGCATGGCGATTTCATCGCGGGCGCTCGCCTGGACAACCTGTTGTCGTGCTACGCCGGCCTGCAAGCATTGCTGACGACCGAAACAGACGAAACCTGCGTGCTGGTCTGCAACGATCACGAAGAAGTCGGTTCCTGCTCGGCCTGTGGCGCCGACGGTCCGATGCTTGAGCAAACCCTGCGTCGCCTGTTGCCCGAAGGGGATGAATTCGTACGGACCATTCAGAAATCCCTGCTGGTCTCGGCCGACAACGCCCACGGCGTACACCCGAACTACGCCGACAAGCACGACGCCAACCACGGCCCGAAACTCAACGCCGGCCCGGTAATCAAGGTCAACAGCAACCAGCGCTACGCCACCAACAGCGAAACCGCCGGGTTCTTCCGTCATTTGTGCATGGCCGAAGAAGTACCGGTGCAAAGCTTCGTGGTGCGCAGCGACATGGGCTGCGGCTCGACCATCGGCCCGATCACCGCCAGCCACCTGGGCGTGCGCACCGTGGACATCGGCCTGCCGACGTTCGCCATGCACTCGATCCGCGAGCTGTGCGGCAGCCATGACCTGGCACACCTGGTCAAAGTGCTGAGCGCGTTTTACGCCTGCCGCGAATTGCCATAACCCTTGTGATTAAAAGGCAACTTTTGTGGCGAGGGAGCTTGCTCCCGCTCGGCTGCGAAGCAGTCGTAACTTGGCAAACTCGGTCTGGCTGATTAGCCGATGTTGCTTTGTTTTGGGGCTGCTTCGCAGCCCAACGGGAGCAAGCTCCCTCGCCACAATGATCTTACGATCCATTCCTGCCACACATCACCAACGCCCGCCCGAAAGCCGCCTAGACTTGCAGTAACCCCTCCGACAAGGCTGTCACCATGATCTCGATGTCTTCGTTTCACGCCATGCTGATCCCGATTCTTTCCGGGATGATCATGTTGGCCATCGGCTTCAACTTTCGCGACAAGAACGCCGGTGTGTTCGCGATGTGGGTCGGCATGCTGATGATCCTCGCCACCGTGATCTACAAGATCCTCGCCAAACTCAACGAATAAATCCTTACGCCCGGCTCGCATTGATTTTGACGGGCTCGTACACTCGGCCGATTCGCTCATCCGAGGTTGACCGCCTAGTGTTCGCTCGTCTTTTTGCCCTGCCTTGTTTGTTCCTTGTCTGCCTGATGACGCTGCTGCCGCTGACGCCTGCCCAGGCGGCCGGCTTGCCGGGGCTGCTCAGCGGCTCGGCGAAAACCCAGCCCGAAGCGCAAGCTCCACTGGGGCAGTCGCTGGACGAAGTCATCAAGTCGCTGGAAAACGATCAGCAGCGGACCAAACTCCTGGCGGACCTGAAAAAGCTGCGCGACGTCAGCAAAAAAGCCCAACCGACCACAGAAGAAGGCGTGCTGGGCTTGATCGGCGGCACCCTGGCCAGTTTCGAAAAGCAATTTTCCGGCGCCGACAGCCCCCTCACTCGCTGGTCCGAAGAAGTCAACCTGGCCAAGGATGAACTGGTGGCACTCATGCTGCCGGCCAATGAATGGCTGCCCATCATCTTTGCCTTCGCCATGATCCTGATGGTCTGGAGCTTGCTGGCCGCCGCCCTGATCTGGCTCGGCCACCGGGTGCGCATGCGCTTCGGCCTCACCGAAGAACTGCCGCAACACCCCAAGGCCCTGGACATGCTGCGCTTTGCCTTGCGCAAACTCGGGCCGTGGATGATCGCCCTGGTCATGACGGTATACATGACCTACGCCCTGCCCTCGTCATTGGGCAAAAGCCTGGCCATGGTGCTGGCTTATGCGCTGGTGGTCGGTACCTGTTTCTCGGCGATCTGCGTCATCGCGTTTTCCCTGCTCGATGGCCCGCATCGTCATCGCGCCCTGTACATCCTGCGGCATCAGGCCTTCCGCCCGTTGTGGCTGATCGGCAGTTTCGCCGCCTTCGGTGAAGCCCTGAACGACCCGCGCCTGATCGCCAGCCTAGGTGAACATCTGGCCCATACGGCGGCGACGTTCGCCAATGTACTGGCGGCGATCTTCACAGGTTTTTTCATTCTGCGTTTCCGCCGGCCCATCGCGCATCTGATCCGCAACCAGCCGCTGTCTCGGCGCCTGACCCGCCGCGCCTTGAGCGACACGATCGAAATCCTCGGGACGTTCTGGTATCTGCCGGCGCTGGTGCTGGTGGGCATCTCGCTGTTCGCCACCTTCGTCTCTGCCGGCGACACCAGCACCGCGCTGCGTCAGTCGCTGATCTGTACCGTGCTGCTGGTGTTGTGCATGGTCATCAACGGGCTGGTGCGCCGTCATTCACTCAAGCCTCAACGCGGCCCCAAGCGCCATGCGCTGTATTCGGATCGTCTGAAAAGCTTCTTCTACACCCTCGCCCATCTGCTGGTATGGCTGGCGTTCATCGAACTCGGCCTGCGGGTCTGGGGCATGTCGCTGATTCGCTTCACCGAAGGCGAAGGGCATGAAGTCAGCGTCAAACTGTTCAGCCTCGGCGGCACGCTGATTTTTGCCTGGCTGATCTGGATCCTCAGTGACACCGCCGTGCACCACGCCCTAACCCGCTCGCGCAAAGGCCTGGCCAATGCCCGCGCGCAGACGATGATGCCGCTGATCCGCAACGTGCTGTTCGTGGCGATTTTCATCATTGCGCTGATCGTCGCCCTGGCGAACATGGGCATGAACGTCACGCCGCTGCTGGCCGGTGCCGGCGTCATCGGCCTGGCCATCGGCTTCGGCGCGCAATCGCTGGTGGCCGACTTGATCACCGGGCTGTTCATCATCATCGAAGACTCCCTGGCCATCGACGACTACGTGGACGTCGGCGGCCACCTGGGCACCGTCGAAGGCCTGACCATCCGCACCGTGCGCCTGCGGGACATCGACGGCATCGTCCACACCATTCCGTTCAGTGAAATCAAAAGCATCAAGAACTACTCCCGAGAGTTCGGCTACGCGATCTTCCGGGTGGCGGTGCCCTCGAACATGGACATCGACGAGGCGATCAAGCT
The DNA here is from genome assembly GCF_059422365.1 of Pseudomonas sp. GW821-FHT01E10. Lineage (NCBI taxonomy): Bacteria > Pseudomonadati > Pseudomonadota > Gammaproteobacteria > Pseudomonadales > Pseudomonadaceae > Pseudomonas > Pseudomonas sp. GW821-FHT01E10. The sequence goes on from NZ_JBWKWT010000004.1 coordinate 450,019, forward strand.
GATGCGCGACGTCGGCCAGAAAATGCGCACCGACCCGCTGCAACGGCGCAACATCTGGTCGCCGCTGGAGATTCAGGGGGTCGAAAGTTTCGAGTCCGGCAATGCGATTCTGCGCGCGCGCTTCAAGACCGCGCCGATCAAGCAGTGGGAAGTGTCCCGGGCGTTCAACCTGTCGCTCAAGCGGCATCTGGATGAGGCCGGACTGGATCTGGCGACACCGCGCATGAGCATTCAGGTGATCACCCCCGGTGGCGAACAATCTGCGTAGGTGGGATTCAAACCACATCCACCCCGACATGAATCGCATCATGGCGCCAAAACTCCAGGTCACAATCGATCAGCCGCTGGTGCTGATCGTAGTTGACCCGGGCAATCCGCAACCCCGGGCTGCCCACCGACACCCGTAAAGCCGCCGCGGCGTCCACCGACAACGCGGTCGGCACGATCTCGAAGCGCACCCGCCCGTAGTGCAAGTCGTAATGCCGCGCATACAGTTCGGTCATCGACTGATTCAGATCGAAATCCAGGATCCCCGGAAAATACTGCGGGTTCAGGTAGTGCTCCACATACAGCACCAATCGCCCGTCAATCCGTCGCGAGCGGCAGATCTGGATCACGCTCGACAGCGCCGGCAACTGGAGCCAGGCACATACCGCCGCTGACGCCGGTTGCAAACGCGCGGAAATCACCTCGGTGGACGGCACCCGCCCCTGGGCGCTGACCATCGCGTGAAAGTGGCTGCGTTGCATCAGGTTATAAGCCAGCCGTGGTGGCGACACGAACCAGCCGCGCCGCTCCTCGCGATAAATCTGGCCCTGGGCCTCCAACTGCAACAACGCCTCACGCACGGTAATCCGCGTGGTACCGAACAACTCACTGAGCTTGCGCTCGGCCGGCAACTTGCTCCCGGGCGCCAACAGCCCGTGGTCGAGCTGTTCTTGCAGAACCTGCCCGATCGCTGTCACCGCTTTGGTTGTCTCGATGCGCATCAACGTTACCTATCTGGACTAGACCAGCACTGATTCAGGGCAGAACCGCGATTGAAACCGGGCTCCATCAATTGCCTGCAAGCCTAGGCACTGCAGATGACTGACAGATGACAAAGCCGCCGAACGGTTGCTTCAGACACCTGCAATTTCATGGCCAAGTCCCTTTCATATCAGCCCTTTAGCCATGGTCTACGCTTATCTCGCACCCCGCGTATCCGAGCGCAGGAAATTCAGGCCGACCGGTCGTCGACATCAAAATGTCATCCAGGACGCCTAAATTGGCTCAGGTATTGCTGACCTAGACCAACACAACCGCAATCGCAGCGTTGAAAACGCCCAAAGGAGCTTCGGATGAAACAGTTTTTCCTGGCATCACTGTTAGGCTCGACCATTGCCCTGTGCACTGCCGCCATGGCGGCGGATACCGATCTGAAAACACTCGAAGCCGCTGCGAAAGCGGAAGGCGCCGTCAACAGCGTCGGCATGCCCGATGACTGGGCCAACTGGAAAGGCACCTGGGAGGACCTAGCCAAGAAATACGGCCTGAAACACATCGACACCGACATGAGTTCGGCCCAGGAAATCGCCAAGTTCGCCGCCGAAAAAGACAACGCCACAGCCGACATCGGCGACGTCGGTGCCGCCTTCGGCCCGATCGCGGTCAAGCAGGGCGTGGTGCAACCTTACAAGCCGAGTACTTGGGCACAGGTTCCGGACTGGGCCAAGGACAAGGACGGTAACTGGGCACTGGCCTACACCGGCTCCATCGCGTTCATCATCAATAAAAAGCTGCTGCACGGTTCCGAAGCACCGACCAAATGGGCCGACCTCAAGAGCGGCAAGTACAAAGTCTCCATCGGTGACGTAAGCACCGCAGCCCAGGCTGCCAACGGCGTACTGGCCGCCGCCCTCGCCAATGGCGGTGACGAGAAAAACATTCAGCCAGCCCTGTTGCTGTTCGCAGACATCGCCAAGCAAGGCCGCCTGTCCATGGCCAACCCGACGATCGCCACCATGGAAAAGGGTGAAATCGAAGTCGGCGTGGTCTGGGACTTCAACGGCCTGAGCTACAAGGCCAAGATGGCGAATCCGGATGACTACACCGTGCTGATTCCATCCGATGGCTCGGTGATTTCCGGCTACACCACCATCATCAACAAATACGCCAAGCACCCGAACGCCGCCAAACTGGCCCGCGAATACATCTTCAGCGACGCTGGCCAGATCAACCTGGCAAAAGGCAACGCCCGTCCAATTCGCGCCGAGCATTTGACTCTGCCGGAAGAGGTCAAGGCCAAGCTGCTGCCTAACGAACAGTACAAAAAGGTCACGCCGATCAAAGACGCCGACGCGTGGGAAAAGACCTCCAAGTCGCTGCCGCAGAAGTGGCAGGAAGAAGTCATCATCAATATGCCGTAAGGCGGTCAATCCCCATTTGGAACTCCGATGGAGATCCAAATGGGGGAGCGGGCCTGTGGCGAGGGAGCTTGCCCCCGTTCGAGTGCGCAGCGCTCGTAGATACTGGGTCCGCTGCGCGGCCCAACGGGGCGATGCGGCGGTCCGACAAGCCCCCTCGCCACACAAGCCCGCTCCCACAAGGGATTGGTTGCGTACTTGAATCATCTGTTTTTGCGGAGTCCCACCCCCCATGAAGCACAACGTCATCCTTGTCGTGCTCGACGGCCTCAATTACGAAGTCGCGCGCCACGCCATGGGGCATCTGCAGGCTTACGTTGGCGCAGGACGCGCGGCGCTCTACAAACTGGAATGTGCACTGCCGGCCCTGTCCCGACCACTTTACGAATGCATCCTGACCGGCGTTGCGCCGATCGACAGCGGCATCGTTCACAACAACGTCTCGCGCCTGTCCAACCAGCGCAGCATCTACCATTACGCCACCGACGCTGGTCTGAAAACCGCCGCCGCGGCCTATCACTGGGTCAGCGAGTTGTATAACCGTTCACCGTTCGTGGCCGCCCGGGACCGTCACACCGACGACCCGAAACTGCCGATCCAGCACGGTCACTTCTACTGGAACGACCACTACCCGGATTCGCACCTGTTCGCCGACGCGGAAAACCTGCGCCTGCGCCACGCGCCGAACTTTCTGTTGGTCCACCCCATGAACATCGACGACGCCGGGCACAAGCACGGCCTCGACACCCCGCAATACCGCAACAGCGCCCGCTCGGCGGACGTCATCCTCGCCGACTACCTGCAAGGCTGGCTCGACGCCGGATACCAAGTGCTGGTGACTGCCGACCACGGCATGAACAACGACCGCTCGCACAACGGCCTGCTGCCTGAAGAACGCGAAGTGCCGCTGTTCGTCCTCGGCGACGCCTTCAGCTTCAACCAAGGCGCTGCACCGAAACAAACCGAACTGTGCGGCACCGTCTGCGAACTGCTGGGCGTGCCCCACGACAAACCTGTGTGCCGGGAGCTGCTCAAGTGAATGCCATGACCCGCGGTAAATGGCTGGCCGCTCTGTGCCTGGTGCCCTTCGCGATTTTCTTCTTCGTGTTCGAGATCGCCCCGCTGCTCTGGGTGATGATCAACAGCCTGCAATCGGAAGAGTTCGGTTGGGGCCTGGCCAACTTCAGCAAAATATTCAATTCGAAGTTCTATTTGCAGGCGATCCAATACAGCCTCGAGATCAGTTTCTGGTCCAGCGTATTCGGCATCGTCATTGCCGTGCTCGGCGCCTACTCCCTGCGTCGGGTCGACTCGAAACTGCGCAACTTCGTGAATGCCTTCGCCAACATGACCAGCAACTTCGCCGGTGTGCCCCTGGCCTTCGCGTTCATCATCTTGCTGGGGTTCAACGGCACCTTCACCATCATGCTGAAACAGGCCGGAATCATTCAGGATTTCAACCTGTACTCGAAAACCGGGCTGATCATTCTCTACACCTACTTCCAGATTCCCCTGGGCGTGCTGTTGCTCTACCCGGCCTTCGATGCCCTGCGCGAAGACTGGCGTGAGTCCGCCGCCTTGCTCGGCGCCAACGGCTGGCAATTCTGGCGACACATCGGTCTGCCGGTGCTGACCCCGGCGCTGCTGGGCACATTCGTGATTCTGCTGGCCAACGCCCTTGGCGCCTACGCCACGGTCTACGCGCTGACCACCGGCAACTTCAACGTGTTGCCGATCCGTATCGCGGCGATGGTGTCCGGCGACATATCCCTCGACCCGAACCTCGCCAGCGCCTTGGCCGTGGTGCTGGTGGCGTTGATGACCCTGGTGACCATCGTGCATCAGCTGCTGTTGAAGAGGAGCTACCATGTCTCGCGCTGAACTGGGGCCCGTCGGTATCTACCACCGGGTCATCGTGTATTTGCTGTTTGCCATTCTGTTATTGCCGCTGCTCGGAACCTTGATCTACTCGATCGCCAGCAGTTGGTCGGCGACGATTATGCCCAGCGGCTTTACCTTCAAGTGGTACATCCAGCTATGGAGCGATCCACGTTTTCTCGACGCATTCGGTCAGTCGTTGCTGGTTTGTATCGGCTCGCTGATTCTGTCGGTGGTGCTGATCCTGCCACTGCTGTTCGTGGTGCATTACCACTTCCCGAAGCTCGACGCGCTGATGAACATCCTGATCCTGCTGCCCTTCGCGGTGCCGCCGGTGGTGTCGTCGGTGGGGCTGTTGCAGCTCTACGGTTCGGGGCCGTTCGCGATGGTGGGTACGCCATGGATTCTGATCGGTTGCTACTTCACCGTGGCGCTGCCGTTCATGTACCGGGCGATCACCAACAACCTGCAAGCGATCAACCTGCGCGACCTGATGGACGCCGCGCAACTGCTCGGCGCCAGCACTTGGCAAGCAGCCTTCCTGGTGGTGTTGCCGAACCTGCGCAAGGGGCTGATGGTCGCGTTGCTGCTGTCCTTCTCGTTCCTGTTCGGTGAGTTCGTGTTCGCCAACATCCTCGTCGGCACCCGCTACGAAACCCTGCAGGTCTACCTCAACAACATGCGCAACAGCAGCGGCCACTTCACCAGTGCGCTGGTGATTTCCTACTTCTTCTTTGTGCTGGTTCTGACCTGGGTGGCCAATATCTTGAACAAGGACAAAAGCGAATGAGCTATGTAAGCGTCCAACATCTTCAGAAAGATTACTCAGGCACCACCGTCTTCAGCGACATCAACTGCGAAATCAGGAAAGGCGAATTCGTCACCCTGCTCGGCCCGTCCGGTTGCGGCAAGTCCACGCTGCTGCGTTGCATCGCTGGCCTGACCTCGGTGGACGGTGGCCAGATTCTGCTGGAAGGTCACGACCTCGTCCCACTGAGCCCGCAGAAACGCGGAATCGGCATGGTGTTCCAAAGTTATGCGCTGTTCCCGAACATGACCGTGGAGCAGAACGTCGCCTTCGGTTTACGCATGCAGAAGGTCAACGCCGACGACAGCCAAAAACGCGTCGCCGAAGTGCTGAGACTGGTAGAACTCAATGACTTCGCCGCCCGCTACCCGCATCAGCTGTCCGGTGGCCAGTGCCAGCGTGTCGCTCTCGCTCGTTCGTTGGTGACCCGGCCTCGGCTGTTGTTGCTGGATGAGCCGCTGTCGGCGCTGGATGCGCGGATTCGCAAGCACTTGCGCGAACAGATCCGTCAGATCCAGCGCGAACTCGGCCTGACCACGATCTTCGTCACGCACGATCAGGAAGAAGCCCTGACCATGTCTGACCGAATCTTCCTGATGAATCAGGGAAAGATCGTACAGAGTGGCGATGCCGAAACCCTCTACACCGCGCCCGTCGACGTGTTCGCCGCAGGCTTCATCGGCAACTACAACCTGCTGGACGCCGACAGTGCCAGCAAACTGCTGCAACGGCCGATCACCCACCGCATCGCGATTCGCCCGGAGGCCATCGAGCTGAGCCTGAACGGCGAACTCGACGCACAGGTGCGCAGCCACAGCCTGTTGGGCAACGTAATTCGCTACCGGGTGGAGGCCCGGGGGGTGGAATTGGTGGTGGATGTGCTGAACCGCTCGGCGTCCGACCTGCATCCCGATGGTCAGCGCCTGGCACTTTCCATCGATCCGACAGCCCTGTGTGAGGTAGCCTGATGACCTTGCTGATGTTGAAGAGAGAACCGTACTGATGGCCCTGGCAATTTTTGATCTGGACGAAACCCTGATCCACGGCGACTGCGCCTCGCTATGGAGCGAACAGATGGCCCGCCTCGGCTGGGTCGATGGCGAATCCTTCCTGCGTCGCGACAAGGAATTGATGGATGCCTACGGCAGGGGCCACCTGGCCATGGAGGACTACATGGCCTTCAGCCTGGAGCCGCTGATCGGTCGCACGCCGCAAGAGCTCGAGCACTTGGTGGCGCCCTGGGTCGAAGATTTCATCGAACCGATCATCTTCAGCGACGCCACCAAAGCCATCGCCGCCCACCGCAAGGCCGGCGACCGGATTCTGGTGATCTCGGCCTCGGGCACGCATTTGGTCAAGCCGATTGCCGACCGTCTGGGCATCGACGAGATTCTCGGCATCGAACTGGAAGTGGCGCACGGGGTGTACAGCGGCAACACGGTTGGCACCCTGACCTACCGCGAAGGCAAGATCACCCGCTTGCTGGAATGGCTGGACGCCGAAGAGGAAAACCTTGAAGGCGCGAGTTTCTATTCCGATTCACGCAACGATCTGCCGCTGCTGCTGAAGGTGGATTTCCCGCATGTGGTGAATCCGGATCCAGTGTTGCTCGAACACGCCGAAAAAGCCGGCTGGCCGATCCATATCTGGAAATAACCCGGATCCCCTGTGGCGAGGGAGCTTGCTCCCGCTGGGCCGCGAAGCGGCCCTGAAATCAGTCACTGTGGCTAGCCAGGTAAAACCGGTTTTCAGGTTTTGCGGCTGCTTCGCAACCGAGCGGGAGCAAGCTCCCTCGCCACAAAGGCACTCACAGGTTCATGTTGTCAGCTCAGGCTGTCGTCAATCACCAGCACCAGCTTGCCCGACACCTGATTGGTCGCCAGCTCCGCAAACGCCGCTTCGGCGTCCTCGATCGCAAACGTCCTGGCCAGTTGCGGGCTCAAACGCCCTTCGGCAAACAGCGGCCAGACGTGCTGGCTGAGATCGCTGAACAAATCGGCCTTGAACTGCTCGTCGCGATTGCGCAGGGTCGAACCCAGCAGTTGCACGCGCTTGGCCAGCACCTGCGCCAGATCCAGCTGCGCTTCACGACCGCCCATCAAACCGATCAACACCCAACGGCCATCGCGAGCCAGCAACTTGAGGTTCAGCGCCGCATAGTTGCCACCCACCGGATCCAGGATCACATCGAACGGCCCCAGATCGTTCAAACGCTCCAGATCCTTATTGCGCACCACCCCACCCTGGGCACCCAGCGCTTCACAGTAGGCCAGACGATCCTCGGAGCCGACGCTGACCCAGCACGGGTTACCAAACGCCTTGCACAGCTGAATGGCAGCTGAACCGATTCCACTTGCTCCGGCATGCAGAAGAACTTTCTCACCCGGTTTGAGCGAAGCCAGTTGAAACAAATTCAGCCAGACGGTCGCATACACTTCCGGCAACGCCGCGGCCTCGGCCAGGGACAATCCTTCGGGAACCGGCAACACATGCCGTCCGTCGACAACTACCTCTTCGGCCATCCCACCCCCGGCCAGCAAGGCGCAAACCCGATCTCCGACCTGCCAGGACGAGCCCGGGCCGACCTCGCTGATCACCCCCGAACACTCAAGACCCAGTGCTTGACTGGCTCCCGGCGGTGGCGGATACAGGCCCGCTTTCTGCAACAAATCGGCTCGATTGAGTCCCGCTGCCGCCACTCGGATACGAACTTGTCCTACATCGCACGTAGGACTCGGCTCCTCAACCCACTCCACTCGCCCCTCAACGCCTTGCAATGCTTTCACAGTGCCTCCATAGTGAGTCTGGACTGAGCCCGAAGCTATAGCGCCGGGCTTTCTTGCATTATGCGACCGGCCCTTGTGGGAACCGGCGACTTCAAAGACGGCCTAATATGCGTGATCAATTGTCCCCGCGTCGAATCAGCATGAAGCATTTTTTCCCCAGCACCGCCCTCGCTCTTGTCATTGGTCTCGGTCTCTTGCCGATGTCGAGCAATTCGTTCGCAGCCAACAGCTGGGACAAGCTTCAGCCCGATCGCGACGAAGTCATCGCCAGTCTGAACGTCGTCGAATTGCTCAAGCGTCACCATTACAGCAAGCCGCCGCTCGACGATGCGCGCTCCGCGATCATCTACGACAGCTACCTCAAGCTGCTGGATCCATCGCGCAGCTACTTCATGGCCAGTGACATTGCCGAATTCGACAAATGGAAAACCCAGTTTGACGACTTCCTCAAGAGCGGCGACCTGAACGCCGGGTTCACCATCTACAAGCGCTATCTGGATCGCGTCAAGGCGCGTCTGGACTTTGCCCTTGCCGAGCTGAACAAGGGCGTCGACAAGATCGACTTCACCACCAAGGAAACCTTGCTGGTCGACCGCAAGGATGCCCCTTGGCTCAAGACCACCGCCGAGCTCGACGACCTGTGGCGCAAACGCGTCAAGGACGAAGTGCTGCGGATGAAGATCTCTGGCAAAGAGCCGAAGCAGATTCAGGAAACCCTGACCAAGCGTTACAAGAATCAGCTGGTGCGTCTGGACCAGACCCGCGCGGAAGATATCTTCCAGGCGTACATCAACACCTTCGCCATGTCGTACGACCCGCATACCAACTATCTGTCGCCGGATAACGCGGAGAACTTCGACATCAACATGAGCCTGTCCCTGGAGGGCATCGGCGCCGTGTTGCAGAGCGATAACGATCAAGTCAAAGTCGTGCGCCTGGTGCCTGCCGGCCCGGCCGACAAGACCAAGCAGGTGGCTCCGGCCGACAAGATCATCGGCGTGGCCCAGGGCAACAAAGAGATGGTCGACGTGGTCGGCTGGCGCCTGGACGAAGTGGTCAAACTGATTCGTGGGCCGAAAGGCACCGTGGTGCGCCTGGAAGTGATTCCGGCCAGCAATGCGCCGAATGACCAGACCAGCAAGATCGTGCCGATCACCCGCGAAGCGGTGAAGCTTGAAGATCAGGCGGTGAAGAAGTCGATCCTCAGCCTCAAGCAGGATGGCAAGGACTACAAGCTCGGCGTCATCGAGATCCCGGCCTTCTACCTGGACTTCAAGGCCTTCCGTGCCGGCGATCCGGACTACAAGAGCACCACCCGCGACGTCAAGAAGCTGCTGACCGAACTGCAGAAAGACAAGGTCGACGGCGTGGTCATCGACCTGCGCAACAACGGCGGCGGTTCCCTGCAGGAAGCCACCGAACTGACCAGCCTGTTCATCGACAAAGGTCCGACCGTGCTGGTGCGTAACGCCGACGGCCGGGTCGATGTACTGGAAGATGAAAACCCGGGCGCGTTCTACAAAGGCCCGATGGCGTTGCTGGTCAACCGTTTGTCCGCCTCGGCGTCGGAGATCTTCGCCGGTGCGATGCAGGACTATCACCGTGCACTGATCATCGGCGGCCAGACCTTCGGCAAAGGCACCGTGCAGACCATTCAGCCGCTGAACCATGGCGAACTGAAACTGACCCTGGCCAAGTTCTACCGGGTTTCCGGCCAGAGCACCCAGCATCAGGGCGTACTGCCGGACATCGATTACCCGTCGATCATCGACACCAAGGAAATCGGCGAAAGCGCCCTGCCGGAAGCGATGCCGTGGGACACCATCCGTGCGGCCATCAAGCCGGCGGTCGACCCGTTCAAACCGTACATCACGCAGCTCAAGTCCGAGCATGATATGCGCTCGGCCAAAGACGCGGAGTTCGTGTTCATCCGCGACAAACTGGCCCTGGCCCAGAAGCTGATGGCCGAAAAAACCGTCAGCCTCAATGAAGCCGACCGTCGTGCACAACACGCCGATATCGAAGCCAAGCAACTGGCCATGGAAAACATCCGTCGCAAGGCCAAGGGTGAAGAGCCGCTCAAAGAGCTGAAGAAAGAAGACGAAGATGCCATCGCGGCCGAGCCGGACAAGACCAAACCAGAAGACGACGCCTACCTGAGCGAGACCGGGCGGATTCTGCTGGATTACTTGAAACTCAACACTGCGGTCGCCAAGCACTAAGTGCTTACAATCAGGATGATGGCAATTTAGTGCTGACGCTCCCCGGAGTGTCATCAAATAGACATCATTCTGTCGTGAAATAAAGGACTGGGAGCTTTGCGCTCCCAGTCCTTTTTTTATCGCCAGAGATCGCCATGACCACAACCGAACAGCTGAGTGCCTTGAGCTCAATACTGACTCAAAGCGGTTTGCACAGCCTGTTCCAGCCGATCATTTCTCTCTCCGAACGACAAATCATCGGCTACGAAGCCCTCAGCCGTGGCCCCTCCAACAGCCCGCTGCACTCCCCCATTGCCCTGTTCGCGGTCGCTCGCCAGGCCGGTCGCCTCAGCGAACTGGAAATCGCTTGCCGCCAAAGCGCTTGCCGACGTTTCAATGAACAGCAACTGCCCGGCAAACTGTTCCTCAATGTATCCCCGGAATCCCTGCTCGAAGCCGCCCACCAACCCGGACGCACCCTGCAACTGCTGCAGGATTTCGGCATACCGCCGAGCCAGGTGGTGATCGAACTCACCGAACAGACCCCGACCGACGATTTCCAGTTGCTGCAAACCGCCCTGCATCACTATCGGGCGATGGGTTTTTCGATTGCACTGGATGATCTGGGCGCGGGTTATTCAAGCTTGCGGCTGTGGTCTGAATTGCGGCCGGATTACGTCAAGATCGATCGGCACTTCATCGACGGCATCCATCAGGACGCGCTCAAACGTGAATTCGTCGGCTCGATCCTGCAGATCGCCAAGGCGTCCCGGGCAAAAGTGATCGCCGAAGGCATCGAATTGCCAGAAGAACTCGCCGTGCTGACCGAAATGGGCGTCGATCTTGTGCAAGGCTATCTGCTCTGCCGGCCCCAGGAGCATCCGCCCCGCGATGCCCGAACCTTGATGCCCAAACCAACCAGCGCCGCAGCGATGCTGAACGAGGACGCCAGTGACCTCAGCGCCCTGCTCAACGACCAACCGGCGATGGCCAGCGACACCCCGACCGCCACCGTACTGGAAGCCTTCCGCCGCCAGGCCAACCTGAACTCCCTGGCGGTGCTCGACAAGCAAGGCCGGCCGTGCGGCATCGTTCACCGTCATTCGCTTTCGGATGCCCTGCTCAAGCCCTTCGCCACCGACCTGTTCGCCCGCAAACCCATCAGCCGCTTGATGAGCGACGACTTCCTCGCCGTGGAACTGAGCCAGTCGCTGCAACAGGTCAGCCGCTTGATCACCAGCCGCGCCCGCCAACGCATCGAAGAAGACTTCATCATCACCCTCAACGGCGGCTATCTGGGCCTGGGCCGAGTGATCGACGTGCTCAAACTGATTACCGAACTGAAAATCCAGCAAGCCCGCTACGCCAACCCGCTAACCCTGCTGCCGGGCAACGTACCAATCCAGCAATGCCTGACACGGCTGCTGCAACAGGAACGGGAATCGGTGATCTGCTACGTGGACATCGACAGCTTCAAACCTTTCAACGACATCTACGGCTACGGTCGCGGGGATGAAGTCCTACTGTGCCTGGCGCAATGCCTGAACGACCGCGTCGACCCATCCCGCGACTTCGTCGGCCATATCGGCGGCGACGACTTCCTGCTGGTGCTCGGCCCGGAAGACTGGCGCAAACGCCTCAACCAACTGCTGGACGACTTCCACAGCCAATGCCGACGCTTCTACCGCAGCGAACACCTGGAAGCCGGCTGCTTCATCGCCCCCAACCGCCAGGGCGTAAGACAGGAGTTCCCGCTGCTGTCCCTGTCCATCGGCGTGGTGCACCTGCATCCACAGGCCTGCGGACAGCTCGACGCGAGCCAACTGGCGGAAATGGCCTCGCAGGCCAAACACCACGCCAAGAATGTGCCGGGGTATAGCGTGCATGTGATTGATAGCCTGGCGGTGCCAGTCGGCGAAGAGACACTGATCTCAGGCCGGCGGTGATCACCAAAAAAATCGCAGCCTTCGGCAGCGCCCACAGGCGCGCAGGAGCTGCCAAAGGTTGCGATCTTTTGATCTTGCTCTTGTGTGGCGAGGGAGCTTGCTCCCGCTGGGCTGCGCAGCAGCCCCAACCACCACAACTCCCACCCTGTGGCGAGGGGGCTTGCCCCCGTTGGGCTGCGGAGCGGCCCCAAAACCTGCATTCCGGATTTGTCAGCTACACTGCGGGGCTTGGTTTGGCGACCGCTTCGCAGTCGAACGGGGCCAAGCCCCCTCGCCAAAAAAACCACTCGGTTCTAGTCCGAAGATCGAGCCCGCAACCGCCGCCCAATCACATCCAGCACATCACAGCCATCGCGCAGTGGAATGGCACAGAGCAAGGCAAAGTCGCTGAGGATCATCGAATCGCACTCGACTGAACCACGCATGGACAGGTTCTCAAGCACTTGGGTGACGGCGCGAATTCGGTAGCTGGCGGCTTCGGTCAAGATATCCAGCGGTGCATGGGTGTCGACAAACAGGGTGGGCATGTCGGTGCAGTTGCTGGTCAACGCCATGAAGCGGTTTTTGGGGTGGGGAATTGGTTTTTCGTAGGGTGGATCAGGATGAAGTGTTGGCATTTGAGACCTTCCGATGAAAATGGGAGCTGCCAAAAGCCTTCCTACAGGCTTGGGTGGCAGCTATACGCGGGGTAGGAATACCGAGCATCGGAAACTCGACCACGCCGAAACGTGCCCGCGCATAGCCGCCGCGACAGATATTACGGACGCACATAGACGGCCGCAAATCTGACTTCGATTGCTAACGCATTACCGATGCTCAAAGGGTTCCTACACCCCCTCACTGATATTCAGTGACCACTAAAGCCTATCGATTGAACTCACTGCGCACCAGCTCACGAAAACCGCCACAACTTGAAGGAAACTTCCGAAGACCTTGCCCAGAAATTTCGCTCAAAAAAGGCAAACGTGGGGGAAGGCTTCGCTGAAGCCTGGGTTGATTTCTCCACCTTGGGTAGGTCGGTTTCGACCTATAGCTGCCGGTGGCGACAGGCAGAAATCGACCCATAGCGGCCAGTCGGCAGCTAGCAGGTGAAATCCGCTGAGAGGACGCTAGAGAGCATCCGTCATCAAGCTATTTTCAATATGCCTCACCTTCATCTCCTTCAATACTGCCTGCGAGTGCTTTCGCAATTTTCTTGGCCTTAATGATTGCCGCATCGCTGTAGACGAAGGAAATCATCCCCCTGCGATAATCAAAGAGATACTGTTGCTGTGTTAGTGGAGACGTCCAAATTGCTGAGTTTTTCCCGCTGGAAACAATGGTTTCACCGGTGACGGGATTTCTGCGAGCAAACTCGTTTTCTAGCTTCATCGATGGATCACTTACGCAAAGTGATTGCCATTCTTCAAGAGCTATTTCCATTGGTCTGACAATATGAAGTTCGTAGGCCATAGGTGTGCCGGCTCCTGACTTTTGGCTGTATGTGAAGAGTTTGTGAGACACCTAAATGTCAGTGACGGCTGAGGCTAGCGACTGACGGCAGAGGTGTCCAGTGACTCCTTCCGGCCGATTGTGCCCGTTGCAGATGTCTGCAATAGGGCTGCTGAATTACCTTTTAGAAAGCCGCAGCATCGGTGATAGCTGCCTCATATGCATGCTTCTCAAATGTGAAGGGGCCAACACCGTCTATGATTTGAGGCTCTTCATAGCCGTTCTCGTAAGCAAAGGAATCCCAAGTGAAACAGTCATCGTTTTGGCGAACATATACTGAGTAGGCGCCACACCCGATGTCGCCGCACTCGGGGCAGATGTAAAGGAGTATACGACCACTTTCTGTTTCAGCGTGTTCGCGTAAAAGTAGGCGAGAGTTAGATAGGCTGTTTGGCTCCGGGAAGCCCTTGACGAAACAGCCCATGAAATCTGAATGACCACCATCAGCTAAGACGAGAGCATTGAGCAACGAACGTTCGTCAATCAGAAAATCGATGGAGAATCGTTCGGCCACGGTGCAGCCATTTGAGGAGCTTCCCGGACGAAACAACTGTTGAAATGTGAGGGAACTAGTGTCCATCCTGCGAACCATTTAATGCACTGAATGTGCGTGGGATTACATACAACATTGAAGGGAGGGGCAAGGCAAATTTCATCGGTTGATTGACCGCTTTTGGCCGATTTCTGCCCTTCACGAACGGCAGAACTCACAACCAAAAGCTGCCTGTCGAAAAACCGTTAATCTCATTCCAACTTGGTCTTCACATTCTGCCCCGCGACCGATCAATGCTTCACTGCCTATACAAAAAAAACTTCCCCCCTTGGGTGGGTGTCGCTTTTTGCATCAACTCTTTGCGCAATTTTCCGGGGGACATGCCAAACATGTTCTGAAAATGTCGAATGAAATGGGGCGCATCGGCGAACCCGCATTCGAAAGCGATTTCCCCGATATGTCGATCCGAGCTGATGAGAAGCCATCGGCCAAACCTGAGTCGAACGTGGCGATAGAATTGGGCCGGAGTGTTACTGGTTTCAGCGACAAACAGCCGCTCCAGTTGCCGTTTGCTGGTACCGACAAGGTTCGCGATTGTGTCGATATCCAAGGGCTCGGTCATGTGCTTTTCCATCAGCATCACGGCTTCGTGCAGGCGCCTGTTCGAAGAGCTGGCGTAGCCAAGTGCCTTGCGCCGGTCGACGAAACTGCCGGAGCTGCGTTTTGCGACCGTCATCTGATGAACAACTTTGCCGGCCCGATCCGGGCCGCAATGCACCCCAATAAGATGGATGGCCAACTCAATCACCGAGATACCGCCTGCGCAGGTGATCCGATCCTTGTCGATGAGGAAGTCACTGTTGCTGACAAAGCGCAATCTGGGGAACAGACGTTTCCAGTCGTCGCAATGGTAGGCATGCACGCAAGCAGTACGTCCCTCCATCAGGCCATGTCGAGCAAGCACGAAGCTGCCCGTGCATAGACCGATCAATGGCACGTCAGCGGCTGCCGCCTGATGCAGAAATGCCGGATAAGTCTTTGGTGCTGCCTCAAGGGAATCAAGCAGTCCACCAATCACCACGATGTAGTCAAATTGATGAGGATGGGTGAGTTCACTGTCGATAGGTACATCCAGTCCGCAACTGGATATGACTCTTTGCCCAGGGGTACCGAGTACTTTCCATTGGCATCGTATCGGGCGGCTCTGATCACCCGTATCGGCAGCATGTCGCAACGCATCGGTCAGCCCTGAGAGTGACAGCAAGGGGAATCGCGGCCACAAAACAATACCAATAGACAACTCGGTGGCGCCGCGTCGGCTTGGCGGATGTCGTGCCTGACCATTATCAAGCCCTTCCACGAGGCTGTCGCTGGAGGCCTTGGGCAGTACATCCCCGAAATGTCGCAAATGTTCAATCATTTATGCAAACCATCCAACAAGTTATACCGCTGATCACCATACGATGAGCTCCTGCCTAACACCATGCTGTTCATAAAAAAAGCAATCGAGGAGCACGTGATGAAGAAGCCCAACGTTCAACGTTTTTCCGGTATTTATGCGGGTCTGCTGGTATCCATGCTGGCCTCGGCACCGGCACTCGCACTGGAAACGGTAGAGCCGGGAAGCCTGACTATCGCGTTCACTGGCGATATGCCGGGGACCGGTTATCAAGACAGCCGGATGGTCGGCTACGACGGTGAAATCCTTCAACAAATATCTGAGAAGCTGGGGTTGAAGGTTAAACCTGCCTTGATGGACTGGGCCGGCACCATCGCCTCAGTACAAGCTAAACGCGTGGATGTGATGGCCGGCACCATGGGCTGGACCGAACAGCGCGCGAAGATCATGACCGTGAGCGACCCGATTCACTATTTCAAGAACGGGATCACCCAGACCGACAAGACCAACTGGAGCAGCCTCAAAGACTTGCAGGGCAAGAAGGTCGGCACCATCACGGGTTTTTCGTTCATCCCTGAGATGCGCAAGATCGAAGGGCTGCAAGTAGCGTTGTACGACACCTCCGATGCCGCGGTGCGCGATCTCCTCGCCGGGCGCATCGATGCAGTGATTGGCGATCCTCCGGTCATGCAATACGCCATTTTTCGCAACGAGCAGTGGCACCTGCACTTCAACGCTTTCACCGACAACGATCCGAATTTCCCACTGCTGACGGGTCTGGGTCAGGTGGTGTACGGCTTCAATAAAGGGGCCAGCCCACAGCTGGTGGCTGCCGTGAACGAGCAGATCCAGACCCTCTGGAAAAGCTGTGAAATGCGCAAGATCGGTGCCCGCTACGGTCTGACTCAGGATGTCTGGTATGTGCCGGAAGGCAAGGACCTGAGGCTGGGTGTCGACCGCCCGGCGGACTGGAAACTGCCCGGCTGCAAATAAGCGCTTGAGCGGATGAATCGGCCTGATGGCCCGTGCCGATTCATCGCCATGTCTATAACAAAAAGAGGTTAGCCAAGATGTCGACCCCGTCCGAACCTGCATTGCTGCGAGTGCATGACCTACACAAAAGTTATGGTGATCTGGAGGTGCTAAAGGGTATCAACCTGGAGTTGAAAGCCGGTGAAACCCTGTCATTGATCGGCCCCAGCGGGTCGGGAAAGTCCACTTGCCTGCGTTGCATCAATTACCTGGAAAAACCCACTCGAGGCGATATCTGGCTGGGTGACGAGTTGATCGGGCAGATCAAGGACGGTAAACGCATACGTCTGATGAGTGATCGGGAAATGGCTCCGCAGCGACGCGAGATCGCGATGGTGTTCCAGCTCTTCTACCTCTGGCCACACTTGAGCGTACGCGACAACGTCGCACTGGGGCCGATCAAGGCACAGGGTATGCCGCGCAAGCAGGCCTATGAGTTGGCTGATGCCATGTTGGAAAAAGTCCATCTGCGGCACAAGGCCGAGGTCTATCCCGAGCAGTTGTCCGGCGGACAGCAACAGCGGGTCGCTATCGCCCGCGCGTTGGCCCAACAACCTAAAGTCATCCTGTTCGACGAGCCGACCTCGGCGCTGGACCCCGAACTGGTGGGTGAAGTACTGGCCGTGATTCGTGAGCTGGCGCAAGAGGGTCGCACCATGATCATGGTGACCCATGAAGTGCGCTTCGCTCGGGATGTGGCGGATCGGGTGATCTTCATGGACGGCGGACACATTGTCGAGCAAGGGCCTTCGGCGCAGGTAATCGACAACCCAAGCCATGAGCGCACCCGCAGTTTTCTTGGGCGCATGGCCATGGAGGGCGCTTGATGGCGAACTTCGAGGTCTTTCTCGGGCTACTGCCTCTGTTGTTGAAAGGCGCGCTCACCGCCCTGGAAATCGCGCTGTGTACCTTGCTGCTGGCGAGTGCCGGAGGGGTAGTACTGGCGGTGTTGCTGACGTTCAGTCGGTCACGGGTGTTGCATGGGGTGATCGGCTGTTTCATTGAGTGGATGCGCAATGTTCCCGCGCTGGCGCATCTGTTCCTGATCTATTTCGGTCTCTCCTACCTTGGCATCAACTTGCCCGCGTGGCTGGCCGCCATCGTTGGCTTGAGTCTGGTGGGCAGCGCGGTGTTGGCCGATATTTTCCGCAGCGGCTTGCAGTCGCTGCATGTCGGTCAGCATGAAGCCGGGTTGGCTGTCGGTCTGAGCCGGATGCAGATTTTGCACTGCATTCTCTTGCCCCAGGCCCTGCGCGTGACGTTGCCTGCGTTCGCCAACTACGTCACGCAATTGGTCAAGGACACGTCCATCGCCTCGGCCATCGCTGTGCCGGAAATAATGTTCCTGGCGCGCAATCTGGTGACCTCTACCTTCCAGACTTCACTGATCTATTTGGCTGTGATGTGCATCTACGCTGCGATGATTTTACCGATCGGTGTGGGATTCATTCGGCTCGAACGTCATTTTGGGAGCGCGCGATGATCAGTTTTTTTCAGCAATACCCGGTGTACTGGAGCGACTGGATCGCTCGCCTATTGCTCGGTGCACGGATCACTGCCGAATTGTCCCTGATGGGGTTCGCTCTGGCGGTCGTGCTGGGGGCGTTATTGGTCTGCGCGATGAGAAGTCCAAGTGTCATCCTAAAACGGTTGGCAACGTTCTTTATTCAGAGCATGCGCGCTGTACCTCTTCTGGCGTTGCTGCTGGCTCTGTATTTCGCGTTGCCCAGCCTGGGTTTGACGTTGTCCGGCTATTGGGCCGGGGCCATCGGTCTGGGTTTGCAGGGTGCCGCTTACGTTGCGGAAATCCTCCGTGGCGGCCTGGATTCGCTGCATCGCGGCCAGCGCGAAGCCGCCATCGCCATCGGACTGACGCCACTGAAAGCGTTTACCACCGTCATCCTGCCGCAAGCGATTCGTGGCATGTTGCCGCCACTGCTTAACGCCTACGTGTCGATCCTCAAGGACAGCTCGTTGTGCGCTCTGATCGCCACCGATGAGTTGATGCTGGCGGCGCGAGCCATCGCTTCGGAAACCTTCCTGCCAATGCATGTCTTCCTGCTGGTAGGGCTGTTCTATTTTGTTATCGCTTTCCCTCTTTCAATGCTGTCGCGTGTGCTTGAAAAGCACTTTTCACGCGGGCGCAAAACCGTGCGAGGTTGAACATATGAGCACCATAGATCGAGTTACTTCCCACAGCATTGCCCAGTTGCAGCAGGCGCTGCAGGCTGGATCGCTGACTAGCGAAGCGCTGGTTCGTGCGCAACTGGCGCGCATCAAGCGCTTTGACGAGCAGCTCAATGCCTATGTCGAGGCCTATCCCTCGCGTGCTTTGAACGCGGCCATCGCCGCTGATCGCCAGCGTGCGTCCGGTATACACCTGGGACCGCTACATGGCATTCCTCTGGCGATCAAGGACTTGTTCGAGATCGATGGCCAGGCCATCACGGGTGGATCATTGGCACAGGCACCGCGTGTTTCGAGGTTGACCGCCACTGCAGTGCAACGCCTGGAGCGTGCCGGTGCAATCATTCTTGGCAAGACCCATACCGTCGAATTCGCTTTCGGTGGCTGGGGCACTAACGCGGTGATGGGCACGCCGTGGAACCCGTGGGACCGTAACGTGCATCACGCTCCGGGTGGCTCAAGCAGCGGCTCGGCAGTGGCCGTGGCCAGCGGGTTGGCGAGCGCTGCGTTGGGCACCGATACCGGCGGCTCGGTGCGGATTCCGGCGGGCATGTGCGGCTTGGTCGGGCTGAAAACCACACGTGGGCTTATCAGTCGCCATGGCTTGATCGAACTGTGTCCTTCGCTGGATTCGGTAGGGCCTATCACCCACACCGTTGAAGATGCGGCGTGGATGTTGGATGCACTGCTGGGCCCGGACCCGCTGGATCCGGTTTCGGCCCAGGCACCTGTATTCAGCGCCGCTGCCGGTCTCAATCAGCCGGTAGCCGGTTTGCGCATCTGGGTGTTGCCACAGGCCGAACGAGCGCATGTCGCTCCCGGGGTGCTGAAGGCTTACGATTTGGGGCTCAAGCAGTTGGCCGCGTTGGGCATGCAACTGATCGAACAACCGCTACCCACGTCGTTGGAGCAGTGCATGCGCATCGCTGGTGGGCTGATGAGCGCAGAAGGTTATGCCAGCCTGGGTAGCTTGTTCGAGCGCGACGATCTGCGTTTCGACCCCCATGTTCAACGTCGCGTACTCAGTGGTCGCGACATCGACGCAGCGTCGTATATCCAGTTGCACAATCAGCGCCGCGCCGCTCGGCACGCCATGCAGGAGGCCATGACCAACATAGACGCATGCGCTTTCCCGACCAACGCTATTGGCAGTGTGCCGTTGGATGAGGTCGATGAATATGGCACGCCACTGGCCTTGTTGGGGCGGTTCGCCAACTTGCTGAACCTGTGTTCGGTGGCGCTACCCATCGGGCTCGATGAAAAGTGCATGCCGGTCTCGATGCAGATTGTGGGTCGGGCATTCGCCGAACCGCTGATTCTACGCATCGGCCATGCCTATCAACAGGTCAGCGATTGGCACACGCTACGGCCTGAGGGCTGGGAGCTGGCGGACAACGCGGTTGCATGATGGATACAACTGCTTGATATGTCCTTGGGTATCACCCTGCCAACGCTCCAAGTTAAAGTAGGATTAGAAAGTGTCAGCTATAAATCTTCATGCAGGTCAAGTCATATGTGGCGTCTGTTAATCAATACCCTAAAGGCAATACAGTGGGGTATGACCGAACAGTGACACTGAGTCGTGATTCAAAGCTTGCGAATATTCCAGTGGGCTACTCTGATGGCTATCGTCGAGCGTTTACCAATAAAGGCGTTGTCCTTATAGATGGGCAGCGTGCTCCAGTGGTAGGAAAGGTCTCAATGAATACACTCATGGTGGACGTGACAGATATCCCTGCTGTGCGCGCTGGCGATCAGGTGGTGCTCTTCGGTAAACAAGGCGACAGTGAGATCACCCAGAGTGAACTTGAAGAACTCAGTGGGACATTGCTGGTGGACCTTGCTACCGTTTGGGGGAGTAGCAATCCCAAAGCCCTGGTGGCGGATAAAGCCTCCGACTAACCAGTGAGGGGGCTAGTCGCTACTGCGGTGGTAACGCTCACACAGTAACGACTTTTGGCAGTGACGCTCGCTGGTCACTGCCGACCCGTGACGACTAAAACGGTGCTGACGTTCAAGGCTGTTTTATTCTCCAGAGCCTTGAAGCAGCCAAGGCGACCAAACAGGTCAATTTGATAGGGCTGCTCAACCCGACTTTACGGGGATGGACGCTCAGCTGAAGCTACTGCACCGGATCACTCACCGGCTTGGCAATAATGGCCTTGAGTTCGCTGGTCATCGGGAACTCCAGGTTCAAGCCTTTAGGCGGAATCGGCTGTTCGAACCAGCGCTGGTAGATCCCGTTGATTTCCCCGGAGCTGTACAGCTCGCCCAGCGACGAGTTCACCAGCGCGAGGAACTGCGGATCATCTTTGCGTACCATGCAGCTGTAGATTTCCCGCGACTGCTCTTCCCCGACCACCACCCACTTGTGCGGATCGCGGGCCTTGGCGCGTTCGCCGTAGAGCAGCGCATCGTCCATGTAGAACGCCACCGCCCGACCGGACTGCAACATCTGGAAGGCTTCACCGTGATCCTTGGCGCTGATCACGAACATGTCGATCTTGTGATCGACGTTGTAGCTTTTCAGATAGCGTTCGTTGGTGGTGCCGGCGGTGGTTACCACATTCTTGCCGCGCAGATCGGCGAAACTCTTGATCCCGCTGTCATTGGCCGTCAGCAATTGACCTTTGACATAGATAAACCCATAGGAAAACGCCACCTGCTTTTGTCGCTCTGCGGTAACGCCGGTCGAGCCACACTCCAGGCAACGGTACCGTTCTGCACCAGCGGAATGCGGGTTTGCGATGTCACCAGGTTGTACTTCACCTTGAGGTTTGGCAACGCCAGCTTCTGCTGCACCCGCTCGACGATCTTGCTCGCCAGGTCTACCGAGTAGCCCATGGGTTGTCCCGAGTGATCGCCCACGTAGGAGAACGGCACTGAAGCATCGCGATAGCCCAGGGTGATGCTATTGGCGCTGGCAATTTTGCTCAAGGTAGGACCCAGCGATGCTTCGTCAGCATGAGCCTGAGTACCTAGCAACAGGCCCAGGGTGCAGCCGATCAACGTGATTTTTTGCATTGTTATTCTCCGTTGTGGGTGAGGGTTGGTTTAGCGCCGTGCCGCGATAACGGTTATTTCCACCCGCACCTGCGGACGCGCCAGTTCGGCCTGCAAGGTGGTGCGACTTGGTGCCTGGCCGGGCGACAACCAGGCAGACCAGACGTCATTCATTGCTGCGAAATCTTCGCCGATGTCCTTCAGGTAAATGGTCGCGCTGAGCAGATGATTCTTGTCGCTGCCCGCCTCGGCCAACAATGCGTCGATTTTTTCCAGTACTTGGCTAGTTTGGCCGCCGACATCGGTGGCGTCGCCCGGCACCTGGCCGGAGAGAAACACCAGGTCGCCAAAGGTCACGGCACCGGACAAGCGTGGATTGGGCTGGATACGGTTAATGGTCATCGGGTGGTCCTTTTAAGGAGTAAGCGTTCAAGCCGCACGGGGCGTAAAACCCTGCAGGTCGATGGAGGGGCGGCGCTGGCCGATCAGTTCACTGAGCAATCGAGCACTGGCGCAGGCCAGGGTGAAGCCCAGCGCGCCATGGCCGAGGTTCAGCCACAGGTTGCGATACGCAGTTACGCCCAGCAGCGGCACGCCGCTGGGGGTCGCCGGACGCATGCCGGCCCATTCAATGGCCTGGTCGTAGTCGCCGGCATTGGCGAAAGTATCGCGCGCCTGGCGTTTGATCAGGGCCAGGCGCTTGGGGTCCAGCGACGGATCGAAACCGACAATGTCGACCATCGCCGCCACCCGCAACTGCTCACCGATCCGGGCGTAGACGATCTTGCGGTCGTAGTCGGTGATGCTCAGGTCCGGTGCCCGATGCTGGACGCCGATCGGTACCGTCAGGCTATAACCCTTGAGGGGATACAGCGGCAGGTTGACTCCGGGCAGTGCCAACAACGGACTGCGATGGCCGGCCGCAATGACCAACTGCTCCACCGGCAGCACTTCGTCGCCCAGTTCAATCGCACTCACCGCGCCATGGGCATGGCGAATTCCGGTTACGGCCTGGCCCAGGCGGAACTCGCAACGTCCCGACGCCTGCAAGCGCGCCGCCAGTTGCTGGCAAAAGCCGTGGCAATCACCGACTTCTTCATCCGGGGTATAAATGGCGCCGACAAAGGGCGCCTCCGCCAGCGCCGGGTCCAGACGGGCGCAGTCGGCGTGCGACAGCACCTGTTGTTGCCGGGGGGCGGCAAGGCTGTTGCGGGCATGTTCGAAGCTGCTGGCCTGGCGAAAGGTCACCAGCTTGCCGTTGCGCCGCCAGTGGAATCCGCCCAAGGCATCCTCTTCACGCCAGGTTTGCAAAGTGGACTGGCTCAACAGCGCGAGGCGCAATAGATGGGCCGCGTTGGCGCGGTTGACCGAGGAGCGGCAAGCACCAAGGAAAGATGCCATCCACCGCCACTGCGCAGGATCGAAGCGCGGGCGCAGTTTCAGCGGTGAGTCACCGCGCAGCATCCAGCCAATGGCCTGCAATGGCACACCGGCGTCGGCCAGGGGCGCTACGTAGCGATAGGACAACTGGCCGCCGTTGGCGAAGCTGGTTTCACTGCCCAGCGACTCGCGAGCCTCGACCAGCGTCACGTCAACGCCATCGCGCACCAGTGCGTAAGCCGTTGCCAGGCCAATGACGCCACCGCCGATGATGCATACATGCTGAGCCATGTCAGTCCTTAATCGTTGTTGAGACGAACCCGAGGTTAGAGCCAGGTGACAGGCGTCGAACAATGAATAAAGATGGCTAACCCATAAACAAAGGTTATGGACTTGCCATGCGCCTTCGCCATATCGAGATTTTCCAGGCCATCCGCCAGACCGGCTCGGTCAGCGGTGCCGCGCAGCTGCTGCACGTTTCCCAGCCTGCCGTGACCAAGGTGCTGCAACACGCCGAGCAGCAATTGGGCTTCCCGTTGTTTCTGCGGGTGCGCGGTAAACTGCAGGCCACGCCCGAAGCGCTGGAGCTGGAGCGCGAGGTCGACAAGGTCACGGAGAGCCTGCAAGGGGTGCGACGCCTGGCGCAAAGCCTGCGCCGTGAGCCGGGCCATAGCCTGCGGATCGGTGCGACCCCGGCACTGGCCCTGTCGCTGCTGCCGCCGACCATTCATGAGTGGACCCAGCGTTATCCGGACATCGCTTGCGAGCTGTCCAGCGCCCACAGTCGCGAACTGATGCAGAACCTGCTGATGCGTGAAATTGATGTCGCCCTGACTCTGCAACAGCCTGATCACCCCGCGCTCAAGGCCCAGGCGCTGGCCAGCGGGGTGTTGGTGGCGCTGGCACCGGCAGGTTATTGGCCGCAGGAAGATGAAGGCAAGCCGCTGCCGTTGATGGCCCTGGCCGATGCGCCCTTGATCGGGTTGTCCAGCACCGACCCGCTTTCGGCCCGCCTCGACAGCTACCTCAAGGCGGTAGAGCCGCCGCCACGGGTGAGCATCGCGGTGCAAACCTATTCACTGGCCAGGGCGATGGTCGAATCCGGTGCAGGGCTGGCGGTGATCGACCCCTTCACCGCCCTTGGCGCGTCGCCTGGGGCTACCGCCATTCGTCCCCTGGCCCCGGCGCTGCCGATCACCCTGTACGCAGTGACCCGCACTGCCGAACCGCCGCCGCATACACTGAGCGAGCTGCTGACGATCTTCAGCAGTCGTGCGCAAGGGCAATTGGATTGTTGGCGCTGATTGAGATCTGACCCAGAAACGGGTACATCAAGCCTTCAGTGACGCTTCCGTATCGCAGGGTGGACGATGCTGCGACCGAGAGCTCGGCAGAGTGGCGGGCGAAGCCCCGGGAAGTCAGCGTAGGGTTCTACGCCTACGAGTTGGGGCAGGAGCGGGTGAGCACGCTATACGCGATTTGGCCAGGGGGCCTAACTGCCTGAGTCTTTGAGGAAAAGGGCGTTTGGTAAAACGACAGGACGCTCGATCTCCTCCTTGCAAATCGCGGGGGGAATGTCGAACGTTCGACGGGATACAAGCATCGCTGGAGGTTAGGTTCGATGCGGTATAGTCCATCCGAGCATGCGGTCGACCGGTTGAATCCGCAGCCAAAAGCAGCCCTTCGATGTATCTACAAAACCAGAAACGGTTTACTCACAACAGAAATGCGAGCCAACCCCAACGTCAACAGTTCCTTACGTAGCAGCGAGCGCTCAAGCACAGCCATTCCGGCCTGCCATTCGATCGACAGCAAATGGCTCAACTTTTGTTGGCTGACCAAGGGCTCAGCCAGAAAGTAGCTTTTGCACTCGCGGATGCTGATGACGTTCAACAGCCAGTCTCCACCCTGCGCCGCCAGCCAGTGACCGATCGTTGAACGATGCGTTCGGATCAGCGCACTGGCATCCCACACCGCCATCTGCGCGAAAACCTGCGGCAGGTTGCTATCGGCTTTCAGCCGCTTCGTATCAACCGCCAACGCGCCAATCAGGTCTGACTCGATAGTGGCTTGGCACTCGGAGAAATACCGCTCGGGCCAGTCCGCTTCCAGTTTCGCCCGCCGTGCGAGGACTTCATAAGCCCGGATATCCGATTGGGTGGTCAGCTGCCCTGTGAAATTCAGGGTATTGTCCAGAATTGCCGTGGCCAGCAACACGGCACTTTTTTCGCTGATCAACGGCAACAGCTCTGCCGCTTCCCAACGCTGAAAAATCAGCGTCGCCGCTGCGCCGATCGGCAGGATGTCTGCCGCAGATCCGAGCTTTTGCGCCCAATAGTTTTCAAAGCCTGGGTGATGATCAATGACTTCCACCACCTGTTCAAGAACCACCATCGGGTCGAAATGCTGGTAGTCGGAGACATCCACCAACACGAACTCATCACCCGCTCTCGGCAGATAATCGTCCAGAGATGATTGCCATCCAAGCACGGTCCTGGAGATGCTGGCATTGAGCGGGGCGCTACTGACGGCCCGAGCATCAATGCCTTGGTGATTCAACAGCTCGGCGTACGCAATGCAACAGGCATACGCGTCGATGTCCAGATACGCCGAGCCTGAGGTCACCACCCTCATGACACGTGGGCCACAGCGTGAGCTGCCGAAACCAGTTCCGGGTCGAACGCCATGATCGAGCAATAAGCGGACTCCCGCCTGAAGCAAAGATATCGCTTACAGCATTGCTGGCTGCTCTGACAAAACATCGACATCGGCTGTCCTTAAAATCCATTTTCCATAATTAAAACAGCGCATTAGCGTGCCGAAACATTCTGTTTATGCCCTATTTTCTGCCGACAAGACTCGTATGCTTTCATTGCGAAAACATGACGGAATGGAGGTATTTTGAAGTCATGCGGATGTCAGCGTGCAATGGTGTATGAACCACTGGTATGGATGAGCAACGCTATGAAAGCCACGAAAGGAGCGAACAGCACCAAGCCGCCGACGGCGACTGCCCAGCCCCAGGCAAAACCGCTTTCTCCCTTGAAACGGCCGCCACTCAGCAAGCCAAGCACGTAAACGCCAATCCTATGAGCCAACAGGTTGATTAAGATATCAAAGATGAAATCCATTTCTGATCCCGTGGCTCCTTGTCGGTTTTCTTGAGCGTTCTAGCCGAAAGCAGCCCTTGTGCAATCGAAGAACATCGAATCACTGCTCAGCATCGCCGCCCTCCACCTCTTTCAACTTAATCTCAGCCAACGGATGCCCGGCCTTCAAGGCAATACGCCAAAACCGCGCCGCTTCCACCGGATCCGGCGCCTTGCTCGGCGTCCCCGCGAGGCAGATCACGCCCACCTGATACGCCGCCTTGCCATCCCCTGCCAACGCGGCCAGGCGCAGTAATCGTACGCCTTCCTCGCGAGCCCCAAGACCGACCCCGCGAAAGGTCAGGATGTGGCCGTAGAAGCTCTGGGCGCCGACATCGCCCAGGTTGGCCATGCGCGCGAACTGGCCCTCGAGCCAGCGCCAGCCTCGCGGTTGGCGCACAAACCACGACCAGTGGAACAACCGGCGGGCCAGCCAGTAACCGGCCCGCGCCTTGAGTCGTAGGAACACTCAGGCTTCCGCCGACTCGGGGTACTCGTATTCGAACACCCGCACCACTTCCGAGGCATGCCAGGATGCGGCAGCCACGCCATCGGACGGTCCGGAGAAGCGTCCGAGGCGCTCGACACATTCGAAGAAGCCGGTGCGCGGCAAGCGACTGGCGCCCTGGCTGATCACCAGCGAGCTGCGCAGCGGCTGCTCGGCCCTGGCGTCCAGCGCGGCCAGGTGTTCAAGGGCGGCGGTCAGGGTTTGCATGGCGGGCGTGGGTAGCTGCAATCGCTCCAGCAATGCCCGATAAGTCAGAAGATGGCGCTGACGGCGCGCCTGATCCAGTTCCCCCAGCAATCCGTCCCAATGTTGACGACTGATGCGTACGCTCACGATTCATCCCTCCATCCCGGCACCGTCAATTCCCAGGCGAGGCTGCGGCGAATAGCAGCGTCAGGTTGACGCTCACCGCTTTCGATCAAGGCGAGATATGACGGGCTGATGCCTACCGTGCGGGCAAGCGCCTCAATGGCGATGCCCTTCCCTTCGCGCAAACTGCGTAGTTGATCCAGACCCGGAAGAGTCTGGTCTGATGTGGCCGCGGGACGCACTGTGGCTTCGCGCGGTGGTTGTTCGTTGATGCCTGCTGCTTTCAGTAGAGCCTGATACTGAGCCCATGGCAGAACCGCATATTCTGGTTCGCCTTCGCGTGTAATTATCTGAATATCCATGACTACCCCGTAGGACAACGACACGTAGCGAGTCGGCACTTTTCCCTAGAAGTGTAATCCTAACAGCGGCCAAGGTCGCGGGGGGTATGAATATGGATGATCCTGAATCGGTTCAGTTTTTTTTCGGGCCCTGAAGTTGCAGCTGTTCCGGGGTATCGGGCAGGCGTTCAACCACCGCGAGTTTTTCCGGCGCCTGACGCTTGCGCCAGGCGCGGAAGGCGTTGAGTTCGTCATCGAGGACTTTCATCAACCAGGCCAGCACGGCAATGTCGTCGAGCATGCCGAACACCGGGATGAAATCCGGGATCGCATCCACCGGGCTCAGGAAATACATCAGGCCGGCCACCACCGAAACCATCGCTTTCGGGCTGATGGCCCGGTACTCGCCACGCCAGTAGGCCAGGCAGAGTGCCTGCAACAAGCGCAGATCGTCTTTTAGTTTGCCCAGACGATTACCTTGGCTCGCACCTTTGCTGGCAACCGCGAACAGCAGGGTCGGCAAACGACCACGGGCGAGCAGGCGCCCGGCCATTGGCAGGAAGCGGGCGAAATTCCAGGGCATTTTCATCTTTTCCTCCCACTGAAATGTTATCCACACAAATTGTGGATAACCTTGTGAACAGAGCTGCATTTCACCGCTGGAGGCCCCGTTTCACAAGGGTCTTGCTCAGATCGGGCGTTTTTTACTCACATAAAAAAACCCAAGATTTCATTGACTTGGCGCACCGGTCCGTCTAGCTCGGGCACTCTCACTGGCTATGACTGCAGCGTACCGCATCCGTTCGCTTTGTTTACCTTCACCAAACCCCAGATGCAACAACGCCCCGCATAAGCGAGGCGTTGTTTTTTCGAGCAGACGCGGATTACTTGGCGTCGTCTTGTTTGGCTGGATCCTTGATGCCCAGCAGCTCCAGGTCGAATACCAGCACCGAGTTGGCTGGAATCGCCGGGCTAGGGCTTTGGGCGCCGTAAGCCAGGTCGCTAGGGATGTACAGTTTGTACTTCTCGCCAACGTGCATCAGTTGCAGGCCTTCGACCCAACCCGGAATCACACCGCTGACCGGCAGATCGATCGGGCTGCCGCGCTCGACGGAGCTGTCGAAAACGGTGCCGTTGGTCAGTTTACCGGTGTAGTGAACAGTCACTACGTCGGTCGGCTTAGGCTGCGCGCCATCGGCCTTCTTGACCACTTCGTATTGCAGGCCGGAAGCCGTGGTGACGACACCGGCTTTCTTGCCATTCTCTTCGAGGAATTTCTTGCCGGCGGCTGCCGACTCTTCGCTCATCTTGGCCAAACGCTCTTCGGCACGCTTCTGCAGCGCTGCGAAGGCTTCAACCAGTTCCTCATCCTTCAGTTTCTGTTCTTTCTTGCCGACGGCATCTTCGATGCCTTGGGCTACGGCTTTGGAGTCCAGATCATCCATGCCTTCCTGAGCCAGACTTTTGCCCATGTTCAGGCCAATGCCGTAGGAAGCTTTTTGCGCCGGGGTTTTCAGCTCTACGCTGGTCTGCGAATCACAACCCGCAAGTACCAGGCCAACCAGGGCCACCGCCGCCGCCAACCGATGCTGTTTCATGCTATTTCCTTGTTCATGCGCCTAAAGGGCAATCGAGTAAAGCCGCGAGCTTATCAGGCGGCCACGACCAATGGCTACCGGCATGAGAGCAGGAAACTTCCGATAAGTTCAGGTGTTTAAACGCATTTCGGGATTAGAACGATGAAGCTTCTGTCATCTGGCTCTCACAGCCCCCGATGCCGGTTCCCACAGCCCTTGGCGTAATGGCCTCTTGCCGCACTTCATCAGCTGAGGCATAAGAGAGCTACAAATTGACAAGGATGTTTATCGTGCGCCTCATAATCCGCTTGCTGATTCTGATCGCAGTACTACTGGGGCTGGGCCTCGCCGTGGTGCTGTACTACGTCGCCAACCCGAAATTACCGGCCTGGTCACCGGCGCAACAGGTGCATTACCTGGAGCAATGGAGCGCCGCAGACCGCCAGGCCTACTACTTCACGCCCCAAGGCACCCAAGTCAAAGGCTTGCGCTATGACTGGTTCAACGCGCTCGAACTGCCGTTCTCGCAAAAACGATTCGCCGCTCCCGAATACCTCGCACGCTTTGGTTTTCTGATCGATCCGAGCCAGAAAGCCACGCCAGACAACCCTGGCAACCTGCCCGTCGGTTTCGCCCGTCATCAGAATCCGGGCAGCCAGGAAGAGTTTCTGGACATCACCTGTTCCGCCTGCCACACCGGCGAATTGCGTTTCAACGGCCAGGCCGTGCGCATCGACGGCGGCTCGGCCCAGCATGTGTTGCCGTCCAGCGTCCCGACCCTGCGCGGCGGCAGCTTTGGCCAGGCACTGGTGGCCAGCCTCGCCTCGACTTACTACAACCCGTGGAAATTCGAACGTTTCGCGCGCAATGTCCTGGGCCAGGACTATGACGCCCGGCATCAACAGCTACGCCAGGACTTCAAAAGCTCACTCGATACCTTCTTGAAAGTGGCCTGGAACGATACCCATCGCGGGCTCTACCCCACCGAAGAAGGCCCCGGCCGTACCGACGCCTTCGGGCGCATTGCCAACGCCAGCTTCGGCGACGCCATTTCGCCGGCCAACTACCGCGTGGCCAACGCGCCGGTGGACTACCCGCAACTGTGGGACATGTGGACCTTCGACTGGGTGCAGTGGAACGGTTCGGCGCAGCAACCGATGGCCCGTAACATCGGCGAGGCCCTGGGTGTCGGCGCCACGCTGAATTTCTTCGACGCCAGCGGGCAGCCTCTCAAGGGCGACGACCGCTATCCGTCCAGCGTCCGGGTGCGCGATCTGCACCGGATCGAACAAACCCTGCAACGACTCAAGCCGCCCGTCTGGCCGGAAGCCTTGCTGGGCTCCATCGACAAACCGTTGGCCGCAAAAGGCCGCGCACTATTCGCTGAAAACTGCGCTGGGTGCCACGTCCCCCGCGTCACCCAAAGCGACGGCAGACCGGTGCACCACCTGAACTTACTGCCCGTGGAGGTGATTGGCACAGACCCCGGCGCCGCCAACAATATTGCCGACCATCGCTTCGATCTGTCGGCCTTGAAGTGGGATCCGGCAGAGCTTGCGCAACTGGACGTGCAATTGCATCCAAAACCCACGGAGCCCTTGGATTTGAGCCAGTTGTCAGTGGCCAAGGGGCTGGCCTACGTCACTGCTTTTGTGGGGAACCAGGCCTATCGCGCTGCCAATGTGACACCGGCGGAGCGGCCGAATCTGGACGGTTTCGGCTTGCCTATCGGCGTCCAGGAATTACGCAGCTATAAGGCCCGGCCGCTGGCGGGCGTCTGGGCCACGCCGCCGTTTTTGCACAACGGTTCGGTGCCGAGCATTTATCAACTGCTCTCGCCCCAGGATGAACGCGCAACAACGTTCTATAAGGGCACCTTCGAATACGATCCCAAACACCTGGGCTATCGCACCGAAGCCTTCACCAACGGTTTTGTGTTCGACACGCGTATTACCGGCAATCACAACAGCGGCCACGAATTCCGCGACGGCGAGCGCGGTAATGGCGTGATCGGTCGCCTGCTGCAACCGCAGGAGCGCTGGGCGCTGCTGGAATACCTGAAAGTGTTGGGCGGCCCGGTGGAGTCGCAATTGCCAGACCACCTCATCAGTCAAAAGGATTGACCCATGCTGATCACGCTCTGGCTACGCCTGGGTGCCTTCCTTGGTAAAACCCTGCTGTGGATGTTGGGCTTGGGGGTCCTCGGCTGGGCGCTGACCATGGCATGGCTCGCCTGGCAACATCGCGGCCCGGTATCGGCTGAAGAACTGATTCCGGACGGCGAAGCGGTGATGACCCGGGACATCATCCAGACAGCGGTGCGGATCGTCGATCAACACCGCGAAAGTACTCGCTATCTGCGCGACGCTCACGCCAAGGCCCATGGTTGCGTGAAGGCCGAGGTTCAGGTGCTACCGGATCTGGCGACGGCGTTGCGCCAAGGCGTGTTCAGCGAACCCGGCAAAACCTGGCAAGCGACGATGCGTCTGTCCAACGGCAATGCCTATCCGCAGTTCGACAGCATCCGCGATGCTCGGGGCATGGCGATCAAGTTGTTCGATGTGCCGGGTAAACAGTTGCTGAGTGATCGACAAGGGCGCAACGAGCAGGATTTCGTGATGTTCAACCATCCGAACTTCTTTGTCAGCGATGTCGCCGAGTATCGTCAGAATGTGGCCGCTCAGGCTGACGGCAAAACGATAATGGCGTTCTTCCCGGCTTGGGATCCGCGCACCTGGCAGGTTCGTCATCTGTTTATTGCGCTGGCGACACTCTCCCCTGCCCCGGCAAGTCCGACCCAGACCACCTACTTTTCGGTTTCGCCGTACAAGTTTGGTGAGGCCAACGTCAAATTCCGGGTAATCCCGGATCCGGAGAGCTGCCCGACCTACACGCTGCCCACGCAAAATCAAAACCTGCCGAACTTCCTGCGCAGTGCGCTGAACCAGCAGCTGTCGACTGATCGGGTGCCGGCCTGTTTCGTTTTGCAGATCCAGCGTCAGGATCCGGGCCAATACATGCCGATCGAAGACACCAGCATCGAGTGGCGTGAACGAGACGCGCCCTTCGAAACCGTGGCCAGGATCAAGCTGCCCGCCCAGGATTTCGACACCCCGGCGCTGAACCTGCAATGCGACAACCTGTCGTTCAATCCATGGTTCGGCCTTGAAGCCCATCGGCCGATTGGTGGGATCAACCGGTTGCGCAAAGCGGTGTACGAGGCCGTCAGCGACTATCGACACAGCCGCAACGGCGAACAATAAGTAAGGCAGAAACGAAAAAAGCGACCCGAACAGGTCGCTTTATTCAGTGAATCCGGTAAAAAGCCGAATCCCAGACAGCAAAAAGCCCGCATTAAGCGGGCTTTCTGTGGTGATCTGGCGTTCAGTGTTCCAGATACCGAATATGGCGCAGCGGACGGGACTCGAACCCGCGACCCCCGGCGTGACAGGCCGGTATTCTAACCGACTGAACTACCG